>JAZLFZ010000011.1:0-67249 GCA_045616065.1 Bacteroidaceae bacterium | reverse complement strand
CTGGTCAAGTTTCTTAACCATGTCATCGAACAGTGTGTTGCGCTCGACAAGAAGGTCATGAGTCGCTTTCAATATGCCTTCCTTGTCCCATGAATATTGTTCTGCATCAATAATCTGGCAGATACGGCTCACAAGGAATGGGTAGCCAGCTGTGTAGTCACGTATCATCTGACCAACAAACACTTCATCAAACGTCAGGTTGTGGTCCGCCTTGTATTCAGCGAGCATATCAGAAATGCCCTTTGCCGAAAGGCTCATATCCACATCGAAAGGAACCGCTATGTTCCAAGGACTATTGTACTGGTGTTCATCCTCCTTGCGCATCTTCAGTTTTAGGTTCTTGATGTCATAGACACCGGCAAGGATGACTGATTGGAAGGTAGGGTGAGACTCACGTTTCAGATACATGTTTCTCAGTCCGCCTAAAAACTTAATAAACCCTTGATTGTTACCAGCTTGGTCAACCTCGTCAATCAGCACAACAATAGGTTTTGATGAAATGGTGCATATTTCTTCTACCATCTCTGAGAAATCCACGTCTTCTATAGAATTCAAGCCAGGAGGACAAACTGATTTCAAATAATCATATATTTGTCCATCTACAATACGAGACTCACGTTTTATTCGCTTTAGAAAATTTGCGTTAGAGGAAGCTGCCGTTTCAAAGGAACTGTCGTCTGCTCCTTCAAAACTGATATTGAAAACGCAGTATTCATCCGAAAGATGATAACTTATCGCCTCAAGTGTAGTAGTCTTGCCATACTGCCTGCCACGGTTTATGCAGAAATAGTCACCCTTGGCAACCATCCCACGGATGATTTCCAAACGTTCGGTGATGTCCACCATATAATGTTCGTTCGGGCGACAAGTACCCGCTGTATTGAATATTTTCATACTTGCAGTGGTGAAAGTGCACAACATTTGCTTTGCAAAGATATGAAAATTTTCTCAAAAACTAAAAAAAATGCCCTTGAAATCAGCGTTTTTTATAAAACTTTATAACTTATGTTATACCAAACTGACTCTGATGATGGAGCGTGCCAATAATGACACGCTCCATCATAATGGTTAGACAAGTTGTTTGAGTACGCTCTTTGCAAAGGCAATGACGTCGTTGGTCTTACGAGTGATGTAGCATTTGCCTTCAACCTTGTCAACAAACTCGAAGTTGGTTGATTGGTTCTTGCCCAGGTCGCTCTCTTTGTACTTTGGGTAACAGAAATAACTCGCTCGGCATCCCGAACTTGTCAAAGACAAGTCGCGAGACCGAAGGCGAGTCCGAAGGATGCGATAGCACAAGGGTGACGCTTTCATAGCATAGCAGAGAAAGGACAGATAAACAGTTAGTCAACATCCTGTCCTGTTCCGCATAACCAATTATGCCTATTCTGGCAACTTTACTCTTCATTTCCGCCGAAATGTGTTAAAATTGCCGTTCTTTCAGCACTTTGTGTCCCAGAAATGCCGATAATTGAAGGAAAATGGTTACCTTTGCAGCCAAGGCTGCGACTCTCTGCTGCACTCGGCATAACAAGCAAGCTTGATTCTGCTCTCGTTTGCAAGAGAGTTGCACGCAAAAGTGTGCGAAAGACAAAACGCGAGGCTCATACAAACGAGCAAATATCATACAACAATGCCACACAGATAAGTGATTTTTACGGAATCTTAATTTGGTTGAATTATAATGACCACATGCCACCTCATTTCCATGCATGGTATGGCGAATACCGTATCATTGTGAATATCAAAGACAGCGTGGTGAAAGGAGAAATGCCAGGTCGAGCTCTTCGTATGATCCTTGAATGGCTTGACCTTCATCGTGAAGAACTGATGCAGAACTGGGAGCGCGCTCAGGAAGGTGCCCCACTTTTCAAGAGATTGAACCACTTAAATAACCTGAAGCCTATGTTTCTCGAAGTAACTAAAGCAGAATATTTGGATGGTTATCGCCTCCGTTTGTTTTTCAACAATGGTGAGGTGCGCATAGCCAATCTTCTCGCTTCGCTCAAAGGAGAGATTTTTGAGCCGTTGAAAGACATCGAGTTTTTCAAGCAGTTCAGCGTGAAGTTTAATACTGTTGAATGGCAGAATGGTGCAGACTTTGCCCCCGAATATCTCTACGAAATTAGCAAGACGGCATAATCGTTAATCCCTAATCGTATAAACAACTTATCGCACCTCATGCCCCAAGTCCCTCACATACCCACATCTTCTGCCATCAGCTGCATAGCGGATGGTGGCATGGTTGTGTATAGCCATTCGGGGGGTAATTCTTTCTCTACCACAAACAATTGCCGAAGCGGCTGAATACGATAGCGCCTGCTACGGATGTTCTTCTTAGAGTCAACGAAATGACTCTGGAGGACACTCGTGGCAGGCGGTTTTGCGTATGTATGGTTTCTGATACATGTGAAGAAAAAGATGATAACAAAATATTACAACAATGAGAAAGCATTTCAGCATATTTACATTCGCACTCGTTATTCGACATGAATTCAACTTCCCAATAGCAACAAATAATACAAAAAAATAATTACAACAATGAAAAAAGTACTATTTCTTTTCTTCTTTGCCCTCGGCTCGGTAGCCTCATTGGGCCAAACAACCTTCAGCTACACCTACCTTGACAAGACATTGTACTACGAAATTATTGATGCCGTCAACCATACCTGCGGCGCGGTGTACGATAGCAGTTATGCAGATCTTAGTGGAAGTCTCGTAATCCCTGAGTCTGTGGTTTTTAACAATGAGTCTTATTCTGTGGTAGAGTTGATGCGCAAGAACAACAAAGGCCTTTTCGAAGATGTAAAGGGTCTCACCAGTGTGTTGATACCTAATTCGGTGACAAGAATCGGTGATAATGCTTTCGCTGGATGCGGTCTTACCAGTGTGACCATCGGCAAATCGGTGACCTACATCGGTAATTTTGCTTTCTCGGGTTGCAACCTCACCAGCGTTATCATTAAGGCGGTGGAAGCTCCCACAACAGAATTTGGAACATTTGATTATGAGGATAAAGATTTTCCTTTATATGTGCCTCATGGTAGTGTCGATGCCTACAAGAACGCCGGTTTCTGGTCTTGGTTTAAGAATATTCAGGAAAGTACCTATAATCTTTATTACGAATTTGACGATGAAAGCCACACTGCAACTATATATGGCGAAGAATATAGTTACAAATCAGTGCCTATTTCCTATTGGGGGACTACTGATGAATTATCCATCCCCAGCACGATAGATTACAATAATGTGAAATATCAAGTGACGGCTATAGGAAATACTGCATTCAACCACCGTTCAGATATCATCACTGCTGTAATTCCCAATTCTGTGACCAGCATCGATAATCTTGCTTTCTGTGAATGTACCAACCTTACCAGCGTAACCATCCCCAATTCTGTGACCAGCATCGGCAATAGGGCTTTCCAAAGATGCAGGAGTCTTACCAGCGTAACCATCCCCAATTCTGTGACCAGCATCGGTGAGTTTACTTTCGATGGATGCTGGAGTCTTTCCGACGTGACCATTGGCAACTCCGTGACCAGCATCGGTGAGTTTGCTTTCGATGGATGCGTCAGCCTCCCCAGCCTGACCATACCTAATTCGGTAACAAGCATCGGTCAGTATGCTTTCGACGGCGTGCCAATTGTTATTTATGGTGGTAGTGCAACTGGGAGCTCTTGGGGTGCGATACATCATTATGGTGCGTTACAAGACGGCATTTACTATAAAGATTACGACAAAACCATTGTTGCCAGTTATGTTCCAGGTTTGACTGAGGTCGATATTCCAGAAGGGGTTTTGCAAATCGCAGACAATGCCTTCAAGTCTAACAATACTATTACAAGTATTACCTTCCCCAATTCTTTGACCATTATCGGTAACTCTGCCTTTATGAGTTGCAGTGGCCTCACCAGCGTGGTTATTCCCAATTCTGTGACCAGCATCGGTAATTCTGCCTTTAATGATTGCAGTGGTCTCACTAGCCTGACCATCGGTAATTCTGTGACCAGCATCGGTATAAGTGCTTTCGAAGACTGTACCAACCTTACCAGCGTAACCATCCCCAATTCTGTGACCAGCATCGGTACCAAGGCTTTCGGTTGGTGCAGTAAACTCGCCAGCCTGACCCTCGGCAATTCTGTGACCAGCATCGGTTATATGGCCTTCTATAAATGCAGCTTCCCCAGTTTGACCATACCTAATTCGGTAAGAAGCATAGGTGAAGATGCTTTCTATTATTGCACCAACCTCACCAGCTTAGTTATGGGAAAATCGGTGACCGACATCGGTAGGTATGCTTTTTTTAACGCCCATATAAAAACGGTATATAATCTTTCTGGGTTAAGCATAGAAAAAGGCAGTTATGATAATGGAGCTGTTGCATTGCTCGCCAACCGTGTGGTGAATTGCACTACTACAGGTTCGGGCGTAAACGTTGTTGCTCAGATTCCTGACACATACAGTTTTGTGGATGTTGAGGATGATGTAGAAACACACATCCCAGAATCATCTGTCCCCACAAACTTTATATATAACGACGGCGACAGTTGGAAGGCCAGGAATATCGTGCTGACAGACTGCCAGGATGCCTTCGAAACTTCCATACCTTTCACCGCTGATAAGGCAAACTATGGTCGCGAGATGCCCAACGAATGGGGCACCATCTGTCTGCCATTCAGCGTGACAACGGACGAGGACGATGATTATGAGTTCTATACACTGGCAAGCTATGATGAATCAGAAGGAATCCTCACCGTCCAGAAGGTAACAGGTACACTTGCCGCTGGCACACCGGCACTTGTCCGTCGTGGAGAAGAATCGGGTATCAGCATCGCACAGGGTAACACTACCTTTGCTACTGCTCCACAAAATGTAAGCAACTGTGGTTCGCTGACTCTGCAAGGCACATACGAGACAACCACTCTCGACGGTACTGGCTACATCATCGCCAACAACAAGTTCTGGTGGTTGGATGACCTACGCTCTCAAACGGGTGTCTATGGTATTAAGCTTGCACCATTCCGCGCGTGGATAGCGTCATCAATACCAAGCAATGCCAAGGCTCTAAGCATCGCAATCTCGGACGAAGATACAATCATCTCTGCCGTTGAGACCATTAAGGCTCTCACTGAGGGTGAGGTGGAATACTACGACATCAACGGCCGTCGTATGCCAGGACTCCAGAAGGGCTTGAACATCATCAAGACTAATAATGGTGAAACAAGAAAGGTCATCGTTAAGTAAGAATAATAACAAATTTATTTGATTATTGTCGAGCGTAGTTGAGCTCGACGAAGTCAAGATAATGGTAAAGTAAGCAATGACAACTATGAATAAGAAAGAATATATGCAGCCCCAAATCAAAGTGGTAAACCTTGACTCCTCGGACATTCTCTGTACATCGACAGAGATTCTTGGCAGAGGAAAAGTAGTAGTAGAAGATGATGATATACCAACAACAGATATACCAACAATAGATAGGAAAGGTTTCATCTGGGGCGAGTAAAGTTCTATAACCCCTTCGCCCACTAGATTGTTAAACTTCTTCCCTGGTGTCCATCTTACGTTCTGTTGCTTGATGCGGGCAGGTATAAACTCCTCGATCGTCTTTGTTCCTTTCTACGTTGTCGACAGGTAGAACGATCCCTGCTCGCCCTGGCAAATCATGCGGCCATCCAGCAGCATCTCACGCATCCAGCGCACAGCCGAGCCCAGAAGGGCATAGATTTCCTCGGCACTATACTTGCCCCGGTGCAACTCAATGTGAGTGGCAAATTCATCATATCTAGCACCTCCGAAACGGTCATGAGGATTGTGTCAGAACTTCATGTACGCAAGGTCGGATGATACGATAGATGGCGCATAAGGTGTGAGGTGACATCCTCCACACATGAGCCTACACAGAAGTAATTGCGAATAACAGAAAATGCCAGATTGGCTAAGGGAGTAATCCCCAGAACCAATCTGGTATTTTTTTTTGTTTGTGGCTGAAACAACCTTTTCTGCAAGAAACGGTCAGAACTCACGAAAGAAAGTACACTTCGGATAATAGTTTTGTCGTACTGGAAAACGGATTATATTTTGGCGATGATATACTATTTGGCACGAACTGATAATCGAACGCACTTTTGGCCGTCGCCAAAAGTGCGTTTCAAAAAAAACATTCTGTGCCTAATCGTATATCGTTCCCTATATTTTTGCAGCTTGATTTATTCTATAGTCACAGTCTTTATTCCAGGCCGACGGTACGTATATCGATGAGCTTTTCTCGTGTATTGCGGGGGTGCGGTCGTCCTGAGAGGCTCGATGAAACCGTGGCGAATCAGTAACCCTGTCGGTACTTTGTCTCGTCCTTGTCGTCGAGCATGGAGAGGTAGCTCTGGTAGCGGGAGAGGGCGATGCGGTGGTCGTCGACAGCGGTGAGGACGGCACAGCCGGGTTCGTGGGTGTGGGTGCAGTCGCCGAAGCGGCACTGGCTGGCGACCTGGAAGATGTCGCGGAAGTAATGGCTGACCTCGGCACGCTCCATGTCGAAGGTGCCGAAGCCCTTGATGCCGGGGGTGTCGATGATGCTGCCTCCGCCGGGGAGGTCGAAGAGCTGGCTGAAGGTGGTGGTGTGCTGACCTGTGTCATGCGCCGCGCTGATCTCTGCCGTGCGGGCCTGTGCGTCGGGGATGAGTCGGTTGAGGAGAGTGCTCTTGCCCACGCCGCTGTTGCCGCTGAGGAGGGTCACCTTGTCGCGTATGGCGTCGCACAACTGGTCGACGCCCTGCCCGGTGTGGGCAGAGATGCGATGGCAGGGGTAGCCGATGGACTCGTAGAGGTGGATGACCGCCTCGAGGGTGCGCTGTTCGTCCTCGTCGAGGAGGTCTATCTTGTTGAAGACGAGGCTGACGGGCACGCGGTAGGCCTCGGTGGAGGCGAGGAATCGGTCGATGAAGGTGGTGGATGTCTCGGGGTGGGCGATGGTGACGACGAGGAGTGCCACGTCGACGTTGGCGGCAATGATGTGGCTCTGCTTGGAGAGGTTGGATGCCTTGCGGATGACGTAGTTGCGGCGGTCCTCGATGTTCTCGATGAGGGCGGTCACGCCATCGGGCTGCTGGACGATGCGCACGTGGTCGCCCACGGCCACGGGGTTGGTGCTGCGTATGCCCTTGAGGCGGAAGTTGCCCTTTACCTTGCAATCAAAAAGTTGGCCGTCGTCCGTGCGGACGACGTACCAACTTCCTGTGTTCTTGATGATGGTTCCTGTCACTTTTTTCAGACGGTCATGATTTCCTTCTCCTTGGCGGCGTAGAGCTCGTCCACCTTCTTGATGTAGCGGTCGTGCATCTTCTGCAGGTCGGCCTCTGCATCCTTCTCGAGGTCCTCGGAGAGTCCGTCCTTGATGCCCTTCTTCAGCTTCTCTATGATGTCGCGACGGCTGTTGCGCACGCTTACCTTTGCCTGCTCGGCCTCGCCCTTGCACTGCTTGGCGAGTGCCTTACGGCGCTCCTCGGTCAAGGGAGGGATGCCGAGACGGATGATCTCACCGTTGTTCTCGGGCGTGATGCCCACGCTGCTGTCCATGATGGCCTTCTCGATGGCTCGGAACATGTTCTTGTCCCAGGGCTTGATGGCGATGGTGCGTGCATCGGGGGTGGTCACACTGGCCACGTTGTTGATGGGCACGAGGCTTCCGTAGCTGTCCACGCGTACGCCATCCAGTATCTTTACGTTGGCCTTGCCTGCGCGGATGTGTGCGAGTGCCTCCTCGAGATACATCACGGCTTCTTCCATTTTCTCCTCAGCCAGGCCGAGGGTTTCTTTTACGTCAATCATAAAGCTGTTTTTTTTGTTAATTTCGTTTTTTCTTATTGTTTCTATCACAAAAGTAGGTCTTTTATTTCAATTTTGCAAGAAAATAGGACTATTATCCGTTTTTTTTTGTATATTTGCGGCATAATCGTGAGAAACAACATAAAGAAATGGACATTGATAGCCGAATAAACGTACTGTTGGACAAGCTGGCTCCCATCACGCTCGAGGAGATGTCGTCCATCCGGCTGATGAATCGCACGGACAAGAAGTTCGTGACGAACAAGGCTCGCCTGGCCGACCTGCTCGCGCTGGCCGAGGGGAAATACTATGCGCAGTTCAATGCCGGCAGCAAGATTGCGGCTTACCGCACTACCTACTGGGACACTGCAGACCATGACTATTACATGCAGCACCACAACGGACGGGCTCCGCGCCAGAAGGTGCGCGTGCGCACGTATATGGATAGTGGTGTAACCTTCCTCGAGGTGAAGACCAAGAACAACCACGGCCGCACGAAGAAGAAGCGCGTGGAGGTGCCCGGACAGGGACAGATAGCGGAGTCGGCCGACTTCCTGATGGAGCGCGTTCACCGTGCCCCGAGCGAGATACACGAGACGGTGCAGAACAACTTCCACCGCATCACCCTCGTCAATTATGCCAAGACGGAGCGCCTGACCATCGACTTCGATGTTTGCTTCCACAACTTCGAGACGGGCGAGGACGTCGATACCGGTGACCTCGTCATCGTGGAACTGAAGCGCGACGGCAACGTGTACAGCCCCGTCCTCGACATCCTGCGCCAGCTGCGCATCAAGCCGAGCGGTTTCAGCAAATACTGCATCGGCAGTGTGCTGACCAACGGAGGGCTGAAGCACAACCTCTTCAAACCCAAGCTCAACAAGATTGCCCATCTCATCGGGTTCCCCCTGCAGGCGGGACACGGAGGGAGTTAAAAGTTAAAAGTTAAAAGTTAAAAGTTAAAAGTTAAAAGTTAAAAGTTAAAAGATAAAAGTTGAGTTGAGAGCTTTGAGATAAAAAGTTTAGAGTGGGGGAATCGTCAGTTGAAATACTAACTAATTAAAACAAAATAAAAACAGTATGGAAGAAGATCTGTTGTTAAATGCAGAGGAAGCCGTAACGAATACCTTCCTCGGTCTTGGATGGGGTCACATGGATGACTTCTATTCCTTGCTCATCCGCCTTGTGATTAACTTTGCCATGGTTGGCATCATCGCCCGCTGCTTCTATTACCCCAAGAGCAAGCGTCGCGACTATCTCTTCATCTTCATCATCATGGCCATGAGCATCTTCCTGCTCGTCAGTCTCATGGAGGGCTCGAAGATGAAGACGGGTGCGGCCCTGGGTCTCTTTGCCATCTTCGGCATCATCCGCTACCGTACCGAGGCCATCCCCATCCGTGAGATGACCTACCTCTTCATGCTCGTCTCTACCAGCGTGGTCAATGCCATGGTGGTCAAGCTGCACTGGGAGAACATCTTCTCGCTGACGCTGGCCAACTGTTTCTTCATCTTCCTGGCCTGGCTGTTCGAGTCGAGCAAGATTATCAGTGACTCGTGCTCGAAGTACATCAAGTACGACAACGTCAACCTCATTGCTCCCGACAAGCGCGACGAGCTGAAGGCAGACCTGGAGAAGCGTACCGGCCTGAAGATTCTTTCGGTCGAGGTGGGTACGGTGGACTTCCTGAAGGACAGCGTCCTGCTGCGCATCTTCTACGATGAGCCTATGGACCAGGGTAGCAGCATGTCCAACGTGACACGCCTGCCTCGTGCGAAGTAAATTCAGTGAAAATTAACAATACTCATATAGGACACTGACATGAGAAAGAAGCTTCTTGTGGGACTGCTCCTGACACTGCCCCTCACCATGTGGGCAGGCGGAGACGATGACTTTGGTGTGTGGACCGGTGTGAGCGTGTCGAAGAACCTGCCGCGCAACTGGAGCGTGGGCGTTGAGGCCGAACTGCGCACCGAGGATAATGTCAGCAAGGTCGACCGTTGGTCGGTCGGTGTGGAGCTGGACTATCGTCTCAATAAGTATCTCAAGCTGGGAGCTTCCTACAGTCTTCTCGACAAGTACACGTCCGACAAGACCAAGTACAAGGATCCGGACGACGATGACGAATGGACGACCGGCTACAACTACTATAAGCGATACTGGACGCCTCGGCATCGCGCCTCCTTCGAACTGAATGCGGGCGTCAAGCTGTGGAAGTGGCTGCGCATCTCGGTGCGCGAGCGCTACCAGTTCACACACACCGCGGCCAAGGATGTGGAACGCCTGAAGTACCGTGAGATTCCGGGCGAAGCCCATCTCGTGGACTTTGTCGACGGACAGCCCGTTTACAAGTATGACGATCCCGAGATATCCGAGAAGTGGGACGTGAAGCATTACGACGGTTCCGACTCGCACTACCTTCGCAGCCGCCTGAAGCTGGAATACGACCGCAAGCGTTGTGACTGGACCCCCTTCGTCAGCGTGGAGTTCCAGAACAGTCTTACCGACGCCATGTCGCTGCACAAGGTGCGTGCCATGGCTGGTACGGAGTATAAGATAAGCAAGCATCACAGTGTGATGGCTGCCTACGTCTTTACGTGTGAGACTGATGACGGCAATGCGCGTCAGCATGCCGTATCCGTAGGGTATGGATTTGAATTTTAGAACAGTAAACTTATTGTATGAAAAAATTGTTTTTATCATTCCTTGTATTCCTGGCTTCTGCCTCTGCGGTGGCGCAGGACTACAAATACCTTACCGTGGCCACCACCGGTGCCGAGCAGAGCATCGAATTGGCCACCATACAGAAGATTACCTTCGACATGCAGCAGAAGCTCGTGGTGGTCACCACCAGCGAGGGACAGGTCACCTTCCCCCAAGGCGAGATGCTGAAGATGTTCTTCGCCGATGCTCCCACCGCCATCGAACGTCTGCCCCTCAAGGCCGAGGGACTGGCCCTCTCGGACGACAGGCTTGAGGCCTGCGGAAAGGGCCTCTTGCGCATCTACAATGCTGCCGGAAACCTCCAGCGTATGGCCTATGTCGATGGCAGTGCCAGCATCGGCCTGGGCAGCCTGCCTGCTGGCATCTATATCGTCAACCTTGGCAACCGAACCATTAAGATCAGTAAATAAGGATATGAAGAAGTTTATCATATTTCTCTCGGCTTTGGCTCTCTCGGCTGGCATGTCGGCCCAAAACAAGATGCGCATCTGGCAGGCTGGACAGGATAAGGTGGTCAGCCTCACCGAGGCGGGCGACATGACGGTCAGTGGCGACCACATCCGTATCCATGGCACCGACTATCTGATGTCCTCCATCGACAGCCTTGTCATCGTGCCACAAGTCAACGTGACCTACAACGGTAACAGTGCTACGGTTAGCATCCCTGCTTCTGTGGCGGTCGACGTTACCGCAACCGTCAGCGGTGCCGATGTCGTTATTACCAATCGTAACACCAGTAACGAGTGCGAGATCATCCTCTCCGGCACCAGTGACAACGGCAGCCTTACCTATAATGGCAGTTACAAGGCCACCTTCGTGCTCGACGGACTGCACCTGACGAGTCAGAAGGGAAGTCCGCTCGACATACAGTGTGGCAAGCGCAATGCCCTCCTGCTTGTTCCGGGCACCGACAACGTGCTGGCCGATGCTGCTGCAGGGGCGCAGAAGGCATGCCTCTACTGCAAGGGACACCTGGAGATTGAGGGAGCGGGCTCGTTGTCTGTCACCGGAAATGCCCGTCACGCCATTGCCACCAAGGAGTACCTGCAGCTGAAGAAGTCGACCGGTGCCATCCACATCCTCAAGGCCGCCAGCGACGCCATCCACGTGGGGCAGTACTTCCAGATGAACGGTGGTACCGTGAATATCGACGCCAACACGGCAGCCGATGGCATCCAGGTCGAGGCGCTCATGCTTGCCGATGGCAAGACGCCCGACCCCAACGAGGAAAACAACGGTAATGTCATTATCAAGGGCGGCAACCTTACTGCTGTTATAGTCCACGAGGACTGTAAGGGCATCAAGGCCGACGTCGATGTAAGCATCAGCGGTGGCAGCCTCACTATCAAGGCGCAGGGCGACGGCAGCCGTGGCATTCAGCTTGATGGCAACATGTACATCAGCGAGACTGACAATGCCACCTCAATCCTCATCACAGCCGATGGCGGACTCTGTACGCTGGCTGAGTGCACCCAGGATCCTCATCGTTGCATGGGTGTCAAGGTGGACGGCAATCTCACTGTCGATGGTGGCACCACCACCGTTCTCAATACGGGCAAGAAGAGCCGTGGCATCAAGGTGGGCGGCACCTATAAGCTCAATGCCGGTACCGTCAATGCTGTCATTACGCAGTAATGTGGGATAATCAAGCATCGAAAGAACGAAGACTCGATAATTCGATAATTCGATAGTTCGAATCAATAACATTAAACGTCAAGCAAAATGAAATTCAAAAGAATACTACTCAAACTCAGTGGCGAGAGCCTTGCCGGCGAACAGAAGCAGGGCATCAATGTGGAACGTCTCAACCAGTATGCCCAACAGATCAAGGAGATTGCCCAGATGGGTGTGCAGATTGGCATCGTCATCGGTGGCGGCAACATCTTCCGTGGCCTCACCGGAGCAGGCAATGGCTTTGACCGTGTGAAGGGTGACCAGATGGGTATGTGCGCCACCGTCATCAACTCGTTGGCTCTCAGCAGCGCCCTCGGTGCCATCGGTCAGAAGAACCGTGTCCTCACCGCCATCCGTATGGAACCCATCGGGGAGTTCTACACCAAGTGGAAGGCCATCGAGGCTATGGAACAGGGAGAGGTGGTCATCATGAGTGCCGGTACGGGCAGTCCTTACTTCACCACCGACACGGGCAGCAGCCTGCGCGGCATCGAGATTGAGGCCGACGTCATGCTCAAGGGCACCCGCGTGGACGGTGTCTACACGGCCGATCCCGAGAAGGATCCCACTGCGACGAAGTTCCAGGAGATTACGTACCAGGATGTCATTGCCAAAGGCCTGAAGGTCATGGACATCACTGCCACAGCCATGTGCATGCAGAACAACTTGCCCATCTACGTCTTCAACATGGATATCCTTGGCAACCTGAAACGTGTCATGGAGGGCGAGGAAATCGGTACGCTCGTTCATAATTGAAATAGGGCCCGACCATGCGATCGTGGCAATTTGGTGCTGGGAGTATGAGCAGGTTCCATCTTGTGGGCTTGCTCATACTTCTCTGCTTTACTGTGGGCATGCATGCCAGGACGGTGGAGAATCCTCGGGCTGTGCGCGAACTGCTTGACCGTGTGGGAGGACGGGGGACAAGTGGGCGCATCGTGACGTGTCTGGACGAGCAGCTGGTGCGCGACGGACAAGAGCGTTTTATCATAACGTCACAGAACGGGAAACCCTGCGTCGTGGGCAGCAGCATGAGTGCCGTCACCGCAGGTGTGGGATGGTATCTGAACCACTATGCGCGCGTCAATGTGTGCTGGAACCAACTTAACGTCGACTTGTGTCATGTACCGTTGCCCGTACCAGTGGCTGCAGAGGAACATGTGTGCGCGGCCGACTACCGCTACTACCTGAACTACTGTACGTTTTGCTACTCGATGGCTACCTGGACATGGAAGCGTTGGGAGCAGGAGATTGACTGGATGGCGCTGCACGGCATCAACATGCCCTTGCAGATTGTTGGCCTGGAAGCCGTGTGGCGCGATCTGCTGATGCAGGACTATGGCTATAGCGAAGACGAGGCCGAGGACTTCGTGGCCGGCCCGGCCTACATTGCATGGTGGGGCATGAACAACCTGGAAGGGTGGGGCGGCACGCACGACAATGCATGGTTCCGTCGTCAGGCTTCGCTGGGTCGCAGAATCTGTGACCGTGAGCGTGCCCTGGGCATGCACCCCGTGCTGCCCGGTTTCAGTGGCATGGTGCCCAGCAATTTTGAGGCGCGAACGGGCATGGCTGTAGAGGCTGCCAATCTGTGGTGCGGGTTCCAGCGGCCGGCCATCCTTGACCCCACGGGCGAGGATTTTGCGGCAGTGGCACGCTGTTACTACAAGCATCTGCACGATGTGTTAGGCGTGTCGAAATACTATTCGATGGACCCCTTCCATGAGGGCGGCACCATACAGAGCGGTCGTTACCGCGAGGGCTACCGTGCCGTCTACGATGCCATGAACGACAACTGTGGTGAGAACACACAATGGGTCATCCAGCAATGGCAGTGGGCAGATTATCAGGCTACGAGTCTGAAGGCTGTGCCGGCCGGCCGACTCATCGTGCTCGACCTTTTCAGCGACGGTCGTCCGGCTTTCGACCACTATGCGGGTTATGCTCCCCAACAGGCCGTTTTCTGTGCCATCCCCAACTTCGGAGGGCGCAGCGGCTTCATGGGACGTCTGGACAATATGGCGGCCAACTATTTCCACTACCGAAATCGTTATCCCAGCATACGGGGCATCGGTGTGGCACCCGAGGCCATCGAGAGTGTGCCTGTGGTGTACGACCTGCTGTACGAATTGCCATGGATGACAGGGCAGCCCGACATGGCTGCGTGGCTGGGGGGATACGTACTGAGCCGTTATGGCAAGCCGAACGAGCAAGCCCGGAAAGCCTGGGAACTCATACGTCAGAGTGCCCTTGCCTTCGGTGACGAGGGTACGCAAGGCCCGATAGAGGATGTGTGGGCAGCGCGTCCCAATCTGGAGGGGCGTCCGGCCAGTGCATGGGGCCGTACCATCGGTCATGTGTCAGGGACCTATACCCCGGCCCGTCGCCAGCTGTTGGTCGAGGCCTTCCGTCTCCTGTTGGACGAGAGCGAAAACCTGGAGGGCAGCAACTACCGCTACGACCTTATTGAGGTGGGCAGCCAGGTCATGGCCGACTATGCATACACCCTCTTACAGGACATTCGTCAGGCCCATGAGAGTGGCAATGCCTCCCGTTACGATACGCTATGCCGCTCGTTCCTGCAACTGATGCTGGACATGGATACCTTCAAGGGTACGCACCGCATGTTCCGACTGGGCAACTGGACACAGACGGCTCGTGAGGCGGCTCGCGAGGTGAAGGGTGCCGTCACGGCAACTCCCGACTGGTTCGAGCTGGAGAATGCCCGTACGCTCATCACTACCTGGGGCGACAAGGCACAGAGCGAAGGTGGGCAGTTGCGCGACTACAGCTACCGCTCCTGGCAGGGCCTCCTTCGCGACTACTATTACCCTCGATGGCAGTACTACTTCAGCCACGGACTTCAGGCTCCACCCCATGGCTGGTTCTACAGCGAATGGAACTGGGCGCACGAAACGGGAGCCCCTTGGGGAGCCGGCAGCAAGGGTGTGACGGGTGCCCGTAAGCCGCGTGTCCTCTACAGTCCGCACCCCGAAGGCGATACCGTTGAGGAGGCCCGAAAAATGTTCAGAAAATATCTTTCAGGAAGGCCGTAGGGCTTTCCATTTCCTCTCTCAAATCACGAAGCTAACCTCCTTGAAGGCATAGCGTCGCATTCCCCCCCCTGCATCTTCAAGGAGCAGGTGTCCCGTGGGCTCTATGTCCACGATACGTGCTTCAAAATATCCTTCCTCGTCCTTGTATCGGTACATTCCGTCCCGACGGAACAGGTGTGCCTTGTAGCGGGTATGCAACTCTGCAAACTCCCCCCGTTCCAGTTGGCTGTACAATAGTCCGAAACGCTCCATGATGAGCTTCATCACCCGTTCCCTCTCCGTTTCGTGTCCGCATAATTGGTAGACGGAAACCGGGTTGGGGGCGTCGCTGCGGAACTCGCGTTGGTTCACGTTCACTCCCACTCCGATGATGGCATTCTCTATGCGTCCGCCCATGATGTCGGTCTCGATGAGGATGCCTGCAATCTTCCTGTTCCCATGATAGATGTCGTTGGGCCACTTCACCGTGCATTCCTCTCCCAGTACCTCCTCCAGTGCCTCGCACACACTCAGTGCCGCCACCTCGGAAATGTAGAACATCTGTGAGGGACGCGTGTTGCGAGGGTGAACCAACAGGCTGTATACCACGTTCTTTCCTTCTTCTGACTCCCATGAGTTGCCGCGCTGTCCGCGTCCGGCCGTCTGGAAGTCTGCCGTCACGAGTGTGATGTCTTCCTCTTGCTCGGGATGGAAGTTGTGCACGAAGTTGTTCGTCGAGTCTACTGTGGTGAGATGGATGTGTAGCATGGGAATTGTGATGAATTTGAGTTCTGACTATTGGGTTTCCCCTTTATCTTAATTACTATTTAATAGTATGTTGCAGATGGCACGAAAGCATTTTCGATGTGCTGTATCTCGGCTCCCATGATGGTGATGATGTCAAAGCGGACGTTCATGTCGATGCGGTGCTGCAGGATGAACGAGTTGGCTGCCAGCACCAGCCGATGCTGCTTGCGTCCGTCCACAGCCTTGAGCGGGTCGCTCATCGAACCTGGACGGCGTGTCTTGACTTCGACGAATACCAGGACGTTGTCCTTCGTGGCCACGATGTCCAGCTCCTTGCGTCCCCGATTGTGCCAGTTGCGGCTGATAATCTGGTAACCCTCGTCCAAGAGGTGCTGTGCCGCCCGGTCTTCTCCCTGTCGGCCTGTATTGTTATGCTCTGCCATATTGTATGTTACTTTTTGAATGTTATGCTTTCTGTTTGTCCCTTCAGCTTTCCTTCTGTTTTTGTGCTTTTACAGTTCAACTTTTGTTGCCTCTGCAATGCCCTTGGCCGCAGCATAGGCTGTGGTCCAGGCTGCCTGGAAGTTGAAGCCACCCGTGATGCCGTCGATGTCGAGCACTTCGCCAGCCAGGAAGATGCGTGGACGATGAGGTGGGGCGGTGGTGACGTCTGGTTGCTTGAGCTCCAGTGTGTGGCTGTCCACACAGGTGAGGGAGATGCCACCACAAGTGACAAACTCGTCCTTGTTCGTACCGCGTCCCGCTATCTGGTAGAGGTCGTTGGTGAGTAGTTCGGTGAGGCGGTTGAGGTTCTTCTTGCCTAACTCGGCCCAACGCAGGGTGGGGGAGAGTGCCAGCTTGGCCACAAGGTAGTCCCAAAGACGGCGCGGAAGGTCGTAGGGGCGTATGCTGGCCATCTGTCGCTGCGGATTGAAGCGTATGATGTCGAGCAATTCTTCGCGTACACGGTCCGTATTGCTTTCGCCTGTCCAGTTGATGGCCAGTGGGACCTGGTATTGGTGTTCGGCCAGATGGCGGGCGGCATGACTGGAAAGTTTGAGGATGGCTGGTCCACTCATGCCCCAGTGGGTGATGAGCAGCGGCCCCGACGTGCGCCATTTCGTGCCGGGCAGACTGGCCGTGGCATCCTCCACCACCGTGCCCATCAGAGCCAGCAGTGCCGGGTCGTTGATCTTGAAGGTGAAGAGGGAGGGAAGCGGTGCTTCGACAGTGAGTCGCTCGGTCAGCCAGGGTGGCAGCGTGGCTCCCTTCATGCCGCCCGTGGTAATGGCCACACAGTCGTAGGCAGACGTACCCTCGTGTCCGTCGTGCGTGTAGAATGCTTCGTGGAAGCCGTCGCCCCCTGTGCGTATGTGGACACCGAGCCGCTGGCATTCGTGCAGAAAGCAGTTGATGATGGCATGGCTGTCCTGTGCTTCGGGAAAGACGCACTGGTCGTCCTGCACCACGAGGGGCACACCATGCTCCTCGAACCAAGCCATGGCATCATGATGGTCGAACTGACGGAAGAGACGCTTGAGGAGTCGGGAGCCACGTGGATAGACCTGAGCAAGGTCGGTGACGTCACGGAAGGAGTTGGTGCAGTTGCATCGTCCGCCTCCGGATATCTCGACTTTGGCCAGCACACGTCGCTGCCGCTCGAGGATTGTCACGTCGAGGTCGGGGCGCTGGGTCTTCAGTTGTATGGCGAGGAAAAAGCCTGCGGCTCCTCCTCCAATGATGGCTACTCTCATGCTGTGGTTGTGCTTATCTTCCTTTTTACTTCCTTTTTACTTCCTTTTTACTCCCTTTTTACTCCCTTTTTACTCCCCTTTTACTACCTTTAAAATTAGAACATATAGCCAATGTTGAGGAAGCAGCCCAGTTTCTTGGTGACGTTACTCCAGTTGAGGTTTAACTCAACCGGGCCGATAGGCGATTTGTAGCCGTACCCGATGGCGGCACCGAAATAGTGCGTGTCGCTAAAGAGCTTGTTGATGCTTTGGCTGGTGCCGAAAAGGTAGTTGGCCTGGCCAAAGACGTAGTTGTTGGTGGTGATGTGCTGGCGCAGGTTCAGGCCACCGATGAGGCTCGTGTTGGGGGCCAGCATGTAGTAGTTGATACCCGCAAACGACATTTGCTGGGTGATGTAGTGGCCGTAGGTGTTGATGCCGCCAATGAAGTTGAAGTTGCTGATGAGCGTGTTGTTGTTCTGTATGAAACGGCCTTCGACGGAGGGCGAGAGGATAGTGGTACGCGTGAGGGGCAATGCCATGTGCCAGTACCCCTCGACCACGTTCACGCCACCGCCATGATTGAAACCGTAGCCGTTGTCGGTGATGTAGTTGTAGCGCAGGTGCCACTTCATGCCTCGTGTAGGCAACAGTCGCTTGTCCTGATTGTCAAACTGGAGTGTGGTGAAATAGAGCACGGCACGTTCGTCGTTGGCATATTCGCGCAGGGCATCCCACGTCTCGTCGGTGAAAACGTTATGGTACGTGATGTACGAGAACTGGCCTCCAAAGTTGAAACGGAACTGCCTCCAGGAACGTGAGAACTCGAGCAGGATTCTGTTCTTGCTATACTCCAGGTTGGCCGTCTCGTAGGCTTCGTTGCGGAGCTTGGTCTGGTAGTACGAGAAGCGGTAGCGTAGGTCAACATTCCACTTCTTCCAGGGCGACATTCCTACGTACGCATTGACATCGATACGCTTGCCCAGTCGGGCGTTGAGGCCCACGTGAAGGTGATTGTTGGGATTGAACTCGTACTCACCTCCCACGAGCAGCGAGGCCAGTTCCTCGTTGTCAAAACGGGCACCGATGCCGATGAAGCTTGCCTTGCGACGGTTGCTGTAGATGCTGGAGGGGGGCGTGAAATGGTCGTAGTCTATGTGAATCTCCTTTGGCTTGCGGTTGGGTTTGGGCAGCGGGCCGTACTGCGCCAGCTTGTCGCGCAGGTCCATGAGTTGTTCCCACTTGTTGCGGGCAGCCTGCTCGCCATGTACGAGCAGCGTGTCTACGGCCTGTGAGTTGAAACTGGCCGACGAGTATCCCTTGACGTTCACATGCATGTACACGTCTGACTGGTCGATGTTGTCCTCCACCTTGTTGAGGCACACCACATCGAGTACCTGAAGAAGCACGTTGAGCGTGGAGTTGAGTTTGTCGTACTGAATGCCTTCGGATGACACACTGACACCGATGACATAGTCGGCACCCATCTGGCGTGCCACGTCGACGGGGTAGTTGTTCTTGAGGCCACCGTCCACGAGCACCATGCTGTCGAGCTTGACCGGGGGGAAGACACCGGGGATGGCCATGCTCGAGCGGAGTGCTTCGGCCAGGATGCCGTGGTGGAGCACCACCTCCTTGTTCTTTGTGATGTCCGTGGCCACGCAGGCAAACGGTATGGGCAGGTCGTTGAAATCCATGGGGGCGAGATGGTCGGCCGTCAGCTCGCTCAGGAGGTACGACACGCTGTTGCCCTTGAGGAACCCGCCCTCGAGTACCTCAAAGGGTGACTTTTCGAACGTGGTATGTAAGAGGAAGTTCTCCGTCTTCTGCTTGAAGGCCAGGTCGCGCTGGCTGCGGTCCACCTTGTCGGTGAGCAGGTCCATCCAGTTCATCGTGCTCACGATGCTGTCCAGCTGATGGGTGGTGTAGCCCGAGGCATATAGTCCGCCCACGAGCGACCCCATGCTGGTACCTACCACCATGTCGATAGGGATGCCGGCCTCCTCAATGACCTTGAGGGCACGGACATGGGCTACACCCTTGGCACCGCCCCCCGACAGTACCACGGCCACCTTGGGGCGAGCCTTTTGGGCGAGGGTCATTGCCGAGACGAGGGTCAGTATGGCCAGAAGAACTATTTTTCTCATAATATATTATAATATGTGTTTTGTGAATCAAGGGGCACGAAGTTGAAGCGTTGCGTTGCAAAAATACTAAAAAAAAGCGAATAAGCCTTCACGTAAGGCGCATAATGTGTGACAATCGCCATAATTCGTGTTAAAAAGCGGTTTCGCAGCCCCAATCTGCACGCTAACTTTGGCATTCTCATTTTTTTGCATTACTTTTGCAATATGAAACTGGAACGAATTATGAAGTACTTGATGGTCCTTTGCTGTCTCCTCTGGACCGTGGGAGGCCATGCACAGGAGGACGACTTCTCGTTGCCAGCCGGCGAGGAAGCCGTGGGTGACGATGAAGAGGAGGTGGCAGGCGACACGCTGGTGCTGAACGAAGCGGAGCAGCTGGCCGGTATGACGCCCGATGAACGCTGGCTCTACGTGCTGCGCCAACGCCTGAACCAGACCTTGCAGAACCATCGCATCACGCGGGTTACGACCCGGAAGGGACGTGGGCGAAAGGCGCGTCGGGTGACCCGTACGGTAACCCGCAACTACCGTGTGGGCGTTCACGTCTACGACCTGACGGCCGACTCGGCTATCTTCTCGTACAATGCACGTGACATGTACATACCTGCCAGCAACCAGAAGCTCTTCGTCTCCATCGCGGCATTGGCCGACCGAGGAGTGGATTACCATTTCAATACGTCTGTCTACCTGGACGGTGAGGAGGCCGTGGACGAGATACCACGCTACGAGCTGAGACGCGACACGCTGGAGACGGGCGAGGTACAGACTGACACGGTGGAGGTGGAACGCCTGGAGCGGCCTTATTGGAAAGGCAACGTCTACGTGTGGGGTGGCTTCGACCCGACGCTGGACAAGACAGCCGTGGACTTTGTGGCGGGCAAGGTGATGTCGATGGGCATCGACTCCATCGACGGCGGCGTGTACTGCTACGAACCGCAGAAGGAGCTGACGGCCGATGCAGCCTGGTTCTGGGCAAGGCATCCCTCGAAGGCTTTTGCTTCGTCACTCTATCAGTCGCTGTCGGACAACGGGGTGACCTTCTCGCAGGCCAATCCGTTCGGCACCATAGCCCACCGGCGGGAGCTGCGCGGTCAGGAGTTGACGGCACTCTCCACGCCCATACGGGATGTGCTGCAGCGTATGATGAAGAACAGCGACAACTACTATGCCGAATCCATGCTGCTGAACCTCTGCGACCTCTTTGATACCGATACGTGGTCGTACGAGCGTTGCCAGCAGCAGGTGCGACGCATGGTGGAGCGGGCTGGTGGTGCACCCGGCAGCTACGTCATAGCAGATGGCAGCGGTCTCTCGCACAGCAATAAGACGACGGCCGTCACGGTGACCGACATCCTGCGTCTTGCCTATCATGACGAGACTGTATTCCCGGTACTCTACGAGTCGCTGCCCATAGCTGGTGTGGACGGCACGCTGGGTAGTCGCATGCGTGGTACGGCCGCCCACCGCAACGTGCGTGCCAAGACGGGTACGGTATCGGGCGTGTCTACCCTCTCGGGCTATGTGACGGCCAGCAACGGCCACGTGTTGGCCTTCAGTATTCTGGTCAACAGTGTCAGCAGTTCGTCCGTAGGTCGTCAGCTGCAGGATTTACTCTGCATCGACATGGCGAAGTGACTAACTCCTGCATTATGAAGTATGAATAATGTAGGCTAATCTCCTACACGACTAATAAAAAATCTTAAAAAGTTTGGCAGTTTGGGCGGAAATGCTTAAATTCGCATTTGTAACCTTAAAAACAGACAAACTACCATGACTACTATCGATCAGAACTATTGCCTCATCCTTGCCGGAGGCATAGGCAGCCGTCTGTGGCCCATGAGCACCGAGGAGCTGCCCAAGCAGTTCCTGGACGTACTGGGAACGGGAAGAACCCTCATTCAACAAACATACGACCGCTTCCTGCGATTCATCAAGCCCGACCATATCTATGTGTCTACCGACCAGCGTTATCTGGAGATTCTTCAGGAGCAACTGCCCGACCTGCCCCGCGAACAGATCATTGCCGAACCCGTGCGTCGCGGCACGCTGGCCAGTGTGGCATTGGGCACGCTCATCATTGCTGCCAAGCGCGATGCACAGGCCAATGTGGTCTGCTCGCCTGCCGACCATTGGATAATCGACGAGACGAGCTATCAGCAGGATATACGGGACGGACTGGACTTCGTTGCCAACAACAACGGCTTGCTGACCATGGGCTTGCAGCCCACGCGTCCCAAGACGAGCTACGGATACATACAGATGGGCGATGAGGTGAAGCCCGGCTTCTCGCGTGTGAAGTCGTTTACCGAGAAGCCCGCCCGCGACTATGCTGAGATGTTCCTCCAGACGGGTGAGTTCCTGTGGAACGTGGGTATCTTCATGTTCAACGTGCAGGTCATGCTCCAGCAACTCGTCAGACAGGTGCCCGCCTACGAGGTGGAACTGCCCCGCATGATGGCCGAACTGGCACGCAGCGAGGAGCGCAAGGTACCCGAGTTCTTCACCGTTCTGCCCAACTTGAACATCGACTATGGCGTGCTGGATGGCAACGACAATGCCTTTGTGCAGCAGGCGCACTTCGGGTGGGCCGACATCGGTACGTGGAGCGCGCTGCTCAATGATGCTCCCATTGACGACCGCGACAACCTGGTGCTGGGCGGCGATGCCCAGCTCTACCAGTCGGAGGGCAACATCGTTCGTCTGCCCAAGGGGGAGCGCGCCTTCATCTGTGGTCTGAAGGACTATGTGGTGGTACAGGAAAACGGCATCCTCATGGTGTGTCCCAAGGAGGATGCCGCTATGATGCGTCGCATGCGAACGGAGTCGATGCTGTAATAACCTTTCTGATCAGAGTTTTTCCCGAATCTTCTTTGCAATCTCTTCAAACTCCTCCTTCGACAGTTCGAGGTGAGGATTGGTGAAGCGCATGTCTGCCTCGCTCTGCATGGGAACGAGGTGGATGTGTGCGTGGGGCACTTCGAGGCCCAGTACGCACTGACCTACCTTGACGCAGGGGATGGCCTTCTTGATGGCCGTGGCCACCTTCTTGGCAAAGACCTGCAGGCCGGCCAGTTCGTCGTCCTCGAGGTCGAAGATGTAGTCTACCTCACGCTTGGGGATGCACAAAGTGTGTCCCTTCTGCAAGGGGCTGATGTCGAGGAATGCAAAGTACCTGTCATCCTCGGCAATCTTGTAGCAGGGAATCTCGCCTGCCACGATACGGCTGAATATACTCATAATAACCTTTTGTTTTTTTACTCCTCAAACGTGATTTCCAGAATCTCCAGTTCGATGATGCCGGCCGGCACCTTGGCAGCCACCTTCTCGCCCACCTTGTGGCCCAGCAATGCCTGGGCGATGGGAGTGCTGACGCTGATCTTGCCCTCGCGCAGGTTAGCCTCCGTGTCGCTCACGATGGTGTAGGCCATCGTCATGTTGTTCTTCACGTTCTTCAGCTTCACCTTGGTCAGTATCTGTACCGTCTCGTTGTTCAACTTGCTCGTGTCAATGATCTTGGCCGAAGCAATGGTAGCCTTCAGCGTGGAGATCTTGCCCTCCAGCTTGGCCTGCCACTCCTTGGCGGCATCGTATTCAGCGTTCTCACTCAGGTCACCCTTGTCGCGAGCCTCCGCAATGGCAGCGCTGGCGGCAGGACGGTCTACGGTCTCCATGTGCTGGAGTTCGGCCACGAGCTTGTCGTAGCCCTTTTGTGTCATGTAAGCCATGTATGTCTTTGTTTTTTAATTATTTTCTTTTCCTTTTGCTGGCCACTGTGACGGGGTGTCCCCTTCTGGGCCTTAGACACGAAATATACGAAAAGAATTCCGACCTTTTGCAGTCGGAACCCTCTACGTATTCGTTCGTTTAGTTTGTTTTCGGCGGCAAAGTTACGCACTTTTTCCGAACCCACCAAACATTTCGCGGAAAAATATAGGTTATAGATGTTATACTGTTGCTGTTGTGACTGGTTGTTTGCTGGCTATTGCTTGGCTATAGGTAGCCCCTTCTTACTTCACCACAATCTTCTTGCCGTTTGTAATCACGATGCCTCGATAGCCCTTGGGGACCTCGGTTCCTTGAAGCGTGTAGACCTTGTCATGCGCGCTGTGGAGGGGGGCGTTGTCATCGGGGAGGATGAGCTGGAGGGCGGTGGTCTCGTCCAGGTTGTCGTCCGTCACGATGCAGACGCGTGCCAGATTCTGTCCGCTGAGCGTCTGCCTGAGCTCCTCGACGTCGGGGCCACGGAAGAAAGCACGATAGGGAGCGATGCTGACTCGCTTGGCATTGCGGATTGTGTTGTCCGACAGATAGTAGACGTACCTGGTTTCGTCGGCATCGTCGATGACCGTCCCCTCGAACTGTCCGACAAACGTCCACGACGAACCGGGTGTCTCTGAAACGGTTGTCTTGCTGGCCTCGATGGTGCTGCCCGAGTAGGTGAAGTAGTAGTACTCGTACTCGAGGGGGAGGAACAGGGCTGGCGTGCCGGCCGGCACGGTGGCGGCGGTTCGGAACTTCAGCATCAGAGTGCCGTCCCTCAGCTCGTCGCCCACGAAGGTGTAGTAGGAGACGCTCTGGTCGGATTTGACCTCGTAGGGCAGGCATATCGTTCCATACTTGTTCTTGATGAGTGAACGGAAGTGGTACACACCCTTGTCGCCCCATACGGGATAGGGGTTGGATTGCAGATTCTGTTGCCAGATGGTCGGTTTGCCTGTGTCGCCGTTGCTGCCATTGACCTGAAGGGTGAGGAGGCCGTTGGCGACATCTGCCTCGGGTACGTTGGCCACGCCTTTCTGCTTTGTGGCTTCGTTAGCACCCTGTACGTTTTTGGAAGGCTCGATGGCTCCGCATCGCTCGATGTCGAGGCTACCGTCATAGCCCACAAAGTATTCCGGCTCGCCCGATGGATTGACCTTGCTGAAGGGGGTGCCACCGGTGGCCGAGGACAGCAGCCTGCCGCCGCTCCAGCTGTTGCGCACCACGCCACGATTCTTCATGTAGCCGCAAAGGAGGGCACTGTTGCCCTCTCCGTTCGTATCGGTAATGGTACCCATGTTGAAGCAGTTCTCCACATGTACCTTCACCTGGGTGTCGTCCTTGTTGTTCATCACGCGTCCCAAGATGCCGCCAGCCTGGTCGGGGGCGGATACGGAGGCGTAGTTGCCACAATTCCTGATGTAGACGTCTCCCCACAGTTTGTCTTCGCTCTTCACGATGCCCACGATGCCGGCTGCGCCCGTATTCGTCGTGCTGCTGATCTTCGAGTCGTCGGCAATGACTACATTTTCAATATCGGCCAGTACATCTACCACACCAAAGAGGCCAGCCCCCTTGTAGTCTTCATTTTTGCCCGTAACGGAGCAGTTCAGCCCCTTGACCGTGTGTCCATGGCCGTCGAAGATCCCCTGGAAGCGGTTGGCGTTGGTGCCGATTGGCGTCCAGTTGCTGCCGGCCAGGTTGATGTCGTCATAGAGCACGGCACAGGCATAACGATTGCCCTTGTTGACCTTCTCTGCGAATTCCCTGAGTTCGTCGGCCGTGGATATGATGATCCTCTCGCTCACCTCATCAGCGGTTACCACTTGGCTGGTGTATCTCAGCATGCTCAGCACCGGATATGAATCCAGGAGGACGATATGCCCCAAGTCATGCCTCTCGCGCGTGTTTTGGCGCCACGGCTTGAGCTCCTGGTTCTCGGGGCAGTTGTTAAGCCAGTAGGCCACGATGCCCGAGGTCAACATCTGCTGATTCACACCCATTTCGAATTCGCTTTTGCTTTCGTTCTTGTCGTGCAGTCGGTAATTGTTGCCAGTTCTGAGTTTCATGTAGATGGCTTTGCCAATCATCGGACGATCGACGTTGGCGAAGCAATTTGTCATCGTACTCTCCTCTGCTACGCCAATGATGGAGCCGCAGGTATTTTTGTTGGGGGGGAATTCCAGATCCTGACTGGCACTGAGGCAGTTATTGAGGGTCACTTCGGTTCCGTAGCCCACGATGCCGCCGCCATACTCGTCTTCGCAATGGAGAGTTCCTTGGTTTACACATTGGTCGAAGGTGGTTTGGTAGGCTTCGGCAGCTATGCCGCCCAGATAGTCATCCGTGTCGAAAACTTCGCTGTTGTGACGAACGGTTCCTTCGTTGACGCAACTTAACAGTTTGCAGTGTTCTGCATGCGATACGATTCCACCCACCACGGTTGTTCGTGCTGAGACCTTGCCAAAGTTCCAACAATCTATGAACGTGCTGTAAACAGCCTTGCTGACCAGTCCACCGGCAAAGGCCGTGTACCATAGAGCATTGGCGGTTGTGGTTTCAACTGTGGAGGAATAATCGAGATAACAATTGGTGAAGAAGTCGTGGTTGGAATCGCAGACAAGACCACCGACACCATTGCGTGAAGCTGATACTGTGGAGTTGTTCTCCAGGCCTACTCCATCGTACACACAGTTCACCGACAGCCCGACGAAACCGGATGCCAGTCCGGGCAGCTTGACTGCCATGTTCTCGAAGCGCAGGTTCTTGAACGTAGCATTGTGTGCGCCACCGATCATTGCCGAGTACTTCCACTCTCCGAATATGGGGTCATACTTGATGTCCTTGTAGCCATCCACTCCTCCTTCCATCTCGCCCTGGATGTTCTTGAGGGCATGGCCTTGGCCATCGATGGAGCCACGGAATGGTGTGAACCGGCTGTAAAAGGAGAAGAGTACGTTGCCGAAGTCGATGTCGTTCGTCAGACGGATGTCGGCATACTGGTCGGACAGAGCCATTACGAACTCACCCCTGTCGGCCACGTCGTAGTGCAGGTCTACGTCGTCTCGGATATCACGGGAGTCCACTCTGTTCTTCCCCTCGAACAGGGGACACGCGTCCTCGCCAATCCTCTGGTAGAAGCTGTATAGCGGGGTTATTCTGTTGAGTTCAGAGGCTACAAGGCCACTCTTGACATCCTTAATGCTGACATGGTAGATGGGTTTGTCGCCCGCCGAGTCAGGGGTGTATGCCGCATCGTGAGCCAGCGCGAAGTTGCCCTTCAGATTCTTTTGGTCTTCGTCGTCATTCTCTCCGCAGATGGGGCCTCCGTCTTTCTTCAACACATCTACCGTACCCATATTGAGGCAGTAACGCACCTTGCTGCTTTCGTCAAGCGACCCCACGATGCCGCCCGTCTGTTCCTCGCCTTGCACATAAGCACGGTTGATACAAGCCTCGATTTCGGTGCCGTGATGACCATCCGAATATGCCTTGCCCGCTATGCCGCCACCGTATGCGTCGGCGCAGTGGACGACTCCGGCGTTCAGGCAGTTCTTTATCGTGCAGCCATACGATGCGGCCGTTATGCCACCCATCTCGTCGGGCATGTTGGCCTCAGATACCTCGCTGTATAATGTAAACAGAAACGTGACAAGGGTCCAGATGCACGACCCTCTTTGTGTCTTGTAAAAGCGTTGATAGTCCTTGGCGTACTTGAACCATGTGTCAAAGTATTCACTGGCCTCCGGGATGCTCATCTTGCTGATTCTCGCATTTGCCATCTGGTATCTACGGTAGACGAAATCCGATTCCAGGTAGCTCAACGGGTATTCTCCTAATTTGGCCAAGAGCGAAGTGACGATATCATGTTGCTTCGAACTGAAGCTGTTCCACGTGCTTCTCGCCGTCGTGAGCAGGGCACCGCTATTGGTGCAGTATCCGAACGTGCAGTCCTCGCTCCATCCGGTAATGCCACCCACGTTGTCTGCTTTTTCCGATCCTGCCACGGTTGCCATATTCACACAGTCCCAGAACGCGCAGCGATACGCCTTGCCCACCAGACCGCCAATGTACGCATTGCTTGCCTCGGCAAAGAAATGGCTGAACTGCTCGGTAACGCAGTCGGTGAATTCTGTTTCTTCGGCATAGCCAGCCAAACTGCCCACTTCCGATCCGTACTTAGTGATTGAACATCCATTGAATATCACGCTTTTGACTTTACAATAGTATAGTTCATTAGCCATAAGGCCATACTTTGACGTGATGTATGAAGTGGCAGAACCCAGAAAGCCGTCATCATATCTACAGTTCTCGAAGATGAGCTCGGTAAACTCGCAGTTTCTGGCCATACAGGTGATGATGGCAGGATAGTAGGACAGACAACCGCTTGTGTCGCAGTCCTTGAACTTGACACCCTTCACCTTTGCTCCCTTCATGCGGTTTACCAAGGCGTAGTCTAAGTTCTTGATGATGTGTGGGCATACCTTACTTGTATCTTTATCCGCGTATGTGTAATATCCCGTGATGGTTCCCATGAATGGGTGATCATAACTGCGATTGAACTGTTCTGAGTCGTGGACATCCTTCATGTCTATCGTGTCAATGAGCTGGATGATTACATTGGGGTCTTCAAGATGGTCGTAGATGGCATTCCACAGTTCCTTTCCTGAAGATACCTGAATGGTTTCTCCCATGGCAACAGAAGTGTTGCATAGAAATGTAAAGGCAAGAATGATACCTGTTAGACACTTTTTCATATCGATATGTTGTTTTACCTTATTTTTTATATGCAAATTTACTCGGCAAGGCCTTCGTCTTCCGACTCCTCTAAGTCGACACGCAAACTAACCGTTTCTTCGCTTGCCGTAAGCAAGAGGTTGTCCGAAATCGTTATCGTCTCCAGCGAGGGTTTCTCGTAGCTTTTCTTCTTTTTCATTCTTCTTGATTTATTCTTCGGTTTTTGTATTTTCGTTTTCCGTTGTATTCTTGTACTTGGAGGGTGTGGTGCCGAAGGCGGCCTTGAACTGGCGGCGGAAGGTGGACTGGTCCTTGTAGCCGCATTGTGTGAGGAGCTGGTCGATGGGGGTATCGGGAGTCTTGCTTTGCTTCTGGATGAAGAGTTGCAGTCGGTACTCGGCCAGCCACGTGCGGAAGGTCTTGCCAGTGAGGCTGTTGATGCAGGCAGAGATGAACGTGCGGTTGGTGCCCAGGTGCTCAGCCAGCATGGCGATGTTGAAGTTGGGATGTAGATAGAGCTTCTTCTCCCTGACTACCAGTTCTATGCGGTCGTAGAGTTCTTGCTGGTTTCGGTCTATCTTCTCTTTCCTTGACTCCTCAAGTTGCTGAATCATGTCGTTCACCTCCTCACGTGTTTCGATGAGGTCTTGCTGCGTCATTTGCAGCACATCCTCCTTCTGCTTGTTGCGGCGGCGCAGTAAGGCGATGGCGACGGCGGAGGCGATGGCGAGCACGATGAGGGTAATGATGAGCCTATGGCGCGATGCCCTGGCCCTGGCCTCCTGTCGGTTCAGTTGCTGTTGCTGCGTTATGTGCAGGGCCAGCTGCTCAGAGAGAGCACGTAGCGACTCCTTGCGGCGCAGGCTGTCGCCGATGACGAGTGCCCTGTGCAGGTAGGCGTTGCTCGTCTGGTAGTCGTTGCGCGAGGCGGCCTCCTGGGCAAGGATGGCGAGGCAGTCGGCGTATTCGGCCACAATGCTGTCGCCCCTGTAGAGTTCGGCCACGGCCAGCTTGGCCTCGTCGAACGGTGCCGTCCTGCCTGTGACGAAGAGCGGGCGCAGCACCCGGGCAAGGTTGTCGGGCGACGTGTGGCTCTGCGTCTGCTCCCACCTGTCGAGGTATAGGTTCAGCGAGTCGTAGCAGGCCGATGCGCTGTCCGGACTGCCCTGCTCCGCCTTGTCCAGGTAGGCCCTGGCTATCTTGCCGTACATCTGGCTCTGGTAGAAGTCGGCAAAGTCACGCGTGGCCTGGCCCGACGTAGCCATCGTCTGCGGCCGGTTCTCGACGGGGGTAGGGTTGCGGTGGAAGCCTTCTACGAGGGCGAGCACGGCGTGGCACGTGTCTATCATCCTGTCGTACTGTGCTGTCTCGTAATAAAATGTTGCCTGCTTCATCATGAGCGAGATGCGCGCTATGAGTCCGCCGAAGGTCTTGTCGGCCATGAGCAGCCGGTTGGCCTCCTGGTAGGTCTGCATCGCCTCTTCCGTGCGTCCCAGCTTCTGCTCGGCCTGTCCGGCACGTCCCAGCAGCATGGCCTCGTCAGCGTTCATGAGGGACTGTCCGTGGCAGATGGCTATGCCGCGGTTGGCGTATTCGAGGGTCTGGACGAAGCGACCCAGCGTGAGGGTGATGTTGGAGGCCAGCACGCAGAGCTCCTCCTCCAGGTACCTGTCGTCGCCAAACTGTCCTTCGTCGAGGAGTCTGTTGCAGATGGCCAGTGCGCTGTCCCTCCGCTCGTCGCCCATGTAGACCACAATGGCGTGGTAGTAGTCGCAGCGTGCGGGCCGCATGAGCCTGGCCTGGCAGATGGAGTCGATGATGCGGTGCGACCGTGCAGGGTCGGTCTGCATGAAGCTCATGCAGCTGTCTATGATGGTAATCGCCTCCTTGGTATGCGGGTACCCCCTTCCGTAGCCGTCGGCACTGCCGGCATTTCTGTCACTGCACTGGGTGCAGGACAGCAGTGTGGCAAGGAGCAGGATGCTGGAAAGGACGATTCTCTTCATGTCTACGGTTTGTTTTTTGCAAAATTAGTCGAAATAAGTCATTTGACTATTTGCAAAACGTAAAAATCATCAGGAAAATGCAAATTTTTGTCGTTTCGCAAGTTTTTCCGGCTTGTGGAACGGGTAAAAAAGAGAGGGGGTGTGTTTGTCTTCACCCCCTCCCCTGCTCCTACAGCAATGCCTCGATGGCCTTCTGCAGGTCGGGGATGTTCTCTGCGCGGTTGACGAGGTTGTTGCCGCGGTCGATGAGGAAGTAGGTGTTGAGCTGCTGCACCTGATAGAGTGTCAGGATGTCGCTCGCAGCACCCTCGGCATTGTAGACGCATATCCAGGGCAGGTTCTGGCAGACCGTCTTCCAGTAGTGCTGGTCGGGATCGAGTGATACCTGGTAGATCTCCAGTCCGCGGTCGTGGTACTTGCTGTATAGCTCACGCATGAGGATGAGGCGATCCTGCGCCTTCTCGGCCGAGTAGGCGGTGAAGTCGAGCAGTGCCACCTTGCCCTTGAGGTCGGAGAGGCTGCGCTCGCGTCCGTTGATGTCGGGCAGGGTGATGTCGATGATGCCCGTCTCCTTGACGCGCTCGTCGTCGATGTTGAGCTCGATGGTGTGCTTGCGCGTGTTCTTGCGGCCGCGCAGCGCTATGTTGCAGAGGTTCTGTGTGCGCAGCGTGCCGGGGTAGCGTGTGTTCCATGCGTTGGCCACGGCGTTGACCCACTGCACGTCGCTGGCATCGTTCTGCACGTCGAAGATGCTGATCTGACCGATCATCTGGAACAGGGCGTAGTAGCTCGAGGCACGGTCGTAGCGGTTCTGTATGAACCATATCTTGACGCTGTCTTTGTACTCCTTGACCATCTGCTGGATGTTCAGGTTGCGCTCTTCGAGGGTGAAGCGGCGGTCGTCGTTCATGGCCACCACGCGGCGCTCCAGGTCGGCCAGGCGGAGGGAGAGGAGGCGTATGGTGTCGCAGTTGCCGCTGCCCGTGACGCTGTAGTCGAAGGCCATGTTGGGCCACTTGGCCTCCACGCCGATGGTCTCGGTCGAGTCGACGCTGAGGTTGATGACCTGGTTGCCGATGCGCAGGCGGTAGAACTCGGGGCAGCTCGTGGTGTCGGTGGCCGCGAAGGCAAAGGCACCGTCCTCGCCCAGTCGCACGGAGTCGACGAGCTCCACGCCGTTCAGTTTGATGCCTTCGAGGTAGAGTGTGGTGTCCTTGGCGCCGTTGATGTGTCCCTCGATGTGGAACTGCGGGCCGTCTGCCGTGCAGGATGTTATCAGGGCAGCCAGTGCCGTGAGCGAGGCTGCCAGTATTGACTTGATTTTCATTTTTCCTTTGTTTTAATTTGCGTGCAAAGGTACGCAATTTTCTTCTTTTGCGTGCGCTGTTTTATAAAATATGTGTCGAAAACGCCCTTTTTTGCCCATTTTTGCCCGAATTATGAACTATGAACTATGAACTATGAACTAAAAGTATTATCTTTGCACGAATTTTTTCGCGTCAATGTGACGCATGTTGATACATTATTTATAAAAACAAGATGAACGTAATTACAAAGACAGTCGAGTTGCCTGATGGAAGAACCATCAGCATCGAGACCGGGAAATTGGCCAAACAAGCCGATGGATCCGTGATGCTTCGTATGAACAACACGATGCTCCTGGCCACCGTTTGCGCCGCAAAAGATGCCGTTCCCGGAACAGATTTCATGCCCTTGCAGGTAGAGTACAGAGAGAAGTATTTCGCAGCCGGTCGTTTCCCCGGCGGATTTACAAAGCGTGAGGGTAAGGCTAACGACGACGAGATTCTGACCTGTCGTCTGGTGGACCGCGCCCTGCGTCCCCTCTTCCCCAGCAACTATCATGCTGAAGTTTATGTAAATGTAATCCTCTTCTCTGCCGATGGCGAGGACATGCCCGATGCACTGGCTGGTTTTGCAGCCTCTGCCGCTCTGGCTGTCAGCGATATCCCCTTCGAGGGCCCCATCTCTGAGGTTCGCGTGGCCCGCATCAATGGCGAGTTCGTCATCAACCCCACCTTCAGCCAGCTGAAGGAGGCTGACATGGACCTCATGGTTGGCGCTACCGAGGAGAACATCATGATGGTTGAGGGCGAGATGAAGGAGGTTCAGGAGACCGACCTGCTGGCTGCCCTCAAGTGCGCCCACGAGGCCATCAAGCCCATGTGCCGCCTGCAGAAGGAGCTCTCAAAGGAGCTGGGCAAGGACGTCAAGCGCGAGTACTGCCACGAGGTTAATGACGAGGAGCTGCGCGAGGAGGTCAAGAAGGCCTGCTACCAGCCCGCCTACGACGTTACCAAGAAGGCACTCGAGAAGCACGCACGTGCCGAGGCTTTCGAGGCCATCCGCGAGGAGTTCAAGGCTAAGTATGCTGAGGCTCACGCCGACATGACGGCTGAGGAGCTCGAGGAGAAGAACGGCCTTATCGACCGCTACTACCACGACGTGGAGAAGGACGCCATGCGTCGCTGCATCCTCGATGAGGGCATCCGTCTCGATGGTCGTAAGACCACCGATATCCGTCCCATCTGGTGCGAGGCCAGCCCCCTGCCCGGTCCTCACGGAAGTGCTATCTTCACCCGTGGCGAGACCCAGTCGCTGGCTACCTGTACCCTCGGTACCAAGCTCGATGAGAAGCTGGTTGACGACGTGCTCGTTCGCGAGTATCAGCGCTTCCTGCTCCACTATAACTTCCCTCCCTTCTCAACCGGCGAGGCCAAGGCTCAGCGTGGCGTAGGCCGTCGCGAGATCGGTCACGGCCATCTGGCATGGCGCGGTCTGAAGGGTCAGATTCCCGCAGATTATCCCTACACCATCCGTGTCGTAAGCGACATCCTCGAGTCGAACGGTTCCAGCTCAATGGCTTCTACCTGCGCCGGCTGCTTGGCTCTGATGGACGCCGGTGTGCCCATCTCGGCTCCCGTCAGCGGTATTGCCATGGGTCTTATCAAGAACCCCGGCGAGGAGAAGTACGCTGTGCTCTCTGATATCCTCGGCGATGAGGACCACCTGGGCGACATGGACTTCAAGACCACCGGTACGCCCAAGGGTCTTACCGCCACCCAGATGGATATCAAGTGCGACGGCCTCTCTTACGAGATCCTCGAGAAGGCCCTCATGCAGGCCAAGGCTGGCCGCGAGCACATCCTGGCCGAGATGATGAAGACCCTCGACGCACCCCGTGCCGAGCTCAAGCCCCACGTGCCCCGCATCGAGCAGATCATCATTCCCAAGGAGTTTATCGGTGCTGTCATCGGCCCCGGCGGCAAGATCATCCAGGGTATGCAGGAGGAGACCGGTGCTACCATCACCATCGACGAGGAAGACGGCGTAGGCAAGGTGCAGGTGAGCGGTCCCAACAAGGAGACCATCGACGCTGCCATGGCCAAGATCAAGGCTATCGTGGCCATCCCCGAGGTGGGCGAGGTGTACGAGGGTACCGTTCGTTCCATCATGCCTTACGGCTGCTTCGTGGAGTTCATGCCCGGCAAGGACGGTCTGCTGCACATCAGCGAGATCGACTGGAAGCGCCTCGAGACTGTTGAGGAGGCTGGCATCAAGGAGGGCGACAAGATGCAGGTCAAGCTCCTCGAGATCGATCCCAAGACCGGCAAGTTCAAGCTCTCTCGCCGCGTGCTGCTCGAGAAGCCCGAAGGCTACGTAGAGCGCGAGCGTCGTCCCCGTCCCGAGCGTCCCGAGCGTGGTGAGCGTCGCGACCGTGGCGACCGCCGTGACCGTGGCGAGCGTCGTCCCCGTCCCGAGCAGAACGAGGAGGCCTAACCTGTAGGAGTTGAAAGTTAAAAGTTAAGAGTTAAAAGTTAAGAGTTAAAAGTTAAAAGTTGTGTTGGAAAGCAGAAACAACTCATCAACTTCAAAACTCAACTTTTACCTTTTACCTTTTATCTTTATAGAATATTGAACGGGCGCGCCCACATACACGTGAGCGCGCCCGTTCTTTTTTTACTTTTGTTCGCTTAAACCCTTAAACGTTTAAACTTTTAACCCATTAAACGTTTAAACCTTTACTCCCCTTACTGCTGTTGCTGCACGATTTGGCCCGAGAAGGTCACGTTGATGGCCTGGCTCTCGTCGCTGCCAAAGTAGATGGAGGCCTCCGAAATCACCAGCTGCGAGCCGGTCAGGTAAGCCTTGATGTAGAGGTTCGAGGCATCGTACTGCTTGCCATCCACTGTCAGCTTGCCGTCGATGCTGCTGTTCGTGCCCAGGTCGATGTAGTTGGTCATCACGCCGCTATCCTCGTTCTTGGTGAACTCCAGGTTGTAGACCGTGACGTCCGTCATCGTGGCGTTGCCGATGCCGTCGGTGCCGGGCAGGGTGATGTTGATGGTGTTGTTGCGCGTCTGCGTCACCGTGATGCCAGTGCCCTCAAACTGCAGCTTCTCACTGCCGATCACGAAGCCGTTCTGGCCCTTCGGCAGGTGTTGCAGGCTGTAGTCGCCGCGGTACACGTTCGTCGTGCCGTTGTTGAACACATTGGTCATAATCTGTGTGAGCAGCGTTCCCCAGTCCAGCTGGTTCAGAATCTCAGTGGCGCAGCTGGTAGTGCTCAGTCCCATGGCTGCGATGCTCAAGCCCACGAGCGTCTTCTTGCAAAGTCTTTTCATCTTTTTCTTTTTATTACGGTTTTACTTTTCTGCTTTTTTGTTGGCATTTCCGCTGCAAAGTTACTCATTTTTTCGCTTTTCTGCTACATTTGTTCGCAGAATTTCAATGAAAGGGGGTGTAAGTTTGGTTGTTTGCCCGATTATTCGTAATTTTGCGGAAACTTCAAAGACCACAGAACGTATGAGAAAACACACCCTCTTCGCTATCCCAATCCTCCTGTTCCTGCTCACCTTTGCCTCGTGCGCCACGGGCAAGAAGGCCGTCATCAACGACCTGCGCAACCTCACCGAACACATCGTCGTCGACGGCTCCAGCTATTCGTTCGACGACTGGAAGCAGGTGGGCGAGCGGTATGTCAAGATACAGAAGAAGCTGTCGCAGTACGACCTCAACGCCTTCGAGTCGGAGGAGGTGGGCGACCTCACGGGCCAATGCGTCAAGGGCTTTGCCATGGGTTCGCTGACGCGCCTTACCGGCACCGTGGGCGGCAAGATCATCAGCGCTGCCAGCTTCCTCAAGGGGCTCCTCGAAAGCCTCGGTATCCCGGAACTGATCGGTCACGAGTAGATTTTGTGCGGATTTCCAGCGGAAACGACCATTTTTTTACCCGTTTCCGCTGGTTATCGGTGATTTTTGTGCGGATTTCCAGCGGAAACGCGTATTTTTATGCCCGTTTCCGCTGGTTATCGTGTTTTTTTTCGTATATTTGCAACATGTTTACATTCAAAACGTGTTGAAGCATGATTATTGGTAGGGAAATAGAGCAGCAGACACTATCTGAACTCCTGCAGAGAGAGGAGCCCCAATTCTGCGTGGTCTACGGAAGAAGACGTGTAGGAAAGACCTATCTCATACGCGAGACGTTCAACTATAAGTTTACCTTCCAGCATACCGGAATGGCCAAAACGGACAAGAAGGGACAGTTGGTAGCCTTTCGTGACTCGCTGCGTGCTTATGGTCTTACCGAGTGCAAGACGCCCAAGACGTGGGTTGAGGCTTTCTCTCAACTCAAACAGCTCATAGAACGTGCGCCAAGTGGCAAGAAGGTTATCTTCATCGACGAGCTGCCGTGGATGGATACTGCCAAGAGTGGTATGGTCAGTGCGTTGGAGAATTTCTGGAACGGATGGGTCACTGCCAGAGCCCAAAAGGATATCGTATTGATTGTGTGTGGAAGTGCTACATCCTGGATTACCAAGAAGCTGCTGAAGAACAAGGCTGGACTGCGAGGAAGACTGACCGAGAAAGTGAAGTTGTTGCCATTTACGTTGTACGAATGCGAGCGATACGCTGATGCCGTGGGACTGGGGATGACAAGACGGGATGTGCTGGACACCTATATGATACTGGGTGGCATTCCGTATTACTGGAGCTTCCTGCGTAGGGGATACAGTGTGGTGCAGAACATCGATGAACTCTTCTTTACTGAAAATTCGAAGCTTGCCGATGAATTTGAAGCGCTCTATGCCATACTCTTCAATCGTCCGGAGAAGTACATCAAGGTCATCGAGGCATTGAGCAAGAAGAAATGTGGCATGACCCGAAATGAAATCCTACGTTCCACCAAGCTACAGGATGGCGGAACCTTCTCAACCGTGCTTGAGGAGTTGGAGCAGTGCGGTTTCATCAGGCATTATGTTGCATTCAACAGCACGGAACAAGGCGGCCTGTTTCAGTTGATAGACAACTACACGTTGTTCCATTACCATTGCATCAAGAAGAATGCCTTTGCTGACGAGCACTACTGGACTCACACATATCTCAGTGCGGATCACAATATCTGGGCGGGCCTTGCCTTCGAACGTGTCTGCCTTCAGCATACCAGACAGATAAAGGATGCCATGCAGATTTCCGGCATACTTTCCAACGTCTGCTCTTGGCGCACGGACAAGACCGATGAACACAGGGGCGCTCAGGTTGATTTGCTGTTCTCCAGGGCCGACGGCGTCATCAACCTCTTTGAGATAAAATACTCCAAGGATCCCTTTACGGTAGATGCCAAATATGCGCATGAACTGGAAAGTAAGCTCACCGCCTTTCGCACTGTCACAAAGACCCGCTCTGCCGTCCACCTCACCATGCTGGCCTCAAATGGTGTTGTCAACAACAAGTACCGCAATATGATTGTGCAGTGCCTCACGGCTGACAGCCTCTTCGGGCAGTGAGGTTGTTTGCCTTCGGTGTGGTGCTTTGCGGGCTAAATTGCTGAATTGGACAAAATAACTTCCCTTTTGTTTTGCTGTTCGCAGAAAAATATATAACTTTGCCGCAAATAAGTGAACTTATGACATTCCGCCCCTTTACATCTGTTGTTCCGTCTGCTGAGGCTTTGACTGCCACAGCCGGTATGTACTGTACGGTTTCGGGGGGGTGATTCTTAACTTTCTAAAAGAACATAACGCATATTGGCTGCTTGAAGGCATCGTACGGATGCTTTCGGGCAGCCTTTTTGGTGTCTGTGGCCTTGCGTCGTGGCGCAATAGATTCCTGCACGTAAAATACTAATCTTATAATTCAAAACCAGATGAAAAAGTTGAGACTTTCAGTTCTGTTGGCCTGTGTGCTGAGCCTGTTCTGTGGCAGCGTGGCCCATGCGCAGATGTTCCGTGTGTACAAAAACGGAGAAGTGGTGGGTGCCTATGCCAAGCCCGACAGCGTGGTGTATGTTCCTGCAACCAATCCTATGGAGTATGTTGACCTCGGTCTGCCCAGCGGAACCAAGTGGGCTTCGTGCAATATCGGTGCACAAGTGCCCGAGGACATTGGCGATTACTATCAGTGGGGAGCTCTCACGCCGATTGACCGTACTATAGACTGGACTGACCAGCGTGCATATTCACTTTATGCAAATCCTTGTGAGACATACGACGAAAATCATAATGCCGTTTTTCACTACATCAAGTACAATGAAACCGATGGCAAGAGTGTTCTCGACCCCGAGGATGACATCGCAACGCAGCTGTATGGCGAGGGATGGCAAATACCAAGTAGGGAACAGAACAAGGAGTTATATACGAATACGACCATTACGAAGGAACGGGTTAACGATGTGCCGGTTCTGCGCTTTACCTCCAAGTTGAATGGTAAATCAATTATAATGCCAATTGGCGGCAGAGCTATGGTTTCGCTTGGTTTTCGTATACTGAACCCTACAGAACTCTATTTCTGGATTAACTGTCTGGACAAGTTGAGTTGGAATTCTGCAACAAATACTCTTGAAGAAGTAGATGATCTTGTTAGCTATGGTTTGAGCAGTGGTCTGCCTGAAATATTAGTGGATGAATATGGCACATGGTATGCTCGTGATGGTTATAAAGAAGTATACCGCCAAATGGCTTGCCCCGTCCGTCCAGTTTACGTTCCGCAAAAGTAAGCAGCTATGAAGAGAGTCAGACTATTCGTGGCTATGCTCGCCCTCATGGCGGGCACGGCCAGCCAGGCACAAAGCGAGGTTACCGTGAAGAGCGGCACTTCGCAGGAGAAGATGAACTACACCTCGGTGCTGAAGATGGACTTCACCAAGCCTGTCACCCTCACCACGGACGGTGGCACAAGGACGATAGACGGCAGCAAGTCCTTCTCGATGGTCTTCCCCATACCGGCACGCCCCGTGGGAGATGCCAATGGTGACGGCAGGGTGGAGCTGGCAGACGTCAAGACGATTGTCAGCACCGTTCTCGGCAAGCGTACGGACAAGACGGGCACTGCTGACGTGAACAAGAGTGGAACGGTCAGCATCGGTGACCTCACCAAGCTGATTGAGCTGTTTCTCTCCAAAGGCAAGTAGGTGACGGGAATGTTTACAAAATGCTTCAAATTTTTGTTCACTTTTTGCGTTAATCTAGCTTTTGCAAGGGAATTCTGAGGCCCCGTAAGGCTGAATTTGCGGCAGAAATCGGGCAATTTCCGGTTAACGCAGCAGAAAAAATAATGCGACGCAGCGTCAATTTTTGGTTGACGCTGCGTCGCATTTTTTTTCTCGCTGCGGAAAAACTCGGAATTCGCTGCGAAAAAACGTGTTTTTCGTGTCTTTTTCCTGCTTTTTATGCTGCTCGTAAATCTAACGCGTTGAGCATTAGATGGTTATTAGATTCGCGTGTACGCGTCCCTCTTTCGGCGTGCTGACTTTTGCGCGATTCTCAGAAGGGTTCCCACGCTGAATATTCTTTACATGGTTTATGGAAAGGGTTCGGTTGCAATCCCACGACATTAGAATGGATAAGTCAGTGACTTGTGTTGAAAACAAATATTTAACGAGGTCAGTTGTTGTGAGCCTTGATTGTATTATTGTAGCAAGTGCTGGCGTGAAATCACAGCAGCTTTTCTTTTTTTTCTTTTCTTTTTTTGTTTGTTCGAAAAAAAAATGTAATTTTGCATTGTCTTATCCACGTCATGTTTATCGGCAAAGCAAAACTTTGCTTGATATGGGAAGGAAAAATCCATTGGAAGGAGACTTCATGCTATGGGTGGGACACTATATATTAGGAAAGCGTCATCGATGCTTTGTCTGATTGGACGTTTGGAACCTGAGAAATTCTAACGTATAGTTCAAGAGACAATGTCGGAAGTGACTGCTACGGGTATGGAATAACTGTATCCCGGAGTGTGCCGAGGATATTGGTGTATCCTCACGCACACTTTTCGGGGTACGTGCAACATACTGACGTGGGCAGACACTCTACTCGTCTAACTATACAGGTTTTCTCAGGACCTCAAACGACGGACGTGCAGAGTTGGAAGCCTACGTTTTTCTTTATGTAGCTATCTTTTTTCGATTAGTAATGCTTTATTGGGTTTCTAAAGCGCAAAAAAGAAAGTATGAAGAATAAATTTTTATTGATGCTTGTGTTAGCATTTTCATCCTTAGGAATGTGGGCTAAGGATGTGAAGATTTCAGTTACGCCATCTGATGCCAAGATTTATGTAGATGGAAACTATATGGCAGATGGTATTGTCGTTGCAAAAATCACAAAGGATTTCATTGTCGTTAAGGTAGAACGTGATGGATATGTTACGTTGGAGACAAAAATCTATAAACATGATAAGCGCAAGGGTATTTCTTATACATTAAGGCGTGATACGTTCTTGGATCTTACCAATCAGTCAGGCCTTGTAAATAAATATTTTACCATTGCTGTTTCACCAGATTTATATACTGTCGATGAAAATGGCAAGCAAGATGCGTCCAAGGCATGGAAAATGATGCATCAAATTCTGCTTGACTATTTTGACGAAATTCAAGCTACCGACATAGCTTCTGGATTCATACAGACTCCGTGGCAATATGAAACATTGGCAGATGCAGAGAAACAGCTTCGTACAAGAGTGTCTATCCGTCAGATAAATGTTGGTGGAGACCTTACTTTTCAAATAAAAATTTCATCAGAGGTGGCAAGTATGTTGTCTGCAAGAAGGGACGAGTCGTTCCAGTCAATCGATAGAATATCAAAGAAATTTGAAACTATAATAGCAGAGATGCAATCACGTATAGCAAGAAAATAAAACTTTAATAATAAAAAGAAATGAAGAAGATTATCGTATTTTTTATGTTTGCATGCATATCTTTGAATATGTTTGCTCAATCGTTCACTGAGGATTTTGAATCCAACAAGCTTGGGTGGAATGAGTTTGTTGGTAAAAGGGGAGAAGCAATTATTAAAGAAGGTGTTTTGCATCTTTCTGCAAAGACTGCGGAACCTATGATGTCGACATGTTATCTGCCCATAGATCCTTCAAAAAACTATAGTATTAAGGCAAAGTGCATTAATACAAAAATTAATGATGATGAGCGTGGCATTTGTATGATTCTGAACTATATGGATGATTACAATTACGATATGTTCATCTTAACGATGGAAACAGCAATCTATAAAAGATACGTAGACAATAGATTGGTAGGTTTCCGCCAAACTCAAGTAAAAGTCAATAAGAAAATAAAGGATCATGAACTTGAGATAAAGTCAACTTTCCAAAAATTGGAGTTTTTGGTTGATAATATGCAGGCTCTTGAAATCAGGTTTGCACCAATGAAGTATTCAGGTTTTGGCATGGGTGTTTGGGCAGTAGACGGAAAACAAGTGGCAGATATTGATGAAATAGTAGTTGTACAGTAACAAGCAACCTGTATTTATGTTTAAAAGTTCCTCTGTCCTTTTTGAATAGAGGAACTTTCTTTGTTCTATTTTCATTCCCGATACGCTCTCTGTATCATTCGAGTGAAGGTGAAGAAGGTGTCATTCCTTATAACAAGGGCGTCATGTATATGGGTAGGAATTGATAGCCCTTTTCTTCTTTATAGTCCATGCAATGTATGATGTAGGGGGTATGTATTTGTCCGGGGAACTTCTTTCTGAACTTCTCTATGGATGAGAATTTATAGTTCTTGCCAGACTTCACTTCCACGGGACAGATGTTGTGAGCATTTGTGAGGGTTGGTTTTTCCACAAGGAAGTCTATCTCCATACGGTCTTCTGCCACGTCAGAATTCTTGCTGTAGAAGTAGAGTGAATGACCGCTTGCCACCAGCATCTGAGCGACGATGTTCTCTACCAACATGCCTTCGTTGATCTCCAGTTTGTCAAGCATCAACTTCTGATACAATTCCTCGCCTTGGATCAGTTTCTCGTCAAAGGTATGTGCAATAAGCAGACCTGTGTCGCCCATATAGCATTTGAACGTGAGGTCGTCGCGTTTCAACTTCATTCCGACCTGTGGCTCTGTAACATTATAGCATGTGTTGACAAATCTTGCATCCTTCAGCCAAAGGAATGATGATTCGTAACTCCTGTAGCGAGCACCCTGCTCAATGTCTGCAAGTTTGAACTTCTTTTCGTGCCTTTGTAGTTCGCCAGGAATCTGGTCCCACACGGCCTTTACTTTTTCTGTATATCCTTTGACGTGTTTGTCGATGCTCTTGCGGTACAGCGACAATATATCACGCTTTACTATATCCACTTTCTGGAAATTCTTTGTCTCGACAAATTTTGCTACGGCCTGTGGCATTCCACCGACAATCAGGTATTGACGGAACAAGGTCATCGTCTTTCGATGCATGGGGCCCATAGGCATCTTCTTTTCAAAGCATTGCTTAACGAATGGCCAGGTCATCTCATCTCCGAGAGCCCATAGAAATTCCTCAAAGTCCATAGGGTTCATCTGCAATGGACGTTCCTCTGAAGGTAAGAGGATGTCCTGAGTGTTCTCGTTGATGCTGACCAGTGATCCTGTCTCGATGTAGTCATAACGACGGTCGGCTACCAGATGCTTGATGGCTTGTCTGGCCATGGGATATTTCTGCACCTCGTCGAATATAATCAATGATTCTCTTTCGTAAAGCCGCACGCCAGCAACGTTTTGCAGGAACATAAGGAAAGTGTCTGTCTCGTTCAGATATTCGTCAAAGACAGCCTGCATGGATTTGCTGATATGGGCAAAGTCAACCAGAATATACGACCTGTATTCTTTCTTGGCAAACTCCTCCACAATATAGCTCTTGCCCACACGACGGGCACCCTCTACAAGCAGCGCTACCGCTCCCTGCTCCTCCTGCTTCCACCTCAATAGGTCATCATATAGTTTTCTCCTCATGTAACATTCACATTTTATGGGTGCAAAGGTACATAGAAATCACCAAATGGAGAAATTTTTCGGCTACTAAATGCACCAAAAGGAGATTTTTGTAGGCCACTTATTGCACCAAAAGGAGATTTTTGTGGGCTACTTATTGCACCAAATGGAGATTTTTGATGACTGCTTATTGCACCAAAAGGAGATTTTTGTGGGATTGAGTGTCGTTGAGCTCGAAGTTTTTTTCTGATTATTTGCGGAAGAGTCTCCCGTGCTGGATGTAGAGCTGTCCGTGCTGCACGGTGCGGATGCGCTGCCCGCTGAGATTGTAGAGCGTGCCATCGTGTGGGGTGGGGGTGACATGGTTGATGCCGTTGGTAAGTCTGCCGGCCAGCGCATCGTCGATGAGGGCCCATGCCTCCTTGCGGTCTGCTGCTGAGGCGCGGTTGATGCATGCTGCGTGATTCTGTCCGGGCAGGACGAGGCGGAAGGTAGTCTCGTTGTTGTAGCACTCGTCGGGCAGTGCACCTCCCGTCCAGGCATCGTCGCCTCCGAAGAGGAAGATGATGGGCTTGGTGGCCTGACGTGTGCGCTCGATGACCTTGCGGCGCAGGGATGCGTCGTAGGTGACCGTTTTCAGGTAGGGCATGTTGAGGGCGATACTGTTGTTGCCCGCCTCCCTCCAGATGCTGTTGAGCGAGTCGGCCAGGGCGGCGTACCCGTCATCATCCAGGATGGTGTGGAAGTCGAACCCGAAGCTGCCCAGCTCGTGGACTGCCTGGTAGTAGTAGGCCGTCATGGACTTGTCGAAATCCTTGCTGTCTATCGTGAAGGGACGGGGTACCTTGCTATCTGTCGTGAAGGGTACGGGCACCTTGTTGTGCAGCGTGTTGGGTGGGATGGGGCTTTGTCCGGCGGCTCGTGTGCCGGCCATGTCGAGCATCCATTGCCAGCACGTATTGGTGTCCATCGTGCCGTAGAAGACCATGTTGGCCCACAGGTAAGACGAGGTGTGTCCGTGTTCCATCAGCAAGGCTTTCATGGAGTCGATCTTGTCCAGCAGGTCCTTCACTTGGTCGCGCGACATGTTCTTGTGGGCTTCGTAGTCTAGGACTCCCACGTTGTGCAGGAAATTCTGCTTGTGCTTACGTGTGCTCCACGAAGGGTTGTAATACTTCGTCCATTCGCTGACTTTCTTGTAGACGTCCGGGTCGGTAAGCATCTCGCGCTGTATGGCGTCGACGCGCTGGCGCAGTTCTTCGTTCCAGGCGTTGGCCTTGTAGTATTGCATCGTACGGGCATCGTCGGGCGTGTCGCAAAGAGGAGCCACGTAGGGTACGTAGAGGTCGGCGTCGTCGGGGTACAGGGCATGTTGTATGAAGGTCGTCGTGCCACCCTTGCTGATGCCCGAGATGACGTACTTCCCCCTGAAGACCTGCTTCATCGCCTCGAGGAGGGCGTGGAAGTCGGCAGCAGCCTCTTCGGCCGTGCAGTATTCCATGCGCTGGTACCCTTTGTCGGGCAGCGAGCCGTCAAAGTAGCGGTGCTCGAGCGAGAGGACGTTCGCCTTCAAGTGCGTGGCGAGCTCGAAGTAGTCGTTGTTTGCACCTCCATCTCCTACGTAGTAGGACGGGTTGTTCCAGTTGTATTCGTGGATGTTGTAGCCGGAGATGAAAACCTGCATCGGTGTGGTGGCTACGCTGCGGTTCTTGCGCAGTACGAGCGTGGCACGCAGCTGGAACTGCTCGCCGTCGGGCTTCTGGTGGGTGAGTGGCTGGTGATAGTAGATGTGGTAGGACTGCATGTTGAGGTAGTCCGCCCATCCCTTGTCGCTTTGTACCACCACGATGGAGTCGATGATGTCTTCGCGGCACAGCGTGTTGAGCCATGCCTGGGCGTGCGCTGTCAGGGTGCAGATGATGAGGCACGCTGTGAGATAGTACTTTCTGGTCATGTGATGTGTCCTCCTATTTTAGTCCTTTGTAATCATCGGTTGCATCGAAGGGAACCTCCTTGCACTGCACGTACATGGAGGGCGAGTTGCTCACTGTGTAGTACTCGTTACCCTTCTGCCTTACCACCTCGCAGCCGCGCCACGAGCTGTCGTAGCCTGTGCTGTAGGCTTCGAGGTAGAGCACATAGCCCTTGAGCGACTCCGCACGCTGGTAGTCGTGCACCTTGCTGGAGCGTACCCTGACGGTGTAGGGACGGGTGGGGTTGAAGCCGTTCTCGGGCGTGGCACCCTCGAAGAACGTGGCTACCAGATGCTTGCGTGGATAGCTGTCGTCGAGCGAGTTCTTGCCGAAGATGTCGGGCAGGCGGCGTATGACGGACGGCACGTTGGTCTCGGTGTTGTTCAGCCTGACGCATTCCGTGCCCACTTCCGTGTTCTGGTTGTACATCTCGAAGGCCACCAGCTGAAGGGCCACCGCTCCCTGGGGCGTGCCTCCTATCTCGCTTTGCAGCTGTCGGAAACCGTCCACGGTGGTGGGGATGTGGGACAGCGTCACTGTGGCTTCCTCGCATGGAGTCCATGTGTCGGGATTGATGCCGTCCGTCATGGTCGCTTCGACAGGTGTCTCGGTGGCTTCGACGGCCTCTTTGGTCTCTTCCGTTTCCGTCATGTTGATGTCTTGTGCACTATCGCTCTGCATGCTGGCAGTGGGCTTCCCATTCTGGCAGGATGCTGCAAGGAGGCCTGCCAGAAGGATGGTAAGGAGAGGTTGTTTCATGTTCTATGGTTTTCTTTAGCTTGGATTATTTCGCAACCTTTCTTCCGCCCTTGAGGTAGATGCCGTTTGGCAGAGCTGAGGTGGAGGAGATGCGGCGACCGGAGAGGTCGTAGGTGGCAGCGTATCGGGTGGATGAGGCAGGTGTGCACGACGTGTCCTCAATGCCCGTCTGCGTGGGATCCTGATAGGTGGTGATGGTCAGCGTGGGAGCCTGGCTGCCGGCTGCCTTGCCCAGGATGTTGCCACCGGCTGCACCGTTCGACATGATGAACTGGATGTAGTCCTGCCCGGCCTCGGCCATAGCCTTGACGGCCTTGGTGACGTCGATTTTCTTGGCCACGTAGCTGGTGGTAATGTCGCTGTAGGTGGCCAGCTGCGTGCCTGTCTTGGCACAGAGGTCGGGGATGGTGGCCGTGGAGGTGATGCGCGGCGAACCGGCGGGCAGGTAGCAGACGTCGAAGGTGCGGGTGCCGCGTGCGCAGTTGACGTAGACGGTGTAGGTGGCCTCCTGCACCTCGGCGCCCTCGGGAATGTCGAACGAGAACTGGGCGTAGGCCTGTGCTGCCCACGATACAGCGCCCCAGTTGTTGTAGTAATGCTCCTTTTGGTCGAGCAGCTTGGCAGGCGTGTTGCTGCCGCCCTGCACACTGGCCGTATGGTCGAGCTTGGCCTGCTGGGTCACCTCGGCTGGTGTGTCGCCACCCTCATAGTTCTCGCCATCGCGGATGACGCGCAGGTTGCCGTCGGAGAGCAGGGTGGTGGTGTCCCAGTGCAGTCCCTCGCCGGGTGTGGCGGGCAGGAAGTCGTTGAACTGCCCCGTCTTGCTCTGGATGAGCGATGCGTTGTTGAAGATGCTGATTACGTCGCCGTGCTGGAACGCATGACCCGCAGCCTGTGAGAGGTCGATCTCCAGGATGGCACCGTTCGTGATGCTGAGCGTGCCGCTGAGGCGCAGCTGGTTGTTCAGCAGGCGGCCGTCCTCTTTCTCCCTGACGGGGACGACCAGGTGGCTGCCCTTCTGCAGGGCCAGTCCGCCGGTCAGCTTCAGTGTGCTTTGGTTGACGTCTTCGTCACCGGTAAAGAGGCTGGCACCGTTGGCCACGGTGACCTTGCCGGCCACGGTACCCGTTCCCTTCAGCGTGGCGTTCTTGCTGACGCTGACGGCTCCGGTACCTGCATTGTTGCCGTTGATGACGAGCGTGCCACCCTTCACCTCCGTGGTGCCGCTGTAGACGTTGTTGCCGGTCAGACGCCAGAGGCCCGTGCCGGTCTTGACGATGCTTGTGGTGCCCGAGTAGGCTGCGTTTCCGCCGGCCGGCAGGTTGTTGATGACGCCGCGGAAGGTCTCGTCCGTGTTGGCCGAACCGACTTCCCACGTACAGGTGAAGCCCTTGTTCTGCTTGCTGGTTCCGGCCAGGAAGGTGCCCGCGTCACCCGACAGTCCGCCCAGGATGTTGCGGGCGGTGGAGGCCCATGAGGACAGCGTGATGCCGTTCTTCAGTTCGAAGCGAGCCTTGGGGGCGTTCCACTGGGTCTCATTGTAGAAGAGTGCTCCGCTCTTGGTGGCATTGCCCACAAGCGTGCCGGTGAATTGGCTCAGGTCGGGACGCAGGTAGGCTCGAACGTAAGGCAAGTCGAACTGCAAGGTGCCGTTACCCGTGATGGGAGACTTCAGGTAGCAGTGGGTGGGCATGGAGAGGATGCTCGTGGTGCCCTCCTCCACCTCGATGGGGAAGTTCAGGTTCTGGTAGTCCTCGTTCTTGGAGGCAAACTGCAGGCAGCCGCCGGCCATGATAAACTTCTTGCCCGACTCGCCAATCACCTTGCAGGCATTCTCCGTGTCGCTGAGATAGAGTTTGCCGCCGGCCAGACGGGTGGCACCCTGGTAGCCGAAGAACTTGGCATCGGCAATGGAGAGCGTACCCTGGCCATCGAGCGTCAGCTGACCGTTGCCCTCGAAGGTGCCCGTCATGGTCAGTGTCGTGGACGCCTTGCTGATGTCGAGCGTGGAGGCGCGGTCAAGGCGTGCGTTGCGGTTGGTCGAGGCGTTGCCGCCCGTGTAGCGGAAGGTGCCGCCGTCGAATATCCAGTTCTGGGCGAACGAGGGCGAAGCTCCGAGTGCCGAAGCCGTCTCGCCGTTGGCGATGGAGCTGAACTCGATGGTGCCGCCATGCGTGACGGTTGCCCCCTTGTAGGTATTCTTGCCGGCAAGTACCAGAAGGCCCTCACCGTCCTTGTTGACTGAGGTCGTGGCGCCCGTGATGGCCTTGCCGCTGACCTTCACCGTGCCGGCTCCGGTAGCCACCACGCTTTCGGGGGCGATGTCGGCCGTCAGTACGTAGTCGAGTGTCTCACCTTCGGCGGCTGTGAGCAGCAGCTTCTGACCTTCGGCCACCTCGATGGAGTTGGTCACGTCGGGCACGTAGCTGTCGATGTCCACCATTCCTACTTCAATCGGACGTGTGGAGAAGGTGCACAGTTCTGAGTATTCCGAGTAGCCCATCACCGTAGCATCACCCACGCTCGTGGTGTAGGCACGTATGCGCACCTTGTAGCTGGTGCCGGGCTCCAGTCCGCTCACCGTATATTGTGTGGCGTTGGCACCGGCTGTGTAGGTCTGGTTGAAGGTGCCGTCGGCCGTCGATACCTCCACCTCGAAGCCGTCCTCCTCGTAGGTGTAGTCGCGCCAGGCGATGGTCATGGTGCTCGTCGTGGCTGCCTTAAGAGAAGGCGTGATGGGGCGGCGCAGGAAGAACTGACGCTGCTCGGCCGTGATGCTGTTGATGTAGTTCTCTATGTTCAGGTAGCCGTTGGCGGCCTTCTTGGTGGCATCGTTGCTGTTGGGATTGGTGCCGTTGGCCTCCTCCCACCAGTCGGGCATGCCGTCCTTGTCCGTGTCGGTCACCTTGTCACCCTTCCACCAAGCCCAGGTGTCGGGCGAACCGATGGGGAGGGCCGTCTCGTAGGTGATGAGGGCTCCCTCCTTGCCGAAGCTGCGCACCTCGTCGACCATGTAGCAGTCTGCCTGGTCGCGATAGGGCAGTGAAGCACCGACGGTGGGCAGACTCTTCTCCAGCAGCTCGCTGGCCTTGACGATGTCCAGCGCGGGGTAGTCGTAGGGGCGCGACTCGCGTGTGGCCGCGTTGTAGTCGGTGATGGTGAAGGGGTTGTACGTGCCGTCGCAGTTGTTGTCCTGCAGGTTGTCGTTGCCGTAGCAGTGGAAGTCGGCATTGCCACCCGTGAAGGCCGCTCCGCCTCCGGCAGGACCGTTGATGAAGACGTTCGACTCGATGTTGACGTACGACTTGCCTTCCGAGTCACCGCCCATGATGTAGGCACCGTTCTTCCAATTGTAGACGATGTTGTTGGCATACTGGTTCGTGCCCTTTATCTTGTTGTTACGGGTGGAGTTGTCGCAATACAGGTTGCCCACGAGCGAGATGTGGTCGGCCTGGATGAGGCCACCGGCCGAGTGGGTCATCAGTCCCTGTCCGATGAGGCTGTTCTGTATGGTGATGTCGCCAATGGCACCTTTGCCGTCGGGATTGATGGAGAAGGTCTCGTCCAGTCCCCACGAGAAGGAACAGTGGTCAAATATCATATTGGTGCCACTGGCCACGCCGGCGCAGTCCTTGCCCGAACTGCCACCATGTCCCATGCGGACACGCAGGTAGCGGCAGATGATGTTGTTGGCTCCGGAGAAGCTGACACCGTCGCCATAGACCGTGATGCCCTCGCCCGGTGCCGTCTGACCGGCCACGTAGAGGTTGCTGGCAAAGGTGATGCGCGACGAGATGCGGATGACGCCCGATACGTCGAACACCACGATGCGGTTGGGCTGCGACACGGCGTCGCGAAGGGAGCCGGCACCGGAGTCGTTGAGGTTGCTGACGTGATAGACGGTGGGGGATGCGGTGGCACGTGCTCCCTGTGCATAGCGTCCCCAACCCTGTGCGCCGGGGAAGGCCAGCTGCTGGGCAGATGCCTGGGGTGCGATGAGGCACGCAAGGAGGAATGCCAGTGAGGCGATACGTTTCTTCATGTTGCTGTATGTTGTTGTGTAGGTAATTTCAGGTTTGGTGGAACTCACTCTTCAGTAGTTCTTTCTTCTTTTCTATCATGCTGCCCTCCCGTTCGCCATGAAAGCCACCGAGGCTTCCGTCGCTTGCGATGACGCGATGGCAGGGAACCAGAGGGGCAAAGGGATTGCGGCGCAGGGCCTGTCCGATGGCTTGCGGACTGTGGCAACCGATGCGCAGGCCCAGTTCCTTGTACGAAATGGTCTGGCCGGCAGGTACGTCGAGCAGCGCCAGGTAGACCCGTCGCTGAAACTCGCTGATGACGGGACTGGTGAGCACTCGGTGGCGTATGTCGTCTGCCATTCGTGTGAGATGGGGTTTTCCTTGTGAAACGTAAAAAGGTGCCCCTCCACGAGGGGAAGGACACCTTATTTATATACACATGCGCGTGAGGGGATTAGTCCTCCTTGCCCATGAGGATGTTCATCATCGTAACGGCTGCGTTGGCAACGGGAGTACCGGGGCCGAAGACAGCTGCTACGCCAGCCTTGTAGAGGTAGTCGTAGTCCTGAGCGGGGATTACACCACCGGCGATGACCATGATGTCCTCGCGACCGAGCTTCTTCAGCTCCTCGATGAGCTGAGGAATGAGGGTCTTGTGACCGGCTGCCAGTGAAGAGGCACCCACGATGTTCACGTCGTTCTCGACAGCCTGACGGGCTGCCTCCTCGGGAGTCTGGAACAAGGGGCCCATATCCACGTCGAAACCGCAGTCAGCATAGCCGGTGGCTACTACCTTGGCACCACGGTCGTGACCGTCCTGACCCATCTTGGCCACCATGATACGGGGACGACGTCCCTCCTGCTTTGCATACTCATCGGTCAGCTGACAAGCCTTCTTGAAGGCATCGTCGTTCTTTGCTTCGCTACTATACACGCCTGAAATAGTTCTAATGATTGCCTTATAACGTCCAACGACAGCCTCGCAGGCATCGCTGATCTCACCGAGGGTGGCACGGTGACCCGCAGCGGTAACTGCCAGGGCGAGCAGGTTCTCCTCGCTCTTCTTGCCGTCGGCAAACTCCTGTACGCACTTGGTGATGGCCTCCAGGTCAGCCTTGACCTGAGCCTCGTCGCGGTTGGCCTTGAGCTCCTTGAGGGCCTCCTCCTGCTGCAGACGTACGGCCGTGTTGTCAATCTCGAGGATATCGATGGGATCCTCGTGCTCGAGGCGGTACTTGTTCACACCTACGATGGTCTGCGTACCGCTGTCGATACGAGCCTGGGTGCGGGCAGCAGCCTCCTCGATACGCATCTTGGGCAGACCGGTCTCGATAGCCTTGGCCATACCGCCCAGTTTCTCGATCTCCTGGATGTGCTCCCAAGCCTTGGTGTAGAGCTCCTGCGTGAGCTTCTCCACGTAGTAAGAACCTGCCCAGGGGTCGATGTGCTTGCAGACCTGCGTCTCGTTCTGGATGTAGATCTGGGTGTTACGAGCGATACGTGCAGAGAAGTCGGTGGGCAGGGCGATGGCCTCGTCGAGTGCGTTGGTGTGCAGTGACTGGGTGTGACCGAGTACGGCAGCCATAGCCTCGATACAGGTACGACCTACGTTGTTGAAGGGATCCTGCTCGGTGAGCGACCAACCAGAGGTCTGCGAGTGGGTACGCAGTGCCATTGACTTGGGGTTCTTGGCGCCGAAGCTCTTCACGATCTTGGCCCACAACAGACGGCCGGCACGCATCTTGGCAATCTCCATGAAGTGGTTCATACCGATAGCCCAGAAGAATGACAGACGGGGAGCGAAGGCGTCGACGTCGATACCGGCGTTGATACCAGCGCGGAGGTAGTCCATACCGTCGGCCAGGGTGTAGGCCAACTCGATGTCGGCCGTTGCGCCTGCCTCCTGCATGTGGTAACCCGAGATAGAGATGCTGTTGAACTTAGGCATCTTCTGGCTGGTGAACTCGAAGATATCAGCGATGATCTTCATTGAGAATGCTGGGGGGTAGATGTAGGTGTTACGCACCATGAACTCCTTCAGGATGTCGTTCTGGATGGTACCTGCCATCTCCTCGAGCTTGGCGCCCTGCTCCAGACCTGCGTTGATGTAGAAGGCCAGTACGGGGAGTACACCACCGTTCATGGTCATGGACACAGACATCTTGTTCAAGGGGATACCGGCGAAGAGCACCTTCATGTTCTCGAGCGAGCAGATAGATACACCGGCCTTACCCACGTCGCCGACTACGCGCTGGTTGTCGGGGTCGTAACCACGATGGGTGGGGAGGTCGAAGGCTACGGACAGACCCTTCTGACCGGCAGCCAGGTTACGACGATAGAATGCATTTGACTCCTCGGCCGTAGAGAAACCAGCGTACTGACGGATGGTCCAGGGGCGGAAGGGGTACATCATGCTATAGGGGCCACGGAGGAAGGGAGGAATACCGGCTGCGAAGTCGAGGTGCTCCATGCCCTCGAGGTCCTCTTTGGTATATACGGGCTGAATGTCAATCTGCTCGGCGGTACGCCAGTTAGCCTCAATGCCATTCTCCTTTTGCCAGGTCTGGCCGTTCTTTGCCTCAATCCCAGCGTAAATATCAATTTCTTTAAATGACTTTCTCATAATACTTTTACTATTTAACACAAGTGTGTGAGTTGTTTCGAAACGCGAGTGCACTAGGTCACAAGTTTTTTTTATGGGTCATTGTGTGTCTGCAAATCATTTTCGGACGATCCATCGAGTGAAACCTTCTCCGATGTAACGGACGTTGAAGTTAATGAGGATGCCTAAATTGCAACCAGAGAGTTTGAGGTAGGTGTTCAATTGGGCCTTAAAGATATCTTTCATTTCTGAAACTGCTTTCAGCTCAATGACAACTTTACGGTTTACCCAGAGGTCGATGCGAAACTGGTTGTCCATTTCAAGATCCTTATATTTGATAGAGAGTGGTACTTGATGTTCCACAGAGTAACCACGAAGTTTCAGCTCGTGTTCCAAACACATCTCGTAGACGGATTCCAGTAAGCCGGGACCTAACTGGTCAAAGACTTCCTTTGCCGCCTCAAAGATGGCATCTGCGATAGCCTTTTCCTCGGATGTGATGGTTACTCTATCCATAAATAAAGAAACTCGTGCGCTTGTGCACTTGTGTTTTAAAAACTACCTGTGCAACTTGTGTTTAGTTGATGCCAAGCATTTTGTTGTATGCCTTGAGGGTATCCAACTGGTTAGACTTAACGTTGATGAAGTTCTCGATGCCAGCAGCCTTCAGGTCCTCGCTGCAAGCGGGAGCACCGGCTACAACGTAGAGGGCACGGCCGTCGAGGTACTTGTAAGCGGGGATAGCGTACTCTGCATACTCGTCATCGCTTGAGCAGATGACAACGATGTCAGCGTTGGCAGCCAGAGCAGCGTCAACACCTTCCTCTACGGTCTTGAAGCCCAGGTTGTCGATAACCTGATAGCCGGCAGCAGCCAGGAAGTTACAGCTGAACTGAGCACGAGCCTGACGCATGGCCAGGTTACCGATGGTCAGCATGAAGGCTACGGGAACCTTGCTGGCCTTCTCGGTGGTGAGACGCAGCTCCTCGAAGTCGCTTGCCAGACGAGTGGTCTTGATGGCGGGGATGGGGCTCTCGGTGCCGCAGCAGTTCTTGCAGCAGTTGGCCACGGGCTCCTTGCCCTCGCTCTTCTCGGTGAAGTTGGGGAACTGGTTGGTACCCAGCAGGAACTCACGACGCTTGCCAGCGTTGGCGTGACGGGTAGCGTTGGTCTCGTTGATGGTGTTCTGGACAGAACCAGCCTTGGCTGCTGCCAGGAAACCACCCTCCTCCTCAACAGCGAGGAAGAGCTTCCATGCCTGACCAGCCAGAGCCGAGGTCAGCTCCTCGATGAAGTAAGAACCACCGGCAACGTCCACCATGCGGTCGATGTGGCACTCCTCCTTCAGCAACAGCTGCTGGTTGCGGGCGATGCGCTCTGCAAACTCGGTGGGAGTCTCGTAGGGAGTATCGAAGGGAACAACTACGATGCTGTCTACGCCACCGATAGCGGCCGACATGGCCTCGGTCTGGCTGCGCAGCATGTTCACGTAGCTGTCGAATACGGTCTGGTTGTAGGTGGTGGTAACAGCGCAGATGTGCATCTTGGCGCTTTCCTTACACTCGGTGTACTGGCTTACGATCTGAGCCCACAGCATGCGTGCTGCACGGATCTTGGCAATCTCCATGAAGTAGACACCGTTGATGCCCAGGTTGAACTTGATGTTCTGAGCAGCGAGCTCGGGAGCCACGCCAGCCTCGGTCAGTTCGGCCATGTACTCGTTACCCCAAGCCAAGGCGTAACCCAGATCCTGGTAGCTGTAGGCACCGGCGTTGGTCAGCTTGTAGGCATTGACAGCGATGGCACGGAACTGAGGATAGTCCTTCAGTGTCTCCACCATCTTTGCTGCGTTCTTCAGCGTCTCGGTGGTGTCCTTGCCCTTGCTTACCATCTTCTCCAGGGGGTCGAAGCTGATGCTACCGGCTACCTTGGCCTTGTCAACACCCTTCTTCTCGAAGTAGGCTACGAGGATCTCTGCCAACTCCACGCTCTTGCACTGGCAAGTCTGGAAGTTCAGCTCCACGCACTCTGCGTAGATGCCCTCGAGCAGTGTGTCGATGTACTCGGCGCTGACCTCCTCGCGGGGGATGCAGAAGCCGAGGCTGTTCACACCCTTGTTCAGAATGTCCAGTGCCTTGGCGTTAGCCTCCTTGGGACAGCTGCACACGATGTCCTGACGCACGTACCACTCGTTGTCTGCGGCCTTGTTGCCGCGCACGTAGGGGAACTCGCCGGGGAGTGCGTTGACGGTAGCCAACTTCTCTACGTCCTCCTTGCGGTAGAAGGGCTCCATAGAGAAACCTTCGTTAGTTCTCCAAACCATCTTCTTCTGATAATCTGCACCCTTGAGGTCAACCTCAATCTTGTCGCGCCATTCCTGAGCGCTGGGCGCAGTAAAGTCAGAAAAAAGTCTTTCTTTACTATCTGCCATAATTACTAAAAAATAAAATAATGTGTTTTCTAAAAGCACGCAAAGTTACAAAATTAAAGTGAAAAGCGGAAAATGAAAAAGGAAAAGTTGCCGACGGAGGCGAAAAAAGTACATCTTCTCCGTCTTTTTTCATAATTGTATGCCCGTGTATTGAGTTTTTTTGTAATTTTGTACATTATTACGCAGTGTGCGCTGAGTGAGCACATTTGTTATTATTAAACTAAAACATAACAGAACCATGGATTGGTTACAAAAACTCTTCACTGACACGGATGGAGTGGGGCACATCGTGCTGCTCTACGCCCTTGTTATTGCCGTGGGCGTTTTTCTGGGCCGCATGAAAATTGGCGGCAAGAAGAACGGCATCTCGTTGGGTGTCACCTTTGTACTCTTTGCCGGCATCGTGGCTGGTCATTTCGGTTTTACCGGTACGACCAACGTACTGACCTTTGTGCAGGACTTCGGTCTGATTCTCTTTGTCTACTGCATCGGTCTGCAGGTCGGTCCCGGTTTTGTGAGCAGCTTCAAGGAGGGTGGCATCAAGATGAACCTCATCGCCCTGGGCATCATCCTGCTCAACGTCATCTGCTGCATCTCGCTCTATTTCCTTGTGTTCTACAAGGGGGATGCTACGGTTGCCGAGAACAGTTCGAACCTGGCCATGATGGTGGGTGTGCTCTGCGGAGCCATCACCAACACGCCTGGACTGGGTGCCGCTACCGAGGCTTGCAATACCGTTTTCGGTGAGGGTGCTCCGGTCATTGCCAACGGCTATGCTTGTGCCTATCCGCTTGGTGTAGTGGGCATTATCCTGGCCACCATCGTAATCCGTTTCCTGACAAACACCTCGCTCAAGAAGGAGCAGGAGGCCATCGAGAACGAGAAGGCTGCCAACCCGCACGCCACGCCTCACCGCATGACACTCGTGGCCAGCAATCCCTATCTGTTGGGCAAGAGCATCCTGCAGGTCCGCCAGTTCCTGGGTCGCGACTTCGTCTGCAGCCGCATCCTCCAGCAGGGCCATGTCAGCATCCCCAACCGCAACACCATCCTGGGCGAGGGCGACAAGATGTTCATCACCTGTGCACAGGACGATGCAGAGGCCATCATGGCCTTCATCGGACCCGAGGACAACAGTATCGTGTGGGATGAGCAGGACGTACCCATGGTGAGCAAGCATATCCTTGTCACTCAGCCCGATGTGAACGGTAAGACGCTGGGTGAGCTGCACTTCAGCAGCGTCTATGGCGTCAATGTCACTCGTGTTCGTCGAGGCGATATGAACCTCTTTGCCGAGAGCAATCTGCGCCTGATGATGGGCGACCGTCTCGTCGTGGTCGGTCCCGAGGATGCCGTCGACCGCATCGCTACCAAGATGGGTAACAGCGTAAAGAAGCTCGATCACCCCAACCTGGCCGCCATTTTCATCGGCGTCTTCATCGGTATCATATTCGGTGCTATACCCATCGCGCTGCCCGGCGTACCCACTCCCGTCAAGCTGGGTCTGGCAGGTGGTCCGCTGTGTATCGCCATCGCTATCGGTGCGTACGGTTATAAGTTCAAGATCAATGCCTACACCACTACCTCGGCCAACCTGATGTTGCGCGAGATCGGACTGGCCCTCTTCCTGGCCAGTGTGGGCATCAAGGCGGGTGCTAATTTCGTCAACACGGTTGTCGAGGGCGACGGCCTGACCTATGTATGGTGCGGCTTCATCATCACCGTGCTGCCCATCCTCATCATGGGGTTCATTGCCAAGAAGTTCGTCAAGCTGAACTATTGCACGCTGATGGGTCTCATTGCCGGTAGCACCACCGACCCACCCGCCCTTGCCTTTGCCAACCAGACGGCAGGCAACGAGGCTCCAGCCATCGGCTACTCCACCGTCTATCCGCTCAGCATGTTCATGCGTATCCTCACGGCGCAGCTCATCATTCTGCTGATGTGCAGCATTTGAGACAAAGCATAAAATGCCATGGGCTGTGCCCGGAACTATTCCTCGCACAGCCCATTATTTTTCCATATTATTATACTTAACCAAATGAAACGAATCTGTGTACTACTGACCATCGTGTCTCTGTGCCTCGGCCTTCAGGCCCAAACCAAGGCACGCAATTTCCGTGAAAACATCCCCCTCGATCAGATAACCCTCAGCGACCCCTGCATCCTGGCCGACGAGAAGACCCACACGTACTACATGACGGGTACGGGCGGCTTGATGTGGACCAGTCCTGACCTGCGCAAGTGGACCGGTCCCTACCAGGTGACGCAGCACGACCCGAAGTCGTGGATGGGCAAGAACCCCATGATATGGGCAGCCGAGCTGCATCGGTACAAGGGCAAGTACTACTACTTTGCTACCTTCACCAACCGTGAGAAGAAGATCGGCCCCTTCCTGGGACAGGACGTGGAGCGTCGTGCCTGCCACGTGCTGGTGAGCGACAACCCCATGGGCCCCTACAAGCCGATGGCTGACAAGACGTACCTGCCCGAGCATCGCCCCACGCTGGACGGTACCTTCTGGGTGGACACTGACGGCAAGCCCTACATGGTCTACTGTGGCGAGTGGCTGGAGACCGACAACGGCACGATGGAGATGATTGAGTTGAAGCCCGACCTGAGCGGTACGATAGGGGAGGGCAAGGTGCTCTTCACGGCTCACGATGCCAAGTGGAGCAAGGGCACGGTGAACGGTCGTCCCGGACCCAATAAGGTGACGGACGGTCCCTACCTCTTCCGTACCGAGACGGGGCGTCTGGGTATGATATGGACCAACTGGATCTACGATGTCTATACGCAGGGTGTGGCCTACAGCGAGAGCGGTACGCTGGCAGGTCCATGGTATCAGGCTCCCACGCCCATCACGCCTCCCAACTTCGGCCATGCCATGCTCTTCCGCACCTTCGAGGGCAAATTGCTCATGTCGGTGCACAGCCACAAGAACAACAACGGTCACTATCACCGCGTACCCCACCTCTTCGAGGTCAGTCTGGCGGGCAACGAGATCAAGGTGGGCAAGCTCTACGACTGTCCTCCCGATGGCTACTCGCTGGCCTGGAGCGAGGAGTTCGACAAGGACGGCAAGGTGGATGAGGCTCTGTGGAACTATGAGCAGGGTTTCGTGCGCAATCACGAACTGCAATGGTATCAGCGCGATAACGCCTTTGTGGAGAACGGTATGCTGGTCATCGAGGCTCGTGCGGACAACCGTCCCAACCCTCGTTACAAGGAGGGTAGCAAGGAGTGGCGTGAGAACCGTCCAGCCATTACCTGCACCTCGGCCAGCATTAATACGCGTGGCAAGTTCTCCTTCCTCTACGGACGCATGGAGGTGCGTGCCCGCATCCCCGTCGGCTACGGTTCGTGGCCTGCCATCTGGCTCCTGGGCAACGACCTTCCCTGGCCCAGTAACGGCGAGATCGACGTGATGGAGTTCTATCGCAGCAAGGGCGGTCCCGGCATTCTGGCCAATGCAGCCTGGGGTACCGAGCGTCAGTTCGAGGCCAAGTGGAACTCCAAGAAGATTCCCTTGAGCCACTTCACGGACAAGGATCCCTTTTGGTACACCAAGTTCCACGTGTGGCGCATGGATTGGGACGAGGACAACATCCGCATCTATCTGGACGATGAACTGCTGAACGACATCCCTCTCAGCGAGACCGTCAACACCAGTGCCGATGGCATCAATCCCTTCCATCGTCCGCAGTACATCCTCCTCAACCTCGCCATGGGTGGCGACAACGGTGGCGAGGTCTACCTCGAAGACCTGCCCCTCCGCTACGAGGTGGACTACGTGAGGGTGTACAAGAAGAAATAGGAAGAAGACACGAAAATGTGACTTGACAATTTCGCAATCCTAAATGCCGTAAACGGAGCAGCCCCCCATGCCAGTTAAGCATGGGGGCTGCTTCTTTATTTTGTTTCTATTAGCTTGTTGTCTGCTTTGAATTGACGTTGAAATCTGTTATTTTGTTGTTTGCAGCTGAATTTTATGTCAGATTTGTTGCTCAATTACTTTTATTCGTCCATTATGTATTCCTTTGTATTTTTTGAGTCTCTCTCTTGATTCTTCCAATAAAAACTCTCGGAGGCTCTTTGCTTCCTGAGAGAAAGGGCCGAATGGTATGTTCATTGTTCTTTCTAAGGCTTTTCTTTGCTCATTAGCACATTTCTCAGAAAACTTTGTTTGGAATAGGTAAGCAGTTTTAAGCAAATTGAATTCCTTTTCTGTAAGGTTGAGTTGAGGAAAAGGTTCTGGTTTCTCCCAAAAAAAGATTTTTTTTCTTAAAGAGGTATTTATGTGTTGAACTTCATTCTTTCTGTCTCTGTATTTTTTTATCTCGGCTGTAAGTGTGAATACATCTCGGCAATTGGGGAATTCATCTTTTTTTACGAGAATATTACCGCGAGTTATTATATTTAAGTCTGCTTTTTCTGTGATAAATTCAGTCGTTACTGAGTTTAGCATACATTCTGTGATATTGTACTTGTTGGGGTCTTCAAAAAACACACTTCTTGGGTCATCTATCATTTCTTCCTCACCGTTAGCCTTTATCCCGACGATATCTCCCTGTATGCACATAATGCATATCTCACAGATTCTATCAAACATGGCATCTCCACGAGATTTATAAGTGGCAGTGTGGAATTCTGATGTGCACTTTTGGGGATTGGGATTCGTGTATGAGGTATTCTTATAGGACACATAACGTCCTTTAGTCATCTCGCTAAAAGAGATGTTGTAGAGATTGATGTCGTGTTCTTTGCCAATATTTGCCTCGATTTCATTAATTAGTTGATTAAGAGTATCTTCATTTTTAATGACTTCTTTTCCAAACCCCAACTGATTTTCTACTGTTGTGTTAAATCTAAATTCTGTACTGCTTTCCTCTGGTGAGGTAAAGACCATAAGAATAGGGTGGAACGGGTGATGTGTGGATTGTTGTAGAATAACTCTTGATAGTATTGCTGGCATTTTGTTGAATTTATTTTCGGTTTAATATATCTAGGCTTATATAATAATCAGTGAGATACTGTTACTTATACTCCTTGGACCTTAAGATGCAATTATCTACAGGAATATTTCCTCATTGTAGTCTATTAGCCCTAGCAAAATGCAAATATACATTGTTTTCTCTTTTTCTCCTCATAAATATTCGTTTTTTTAACCAAAAATGTAAAAAACGTATTTACATACCCAATTATAATACCAAATTTATTATTTATTTTGGCATTTGTGAATTCTACCACCGTACATTGATTACTCGTTTAGAACGAGTGCAAGCTCATGGATGTCCTCGCTTATCTTCTCTTTTTTTCGCCACCCTCTATGTCAAATCTTCTTCCTGTGTCATAACGGTGCCACCTTTCAATTTGTGGAAATGGACGTATCGGTATTACACCTTAGAATACCTGCTTCTGCGCTGCAAAGTAGATGACGTGCGTGTGTGCAAAATTAGGTGATAAAATTAGAGTAATAATTGGGAAATCCTATTTGTCGCAAACGAAAATCCCCCATGCTAGGTTAAGCATAGGGTGCAGTTCCGTAATATCCTTTAAGTAAATGCTAAACAATAAATTCTGTAGTTGATGTTTTACATTAATGGTACTTAGAGTTGGAATAGTGTGAAACCGAGAAGGTGCTTCTGCCCTACGAGCGAACTACTTTTGAATGTTTCCGAAAGTCCGCAAGCGGCTGAGTGTAGCTCGACGAAGTCAACGAACAAGAACCATAGATGCAAGGAGATCTGATGGAAAAATCAAAGTGCCTGTCAATTGCCAAATGCCACATCAAAAAGACGCCAACTGTCACATTAAACAGAATGAATTGTGTGGTATAAATGACGTTTTTCGTTCGTAAATCAGCGGAAACTTAAAATATTTGATAGTTTCCGCACGTTTTCGCACGAAAATCATTATTTTGCACAATAATTTTAGACGTTACGACAATGCTAATAGGTAAAAATACAATGAGCATTGTGGTGAGGTGCAAGCAGATGTACAATTGAACTATATGAACTCTAACCGACATTATGAAGTTTGAATAGCATAGGTACTGGTTGAACGGCAATGTGTCAGTAAGCTTTACAAATTGCTGTGAATTTTTGTTTGTTTTTCGTGCTCATCTAGCGTTGCTGGGCAGATTTTGAGATGTCGCGAAGCACGTTTTAAGGTGGATATCGGGCGTTTTCGGAAAGTCGCAGCGAGAAATGAAAAAAGACGTAGCGGAAATTTTTGGTATTCGCTACGTCTTTTTCTTGCTTCTGCTACGGAAAAATTCGTTTTTTGCTGCGGAAAATGCAGGTTTTGCGTCGATGTTTTTGGTTTTTTAGGGCGTGCAGAAATCTAATAAGCTGATAGATAGGTAGTTATTGGAATCGTGTATTTGCGGGCCTCTTTGCGTGTGCTGACTTTTACGCCATTCTCAGGAGGGTATTTGCGAAGAATCTTCTTTACACTTTCGCTGAAAGGTGCTCGTGTATTACGTAATTGATGTTTTACATTAATGTCCGTTAATCTACCATTAATCTGCCATTAATAGCCTTCGGCCTATGAAAGATATTAATGGTAGATTAATGGTGATTAATGTTTAAGAGAAGCAGGAAACCGTTGTTTTGCTATGCTAACTTCCCTGTGAATCAATTCATCATCAGCTGTGAGTTGACGTTGATGTCCATGTCCATGGGAGCGTAGACCTTGATCTTGGCCTGGTCGAAGGAGTTGAGGTCAACGTCTGCGTTCTTGAACTTGATGTGCAGCACCTTGTCCTTGTCAACCTCGCAGACGATGGGACAGTTGGCGTCGTCCTCGTTGTACACCTTGGCACCGAAGTGGCCCTTGCAGAGCTGAACCTGAGCTGGAACCTCCACGCTGATGCTCTCGAAGTACATGTGGCCGTACATGTCCATGTGCTCGCGGTTCATCATGGCCAAGGCCTGCTCCCAGCGGAAGTGGGGTGTCTTGTCGTGCTTGGGAGCATGGAAGGATTGAGCACTGGCTGCGAGAGCGATGAAACACATTGCGAGGGTGAAGATAGTCTTTTTCATAATTGTATGTTTTTTATTTGTTATTAATTCTTGTTTTGTTCGCTTTTCTTTGTTTGGGTGAGTCTCTCTCTTGTGGATTCGAGCCTCATTTTCTTCTTCGTTTCGGCTTTGTCCTGAAAGGCGGCGTGGCGTCGTTGTTTCCTTTTGACGATGCAAAGTTACGGACTTTTTGCGGCTCTTCCTACGCATCTTTCCCTATTCCGGTGGGGAAATTCCCTACTCTTAGGTGGGATTCCCGCCACTCGTCCGTTCTTACCTTATTATATAGTAAGGTTGCAGGGGTGGGTGAGGAGTTTACCATGCAGCCTGAAAGATGAAGCACGTAGCGTCTTTTCTTTTCCGCCTGTATGGCGTGTATGGCTGCACTCCTTCATGTCTCTTGTGGAATATGCGTAAGGCGTTGTTTATCAGTAGGGGAAAGATAAATGGATGTTGCCAGTCCTTCGTGTAACCCTTCACTGACCCTTCACTCGCAGCTGCGCGGGTTGTTCTTGTTCGGAGGACTACAGCGTTAGTGGTCGCAGAATAGTTTTTTTCCACAGAAATGCTCTTTTACGTGCGCTGCGTATGCAAAAAAATGTTTTTTTAGAGGTTAATTCCGTCAAAAAGCGTATCTTTGCATATCGAAACGTAACAACGTGGAGTGAAATGAATGACTGGAAATCTGCACTGGAAGCCTTGGACGGGGATGGCGACATCGTCATCCGGGACGACCGATGGGCCCATCTGCCGGAGATGCCACGGAACGAGGGCTGTGCGCAGACAAAGTGAACATTAACCATAAAAACTAATAAAGCTATGATCAGATTGAACTGTTTTTTTCAGGCGAAGAAGGGTAAGTACAACGAAGCACTGGAGGCTGCTATCCTGCTGACTGCCAAGAGTCAGACGCACGAGGGTTGCATTGCCTACGATGTGTTTGAAAGTGCAACGCGCAAGGATATCTTCATGATTTGCGAGACGTGGCAGGACCAGACCTCGCTGGACAAGCATAGTGCTACGCCCGAGTTTGCTGAGTGCGTAACCCGTATCCAGGCTTGCGGCGAACTGAAGTTGGAGAAGTTCGACTTCTGATTTTCGCTTCCCCAACCCTTAAAATACAGAAAAAATAGGCGTGGGTAGTTAAAATCTTGCAAAAAAACACGTGTGGGTGATTGGCTTACGTGAAAAAGGTGTATCTTTGCAAGTAGAATGAAACTTGAACTTTTTAAATTGAAACAGAATATGGAGAACTTTAATTATGTACGTTCGGCCGATTCCTACGGCCTTTCAGGCACTTTTGCCAAGTTGATGCGTAATGTGTATGCCTGGATGACGGGCAGCCTCCTGCTCACCGCCCTCACCGCCATGCTGGTGGCTCGCAACGAGGAGTGGATCTACACGCTCGCTACAAGCTCGGGCTTGATGATTGGACTGATGATTGCCGAGGTGGTGCTGGTGGTATGGCTCTCGGCACGTGTGATGAAGATGTCGTTTGCACAGGCTGGCCTGATGATGGTGGCCTATTCGGTGCTCAATGGTGTTACGCTGTCCTTCATCCTGCTGGCTTACACGGGCGAGAGTGTGGCACAGACGTTCTTCGTGACGGCTGGCACGTTCGGTGCGCTGACACTTACGGGTTTCTTCATCAAGAAGGATCTCTCGGGCATGTCGCGTTTCCTGATGATGACGCTCTTTGGCCTTATCATTGCCACCGTGGTTAATCTTTTCCTGCATAACACGGGTCTGGCCATGTTGCTGAACTATGTGGGTGTGCTGCTTTTCTCTGCCCTGACGGCTTACGATACACAAAAGATTAAGCAGATGATGATTGCGGTCAGTCAGTATGGCGAGACGGAAGAGACCAACAAGATTGCCCTCATGGGTAGTCTCTCGCTCTATCTCGACTTCATCAACCTGTTCCTCTATCTGCTACGCTTCATGGGCGACCGCCGATAATGTGGAATGGTATGGGATAACTGTTGATAAAAAAAAGAGCTGCACTCCTTTGTGCAGCTCTTTTTTTTTAGGGGGACGCGTCTGTGTCCTTCGGTGTTGGGGTGCTATACGATGCCCTGGGCCATCATGGCCTTGGCTACCTTCATGAACCCCGCCACGTTGGCTCCTTTGACGTAGTTGATGTAGCCGTCGGGCTGCCGACCGAACTGGATGCACTGCTCGTGTATGCCGTGCATGATGCCCTGCAGGCGCTGGTCCACTTCCTCGGCCGACCACGAGAGGTGCATGGCGTTCTGGCTCATCTCCAGTCCGCTGGTGGCTACGCCTCCGGCATTCACGGCCTTGCCAGGGGCATAGAGCATCCTGGTCTCGAGGAAGGCGTCGATGGCTTCGGGGGTGCATCCCATGTTGCTGATCTCGCCCACGCAGATGCAGCCGTTGCGGATGAGCGTCCTGGCATCATCGCCGTTCAGCTCGTTCTGGGTGGCGCAGGGTAGGGCAATGTCACAGGCCACCTCCCATGGCTTATGGTCGGGAACGAATACGGCGCCGGGGAACTCGTCGGCGTAGGGCTGACAGATGTCATTGCCGCTGGCACGAAGCTCCAGCATGTAGTTGATCTTCTCCTCGTTGAGCCCCTCTTCGTCCAGTATGTAACCGTCGGGGCCGCTGATGGTGATGACCTTGCCACCCAGCTCGGTGGCCTTGCGGGCTGCACCCCAGGCTACGTTGCCGAAGCCGCTGATGGCGATGAGTTTGCCTTGCAGCGTCTCGCCACGCGTGGCCAGCATGTCCTGCACGAAGTAGAGACCGCCGAAGCCGGTGGCCTCGGGACGTACCAGCGAACCGCCGAACTCGAGGTTCTTGCCTGTCAGTACGCCGCTGAAGTCGCGTGTCAGCTTCTTGTATTGCCCGAAGAGGTAACCCACCTCGCGTGCTCCCACGCCGATGTCGCCTGCTGGAACGTCCACCTCGGGGCCGATGTAGCGGAACAGCTCGCTCATGAAGGCCTGGCAGAAGCGCATCACCTCGCCTTCGCTCTTGCCACGGGGCGAGAAGTCGCTGCCGCCCTTGCCGCCTCCCATGGGCAGGGTGGTCAGGGCGTTCTTGAAGGTCTGCTCGAAGCCGAGGAACTTCAGGATGCTCAGGTTGACGGAGGCATGGAAGCGCAGTCCGCCTTTGTACGGGCCGATGGCACTGTTGAACTGAACGCGGTAGCCAATGTTGACCTGGACCTCGCCATTGTCGTCCACCCAGGGCACGCGGAAGGTGATGATGCGTTCGGGTTCCACGAGGCGCTCTATCAGTTTGACGCGCTCAAACTCGGGGTGCTGGTTGTACACGTCTTCTATGCTTGTCAGCACTTCCTTTACGGCCTGCAGATACTCTCTTTCTCCTGGATGGCGTGCCTCCAGCTGACTCATGATGTTTTCGATCTTCATGTTGTGTGTGGATTTAAGGTTTTCTTACACTTTGTAAACTGTAATACTGCAAATTTAGGGATATTTTCGGTTTCTGTGTAATTATCTGTAAAGAAAATATCGAAAAAATATCATTTTGTAAACTGCTCTTTACAAATAGGATGGTTCGGCTGGGTGTGCTGCGCTTGTGTTTGCGTTCTCTTCTTCTGGTACTTTTTTGTGTCGGCTCTTGTTTTTGAATGCATTTCTTTGTACTTTTGTATCCGAAACCATATAACCTTAGAGCCATGCAGCGTCTTTCTGTCTTTATTGTCTCTCTTTTTCTGTTGTTGCCGTTTTCGCTTTCGGCTCAGTCTTTTGTGCACGAAAGTTCTCGCAATTACCAGTGGCCTGACGATCCGCTGGTATTGCAGCGCCTGCATGAGTGGCAGGACCTCAAGTTTGGTGTCATCTTGCACTGGGGGTTGTATTCCGTGCCCGGCATCTGCGAGTCATGGCCGTTGACCAGCGAGGACTGGATTACGCCCGATTCGGTGCTGTCCTATCATGAGTTCAAGGAGTGGTATTGGGGGCTGATTGACAGGTTCGATCCTGTGCAGTTCTCCCCCGAACAGTGGGCCGACGTGGCGGCCGATGCGGGCATGAAGTATATGGTCTTCACGACCAAGCACCACGATGGATTCTGTCTCTACGACAGTCGCGAGACGGACTTCACGGTGTCTCGTTCGCCGTTTGGTTCGAATCCGCGTGCCGATGTGGCCCGCTATGTCTTCGAGGCTTTTCGTAGGAAGGGGATGATGACGGGGTGTTATTTCTCCAAACCAGACTGGCACTCGCAGGATTATTGGTGGGACAAGCGGGCTACGTACAATCGCATGCACAATTACTCGGTGGAGAAGTATCCCGAGCGTTGGCAGCGTTATCGTTCTTTTGTCTATAATCAGATTGACGAACTGATGTCGCGCTATGGCCGGATGGATATTCTCTGGCTGGATGGTGGATGGTGTACGCCTCCGCGCGAGGATATTGGTCTGGACAGCATTGTCGACAATGCGCGCCGCCATCAGCCTGGTCTTATCGTGGTGGACCGCACTTGTATGGGCAAGCACGAAAACTACCAGACGCCGGAGCGGACTATCCCTGACCGTCAGCTTCTCACTCCGTGGGAGAGCTGCATTACCCTGACCAACGATTGGGGATGGGTGCCAAGACCTGTGTTCAAATCTCCGGCTTGGATTGTTGCCACGCTGGCCGAGGTGGTGGCCAAGGGTGGATCGCTGCTGCTGGGGGTGGGACCCACTCCCGAGGGATGCATCGAGCAGGGGGCTGTCAGCCGTCTGCGGCAGGTGGGCAGGTGGTTACGTTCCAATGGTAGGGCTATCTATGACACGGTTCCCACGCCCGTTTACCGCAATGAGGCGGGCAATGTGTGGTTCACGGCCGACAAGGATGGACGCACGCTATACGCCATCATACCTCGTTCGGAGGGGTGTGCCTTGCCGCTCGCGGTGTCGTGGGATGGAAACGCTCCCGTCAAGGGGACACCGATGCGTCTGCTCGCCACGTCTGCTAAGGTGGGGTGGAGTACGGATGAGAATGGTCGTACGCATGTGGTCTTGCCTAAGGGAACGGCTGATTCCTGTGGTCTAGTGTTGTCCTTTGTAGTGAAATAGGTTATTTTCTCCTCTACTCGCGCGCGTAATATTATATAATGTGTATAAAGATGCAACGCTTGATATAAATCAATTTTGCAATTTTTTTGAAAAAAAACTTGGCAATGTTTTTGTGGAATGAAAAAAAGTGCGTACCTTTGCATCCGCAAACGAGAAAGGAACTCCTCCACTGAGGTGAATACAAAAACTCGGATGCCTAGAAGAAAGAGTTCTTTGACAGATTTTCATAGACAGTAATTGTAGTACAAGAAAGAAATTGAACCTGTCTTTTCCTCCCCTGTCTGTAGGGGATAGAAAGAATTGAGTTGCTCAATGTCGGGATTCTCTTCCTTGCGTGATTCGGTAGGTCTCTTATGACAGACAATGATGACCTGATGCTTTTTTTAAGTGTTTGTGTCATTCCGATATTTTACAATGAAGAGTTTGATCCTGGCTCAGGATGAACGCTAGCTACAGGCTTAACACATGCAAGTCGAGGGGCAGCATGAATCAAGCTTGCTTGATTTGATGGCGACCGGCGCACGGGTGCGTAACGCGTATCCAATCTACCCATGTCTCGGGGATAGCCTTGCGAAAGTAAGATTAATACCCGATGGCTTCACTGCCCCGCATGAGGCGGTGAATAAAGATTCATCGGACATGGATGGGGATGCGTAGGATTAGGTAGTAGGCGGGGTAACGGCCCACCTAGCCGACGATCCTTAGGGGTTCTGAGAGGAAGGTCCCCCACACTGGAACTGAGACACGGTCCAGACTCCTACGGGAGGCAGCAGTGAGGAATATTGGTC
>JAZLFZ010000010.1:0-193509 GCA_045616065.1 Bacteroidaceae bacterium | reverse complement strand
CTTTGTTTTTTAATTGATAATTGACAATTGATAATTGACAATTAAGATTTTTTAATACATACGGTTATATGGGGTAACAACTCACCCTTTTTGTTCACACGCAAAACTCAGTATATTCAATAAGATCAAAATCTGGCCTTGGCCATAAAAAATAGATTGGGAGATTGTGGGATTTTTATTAGGATTTTAGTTAGGATTTCGAGGAGCGTAGCGACGATCCTTAATTAAATCGTCTCATAGAAGCAACGAACTATTGCGCATTTCTATGGCAAGCCAAAGGTGTATATGGTAATCGAAAAGTGTACCACTTAGTAATTGAAAAGTGTACCACTTTCCAATTGCGGTGCAAAGATACAATCAATTGAGTAAACTTGCAAATAAAATTCTCCAAAACATAGTTATTTAGCATTAAATTTTCTAGTTTCCTTCAGTCTGTATGACTCTCCATTCATATTTATGAGGTAAGCGTTGTGTGTAAGCCTGTCAACCATTGCAGCCACGAGCACCTTGTCCCTTATCACCTCTCCCCATCTGTCAAAGGCGAGGTTCGTAGTGATGATGGTGGATTTTGAGTCAGCCCTGAGCGAGAGGTGGTTGAAGAGCAGTTCACCAGCTTCCTTGTCGCATGAGACGTAGCCGAACTCGTCGCACACGACGAGGTCGTACTTCTTGAATCGGAGTTCAAATTGGTGCAGTGTCTTCTGCGACTTGCACTCCTTAATCTGCGTGATGAGGTGCGGCACAGAGGTAAAAAGCACAGTCTTTCCCTCCATACACGCTTTCAGGGCAAGTCCCGTAGCGATATGCGTCTTGCCTGTACCAGGATTGCCGTAGAGCACGATGTTTCTGTGTTCCTTGACAAAAGATAGTGTTTCCAGTCTTGGGAGCAGTTCCCTTACTGTCTCCGGCAGCTCATTGCGGTCAAGCTCCTCCAGATACTTCATCTGTGAGAAACCAGCTGTCCTTATACGTGCTTTCTGTCTGCCGACGAGCCTTCTCTCATACTCGCCATGAAACAATGCCGTAAGCGTCTCCTCCGTGCTCCATCTACGCTCTGCAGACATTTTGAGGATGTTCTCGCCTTCGGATATGATGTATAGTAATCCGAGTTCTCTGGCATACCAGCCTATGTCATGATTCTGCTCCATAGTAGTCGGTATTATAGGCATTTGCGTTAGAGTTCATTATCTGCATTACGCTTTTCAGAGTGGCATAGGCTTGCTTTTCTATAACCTTTGACGATATGCCTATGCTCTTGCTTTCGGCACTTTGTCCGGATTTCTCGCCAAACAGCACATAGTTGAAGGCATCAAGCGTGACGCGCATTCTCCTGTGACGTATCTTCTTCTCAGCCTCCACGATGGCATCAAAGCTGGTATCAGTATCCCTTGCCTTCTGCAATAGGATGACAAAGTCGGCTGGACATTCCGTGAAGTGAGTCTCAAAGATGAGCCTCAGGTCATCCCTGAGCATATACAGGGCAACTGATCCTGCCACAGCACCAGGCTTGCGGCTGAGTGTCATGAGATAGTGCATGATGTCCAGTTTCCAGCCATTCAGAGGTGTGCGCTCATGCTCACATATCTGCCTGCCCTGATAGTATACTTTGATAGTGTTGCTGTACAGCAGTGCCACCACCTTCCTGCCGACAAGGTGGTCTGGCACGCTGTAGTGCGCCTTCTGCACCACGATAGTGCCATATTTGTCCACTGTGTACTCCTGCTGCTCGAAGCTTCCAATCTCACGCGTGAGAGGCAGCATGCTCTTCTTTTCTTCTGTTTCCATCTTCTCCTCTGCACTGCCTTCATAGCCACCGAACGGAGTGTTGAGGATTGCGCATGCCTCCACTACCTGCATCTGTGCTGCCATGATGGAAGGGAATGTGTCAGTCTGGCAGAATGCCTCCCTGCGAAGAACCTCCACGCTTCTTTCCACATGTCCCTTCTCATTGCCCCTGTGGGCATTGCAGAAACGGTGCGTGAAGCCGTATGCCGCCTCAAGACGTATCAGTGCATCGGTAGGCTGCTTGCCACCGACAAAACTTTTAACCGCAACCTTCATGTTATCATAGACCATGCGGTGAGGCACACATCCTGTTTCCTTGAAGAACAGACGGTGAGACTCAAGGAACGCTTGTGTGTCCTGATGCAGAAAAAGGTATGCCGCCCGATAATTGCTGTACGACATGGTAAACACCGCCATGTATAGCTTCGTGCGCCTTCCATCAATCGTAAGGTACATCTCGCCCCAGTCAAACTCACACTCCTGTCCAGGCTTGTAACGCTGCCGGATGAAGCATTCCTCTAACTCATCGCTATGCCCTAATGTGGTGCGGATATACTTGCATACGGAGGAGTAGCTTACCTTGAAACCGGCATGCCCTACGGCAGCATGTATGTCAATTGCCTTCATGCAAAGCTTCCTGTCACCGCGCTGCCGCTTTGCCTCGTTATCCTTAAGGCATGTCCAGATGAGATCCCGGACTCCCTTGGTGAGAACCGTCCGTGTCCTTTGAGGCACCCTGTAGGAAGGCTCGCTCTTCAGATAGGCCGTAAGCACCTCGTCACCACCAGACTTGGCTGTGAGATACTCCTTTACATAGTTCTGTACTGTTTTGCGATGTATGCCCAAGTTCCTTGATACTGCACGGATGGAACCTGTCTGCTCATACTCGCTGATGATGTCTTTTCTTTCAATCATACTAATCATAGATTTTAATGCACATTTAATGTTTTTAGGTTTATTGTGCAAAGTTAAACATTTTCAGGGACACACGACAATGCTAATGCTGTCCTTCTGTCCTTTTCCGTTACGGCTACGCCTCCACTCCAAAGGACAGAAGGACTATAGTCTTACGGATATTATTTCTCTATGGTTAGTGGTACACTTTTCAATTATTAGGGGTGGTACACTTTTAAGTTACAATCTACAGCAATAGAAAATTTATCAGCTATTCCTGCGGAAGAATCAAGAGAAGAGGCTTATGTATTTACTAAAGAAGGGAAGGTAATTCATAAAAAAAGCAACGTATTGCAAGTTACATTTGATAGTAAAGAAATAGCTCAACTTGAGGGTGCAAAAATTATACACAACCATCCTAATAATACATTGTCTGAAACTGATGTTATTACAGCATTAGTTCATAAAGCAAAGTCTATAAGTGCTGTAACAAAAGATACCGTATTTGAGGTACAATTTACAAAAGAATCCTATAAAATAAATCTGCAGGATGTTCGCACAATATTCGAGAATAGCGCAGAAGAAATACATCGGATAATGTTTGCAAAAGATAGTAGAACATTTGACAACTATAGAAAAAATATGTTAGAATATCACATAAAGCAATTCTGCAAAAATGTAAATGCTATATATGTAACTACACCTTTAAAAAAGTAAGTTTCCCAACTTGGTTTTTGTCTATAGTTTCGTGCTTTAAAGGCATTTCACTACCATATGAAACAGAGTACTTTTCTGGAATACCATTAGGAAAGGCTTTGCATGTCCCTTTTTCTTTTCCATTGAAGTGTTTGCATGCAATACACCAAGAAAAAGAGAAGTATCTTTTTGTTTGTTTTCCGTCTAAACTATTATACATATTATCCATATCCTTTAAATTATGCAGGGGAGTTACTCGCTCCCCTGCTGGTTATTAACTTCGGTTGCAAAATTAGATATTATCTTCCGTTCTTGCAAGCTTTTTCGGTTTTTTCTGCTTCATGTGCAGCACTTCGTGCTTTGAAATGATGCAGAAGCGCTTGACAACAACATACCTGGACTAATGAACCGATTTGAGCGTACTATCAAGAAAGCCCACTTTGATTTAGTGGGCTTTTGCGAGGTATGTGACGAGGTAGTCTTCGAATCCTTCTTTGTCTCCACCGAAGCGGCAGAACTGGTTATACAGGGTTGCTTTGAGTGATAGAGGTACGCTTTTTATGGTTGGAATGGCAGCAGGGAAGTCGTATAGAAATTCGGCTTCCTTGTTGCTTTTTTCTATTTCATCATCGCGGACGATTACGTCCCATATCTTTTCGATTCGCCAGAATGTGCTTTGGATGGTTCGCGCATCGTATGGGCATTCTTCCTCACCGTTGTAGTATAGGCAGTTCTTAATCATCGTATTTGTATTTAAGGATGAATCCGCAGCCTTCCATTGGGCAGTGATATGAAACCACCGTTGCAGAATACGCTACGAATCCTTTTATGGTTTTGTTTTTTATTTTTGCGAGAAATTCCAACAGTGGCTTTTGCTGGCAATACCTTTCTATTCCTTCACCTTCCCAGAATTCGTGTTCGTCTTTGTATGGTCCGGAATAGTATTCGCGTTCAAGGTACCAGAATCGCTGGAATGTGTCGTAGTCCTTGTCGATTGGCTCTTCTTCCTCGCCCTTGTAATACTTGCAGAATTTCAAGTATTCGGGATTCATTAACATTGGGTGGTAGTCATTGGTAAGTTGTTTTATAAGTTCAGATACTTGTTCGTCTGTAAGTCGGATATAACGTCCTTCTTGTTCCTTGTATATGATCGGTAGTCCGATTGGCATTGGGTAGCCTTCCTCGTCAAGCATTTCAAGCGAGTAGTATGTGCAGCCTTCAAACTCGATCTCGTTGGCGTTATTCAGGCCTAAATCGTCCATTATGGATTTAATCGTTGCTGGTATCATGTTTCTTCTGCGAATATAGTGGTTGTTTAGATATGTGGCACTTATAGGTTTGTTTCGGAAGCCCCATGGTGTACAGAGAACTCTTCTGTATGCCTATTTCGTCCTTGGTGAAGTGGTCGTACATGGCCGCCATGGACGTGAAGTAGTATTCTCGTATGCCGTCCTTTCGCGGTGGTGTTGTGAATTGTACTTTTATGATGTTTTTTGCATTTTTGGAATGTTTTTCGTAGCAAAGTTAACGATTTTATCGTTGCGACACAAATTTGCAGAATGAAAAGTGAGGCAAGAAGGCCAGAAATGCCTCTTTCTCCACATTTCTTTTGTTTCTGCATCACAGATACGAGTCTTCGGAAAATTTCCTCATTGCTGAGCAAAACGCCGTCCTGCTTACATAATGTCAATCGGCAAAGCCGCGACGTTTGCGTATTTCAAACGTGCGGAGAAGCGGCTGCATATACGCGAAGGACTATATTATTGACTTCCAATCAGTTAGAAAATCACGGACGAACAAAGGATTTTTTACGCTGCGAAAACCGTATTTTTTCGCTGCATTCGACGATTTTTAACGCTGCGTGTGATGATTTTTAACGCTGCGTGTGATGATTTTTAGCGCTACGTGATTTTTCAGAAGACGCTGCGACGCTTCCAAAGACATGCTTTTTGGCTGTTTTCTTTACAAAAGATGTACTTTCGTTTTTCGCGCTTTTCCAGACGACGACGCAACGACAACAAAACTGTATTGTCATTACGTCAGCAAAAACAAAGGAACGCTGACAAATTGTAAAGCTAACGTAGCTTTACTGGTTCTGCCTACATCATTTAGCTTCACAATGCAGGAGTCATAAGTTCATCATTGAAACTGGTTTTACTACTAACTATCAGCTTCTTAACTTTGAACCTAACTTTTAACTTTGAACCTAACTTTTAACTTTTAACTATTAACTTTTAACTTTCTTTGAGCCGCTGTCTGACCTCTTCCATAATGCAGAAGAGCGAGTCGACGGTCTCGGCCTGAAGCATGGCGATACGGGTTTCGCGGAAGTTGGGAATACCCTTGAAGAGCGGACTGGCGGCCAGATGGCGACGGATGTGGAGGATGCCGCGGTACTCGTCGATGCGGGCCACGCTCTGGCGCACCTGCTCCTTGAGGATGTCCATCTTCCAGTCAATGTCCATGTTGGTCTTGGGCAGTTCGGGGTGCAGGTACTCCTGTATCTCGCGGAATATCCAGGGACGACCGAAGGTGGCACGCCCCACCATGACGGCATCCACGCCATAACGGTCGAAACACTCCTTGGCACGTTCGGGCGTAGTAATGTCACCGTTGCCGATGATGGGGATGTGCATGCGAGGGTTGTTCTTCACCTCGCCGATGAGCGTCCAGTCGGCCTCGCCCGTATACATCTGGGCACGGGTACGTCCGTGGATGGTAAGTGCCTGTATGCCACAGTCCTGCAGCTGCTCTGCCAGGTCGACGATGCAACGGTGCTCGTGGTCCCAGCCCAGGCGCGTCTTGACGGTGACGGGCACGTCGACGGCCTCGACAACGGCCTTTGTGATTTCAAGCAGTTTGGGGATATTCTGCAGCATGCCAGCTCCGGCTCCCTTGCCCGCCACACGCTTGACGGGACAGCCGAAGTTGAGGTCGAGCACGTCGGGGTGAGCCTGCTCCACCACGATCTTGGCAGCCTCGCGGACGGGGTCCACCTCCTTGCCGTAAATCTGGATGACCACGGGCCGCTCCTCCTCGCAGACCTGCAGCTTTTGCAAGCTCTTGTTGACCATGCGAACGAGGGCATCGGCCGCCACGAACTCGCTATAGACCATGGCGGCTCCCATCTGCTTGCACAGCAGACGGAAACCGATATCCGTGACGTCCTCCATGGGAGCCAGGAAGACGGGATACGGCCCAAACTCCAGATTACCTATCTTCATCAGCCGTTATTATTCTGTATCACCTTAAATTGTCAACCATTAATCCTCCGAACCACGGTAATGGTTGTAGTTGTGCTCACGCTCACTGTAAGGAACGTAGTGGCGGGTGGACCCACCGTCTCCCATGTAGGGATTACCCTTGTAAATCTCATACTTGGTATCCGAAATCTGAAGAGGCGCATTGCTGCCACCCGAACTGCCGCCCTGGGCTTCTACGCCAATGGTCGGAGTGTAAAAATAGTTCTTCTGTTCCTTGCACGATGTGAAGGCACAGACAGGGACTATGACCCAAAGGAGTAACTTCTTCATAGCATATACTTTTATTACGGAACGTGTACGCGCACTACGTCTGTTTACGCTCAGCCTTTAGCCTTGAAAGCCAGTGCGTAGAGCTTCATCTGCTTCAGCATGGCCAACAAGCCGTTGCTGCGGGTGGGCGAAAGGTGCTCGCGCAGGCCTATCTGCTCGATGAAGTAGAGGTCTGCCTCGAGTATCTCGTCGGGCGTATGGCCGGACAGCACGCGGATGAGCAGGGCCACGATGCCCTTGACAATCAGCGCATCGCTCTCGGCCTGGAATACCAGCTTGCCGTCCTCCATGTCGGCCTGCAGCCACACGCGGCTCTGGCAGCCGTCAATCAGGTTCTGCTCCGTCTTGTACTTCTCGTCCAAGGGAGCCTGCTCGCTGCCCAGGTCGATGAGCAGCTGATATTTATCCATCCAGTCATCGAAGTCGCAGAACTCCTCGATTACCTCGTCTTGTATCTCGTTTATCGTTAACATCTCATTTACATTTTTCGGATTTACACTGCACAATCGGCTACGCCGTTACTTGTCGTTGTAGAGCAACTGCAAGACGCTCTGTCCCACGGCCTTGAGCACGGCCGGGTCGATATTCTCGAACGTGTCCGACACGGTATGCCAGGTGGGGCCAAAGCTGCTGGGACCCTGCTCGAAATGCGGAATGATGTCGATGCAGGGGATGCCGGCAATCTGGTTGACGGGCACGTGGTCGTCCTGCACGTTGCCACCGTCCTTGATGGGGAAGAAGGAGCCGTAGCCAATCTGTCCGGCCAGGTGCCAGAGCATCTGCACCACGGTGTCGGCATAGTAGCGCGACACACCCTCCATGGCAAACGTTGAACCGCGTCCGCCCACCATGTCGAAGAGGATGCCATAGCGGGCCTGGTAACCCTCCTTGTGGGGATGCGAAGCCCAGTACGTACTGCCCAGACACCAGGAGTCATGGCTGTCGGGATAGTTCTCCTCGTCCCACTCGGGCGTACCCCAATCCTCTGCATCAAAGCAGATGAAGTCGACACCGAACGAGAGGGGCTGCGACTGGATGACACGGGCAATCTCCATCATCACACCCACGCCGCTGGCTGCATCGTTGGCCGCCATGATGGGCGTCTTGTGGTTCGACTCGTCAGGGTCGTGGTCGGCCCAGGGACGACAGTCCCAGTGCGCACACAAGAGGACACGGTCTGGTGACTCTGGATTAGTGCTGGCAATGATGTTGCGACCAGGCAACTTGGTGCCGTTATAGGCCGTCAGCTCGGCCTCTTGCTCGATGACCGTACAGCCGTATTTTCGGAACTGCTCCACAATGTAGTCGCCACAACGCTTGTGCGCCTCAGTACCCGTCACACGAGGACCGAACGCACACTGGTCAGCGATGGCAGCTAAAGCCGTGTCGGCACAGAAGGCGGGACACTTGCTCAGCGCTATCGTGTCGACCACGTCGCTGGCAGTCTGCTTTCCGTTCTTGCAAGCCACAAAGGCGAGGACGGCAGTCAGGAGGATGATGTATTTCTTCATTTTGCTTTCTATTTCGTTGTAAATTACTTATCTTACCGGTAATCCACCGTGGATTGGCAGCAACGAGGCATGAACCTGGGCTCACTGATGCACGCGCTGCACACGCTCCATGACACGCAGGAAATTGCCACCCCAGAGCAGGCGTAGCTGCTCCTCGGTGTAACCTTCACGCAACAGGGCACGCGTCAGGTTGAGCATCTCGCTGGCATTGGCCACTCCTGACACGCCACCGTCGCCATCGAAGTCGGACCCGATGCCGACATGTTCGATGCCCATCACCTCCACGGCGTGGTTGATGTGGCGCACGGCATCGGCCAGCGTGGCCTGTCCCTCCTGAACAAGGAAACCGTTGTAGAAGGTGACTTGCATGACGCCCTCTTTCGCGGCCAGCGCACGCATCTGCTCGTCGGTGAGGTTGCGGGGATGGTCGCACAGCGCACGGCAACTGCTATGGCTGCACACCACGGGCATCTCACTCTCCTCCAGCACATCCCAGAAGGTCGACTCGGCCGCATGGCTGAGGTCTATCATCAGGCCGAGGCGGTTCATCTCGTGCACCACCTCACGACCGAAGTCGCTCAGTCCGCCATGCTCGTGCTGTCCGCGAGCCGAGTCGCAGATGTCGTTGTCGCCATTGTGGCAGAGCGTCATGTACACAATGCCCCGATCGCGGAAATGCTGCAGGTTCCTGAGGTCCTTACCGATGGCATAGCCGTTCTCGATGCCCATCATGACAGCCTTGCGCCCCTCGTGCTTCAAGCGGTAGAGGTCATCGGGCGTACGGGCCAGTGCTACAGCTTCGGGGAATGACTCCACCATCTGCTGCAGTTTGTCGAGCGTATCGTCGGCATAGCGTGTGGCCACCGTGAGCGAAGCGTCATCGCGTTCCTTCTGTGGCAGATAGGCCACCATGATGCCTGCATCGAGCATGCCCTCGCGCATCTTGTGGAGGTCCACCAGCACGTGGTCGTCGCGATGGTCAAAACGCACGCCCTGCACGAAGCACATGGGCGTGTCCTCGTGGCTGTCGAGCGTGAGGACGTCGCGATGCACCTCCTTGGTACGGGCAAAGAGCGAAGCCTCATCGGCCAACCAACGGAAGAGGGGCATCATGCTGTCGTCGCCGTTCAGGATGAAGCACTCGGGGTGCCACTGCACGCCCAGCACGCTCTTCATCTCCGTGCTCTCCACCGCCTCGATGATGCCATCCTGGCTGCGAGCCGACACACGAAGGTGGGGGCCGGGCTCCCGGACGGCCTGATGGTGGAAGGAGTTGACGGGCAGTGTCTTCGCGCGCACGATATTATATAAGGTAGAATCTTCGTCAATCAGCACGGTGTGCGACGCTACGCCACGGTCGAGGTCCTGGCTGTGCTTCAGCGTGGCTCCAGCCTGCTGTGTGTAGATGTCCTGCCAGAGCGTACCGTCCAGTGCGGCCACGAGGACCTGTATGCCACGGCAAATGCCCAGTATGGGGATTTGCCGGTCGAAGGCCATGCGGGTGAGCCACATCTCACAGGCGTCGCGGCGGGGATTGATGCCATGCAGGGCGGGCACGGGTTCCTCACCGAGACAGAGCGGATTGATGTCGGCTCCGCCCGAGAGAACCAGTCCGTCGAGCTTGTCGAGCAGGCTGCCCAGCGCGTCGGCATCGGCGTAGGGCGGTATGACAACCGGCACGCAACCAGCGCGGAGGACTGACTGGTAGTAGCCCTCGGCCAGTTCGCATCCCTTGTCACCGAAATTGCCCGTAATGCCAATCAGCGGCACGGACTTGTAACCAGGGAACGAAGCGTGAAACGTGTCGTACGAATTCTTCCAGTTGTACATGGCAAGGCGTTAGTCCTTGATCTTGCGCCAGTCTTCCTCCATCGAGGGCACCTTCTCTGCCTGAGGCTTACCGATGGGCACCTCCTTCTTGATGCTCTGGTCGAGCGAGATGAGTGTCTCGGTAGAAAGTACGCCAGGGATCTCCTGGATGCGGTTGTTGAGCAGGTCCATCAGGTTGGAGTTGTCGCGTGCATAAAGTTTGACGAGCATGGTGTAGGGGCCCGTGGTGAAGTGGCACTCCACTACCTCGGGAATCTTCTCCAATTCGGCACATACGGTCTTGTACATCGAACCCTTCTCGAGCGAGATGCCAATGTAGGTGCACGTGTTGTAACCCAGACTGGAAGGGCTGACGTGATAACCGGATCCGACGATGACGCCCAGATCGATGAGTCGCTGTACACGCTGGTGTATGGCAGCACGGCTCACTCCACATTCAGCAGCTACGTCCTTGAAGGGGATTCGTGCGTTGTTAGAGATGATTTCGAGGATTTTCAAGTCAAGTTTATCAATCTTTTCCATTGTTTTTGCTTTTGTTTTATTTGGACAAAGGTAAGCAAAATATCAATGCAATCCTACGTTTTAGTAAAAAAAATGACACCAAACGCATGGTTTGGTGTCATTTTGCCATTTTTCAGAGATTTTGTGCCTCGTTTACTTCACGATTTCGAGCAATTCCACCTCGAAGACAAGCGTGCTGTAGGGAGGAATCTTGCCATTGTCGCGCTCGCCATAGCCCAGCTCCTGAGGAATGTAGATTTCCCACTTGCTGCCCACGGGCATCATGGTGAGAGCTTCCGTCCAACCCTTGATAACCTGGTTGCAGGCAAAGGTGGTGGGCTCGTTGCGCTTGTAGCTGCTGTCGAACTCGGTGCCGTCGATGAGCGTGCCGCGATAGTGCACCTTGACACGCTGGGTGGCGGTAGGAATCTCACCCGTACCCTTGGTCAGCACCTTGTACTGCAAACCGCTCTCGGTCGTCACAACGTCCTTCTTCTTGCCGTTCTCCTTGAGGTAGTCTTCGTTCTTCTTGATGGTCTCGGCATACTTGGCCTTCTTGTAGTACTCCAACTGCTTCTGGACGAGCACCAGGGTGCTATCCATCGAGATGCCGTCTACATCCTGCCCCGTCACGCCGGCCTTGAAGCCCTCCACGAAAGCCTCATGGTTGATGAGGTCGGTCGTCTCGTTGACCTGCCTGGCCACTCCGGGAATAATCTGCTTCTCTACCTGAGAGCGAATCTCCTTACCTGCCAGACGAGCCTTCTCGCGCTTGTCCTGTTCGGTGAGCACGCTACCCTGGTCGAATCCCTTGAAGAAGTCGGCAAGATAGGTCGTATCAATGTCCATGCGCTGCATCAGGTAGTCCTTCAGACCATTGGAATTGGCACGGCCCATGTGCTTGCTGAGGACATCGATGCTGACGGTGTCGACCACCTCAACGGGTGCCTTCTTGTCCTTCTTTGCCTTCTTCTTTTCTTTGGCCATGGCGGGTGAGCAAGCCAGCGCCGCCATACCAAGCAAAATAAACTTGTAAGCCTTCATGTCTCGTTGCGTTACGAAAGATGAATTACTTCAGAATGTCGAGCAGCTCCACGGTGAAGGTCAGAGCAGAGAAGGGCTTGATGGGACCTGACTCCTGTGCACCGTAACCAGCCTCAGAGGGAATGTAGATGATCCACTTGCTACCTACAGGCATCTGAGTCAGCGCGTCGGTCCAACCCTTGATAACCTGGCTTACACCCAGCTCGATGGGCTCGCGACCCTCCTTATAAGTGCTGTCGAAGATGTTGCCGTCGATGGTCTTGCCCTCGTAGTTAACCTTTACGCGGTCGGTAGCAGTAGGAATGGCACCGGTACCCTCGGTGATGACCTTGTAGTACACACCGTCAGAGAGAGGCTTCACGCCTTCCTCCTTGGCCACCTTGGCCATGTACTCCTCGTTCTGCTTCTTGTACTCACCGTACTGGCTCTCCATAGCCTTAGCCTTCACCTCGGTCATCTTGGTACGGATGAGCAGGTCGAGGTTGCTGGCATCGATCTTGAAGTTGGCGGTATCCTTCTTCAGACCGCTGATGAAGCCAGCCATGAAGTCCTTCAGGTTGACGTTGTTGATAGAGTCGTTGGGACCGAAGATCTCATACTTCAAACCCTTGGTAACCTGGTTAACCAACTGCTGACCAATAGAGATACCAGCATAGTAAGCCTTCTCCTTAGGACCACCATTCAGGTTGACGCCCTCGAGGATACCCTTGATGAACTCAGCCTCGTAAGCTGAATCCAGGTCGAGACCACGCTCAGAATAAGCCCACTCGGTCAGACCGTTCGACTGACCCAGACCGTATGCGTAGCACAGGGTGTCGATGTCGTTTGCCAACTCAGCCTTGGGAGCAGAAGTGCTGCCACCGCAAGAAGCCAATACTACGGCTGCAGCTGCAGCCAGAGACATTGTAATCTTTTTCATTTCTTTGTTATTTATTTGTTGTTTTTATTCTTGTTTCCTTGAAGATGCGCTATGAGAAACTATTAGGAATCATAGGGGCTTTAGAGACTATAGCAAACTATAGAGACTATAGGAACTACAGGAACTATAGGAACTATAGAATCTATAAAAAACTATAGATTCCTTAGAGCACCTTGATGAGTTCGACGTCGAAGATGAGCGTGCTGTAGGGAGGAATGCTGCTGCCGGCACCGCGCTCGCCATAACCCAGCACGTAGGGGATGAAGAAGCGATACTTGGCACCTTCCTTCATCAGCTGTACACCCTCGGTCCAGCCGGGGATAACCTGGTTCAGGCCGAAGTCGGCGGGCTCGTTGCGCTGGTAGCTGCTGTCGAAGATGTCACCATTGATAAGGCGACCCTCATAGTGGCAGCGCACCTTGTCGGTAGCCTTGGGACTCTTGCCGGTGCCCTCGGTCAGCACTTCGTACTGCAGACCGCTCTTGGTGGTGGTGACGCCCTCGCGCTCACCGTTGTTCTTCAGGAAGGCAGCACCCTCGGCAATGGCCTGCTGTGCGTCCTCCTTAGCCTTGTTCTCGAAGTATTCGTTCAGCATCTGCTGTGCCTCGCGAGCCGACATGGCAGGCTCCTTGCCCTCCATGACGTCCAGAATGCTGCGGGTGAAGTCCTCTACGTTGAAGTTCTCGATGTTCATGCTCTTGAGTTGCTGGCCGATGCCCAGGCCCAGAGCGTAGCTAATCTTGTTCATGCTTTTTCTGTCTATTTTTCAAAATCGGCTGCAAAGATACAAGTTTTCCTTCATTAAATAAGGTAAAAAAGCGTTTTTTTTACATATTTTTCCGATTATTTAAGATATATCAAGCAAAGCGTAACGTTTTTAACGCTTTGTGGGCACGGCTGAGGGCGGTTCGGGCAAGTTCGCGGAACGACCTGACGAGATTTCAACGCACCTCGATGACGACGTATTCCGACTGGGTTCCGATGCGGAACTTCGGCCCCCAGATGCCCAATCCGGAACTGATGTAATAGGACGTCGCACCACGCTCGTGGCGTCCGTACGACTTCTCGTAGACGGCATCGGTAATGAGGTTGAGAGGCCAAATCTGGCCGTGATGGGTGTGACCGGCCAGCTCGAGGTCGATACCGCATTGCTCGGCCTGTTCGAGGTGATAGGGCTGATGGTCGAGCAGGATGGAAAAACGATGTTCCGAGTTGAGGTCTCGAGTCAGCAGGCGGAGGTTCTTGCGATGCGGATTCATGCGGTCGTCACGCCCCACGACAGCCAGCTGACAAAGGGTAGCAGCACTATCGCGAAGCAACTGAATGCCAGCTTTTTGACAGAAGTCAACCGTATTATCGATTCCGGCCAGATAATCGTGGTTGCCCAGGCAGGCAAGTACCGGTATGCCGAGTTCCCGAAACTCCTCCCACATACGCTGTTCCTGCACGGGACGGTAGTTGCCGTCAATGAGGTCCCCGGCAATGAGAATAGCGTCGGGTTGCTCCTCCTTGAAGAGGGCGAGCCAGCGGTGCAGGTCGTACCTGGTATTGTGGAAACCAAGGTGCAGGTCGCTGACGAACACAAGACGCATGGGCTTGGCCAATGGCTCCCTTGCCGAGAAGGTGAAGGGCACACGCACTTTATGGTCGTAGCGCAGGTAGGCCAGGGTGAGCAGCAGTCCGAAGGAGCCGAGCACGACGAGTGTGGCACACAGATTGTGGGTCAGCCAGCTACGAGGCATCCACCCCACCCTGCACATCAGGTCGGCCACCACGCAGAGCAGGAAGGCATAGAGCAGGACGACCAGCCAGGAGGAGCCCAACTGATAGCACCACCGTTCGAGGGCAAGCGGCAGGGTGTCGCCAAGCCGGAAGAAGGGCACGAAGAAGAGCATCAGGCAGACGGCCATCGCCACCACAGCAGCCACACGGATGCCAAGAGGAAACGGCAAGAGCGTCCAGACGTGGTGCGACACGTACGCCTGTGCTCCGACAACAAGGAGGAACGGTATGAGAAAGAATAGGTAATGCATGGCGCGGCAGTATTTTTAGTGCAAAAATAGCACAAAAAAGGCACTAAAACGACTGAAATGCACTTTTTTTGGATTTTTAGACAGAAAAAAAGCCTTTATTCTTTATTTATTATTAAAGTTTTTGTAATTTTGCACACGAAAGATGAAGTGAGGAGCCCGAAAGAGTTCCTCACTTACGTTATAAATAGTTTGATTTATTTATGATTGACAAAAAGAAACTTGAGCAGGTAGTGGGCGAGTGGTTGGCAAAGACCGACTACTTCCTGGTAGACCTGAACGTGAGTGCAGACGATCGCATTGTAGTAGTCATCGACCACGCCGACGGTGTATGGATTGAGGACTGTGCCGAACTGAGCCGATTCATCGAGAGCCAAATGAGCCGCGACGAGGAGGACTACGAACTGGAGGTGGGCAGCGCCGGACTGGGCCAGCCCTTCCGAGTGCGTCAGCAGTACGAGATTCACGTCGGAAAGAACGTGGAGACGCAGACGCTGGACGGCAAGAAGTGGACGGGCGTGCTGACCAAGGTGGACGACAGCACCTTCACCCTGATGACCACACAGAAGGTGAAGCCCGAGGGGGCCAAGCGACCCAAGCTGATGGAGGTGGAGATGGAGTTCCACTACGACGAGGTGGCCTACACCAAGTACCTGATTAAAGTTAAGAATTAAAAGTTAAAAAATAAAAATTATATAATGGCAACAACAAAGAAAACCGAAGAAACCGTCAGCCTTCGTGAAGCGCTTGGCGAATTCAAGGAGACCAAGAACATCGACCGCACCACCATGATGAGTGTGCTCGAGGAGTGTTTCCGCAGCGTCATTGCACGTACCTACGGCACCGACGAGAACTACGACGTGATTGTGAACCCCGACAAGGGCGACTTCGAGATCTACCGCAACCGTACCGTAGTGGCAGACGGAGAGGTACAGGACCCCAACATGGAAATCTCGCTGAGCGATGCACGCAAGGTGGAGGACGACTACGAGATTGGCGAAGACGTCACCGAGCAGGTCAAGATGAGCGACTTCAGCCGACGTGCTATCCTGACCCTGCGCCAGACATTGGCCAGCCGAATCCTCGAGCTTGAGCACGACACACTCTACAACCAGTACAAGGACCGTGAGGGCGAGATCATCTCGGCCGAAATATACCAGACATGGAAGCGCGAGGCCCTGCTCGTCGACGAAGAGGGCAACGAGCTCACCCTGCCACGTCAGGAGCAGATTCCCAGCGACTTCTTCCGCAAAGAGGAGATGGTACGAGCTGTCATCCTGAAGGTGGACAACAGCAACGGAAAGCCCAAGATCATACTGAGCCGCACCTCACCCCTCTTCCTGCAGCGCATGCTGGAGCAAGAGGTACCCGAAATCAACGACGGCCTCATCACCATCCACAAGATTGCACGCATCCCCGGCGAGCGCGCCAAGATTGCCGTAGAGAGCTACGACGATCGTATCGACCCCGTAGGTGCCTGCGTCGGCATGAAGGGTAGCCGTGTGCACGGCATCGTACGCGAGCTGCGCGGTGAGAACATCGACGTCATCGAATACACCTCCAACATCAAGCTCTTCATCAAGCGCGCACTGAGCCCCGCCGAAGTTCTCAATATCGAGATCAACGAGGAAGCTCACACCGCCAACGTATACCTGGCACCCGACCAGGTGAGCCTCGCCATCGGTAAGGGCGGTCTGAACATCAAGCTGGCCAGCATGCTGACCGGATTCACCATCGATGTCTTCCGTGAGACGATGGAGGGCGACGAACTGACCGACGATGTACGTCTGGATGAGTTCACCAACGAAATCGATGCCTGGGTCATCGAGGAACTCAAGAAACTGGGCATGGAGACCGCACGCGACGTACTGGGTGCTTCGCGCGACTTCCTCATCCAGAAGCCCGACCTCGAGGAGGAGACCGTCGACGAGGTGCTCAGCATCCTGGCAGCAGAGTTCGAAGGGAATTCTTAATGAATGGTTATAGGTTAATGGTTATAGGTTATAGATATTTTACCGATAGCCATTTACCAGCTGCAAACTGTCAAGGACGGAATGTGCAGCACCTCTATAACCAATAACCGATAACCAATAACCTTTAAAAAACGAAGAATGAGTATAAGATTAAATAAGGCAACAAAGGAATGCAACGTAGGGTTGCAGACCGCTGTAGAATTCCTACAGAAGAAGGGCTTCAAGGACATTGAGGCCAACCCCAATGCGAGAATATCAGACGAGCAGTACGAGATGCTACTCAATGAGTTCAGCAGCGACAAGGTACAGCGCAGGGAGGCTAACGACAGGATTCAGCAGCAGCGCAAGGAGAAGGAGCAACGCAAGGAGAAGGAACAGCACAAGGAGAAGGAGCAGCGTGCAGAGGACATCATGGAGTCGCACACGATCCAGAAACCCAAGGTGCTGGGCAAGATCGACCTGAATCCTACTAAGCCGGCTGAGAAGCCTGTCGAGGCGCCCAAGACCTCGGAGGCTCCACGCACGGCACAGAATAACGTATCGTTCGAAGGACAGAAGAAGGCTGAAAAGCCTGCTGAAGCAACCAAGGCAGAGAAGCCCGCCGAAGCAACCAAGGCTGAAAAGCCCGCCGAGGCCCCCAAGGCAGAAAAGCCCGCCGAGGCCCCCAAGGCAGAGAAGCCCGCTGAGGCTCCCCGCTCGGCACAGAGTGAGGCTTCGCCCGAAGGACAGAAGAAGGCAGAGCAGCCCACAGAGGCTGAGACCATCAAGATTGCCAAGGGCCTCTCCGGCAAGGAGGAGGCCGACGGCGTCTTCCGACTGAAGCGTGAGGACACACCCAGCGTGCAGTTCAACGTGGTGGGCAAGGTGGACCTCTCTGCCCTGAACCAGAGCACACGCCCCAAGAAGAAGTCGAAAGAGGAGAAGCGCAAAGAGCGCGAAGCACAGGCCCAGCAAGGCCGACAGGGCAACGGCGGCGAGCGCAAGAAGCGTGCCCGCATCGGACAGGAACGTGTCGACGTGAAGCAGGAGGCTGCCAAGATTCAGCAGAACGGTGGTGCCAAGCGACAGAACAACAACCAAGGCAACAATAACAACCAGCAGGGACAGGGCAAGAAGAAGCAGAAGAACCAGCCACGCCAGCAGCTCAGCCAGCAGACTGAGGTGAGCGACGAAGAAGTGGCAAAGCAGGTACGCGAGACACTGGCCCGCCTGACCTCCAAGGGTGCCAAGATGGGCAAGGGCGCCAAGTATCGCCGCGAGAAGCGCGATGCCATCCGCCAGGGCATGGAGGAGCAGATGGAGAACGAAATTGCTGAGAGCAAGGTACTGAAGCTGACGGAGTTCGTTACGGCCAACGAGTTGGCAACGATGATGGACGTTCCCGTCACCAAGGTCATCGGTACCTGTATGACCATCGGCATGATGGTGAGCATCAACCAGCGCCTCGATGCCGAGACCATCAATATCGTAGCCGAGGAGTTCGGTTTCACCACCGAATATGTCAGTGCAGAGGTCAGTGAGGCAATAACCGAGGTAGAGGACGATGAGTCAGATCTCGTTCCACGCGCTCCCATCGTAACCGTGATGGGACACGTTGACCATGGTAAGACCTCGCTGCTCGACTACATCCGACAGACCAACGTCATTGCCGGTGAGGCCGGTGGCATTACCCAGCACATCGGTGCCTACAACGTGAAGCTGGAGGACGGCCGCCACGTGACCTTCCTCGACACGCCTGGTCACGAAGCATTTACCGCCATGCGTGCCCGTGGTGCACAGGTCACCGACATCGCCATCATCATCGTGGCTGCCGACGACGACATCATGCCCCAGACCAAGGAGGCCATTGCCCACGCTACGGCTGCCAACGTGCCCATCGTCTTCGCCATCAACAAGATTGATAAGCCCGCCGCCAACCCCGACAAGATCAAGGAGGGACTGGCTTCGATGAACTACCTCGTAGAGGAGTGGGGCGGTAAGTACCAGAGTCAGGACATCAGTGCCAAGAAGGGTATTGGTGTGGAGGATTTGCTGGAGAAGGTTCTTCTCGAGGCCGAGATGCTCGACCTCAAGGCCAACCCCAACCGTAAGGCTACGGGTACTATCATCGAGTCGTCACTCGACAAGGGCCGCGGCTACGTGGCCACCGTGCTCGTCAGCAACGGTACATTGCACGTCGGCGACATCATGCTGGCCGGCTCACACTATGGCCGTGTGAAGGCTATGCTCGATGAGCGTGGTCACCGCGTTCAGGAGATTGGTCCTGCACAGGCTGCCACCATCCTCGGTCTTAACGGTGCACCACAGGCTGGTGACGCCTTCCACGTGATGGACACCGACCAGGAGGCACGCGAGATTGCCAACAAGCGTGAGCAGCTGGCTCGCGAGCAGGGCTTGCGCACCATGAAGCGTGTCGGCCTCGAGGAGATCGGCCGTCGTATCGCACTGGGCGACTTCAAGGAATTGAACATCATCGTCAAGGGTGACGTGGACGGTTCAGTAGAGGCACTGAGCGACTCGCTCCTGAAGCTCTCTACCGAGAAGATCCAGGTCAACGTCATCTACAAGGCCGTGGGTCAGATCAGCGAGAGCGACGTCAACTTCGCCGCCTCGTCCGACGCCATCATCGTAGCCTTCCAGGTTCGTCCCTCGGCTGCTGCCCGTCGTCTGGCCGACCAGGAGGGTGTCGACATCCGCACCTATTCGGTCATCTACGACGCCATCGAGGAGATCAAGGACGCCATGGAGGGTATGCTCTCGCCCGAAATCAAGGAAGAGGTTACCGCCCAGGTGGAAGTTCGTCAGGTATACCACATCTCCAAGGTGGGTACCGTGGCTGGTGCCTACGTCATCGACGGAAAGGTCAGCCGCACGAACAAAGCCCGTGTCGTACGCGACGGTATCGTAGTCTTCACCGGTGCCATCAACGCACTGAAGCGTTTCAAGGACGACGTGAAGGAGGTTACGACCAACTTCGAGTGCGGTATCTCGCTCGTCAACTACAACGACCTGCGTGAGGGCGACATCCTTGAGACGTTCCAGGAAATCGAGGTCAAGGCTAAGCTGTAAGCCGTCCTCCTCGATAGTACTATCTACAATTTACCATTTTGCAGCCACACGGATGACTGCGAGATGGTAAATTGTCATGAAGGATATACGATTAGGCACAGAATGCATTTTTTTTGAACGCGAAGACGCGAAGACGCAAAGTTATTTCTCTTTTTTTACTCTTACTCAATTATAAACTTTGCATCTTCGCGTCTTTGCGTTCGATTATCAGTTCGTGCCAAATATATCATTGCCAAATTGTTTTTATGTGATACAAGGGATATGTGTACATTAGATATAGTGATACTGATCATCTTGGCCGTAGGACTCTGGCAAGGCATCAGCGATGGCTTTGCCAAATCGCTGTGCTCCTTTGCCGGCTTCGTCGTCGGCCTGGTGGCTGCCTACATGTTCTACTCCACGGTAGGCGCCAAGCTGGCTCCACACCTGGATTGCCCTCCTGGTGTAGTTTCCGTTGTGGCCTTCCTGCTCATCTGGATTGCTGTGCCCGTGGCCTTGAACTTTGCGGGCACGATCGTCACCAAGTTCTTCGAGATGCTGATGCTGGGTGGCGTCAATAAGCTGGCGGGTGGCGCACTGGGCGTTATCAAGTACTTCCTGGGCGCAACCCTTGTGGTCTATGTATTGGTACTGACGGGACTGCTCAGTAAGGAGACCACCGACCAGAGTTTCTTCGGCTCCATGATGGTGGCATTCGTGGAGAGTTTCATGGCAGGTCTGAGGGCTACTGCCTAACAAGCCCACAAATACAAGAAGCTGCGCTACTGGAAAGAGTAACGCAGCTTCTTGCTTTATTATTGGTGATGCTATTTGGCACAAGGTATACCATTGCTTTATTATTTGTGCTTCTCAAGTCCAGGAATTTGCGCCAAATGCCAATAGACAGTCCAGTCGAGGCTTTCACCCGGCTTGAGCAATGTGTAGGGGCCCTGCTCTTCGAGTTCGCAATAGAGGGCGTCCTGATGCACATAGACCTGAATCTCATCCTCGCCGGGAGCTGCCTCGCCAGCCTTCAGGTCGGGGAAACGCTTGATGAGCTGAAGTCCCTTGTTGCTGTATCGCAGCCAGCTCATCCCGTCGTAGAAGGGCTTCTGGCCTATGGTTGCATTGGTGGGGGCTCCGTTAGCATTGATCTTGCGCTGCTTGTCCATCTTGTCGATGTTGTATCTTGCTTCCTTCCCGAATTGCTTGAAGTCCATCAGTCCGGCAGGCCAGATGCTGTCGACGGGCGCGCAGAAAGCTATGGTACCTTCACCCGGCACGCGAGTCACCTCCCAAGGAGCTACCCGTCGTTCCTCGCTACCTTCGTTGGTGATGGAGTAGGTTATGGCGAAGTAGACCTCATCAACCACGCTGAACGTCTTGCGGATACGAAGGGGGAATCGTTCGGAGAGTCCGCTCGTCATGATGAGCTTGCCATCCTTCTGCTCCACGGTGTAGCGACCCATGTCGTGCTCGCGCACGGGAGGCCAGTTCCACTCCTTCTGTGGACTTGTCCAAAAGGTGCTGCCATACATGTTGGGGGCAGGGTTCTGCGATATCACTTCGGTTGAGTCCCACTTGAGCGACATGATGCGGGCTCCGTTGGCCGCATCGATGACCATCGTGACGTGGCCGCTCTTTGTCTTCAGTTCGTAGTTTTCGGCGGGTTCTTTCTGGAAGCGCATGCGACCGAACTGCGCCATCGTTGTGGTTGTCAGGGCCAGCAGGCAGCCCGCCAATAAGACCTTTCTCATCGTCATGGATTTTTTCGGATTGTTATCTAATCAGTTACTTTGCTGCAAGCGAGCCGGCGGGACGTGACACGCGCTGGTTCCTTTTGCAGTCGTTGGCAAAGTTACGAATAATATCGTATATAGCAATTAAAAATCCGAATTATTTGGCTGTTCGTGGGAAAGTTCGTACCTTTGCACACCAAATATATATATATGGAAGAAAAGAATAGTTTTGTACGCGAGGTGGCGGAGAAGAAATACGAATACGGCTTCACCACCGACGTGCAGACAGAAATCATAGACAAGGGTCTCAACGAGGACGTCGTTCGCCTCATCTCTGCGAAGAAGGGCGAGCCCGACTGGCTTCTGGACTTCCGTCTCAAGGCCTTCCGCTACTGGCAGGAGCAGGAGCAGCCCGAGTGGGGCCACCTGCAGATGCCCGACATCGACTACCAGGCCATCTCCTACTATGCCGACCCCACCAAGAAGGCGGCCGACGACGGCAAGCCGAAGGAGATCGACCCCGAGCTGATGAAGACCTTCGACAAGCTGGGCATTCCCCTTGAGGAGCGTCTGGCGCTGAGCGGAACGGCTGTGGATGCCGTCATGGACTCGGTAAGCGTGAAGACGACCTTCCGCGAGAAGCTCAAGGAGAAGGGCATCATCTTCTGTTCCATCTCAGAGGCTGTCAGGGAGCACCCCGAACTGGTTCGCCAATACCTGGGCAGTGTGGTTCCCTATCGCGACAACTACTTTGCCGCCCTCAACTCGGCCGTCTTCAGCGACGGATCGTTCGTCTACATCCCCAAGGGCGTGCGCTGTCCCATGGAGCTTTCCACCTATTTTAGAATAAACGCGCGCGGGACGGGCCAGTTCGAGCGCACTCTTATCGTCTGCGACGACGATGCCTACGTCTCCTACCTCGAAGGCTGTACGGCCCCCATGCGCGACGAGAACCAGCTTCACGCCGCCATCGTCGAGATTGTGGTGATGGAGAACGCCGAGGTCAAGTATTCGACCGTGCAGAACTGGTACCCAGGCGACAAGGACGGCAAGGGTGGCGTGCTCAACCTCGTCACCAAGCGTGGACACCTGCGCGGTGCCAACAGCCGCCTCAGCTGGACGCAGGTCGAGACGGGCAGCGCCATCACCTGGAAGTACCCCTCGTGCATCCTCACGGGCGACGGCAGCCAGGCCGAGTTCTACTCCGTAGCCGTCACCAACAACTTCCAGCAGGCCGACACGGGCACCAAGATGATACACATCGGTCGCAACACCAAGTCGACCATCATCTCCAAGGGTATCTCGGCCGGCAAGAGCCAGAACTCCTACCGTGGCCTCGTCAAGGTGAGCGCCAAGGCCGACGGAGCCCGCAACTACTCCAGCTGCGACTCCCTGCTGCTCGGCAGCCAGTGCGGTGCCCACACCTTCCCCTACATGGACGTGCACAACGACACCGCCATCGTGGAGCACGAAGCAACCACCTCGAAGATCAGCGAGGAACAGCTCCTCTACTGCAACCAGCGTGGCATCCCCACCGAAGAGGCCGTCTCGCTCATCGTCAACGGCTACGCCAAGGAGGTCATCAACAAGCTCCCCATGGAGTTCGCTGTCGAGGCACAGAAGCTGCTGGGCGTCAGCCTGGAAGGGACAGTGGGGTAAGAAGACTCTCCCCCCCGCCCTCCCTGAAGGGAGGGAGCTGCATAGCGAGCAAAGGGAAAACATACTGCAGCCCCTCCTTAGAGGAAGGAAGCTTGCATAGCGAGCAAAGGGAGACGAAGTTCATAATCCATATTGATATAACATAATACTAAAACCATACTGCAGACAGCCCCCCAAAGGATATGCAGCTCCCTCCCTTCAGGGAGGGCGGGGGGAGAGTCTTTTTTTTTATTTTTTATATGCTTGAAATAAAGAATTTGCACGCCAGCATCAATGGCAAAGAGATATTGAAGGGCATCGACCTTGTCATCAACGACGGCGAGGTGCATGCCGTGATGGGCACCAACGGTGCCGGTAAGTCCACGCTGAGCAACGTCATTGTGGGCAACCCCGCCTACGAGGTTACGGAGGGTGAGATTATCTTCAACGGCAAGAACCTCCTGGAGATGAAGCCCGAGGAGCGTGCCCAGGAGGGCATCTTCCTCTCCTTCCAGCAGCCCGTGGAGATTCCGGGCGTCAGCATGACCAACTTCATGCGTGCTGCGCTGAACGCCAAGCGCAAGCACCAGGGTCTGGAGCCTCTGCCCGCCGGCGATTTCCTGAAGCTGATGCGCGAGAAGCGCAAGATTGTGGAGCTGGACAGCAAGCTGGCCAACCGCTCTGTCAACGAGGGATTCTCGGGTGGCGAGAAGAAGCGCAACGAGATCTTCCAGATGGCCATGCTCGAGCCCACGTTCAGCATTCTCGACGAGACCGACTCGGGCCTGGACGTCGATGCACTCCGCATCGTGGCCGAAGGCTTCAACAAGCTGCGCACACCGCAGACCAGTGCCATGGTCATCACCCACTACCAGCGTCTGCTCGACTATCTCAAGCCCGACATCGTACACGTCCTCATCGATGGCAAGATCATCAAGACCGGCGGTCCCGAACTGGCCACGGAGATTGAAGAGAGAGGATTCGAACAATTCATAATTACTCGCTGATGCTCATCAAGCTAAGGCAGTCATAATTCATAATCCACAATTATGGATAGTGAAAAGCAATACATAGAACTCTACCAAGCGTGTCGCCAGATGCTCTGCCAGCACTCGGCCGAGTCCCTCAATGCCCTGCGCGAACAAGCCTTCGAGGACTTCCGCCGCCTGGGCTTCCCCACACAGAAGGTGGAGCGATACAAATATACCAACGTGAGTGAGGCCTTTGCGCCCAATTACGGTCTGAACCTGTCGCGCCTCGATATCCCCGTCAATCCCTACGAGGTATTCAAGTGCGACGTGCCCAACCTCAGCACCTCACTCTATTTCATGGTCAATGACCAGTTCTACGACAAGACACTCCCCACCGCCACCCTGCCCGATGGCGTCATCATCGGTTCGTTGAAAGAGGCAGCAGAACAGCATCCGGAACTCGTAAATAAATATTATGGTACACTCGCGCGTACGAAGAAAGATGCCATCAACGCCCTCAACACCATGCTCTGCCAGGACGGACTCTTCGTCTACGTGCCCAAGGGTGTCGTGGTGGAGCGCCCCGTGCAGGTGGTCAACATCCTGCGTGCCGACGTCGACCTCATGGTCAACCGCCGCGTGCTCGTTGTCCTCGAGGACGGAGCCAGCATCAAGCTACTCTTCTGCGACCATGCCATCGACGACCGTCAGTTCCTCACCACACAGGTCAGCGAGGTCTACGTGGGGGAGAACGCCCACCTGGAGATGTACGACCTCGAGGAGACGCACGTCAAGAACCACCGCTTCAGCAACCTCTACTGCGACCAGCAGCGCTACAGTACGGCCGTGCTCGACAACATCACGCTCCACAATGGCCTGACGCGCAACCGTACCGATGTCACCCTTTCGGGCGAGTATGCCGAGACCACCCTCAACGGCCTCGTCATTGCCGACAAGGAGCAGCGTGTGGACAACAACACACTCATCGACCACCGCGTGCCCCACTGCCAGTCCAACGAGCTCTACAAGTACGTCCTCGACGACCAGGCCCAATGCGCCTTTGCCGGCCGCGTCCTCGTGCGCGAGGATGCCCAGCACACCGTCTCGCAGGAGACCAACGCCAACCTCGTGGGCAACAAGGAAGCCCGCATCTACACCCAGCCCATGCTCGAAATCTATGCCGACGACGTCAAGTGCTCGCACGGCAGCACTGTGGGTCAACTGGGTGACCAGGCCATGTTCTACATGCGCCAGCGCGGCATCCCCTACGACGAGGCCCGCATGCTCCTCAAGTTCGCCTTTGCCGCCGACGTGCTGAAGACCATCCAGCTCGATGCCCTGCGCGACCGCCTCAGCTACCTCGTCGACAAGCGTTTCCGTGGGGAACTTGGAAGATGTGCAGGATGTGGACCCACCCCTTGCCCCTCCCATTTCGCGCCTTAGGCGCTAGGGAGGGGAGTAAACGGTACTTGTGGATTCGACTAGCACCTGCGCAACCAATTATGAATTATGAATTACTATAAGGATCTCTTCCTCGACTTCGACGACACGCTCTACGACACGCACGGCAACGCAGAGATAGCCCTGCGCGAACTCTTCGAATACTACCACTGGGAGCAGCACTTCGAGCGGTTGGAAGACTTCACCGAACCCTACTGGCACACCAACGTGCTCCTCTGGACCGACTATGCCGCCGGCAAGATAACCCGCGACTACCTCATGGTAGAGCGCTTCCGCCGCCCCCTGGAGCGCCTCAACCCCACCCGCGAGTTCTGCCTCGAGGTCAGCGACCGCTTCCTTGACCTCTGTGCCGTCAAGCCCGGCGTCGTGCCCGGAGCCCACGAACTGATGGACTACCTCAAGGGCCGCGGCTACCGCCTCCACCTGTGCAGCAACGGCTTCCACGAGGTGCAGTACCGCAAGCTGCGAGCCTGCGGGCTACTCGAGTACTTCGACACCATCATCCTCAGCGAGGATGCCGGAGCCAACAAGCCCTCACCCCAATTCTTCGAGTACGCCATACAGCAGACCAGTGCCACCCCCGACAGCACCCTCATGATAGGCGACAACTTCGTCACCGACATCCTCGGAGCCCAGCGCTTCGGCCTCAAGGTGATGTTCTTCAACGCCCATCCCGACCAGTTCCAGGCCCCCTCCCCCGTCGACTACGAGGTCCACTCCCTGCCCGAGATTATGGACATACTCTGAGAGGGTGCAGAGCGCACCTATACACACATTTCGTCGCTGCAGAAGCATAGTTTCTCATGCAGCGACGATTTTTTTTTTGAACGATTAGGCACGGAATGCTTTTTTTGAACGCGAAGACGCAAAGGCGCAAAGTTTATAATTGAGCAAGAGAAAAAAAGAGAAGAAACTTTGCTTCGACTACAATTCCTATTCCGGAAATCGGGAGAACCTACTCGCTGCCACACTCTTCGAGCATGTCGAGCGCCTTGTCCTCCTCGGCCTCCATCTCCTCGCGCTGCCCGGGCAGTTTGTCGTCGATGCCGCAAAGGTGCAGGATGCCGTGGATGATGACGCGATGCAGTTCGTGCTCGTAGGTGGCGTGGAACTTGTCGGCATTGGTACGGACGGTATCGAGCGAGATGTAGATGTCGCCCGAGATGCGGCTTCCCTCGCTGTAGTCGAAGCCGATGTGGTCGGTGTAGTAGTCGTGCCCCACGAACTGACGGTTGAGTTCGAGGATGCGCTCGTCGTCCACGAAGATGTAGTTCACGTCGCCCACCTTGCGGCCGAAGGACGCGGCCACACGGGCTATCCATACGCGGAGGCGCGGCTCGTCCAGTTCGGGCAGGGCTATGCCTTCGGCATTGAAGGTCAGACAACCGCAAATGTAGGTCATACTCCTATTTGAGCTTGCGTGGCTGCCCGATTCGCTGGCTGCGTATTTTTCGCTTTCCACTTTTTCAGTTTTCGCCTAACAGTTCCACGGCCTTCTTGACCATCTCATTGTCCTTGTAGATAATCTGGAAGTACTCCGACATGTCCCACAGGTCGCGGGCCACAAGTGCCTTGAGCGTAAGCTTCATCTGTCCGATGGTCTTCAGCTTCTCCTCGTCGTCCTTGGGCTTGATGTCCTTCTTCAGTGCCTCGGCAAAGATGTCGTCGATGACGTTGTCGGGCACGGTATACTCAGCCTCGAACTTCTGGAAGTCGGGATAGAGCTTGGCCAGCTTCTTGCGCTGCTTGTCCATGTAGTGGAGGCTGGCGTTGATGAGGTAGCTCTTGGCCGAGAGTTCACGGTAGAGAGGCGTGTAGAGGGTGGTGTCGAGCGGCACGAAGTAGTCGGGCGTGATGCCACCGCCTCCGTACACGGTGCGGTGCTCGCGCAAGGTCTGGAACTTGAGGGAGTCGGGTATGTGGGCCTTCATCGAGTCGAGGTTGGTCAGCTCACCGCTGTTGAGACGGTTGAGCACATCCTTGTTGTAGGCAGCCTTGTTGCCCATCTCGTAAGGCTTCTGCACACAACGCCCAGAGGGCGTGTAGTAGTGGGCGATGGTGAGGCGTATCATGCTGCCGTCGGGCAGGTCGATGGGGCGCTGCACGAGTCCCTTGCCAAACGAGCGGCGGCCCACGACGAGGCCACGGTCCTGGTCCTGGATGGCTCCCGACAGAATCTCTGCGGCCGAGGCACTGTACTCGTCGATGAGCACCACGATCTTTCCGCCGAAGAGTCCATTGCCCGTGCTGCGGAACTCCTGGGTGGGCACGGCACGTCCTTTGGTATATACGATGAGGTCGCCCTTGGGCAGGAACTCGCTGGCAATCTCGGCAGCCGCCTGAAGGTAGCCTCCACCGTTCTGCTGGAGGTCGATGATGAGCGACGTCATTCCCTTCTCCTTCAGTTTGCTGACAGCCTTGACAATCTCCTCGCGCGTGCCCAGTCCGAAGCTGGTGAAGCGGATAAGTCCGATGGTGGGGGTGACCATGAAGGCCGCGTCGAGCGTATTGACGGGAATCTTGTCGCGCACCACGGTAAAGTAGACGAGGTCCTTGACACCGTCACGCTTGATGCCCAGCTTCACCTTGGAGTTCTTGGGGCCGCGCAGCCGCTTCATGATGTCCTCGCGCGACATCTTGACACCGGCAATGGTAGTATCGTTGACCGTGATGATGCGGTCGCCGGCCAGGATGCCCACCTTCTCCGAGGGTCCCTTGCTGACGGGCTGTATGATGAGTAGCGTGTCCTCGAGCATGTTGAACTGCACGCCGATGCCCTCGAACGATCCCTGCAGTGGTTCGTTGAGCGACTTCGTATCCTTGGCGTTCGAGTAGGCCGAATGGGGGTCGAGCTTGCTGAGCATGCCGTTGATGGCGTCCTCCACCAGCTTGTCGGCACTGACGCTGTCCACGTAGTAGGCGTGGCTCATGACGGTGGCCATCATTATCTTTCGCACGGCTTTGTCCAGTTCGTTCTGGGCTTGCTGCTGTTGCACGGTCATCTGTGCAGAGGCGCAGAGGGGTGTGAGGAAGGCTATGGCGAGGATGTGGATGAGTCTTTTCATTTTTTTCGATATTCGGTAATTCGTTTTTCTGTTTTCTTTGAGGGGCCATACTACCTTTATGGCAGAAAGTCGGTTACGTCGCAGCCGAAGTGCTGCAGCTCGCGCACCACGCTGCTGCTGATGCTGGCCAGTTCGGGGCGGGCAAAGAGGACGACGGTCTCGATGCTGGTAAGGCGTCGGTTCACGTCGGCCATCTGCAGTTCGTATTCGTAGTCCTTGACGGAGCGTACGCTGCGCAGGATGGCACAGGCTCCCTGCTCCTTGGCGGCCTCGACGGTGAGGCAGCTGTAGGCCATGACGCTCACTCGCGGTTCGTCGCGGTAGAGGCTACGGATGGCTTCGAGCCTCCTCTCTATCTCTGTGGGCTTCGTCCCAGCCGGCATCTCGGCCCCGACAGAACTTGCCGGCATCTTGCCTCCGACAGAATCGGAGGGAACGGTAGCTGCGGCCTTCTGCTCGTTGTAGCCCACGGCAATGACGACCCGGTCGAAGAGGGCGAGACCCCTCTCCACGATGTCGGCATGGCCCTTGGTGAAGGGATTGAAGGAACCGGGGAAGAGGACTTTCTTACTCATATTCCTCCGCCAAATCTTCCTCGATGACGAGGTTGTCGATGATGAAGTTCTGCCGGTCCATGGTGTTCTTGCCCATGTAGTATTCCAGCAGTTCGGCCACCTGGTCGCCCTTGTCGAGCGTCACCTGCTCGAGACGTATGTCGGGACCGATGAAGTGGCGGAACTCGTCGGCCGAAATCTCGCCCAGACCTTTGAAACGCGTTATCTCGGGATCGGGACCGAGGTCGTTGATGGCCTGCTGACGTTCCTGGTCGCTGTAGCAGTACTGTGTGATGTAGTCGGTGCCGAAGCTGATATTGCGCTTGGGACCACGTGCATCGTCGTCCTCCTGGTGCTTAAGAGCCTCTTCGAGCTGTTCCATCTTCTTCTTTCCCACCTTCGCCTTCTTGTTGCGCACACGGAAGAGGGGTGTCTGCAGGATGTACACATGCCCCTTCTTGATGAGGTCGGGGAAGAACTGCAGGAAGAAGGTAATCATGAGGAGACGGATGTGCATGCCGTCCACATCAGCATCGGTGGCCACGATGACCTTGTTATAGCGCAGCGTGTCCAGTCCGTCTTCGATGTCGAGTGCAGCCTGCAGCAGGTTGAACTCCTCGTTCTCGTAGCACACCTTCTTGGTCATGCCGAAGCAGTTGAGGGGCTTGCCTCGCAGCGAGAAGACAGCCTGCGTATTCACGTCGCGGCTCTTCGTAATGCTTCCGCTGGCCGAGTCACCCTCGGTGATGAAGATGCAGGACTCCTCCTTGAGGTCGCCCTTGGCATCGGAGAGATGGACGCGGCAGTCGCGCAGCTTGCGGTTGTGCATGTTGGCCTTCTTCGACATCTCACGTGCCTTCTTGGCCACGCCGGCCATGGCCTTGCGCTCGCGCTCGCTCTCCTGCACCTTCTGCAGGATGATGTCGGCCACGTCCGTGTTGCGGTGCAGGTAGTTGTCCACCTGCTCCTTGACGAAGTCGCCAATGAACTTGTCTATCGAGATGCCACCCTCGGGAGCCGTCGACTGCGAACCCAGCTTGATCTTCGTCTGGCTCTCGAACAGAGGCTCCTGTATGTTGATGCTGATGGCCGCCACCATGCCGTTGCGGATGTCGCCATAGTCGAAGGCCTTGCCCGAGTACTCCTTGATGACCTCGGCAATGTACTTCTTGAAGGCAGCCTGGTGCGTACCGCCCAGCGTGGTATGCTGTCCGTTGACGAACGAGTAGTACTCCTCGCCGTTCTGACGGCAGTGGGTGAAGGCAATCTCGATGTCCTCGCCCGTGAGGTGCACCACGTCATAGAGCGTGGTGGCCGTCATGCGGTCGGAGAGCAGGTCGGAGAGTCCGTTGCGCGACATGATGCGCCTTCCGTTGAAGATGATGGCCAAGCCCGTGTTCAGATAGGTATAGTTGCGGAGCATCGTCTCGATGAACTCGTTCTTGAAAGCATAGTGCTTGAAGAGCGAACTGTCGGGCTCGAAGTAAACGTACGTGCCGTTCTCCTCCTCCGTCTTCTCCATGGTGTCGCTCTGCAGCACACCCTGCTTGAAGACAGCCCTTCGCATCTCGCCATCGCGCACACTGCGTGCCTCGAAGTGGAGGCTCAGGGCGTTGACAGCCTTCAGACCCACACCGTTCAGGCCGACGCTCTTCTTGAACGCCTTCGAGTCGTACTTGCCACCCGTGTTGAGCATCGACACGGCATCCACCAGCTTGCCCAGGGGTATGCCACGTCCGTAGTCGCGGATGGAGCATCTCAGGTTGTCCTTGATGTCCACCTCGATACGCTTTCCGGCTCCCATCTTGAACTCATCGATACTGTTGTCGATGACCTCCTTCAGCAGCACGTAGATACCATCCTCGGCATGCGTACCGTCGCCCAGTCGGCCGATGTACATGCCGGGGCGGGTGCGGACGTGCTCCATGTCGGAGAGGTGGCGTATGTTGTCGTCGGTGTAGTCAACAGACCCACCCCCTTGCCCCTCCCCCATAGGGAGGGGAGTAGTATCATTTGTAGGTTGCATTCCTTCGTTATTTTCCATTGTATTATCGTAGAGTTAGATAAAGTGTATTGAGCATACCGCCCCCCCATTCTATTCCCTTCTGCATTTTGCCCGTCGGCAAAAGCCCGAGGGAGGGGCTGGGGGGTGAGTCTTTAGAGGCTCTTAATATAGCACTTCCTCCTCTTGTGTATCTCGCAGTCGAGGTAGGCCCACTGGTCCTGGCTCTTGTTGTTGTCCTCCAGCTGCAGGTGCGTCTCGCCCCACTTGAAGCCCATCTCCATACCGATGGGGATGAGGTCGGCAAAGAGCAGGGCGTTGACACCCTTGCCCTGGTACTCGGGCACTACGCCCACGAGCAGCAGGTCGAGGTACTCCGAACGCTGGCTCTTGCACTTGAGCGTGCGCAGCAGGTGCCACCATCCGAAGGGTAACAGCTTGCCCTTGGCCTTCTGCAAGGCACGCGACAGCGATCCCATGCCCACACCCATGGCCACCACGTCGCCCTCCTCGTTCTCCACGATGGTCAGCAGGCGCATGTCGATGAAGCGCAGGTAGGCATCGGCATACGTATATATCTGCCTCTTGCTCAGTTCGCTGAAGCCATAGAGGGGCGCGTAGGCCTTGTTGATGACGTTGAATATCTTCTCGATGTAGTTGCCGTCCTTGATCTCCTTGAAGTTCTTGAACTTTCTCACCTTCAGGTTGAAGCGCTTCTTCACCACCTCCGCTATGCGGAAGAACTTGTCGTCGCGGGCATGGTTGCCGGGCGTGGGCACCGTCACCTTGCGCTCTACCCATCCCACCTCCTTCTCCATGCCCAGGCGGTCCATGTGCTCGGGATAGTAGGGGTAGTTGTAGATGGTGGCCATCGTGCTCAGCTGGTCAAAACCCTCCACGAGCATACCCTCGGGGTCCATGTCGGTGAAGCCCAGCGGCCCCACGATGTGGTCCATGCCACGCTCCTTGCCCCACTGGCCCACGGTGTCGAGCAGGGCTCGGCTCACCTCGATGTCGTCGATGAAGTCAATCCATCCGAAACGCACGTTCTTCGTCTTCCACGTCTCGTTGGCGCGGTTGTTGATGATGGCTGCCACGCGGCCCACAATCTCGCCGTCGCGGTAGGCCAGGAAGAGCTGCGACTCGCAGAAGTCGTAGGCGGCGTTCTTCTTGGGGTTGAACGTGTCGAGCGTGTCCTCCAGGAAGTCGGGCACGGCATATTCGTTGTCCTTGTACAATTCATAGTTGAAGCGAATGAACTTCTTCAGTTCCCCTTTCGTCTCAACAGGCTTGATGATTACATTCGAAGTACTCATATCTATTGTGCTTTCTTTATTTTCTTTTCGCGCACAAAGTTAGTAAAAATTGGCCACATTTTCACCCTCTTTACCCAATTTTTTTATGGTACCTATGGAAATCGTGCGAAAGCAGGCAAGAATGTCTGCATTTTGCCCGTCGGCAAAAGCCCTAACGTCGGGATGACATTACTGCTCAATGCCAAATAATGGAAATCGTATGAAAGCAAGTGCAACGCTCCCGTCAAGACGCAGTATGTCAGGCAAAAGAACAATTGTAAAGATAATTACGAAAAAAGAGCCCTTTTCCCTGCGTTATTTTCCAGGAACGGGAAAGTGGCTTGCGTACAGGCCAAAGACTTACTTATTGATAATCAGCACTATAAGATTTTCAACCGCCAAAAGAAGGGATTTTAACGCTGCGTTGCAAGTCTGTTAACGCTACGTTAACCGCCTGTTGACGCTGCGGTAAACAAAAAAAGACGCTGCGGTAATTCCGAAAGACCGCTGCGGAAGCCGGAAAACAACGCTACAGTGCATCGAAAACGATGGCTGACGTGCCTTCGCGCTGCTGGAAGGTGCAAAAAACAGAACAGAAAATTGTAAAAGCTTTTTTCAGCGACTATCAATACGCGTTCTTTGGGTACGTTTTTGACATAAGTCAATAAATAACTGACAAACAAGCACATAGATACTCAGATGTTTGTACGGTTGAAAAAAAGGCCGTACCTTTGCACCCGAAAACGAAGGGCAACGTCCTTTCGCCACACGCCAAGGACCTTGTGACAAGATGGACTGGCGGGTGGTAAAATGATACGCCAAAAGGAGGGCAAACTGCCCCGCCCCGTATCTGCTCCTACACCGACAACCCGAGCTACAAGCAAAGGGCTGGTTCGCGATAAAACAAGGAGAGAGGGGAGGATGTTTAAGAAAAGTAAAGTTTTAATGAGAAGAAAGATTGTATGTCTGCTGATGTTCATCACCATGACCAGTATAGCATCAGTCAGCAGAACAACCTTGGCATCAGCCAACACAACCACGCCTGCATCAGGCAACAAAACAACAACGGCTTCGTCCGACGAATCAACATCGGAAATGGCCAACACAACACCCACCTTCAACGACGTTACCATCACGAGCTACAATGCCGTGGCAAGCCAGTGTAACGACAACCCGCTCATTACGGCCAGCGGCAGGAAGATAGACCTGAGAAAACTAAACCGAGGAGAGCTGCGCTATTGTGCCGTAAGTCGCGACCTGCTCAAGGAATACAGCTATGGCGACACCATCGAGGTCTTCATCTGCGAAGGCCATCCCTATAACGGCGAATGGCTCGTGGCCGACACCATGCACAAGCGCTGGAGCAAGCGCATCGACCTGCTGCTCAACGAGAAGCAGAAAGGCGGAAAATGGGAAGGACAGATGAGAAGCTCTTTGGGGAGTTAATAGGGAGTTAATTCCCTATTAACTACTTATTTACTTGCTAAGTGCATCGCTGACAGCCTTCTCTATCTGGTCGCCACGCAAGCCACGCTTCAGGATGGTGCCGTCGGGACCGAAGAGGATGATTTCGGGGATGCCGTTGATGCCGTATGCATCGCTGCCCGCCTTCTGTGCATTGATGATTTGCGGATAGGTGACACCCTCCTCCTCGATAGCCTTGAGTGTGGCTTCGGGCTCGTCCCACGTGGCCACGCCCACTACGTCGAACTTGTCGCTGGCATACTTTTCATAGACAGCCTTGATGTTGGGAATCTCCTGACGGCAGGGACCGCACCAGCTGGCCCAGAAGTCTACGAGTACGTACTTACCCTTGCCCACATAGTCCGAGAGGCGCTGCGTAGTGCCGTTATAGGTAGCCTCGAAGTCTACGAACGGCTGTCCCTCGGCACTCTTCGAGGTGACGTCGAGCATCTGCTTAACCTTCTGCATAGAGGGGCGTGCCTGTGCCTCCTTGCTGAACTGGTTCCATAGTTCGTTCAGCAGTTTGGCGCTGGCAATCATCTGTACGTTGCCGTTTGTCATCATCGAGATGCCAGCCACGTTGTCCTTGTTACCGGCCACAAACCGACGAAGCAGATCGGACACGGAATCCTCATACTCATAGATCTCGAAAAGACGGGTCTCGAACTTGCTTATCGAGTCGTTGAGCGGCGTACCCTGCACACTGCCCGTCTTCTCGTCCACCACCATCTGGCCAGCTTCCAGGATGATGGGTATCTCGGAGGGACTCTGCTGCCCGTCCATTGAGGCGAAGATAATCAGCTTGGCCAGTGTGGGCTCGTCAATGCTGCCTTCAAACTTTATCTCGTCCTTCGTGATGGTGGACTTGACTGGCAACGCATGGCCCTCCTCGTCTTCTACCTTGAGCGAATCGATCGTGATGCCGTTCTCCTCAAAGATGGTTGATTTCCAACTGAACGAATAATCTCCACCAACTTTTTCGTTGCAGGCTGTCAGCATCAGCACGGATGCCGCAATGCCCATTATTAGCGTCTTCTTCATAAAAATACGTTTTTTGCGGTTATAATATTATAAGGTTTGGTCCCTCAGCACAGGGAACTTCTCGCGGAAGGCTTGCAGGGCAGGAAGGTCGATGGCGAAGGTGAGGCTGGACTCGGAACCATCCGCACAAGCTTCGATGAGCCTTCCGTACGGGTCGATGGCGGCCGTGCCGCCACAGTACTGACAGGCAGGATCGGTGCCTACACGGTTGACACCGCAGACATAGCACTGGTTCTCGATGGCACGTGCCAAGAGCAGCGTGCGCCAGGCCTCCACACGCGGTGTGGGCCATGAGGCCACGTAGAGGGCACAGTCGTAGCCGCCCTCCTCACGAGGCACGTTGCGCGAGAAGATGGGGAAGCGCAAGTCGTAGCACACCATGAGGAGAAAGCGCACACCACGCCACTCCACCACTACACGTTCCTTACCGGCCGTATAGTGCTTGTGCTCACCACCATAGGTGAAGAGGTGATGCTTGTCGTAGAAGCTGACTCCCTCGGGCGTGACGAAGTAGAAGCGGTTGCGGTAGGTGCCGTCCACGTCCTTTAGTGCCACGCTGCCAGCCACGGCAGCATCCAGCCGCACGGCCATCCTCTGCATCCATTGCAGTTCCTGTGTGCCGTCGCCTACATGAGCCTCGGCTGGTTGAGTGACGAAACCGGTGCTCCACATCTCGGGCAGCACGTAGAGGTCACTCTTGGGAGCCTGCAGCAGACGTTCTTCGTTGAGACGTATATTCTCGGCTGGGTTACCCCAGACGATGTCGCGTTGGAAAAGTGTGATATTCATCATTCAAAAGAGTTATGCCAAGCCATTGAAGGGAAATTCCTTACCCATTCGGTAGGCGAGGCCCGTCATGACACAGATGAGTTCGCCACTCTGGTTGGTGATGCGTATGTCGCAGTAGGGCAGACGCTTGTGATCGTACAACTCAGTGCACTCGGCCGTCAGGTGGTCGCCCCACTGGGCAGACTTGAGGAAGGTGATGTTGTTGGCCACGCCAAGAGTAAGGATGCCGTGGCAGTTGGCCACACCGGCAAAGGCAAGGTCGGCCAGGGTGTACATGACGCCACCCTGACACACTCCGGCTCCGTTGAGGTGCATCTCCTCAACGGTCAGCTCTGCCTTGGCATACCCTTCTCGTATGTCGGTGAGCCTGGCACCGATGGATTTTGCAAAGTGGTCTTCGCTGTTCAGTTTTTCGAGTAATGTCATTGTCTATGGTCTTCGTTGAATTGTTTCATGCGCTGGGCCAGCACGGGGTACAGCTCCTCACGCATGCGCGAAGTGCAGGCACGAACTCCGGGCTGGAGCGAACCGGTGGTGTCGAGGTTGATGGCCGAGACGCCGTATTTTATAAGTTCGACGACGAGCTGGCCGCCCGACAGTCCGTCATAGGAGAGCGAGAAGAAGAATCCGTCGCCGATGTCCTCGCTGATGTCGCTCGGATAGGTGATGCGAAAGCCGTTGTCGCAGAATATCTTCTTCATGCGCTGGGCACGGACGGCATACTCGCGCGTGTCCTCCACAAAGTTGATCTTGCCCTCGCAGGAGAGACGGAGCATCTCGGCGTAGCCATACTGCGTCGTGGCCGTGCAACCACTGGTTATCATATACTGTATGCTGGCTATGAAGGTGGGACCAAAGACGCCCTCGTCGTGGTAGCGCGCTGCAAAGGCAGGGAACTGACGGTCGAAGAGTTTGTCGGAGATGCACACCAAGGCCATACGCTGTCCGGCATAGGAGAATATCTTGGAACTGGAGAGCATGAGCAGATAGTTGTCCGTATAGCGGGCCACCGTGCGTACGTAGGGCTCCTGGTAGGGATGGCTCAGGTCGCGACGGCTTTCCATGGCAAAGTAGGCCAGGTCTTCCATCACGACGACATCGTAGCGTGTGGCCATCTCGCCTATAATCTGCAGTTCCTCCTCCTCAAGGGATATCCAGGCAGGATTGTTGGGATTGGAGTAGACGATGGCATCCACGTCGCCGTCGCGCAGTTCCTCCTCCAGCTTGGCGCGCAAGGCCTGTCCGCGGTAGGGATAGATGTCGAACTCCTTCCACTCGATGCCCAGTATGCGCAGCTGACTCTTCTGTATGGGGAAGCCCGGGTCGATGAAGAGCACCTTGCCCATCTGCGGATAACGCTTGCGCTGACAGCAGGCAATGAAGCTACCGAACGAACCAGCCACGCTGCCCACGGTGGGGAGGCAGGCACGGGGCGAAACGTCGACGTTGAGGAAGGCCTTGACGAACTCGGAGGCGGCCTCCTTGAGTTCCTTGATGCCAGCAGCAGCGGGATACTGACTGCCTATGCCGGCATCCAGTGCACGCTTCTCGGCCTCCACACCATATTTATTTATAGGCAGTCCGGGGCTGCCCTGATCCATGCGGATGAAGGGAATGCCCGTCTTCTGCTCCAGGTACTGGGCCACCAGGAGTGTCTCACCGATGGTGGCATGGCTGAGGTCGGCCACGTGGTTCACACGTACAGCCTCATCGACCAGTTCGTTTGAGAATATCTGCATTTTAGTTGCTTAGTCGTTTAGTCGTTTAGGAGACTTGTCGTTTAGTCGTTTAGGAAATTAGGAAAGTTACCTTTTCAATCTTCAACTTTCAATCTACCAATTTTCAACTTTCCAAACATTTACTTCCAGTCCTTCAAATGGGTACGCTTGTCATTGACATGCTTGGCCTTACCGTTGGAACGCTCAATGGTACCAGGTGCCAGGATGTGGATGTTGGGCTTGATGCCGCATACCGACACAAGACGGTCGTAGAGAGGCTTGATGTAGGGCATCTGCTTGGCGGGATTGGGCGAGTAGTACTCTTCGCGCAGCTCCACGTCGAGGTCGAAGGTGTCCTCGTTGTCCAGACGGTCGACAGTGATGAAATACTGGGGCGAATAGACAGTGAACTCGGACAGTACAGCCTCTATTTGGCTGGGGAATACGTTGACACCACGGATGATGAGCATGTCGTCGGAACGACCCAGTATCTTGCCCATGCGGATAGCGGTACGGCCACACTTGCAGGGCTCGTAGATGAGGTGGGTAAGGTCGCGCGTACGGTAGCGGATGATGGGCATGGCCTCCTTGGTGAGCGAGGTGAAGACAAGCTCGCCCTCCTCGCCGGGAGCCACGGGTTCGAGTGTCTCGGGATTTATGATTTCGGGGTAGAACATGTCCTCCCAGATGTGGGTGCCGTCCTGGTATTCGCACTCGCCTCCCACACCGGGTCCCGACATCTCGGTCAGTCCATAGAGGTCGATGGCCTTGATGCCCATCTTCTCCTCCAGTTCGCGACGGATGCCCCACGTCCAAGGCTCAGCACCGAAGAAGCCGTAGCGCAGCTTCAGGTCCTCCTTCTTGATGCCCAGCTTCTCCATCGTCTCGCACAGGCGCAAGGCATAGGAGGGCGTGCAGCACAACGCGGTGGTGCCGAAGTCCTTCATCAGCATCACCTGCTTCTCGCTGTTGCCCGACGAGGTGGGCAACTGCACAGCACCCAGGCGGCCGGCTGCATCATGGGCTCCCAGACCACCGGTGAAGAGGCCGTAGCCATAGCTCACCTGCACCACGTCGCCGGGACCTACATCGCCCACAGCCAGCACACGAGCAGCGCCCTCGGCCCAGTTCTCAAGGTCCTTCTCGGTATAGGTTCCCACCACGGGCTTACCCGTCGTGCCGCTCGAGGCGTGAATGCGTACTATCTTGTCCATGGGCACGGCATTGAGCCCGAAGGGATATTCGTCACGCAGGTCGTACTTGGTGGTGAAGGGCAACTTGGTAATGTCGTCCAGCGTCTTTATGTCCTCGGGCTTGATACCCATCTCGTCGAACTTCTTGCGGTAGAAAGGTACGTTCTCATAACAGTTCTTCACAGTTTGCTGCAAACGCTCCAGCTGCAGCTTCTTCATGGACTCGCGGTCCATACACTCCATTGCGGGATTCAGTATCATATCATTAAGGTTTTAAGATGTTACATTCGGGTTTCAAAGCCCTTGTCAAAGGCTTTCAGGTTGGCGTTGACAACCTCCTCTCCCTTGCGGGCAAATATGGTGGCAACGGCCTGACGCAGCTGTTCGGGCGACACTACTTCCAGATGGCTGGCAGCCATGCCCAGCAGCACTACGTTGGCCGAACGGGGACTGCCTGCATCCTTGGCCACCTGCTCGATGTCCAGTTGCACCACCTGCGGCAGGGAGGCCAGTTCGGCAAAGAGAGCCTCCTGGTCGGGATAGTTGGGGATGTTTACAAAGGGCTTGTTGCTGGTCACCACTACACCCTGCCTGGACAGGTAAGGCAGGTAGCGAAGCGCCTCCATGGGTTCCATGGATATGATGATGTCGCAACTGCCCAGCGGGATGAGGTCGCTCCAGATGGTCTCGGTGGAGAGGCGCAGGTTGCTCTGCACGTCGCCTCCGCGCTGACTCATGCCGTGCACCTCGGCTTGCTTCAGGTTGACGCCAGCCTTTGTGGCCGCCTCGCCTATGATGGTAGCGATGGAGAGGATGCCTTGTCCTCCCACACCACAGAGTATGATATCTTTTTTCATGGGATTGCTTTATTTCTATTCATCGAGATGTAGATTATTAGGGAGTCAAAGAAGTCTAAAGTAACTCCTTTTACTTCTTTATATCCTTTAACTCCTTACACAAGCGAAAGTTCAATTACTTACCTTCAGCCGCCCTTCTTTCACGGGCATGGCGAGCAGCCGTCTGGATGCATTCGCGACGTGGAATGATGACACTTACGCCCTGATAGTTGATTTCCTCACTAATGACCTGGGTTATCTCGGGCATGTTCTTGGGCAAGGGAACCACTACGCGTACGTGGTCGGGATCGACACCCAGTCCCAGACAGATGGCCTCGAACTTATTGGTGCCGGCGCTTTCCTGTCCGCCCGTCATGCCAGTGGTCAGGTTGTCGCTGATAATCACGGTTATGTTGCTGTTATCATTGACAGCATCCAGCAGACCCGTCATGCCGGAATGCGTGAAGGTGGAGTCGCCAATCACGGCAACGGCAGGATAGAGGCCTGCATCGGCAGCACCCTTGGCCATGGTGATGGAAGCACCCATGTCCACACAACTGCTCAGCGCCTGGAAGGGGGGGAGGGCACCCAGCGTGTAGCAACCTATGTCGCCAAAGACACGATGTTCGGGATAGTCGGCCAGCACCTGGTTCAGGGCGGTGTACACATCGCGATGACCGCATCCCTGACAGAGCTGTGGCGGACGTCCAGCCAAGTTACTGGCGGCAGGCATACCTTGTGGCAGCTCCACGCCCAATGCCTTGGCAACACTGTCGGGTGTCAGTTCACCTTGCCGGGGCAGATCACCACTGAGGCGTCCCTTTACAGGATAGGCAGTATCCACGAGTCGCTGCACTTCCTCTTCCACCACGGGCTGTCCGTCTTCCACAATCAGCAACGCATCGTTCTCAGCTGCCAGTTTCTTTATCTTGTCTGTGGGCAAGGGATACTGCGATACTTTCAGTATATTGGCTTTGTTACCCACCACTTCGCGTACATAATTATAACCTATACCGCAAGCTACGATGCCTACCTTCGGTGCGTCGGCCTCGCTGCTCAGCCTATTATATACCGACTGCTCAGAGGCCTCAAGCATGGCAGGCTGCTTCTCTATCAGGGCAGCATACCGGCGTTTGGCAATGCCAGGCAGAAGTACCCAAGCGTCGGTCGATACGTTGAGGGCATTCTCTACAATGGGGTCGTTAACCTCCACGGCTGCACGTGAGTGAGCCAGACGGGTGACGATACGCATCACCACGGGTTCCTTGATAGCCTCGGAATACTCGAAGGCTGCCTTCATCATATCGTAGGCTTCCTGCTGGTTGCTGGGCTCCATGCAGGGCACCATGGCAAACTTGGCATAGAAGCGGCTGTCCTGCTCGTTCTGGCTGGAATGCATAGAAGGATCGTCGGCAGCCAGCACCACAAGACCGCCATTGACACCCGTTATGGCACTGTTGACAAAGGCATCGGCACAGACGTTCATGCCCACGTGCTTCATGCACACCAAGGCGCGCTTGCCAGCATACGACATGCCAAGAGCAGCCTCCATGGCCGTCTTCTCGTTGGTACACCAGCGGCTGTGTATGCCACGCTCCCTGGCTGTGGCATCGGCCTGTATGAATTCAGTTATCTCGGTAGATGGCGTGCCGGGATAGGCATACACACCACTCAGTCCGGCATGGATTGCCCCAAGTGCTATGGCTTCGTCACCAAGCAATAGTCTTTTTCCCATAATTTTCTTCTTTCGTGTTTAAAACTATTACAAAATTAAGCAATTTATCTATTAATTGCAAAAAATATAATATATTTTTCTTACAATGTGTTTTATTATTTCTATTTTATTTAACTGTATAACCTTTATACACAAGATTGCCCTTGCATTATCCCACCAGCCAAAGAACGTCGCCACGATGAAGCACTTGATCAGGATTGGGAATGGAGAGAGTTCCATCCTCCATCTCAATGCCTATGATAATAGAATGGAGCTTCTCGCGGATACGAGCATCTTTGATGGCCTTGTCAAGGAAGGGGGAGGCTGCATCAAGGGGAAGACGCGTAATGCGTAACTTGTGATCGTCATTCTCAATACGTACGCGTTCGGCCTCAATACGAGCTGAAAAAGCTTCGATGCTCTGGTCGTCGCCCACCACTTCTACTACGTCCTGCGGAAAGAGCATGGCACGTCCGTCGGGTATGTTGATGCGATGCTCGCCACGCACGATGGCCACCACGATGATGTTGTCCTCACGGCCGAACCTGAGTTCGTGCAGTCGTTTTCCGGCCCAGGCCGTATCCATGGGCAACTGAAGGCTGGCAATGTGAATGTCTTGTCCGTATAGGCGATTGGCATACGAGGTCTTGTCCATCAACGCACTCTGACGGTCGCGACGCGAAAGGTTGTGACGGAAGATGCGTTCCATGCGTATGCTGTAAAGTTTTACTATTCTGCTACGCAAGATGAAACATACCACTACGATGGAGAGCAGCACATGCCAGTACCAACGATAGGGCGAGAGATAGTCGAAGATGTTGTAGACCACATAGACGGCTATGATAAAACGGAAAAGGATGGTGAGACGGAAGAATACTTTGTGAGTCGTACCTTGTTTATATAAATAATGTACCTCCTCGCTGTGGTTCTTGCGCATGACAATGGGGCGCAGGAAGAGCGACAACATCAACAGGGTGATCAGACCGCATACGATATTGCCAGGCCAGTGGGTGAGCAGACTGCGCCAGAAGGGTAGCATGGAGGCAAAGCTGAAGGTGACGATGGCTGACGAAAGTATGGCGTATGCCAGCGTCTGGGTGAACAACTGCTTGAGCAACGATTTCCATACCTTCACCGTACCCTCGGCAGCCATGACAGCCTGACTGTCTATATACGACAGTTGATGGTTATGGTGCTTAGGCATGCTTTTGCCTTTTTTTCTTTTACCTGAACCTTCGCCCATCCTTTTGCCTTCGTTCATCACGTTCCTCACCTGACGAAGCATAAGCTTGTCCAGCAGGTTGTAGGCGGGCGTGGCTGCCTTAATCATATAAGGTGTAAGGAAGGTGGTGATGATGCTGACGGCCACCACGACGGGATAGAGGAAGGCATCGGTGACGCCGAGCGACGTGCCCAGCGTGGCAATGATGAAGGCAAACTCGCCTATCTGTGCCATGGAGAATCCGCTCTGTATGGCTCCGCGCAGGTTCTGTCCGGAGAAGATGAAACTGAGCGAACCGAAGATGCTCTGCCCCACCACGATGCCGACCACGAGGACGAGGATGGGAAGCCAGTACTGCACAAGGATGGCGGGGTCGACGAGCATGCCGACGGAGACGAAGAAGATGGCTCCGAAGAAGTCCTTCAGGCTGCCTGTAACGTGCTCTATGCGTTCGGCCTCTACGGTCTCGGCAAGGATGCTACCCATCACGAAGGCTCCAAAGGCGGGACTGTAGCCAGCCTCGCTGGCCAGAATGACGAGCAGGAAGCACAACCCGATGGAGACAATCATCAGCGTCTCGGAATTGATGAAGCTGCTGTTCTTCTTGAGGAAGAGGGGGATGACGAACATACCCACAATGAACCAAAGGGAAAGGAAGAATACAAGCTTGCCAAGACTGCCTACGAATTCCATGCCCTCGAACTTGTTGCTCACGGCTATTGTACTGAGGATGACCATGAGCAGGATACCGAGCATGTCCTCGAGGATGAGCACGCTCATCACGCCCTTGGTGAACTTCTTCTGCCGCAGACCCAGGTCGTCGAAGGCCTTGTAGATGATGGTGGTACTGCTCATGGCCAGCATACCGCCCAGGAAGATGCGGTCCATCTGGCTCCAACCGAACATCCAGGCCACGGCTCCGCCCAGACCTATCATGCAGCCCATGATGCTCAGGGCAGTAAGCACGGGCCCGAGGCCCATCTTGAATATCTTCTTGAACGAAAACTCGAGGCCGAGACTGAACATCATGAAGATGACGCCTATCTGGCTCCACGTCTCCACATCCTCAGTGCCCTGCACCGTGGGCATGTAGGGCATGTGCGGACCGGCCAGGAAGCCTGCAACTATATAACCCAGCACAAGCGGCTGCTTGAGGCGCTTGAACACTATCGTCACCACTCCGGCAACGATGAGGATGAGTGCTAAATCGGAAAGAAGGGTTTGCATTTACCTACTCAGCTCCAGCATCCTGTTTATCGGCCGTATGGCCTTTGCTGCCACTTCGGGATCCACCTCGATGGTGGGCCACTCGTACTTGAGGCAGTTGTAGAGCTTCTGCATGGTGATGAGCTTCATGTAGTTGCACTCGTTGCACGAGCAGGTTACGGGATTGCCCTGGGCGTCGACCTGTTCGGTGACTTCGGGAGGAGCAGGGATGAAGGTCTTCTGGGGACAGGCCTTCTGCATCTCGTGCAGGATGCCGCTCTCGGTGGCCACGATGAACTCGGTGGCGTCGTCCTCCTGACTGAACTTGAGCAGGGCGGCGGTGCTGCCTGCCTTGTCGGCCAACTTCACCACGGGACCCTTGCACTCGGGATGTACGAGGATCTTGGCCTCGGGATGCTGCTGCTTCAGCTCCAGAATCTTCTCCACTGAGAAACGCTCGTGCACGTGGCAGGCTCCATGCCAGAGCAGCATGCTGCGGCCGGTGATGCTGTTGATGTAGGCGCCCAAGTTCTGGTCGGGACCGAAGATGATCTTCTCGTCCTTGGGCAGGCTGTCAACAATCTTGCGGGCATTGCCACTGGTAACGACAATGTCGGTAACGGCCTTGGTGGCAGCTGTGGTATTGACGTAGCTGATGACGGTATGGTCGGGATGTGCCTCTACAAACTCCTTGAACTCCTTGGCATCGCAACTCTCGGCCAGCGAGCAGGAGGCGTTGAGGTCGGGCACCAGTACCTTCTTGTCGGGACAGAGTATCTTGTTCGTCTCGCCCATGAAGTGTACGCCACACATCACGATGATATCGGCATCCGTCTGGGCAGCCTTCTGGGCCAGGGCCAGCGAATCGCCAATGAAGTCGGCTATGTCCTGCACCTCACCATCGGTATAGTAGTGTGCCATGATGACGGCATTCTTCTCCTTGCACATGCGACGTATCTCAGCCTTGATGTCCACTCCCTCGGGGATGGGTTCGTTCACGTAGCCCAACTCCTTCCACTCGTTTTCAACAGTTATCATAATTATATATTTCTTTTTTATTTTTTTAAAAGGAACTTTATGTTATTGTTGTTAGTCGGTCGAAACGGTAGATAATATTTTGCTTTTTTTCTTGCACAGTAAGTTGTTAGTTTAAGGCTTTTGGTTTTCCACCTCTTTTGAACAATGAAGTTCTACTGTTTATCTATACTCGTTTTTTGACACTTATCTCTATGTTTTGATAGTTATGCACATTCTGTTTATAACTGCAAAGTTAATAACTTTATGGCAAAGTATCGGTATATAACCCATAGAAAATGCGTTGAAAAATAGTTTTTAAGTTTTTGATAACTTATTTTGCTGTCTCAAATTGTTGTTTACATGGCATGTATTTGTACCTTCAAAATTATTTATTACTTTTTTTTGCAAAACTTATCTACATGTTTTGAACAGTTTTGTAACTTTGCAAGGGAAAAAGAATTTGTTATAGATTATTGTGGTTATAGGTTATTGATTATAGGAATGTTCTATAAATTGGTTTGTGAACGCAAAGAAGCAGAGTCGCAAAGTTTTAATTATTTAAGATTCAAAGAAATAAAATAATAATATTTGCGTCTACTTTAGGCCGTCGCCAAAAGTGCGTCTCTGCGCTCAATTAATAGAAACCACCAATAACCTAAAATAAAGAACTATGCGTAAACTGAAGATAACCGAAATGAACCGCCTCAACGTGGAGGAGTTCAAGGAGTCTGAGAAACTTCCACTCGTGGTGGTGCTGGACAATGTGAGGAGTCTGTACAACGTGGGCAGTGTGTTCCGCACGTGTGATGCCTTCCGTGTAGAACTGCTCTGCTTGTGTGGTATTACGGCTCAACCTCCTCATATCGAAATACATAAGACGGCACTGGGTGCAGAGGATAGTGTGGAATGGAAGTATTTTGCGGACACGATGGAGTGTGTAGGGTGGCTGAAGAAGGAGGGCTACACTATTATGTCGGTGGAACAATGTGAGGGCAGCACTATGCTCCAGAACTTCCGGCCCGACCCCTCGAAGCGCTATGCCGTGGTGATGGGTAACGAGGTGAAGGGTGTGCAGCAGGAGGTCATCAACCAGAGCGATGGTTGCCTGGAGATTCCCCAGTTCGGTACCAAACACAGTATGAATGTGTCTGTTACGACGGGTATGATTATCTGGGAGTTTGCTAAATCTTTACTAAATATTGATTAGCGTGTCAGCAGAAATGGAACTCCTCTCCTTCGGAGAGGCGGGGGTGAGGTCTGAAGTGGGGATGAGGTCCCTTCATTCTCACTACCCCGGCCAAACGGACGAGGAGGTTATCCTTCAGGATGTGAATAGTATTGGTGTGCATCCTTGGTATGCCGGTGAGGCTGACGAAGAAGTTATAAACAACCTTGTTGATAAATTGCAAGGTGATGTGAATCACCTTATTAAGGCTATTGGAGAATGTGGATTGGACAAGTTATGCACCGTTCCTATAGACAAGCAAATAGAAGTTTTCCGACAGCAGGTGTTGATTAGTGAGCAGTTTAGACTTCCCCTCATTATTCATTGCGTAAAGGCAATGGACGAACTGCTGCAGATACGTCGCGAACTCTCCCCTACCCTACCCTGGATTTGGCACGGCTTTCGTGGTAAGCCACAGCAGTTGCAACAACTTATCAACAAGGGTTTCTATGTTTCCTTCGGATTCAAATATAATCGTGAGTCGCTGAAAGCTTGTCCGTTAGAGCGTATGTTTCTCGAAACGGACGATGATCCGCGTCCTGTTCAAATGGTTTATGAACAGGTATGTAAAGACTTGTGCATAACAAAAAAAAGACTGGTAGAAAGCATTGCTGCCAACTACCAGTCTGTATTTGTTAAGGGATGATATTCGGTAAAAATTCCAGTGTATATTTTGCTTACGTTCACTAACCAACCCCCTCCCTTTAGGGGAGGGTTGGGGAGGGTATTTAGGGCTGCTTGCCAATGTAGGCAAGGATACCGCCGTCGACGTAGAGCACGTGACCGTTGACGGCATCACTGGCCTTTGAAGCGAGGAAGACAGCGGGACCGCCCAGTTCCTCGGGATTGAGCCAACGGCCGGCAGGTGTCTTGGCACAGATGAAAGTATCGAAGGGATGACGACTGCCATCGGGCTGAAGCTCGCGCAGGGGAGCAGTCTGGGGAGTAGCAATGTAGCCGGGGCCGATACCGTTGCACTGGATGTTGTATTCACCGTACTCAGAGCAGATGTTGCGGGTCAGCATCTTCAGACCACCCTTGGCGGCTGCGTAGGCGCTGACGGTCTCGCGACCCAACTCAGACATCATGGAGCAGATGTTGATGATCTTACCCTCACGACGCTCCATCATCTCGGGCAATACGGCGCTGGCGCAGATGAAGGGAGCCACGAGGTCGATGTCGATGACCTGCTGGAACTCGGCACGTGCCATCTCGTGCATGGGGATGCGTTTGATGATACCAGCGTTGTTGACCAGGATGTCAATCTGGCCTACCTCTGCATGGATCTTCTCTACGAGAGCCTTCACGCCAGCCTCGTCGGTAACGTCGCATACGTAGCCCTTCACGTTGGTGATGCCAGCCTCCTTATAGTTGGCCAGACCGCGCTCAAGGGCAGCCTCGTTGATGTCGTTGAAGATAATCATGTTGGCACCTGCAGCCACGAATGCCTTGGCAATGTTGAAGCCAATGCCGTAAGATGCACCGGTGATCCAGGCATTCTTACCTTCAAGTGAAAATGGATTGTTCATAATTGTTATTGGTAAGCTTTCCCAACCCCCGAGGAGGAGAAAGCTCGTTGCATGATTGGTTAGTTATATTCCCCCTCGGGGGTTAGTGGGGAATTGTTTTGTGCAAATATACGAAACCTTTTTTATATAACGAAAAAAAGCACGGAAAACTTTCGTCTTCCGTGCTTAAATTGAGTATTGTAATATTAAATATTACTTAACTGTGCTTTCTTATAAATTACTTAACGAGTACCTTGCCAACCTTGACAGAACCGTCGCTGTAGGTGCGCTTAACGATGTTAACACCCTTGGCAGCACGTACAATCTGACGACCGTTCATATCGAATACGGCTACGCTCTGCAGCTTGTTGCTGGTAGTGCTGATACCATCGGTATAGCCCTTGTTGTAGTCGTAGGTTGAAGAACCGCCAACCAGGAAGATCTGGAAGTTGTTGATGAAGATGTGTGAGTTTGCACCTGCGTGTGCACCCATGGTCAGCTTACCATCGAGGATCTCGATAGGATCAGCGTCAGCTGCGGGCTCCTCATCCTCCTCGGTAACCTCCATACCGTCAGCGTCGAAGATAGCATCGCGACGAGCAGAAGAGATGTTACCGGTGCTCCAGTTCTGACCGGTCTTGGGAACGCACATAGTAACGATGTCATCGTCAGCGCTGGTCTGCCAGAAGAAGTAGGTGTCGTCCTGGAAGGTGTCACGCTCGCTGGTACCTGTCTTAAGAACGTAGAGACCTGCGGGCAGATCCTCGATGCTCTGTGATACGGTGTAGCTGCCACCCCAGTTGCTGAACATAGTCTCAACGGGCATGTTCAGACCCTTGTAGTTGCTCCAACCGGTGCTCCAGTCACCAGTACCGTCGGTAACGGTCCAACCGGGACAAGCTGCGCCAGCGTAAGCGGTAGCGGGCTCCTCCTCAGTACCAATCTCAGTAGCCTGCAGGCTGTTGCCGGGATTAGCACCAGAGTTGTCGGTGATGGTGTAGATGAAGGGGTTCTTCAGGAAGAATGAGAAGTCGTAGATACCACTGGTGGTCTCGATGATCTCGCCCTCCTCGTCCTCAATGGTCTTCTCTGAGAAGAAGTCCTTTGCGGTCTCAGCGTTGGTCATAGCCTTGTAATAGGTCTTGGTAGCAATCTTCTTCAGCTCGCTAACCAGAACGTCATCGTCAGTCAGAGCCTCAGCAGCGCGGGTCATCACGTCAGCGTCAGCCTCGGTGTACTCGGGAGCCATAGCCTCGATGGTGCTGTAAGCAATGTCGATACGCTTGGTCAGAGCCTTCAGACCCATGTCACCACAGATAGCCCAGGGATCCTCCTTGGTGCCGTCAGCCTTAACGACCTCACCGCTCCAGCGACGAACGTCGATCAGGTTGTTCTGCAGCAGAGATACTGCCTCACGGAGCTGATCCTTGTCGGTCAGAGTCTGATCCTTATACTTCTCGTAAGAAGACTTCAGAACGTTCCAGCACTCCATCTTGGCAACCTTAGTCTCAGCGGTGTTGTCCAGAACCTGAGCGATGGTACCATCCTCAACGCGGAGAGCGTCGTACTGGTCAATCAGAGTGATGAACTCGTTGAGACCTGCAACAGCGTCGTCGAGCTCCTTAGCAGCAGCCTCGTACTGTGAGGGAGCAGTCATGCCGAGGTCGGTAGACCACTTGCTGAAGTCCTCATACTTCTGAACGAGGTTGTAGAGAACCTCCATATCCTTGTCGTTGTAACGCTCGGTGTCGCAGTTGTCCTCGTACTTGGTGAGGGCAGCCAGGTAAGACTTGTAGAGCTTGGTCTTAGAGTCGATACCAGCGATGTTGGGAACGTATTCGATGTTGATGTTGGCAATCAGCCACTCACCGGTACCCTTGAAGCGTACACCATAGCGACCAGCCTCGTCAACGTTGAAGTTAATAGCGATGTCCTGAGCACCTGCTACAACGGGCTTGCCACCGTTTACGTCAACTGCACCAGTGTAAGCTGCTTCGTTCTGCCATACAATGTCACCCTCTTCACCTTCGTCGGTAACCTTGAAGATGGTAACCTCACCCATGGTAGCACCTGCCTTCCACTGTGCCCAGGTGAAGGCCAGCTTGTGGGTACCCTCAGAGAGCTCGATAGCCTCCTCACCGAGACCCAGCTCGTATTGACCGTCACCATCCCAGTCGCGGCTGTAGAGAGCAGCGGTGAACTGACCACCAGCAGCGAAGTCGGTGAACAGACGAGCACCTGAACCACGACCCTCACCGGGAGTGAGGACTGAACCGCCGAAGGTCAGACGACCGTGGGTGGGAACAGCGTTGTTGTTGTCCTCATCGAACTTAGCATCGAACATGATCTCAGATGACATGTCGGGATCGAAGCCGGTAGCACCGATGCTGAACTTATAAGCGGGGTTAGCCTCGTCATCATAGAACTGAGCGTCACCAGCGTTGTTGGCAACCTCCATCTTGATAACGTAGCTACCGTTCTTCAGCGTACCATCGTACTTGGCAACGAGCGTCTTGTCGTCTGCACCGTTGCTCAGCTTCAGCTCACCAACGGTACCGCTCTCGTTCTCCAGAACAGCTGAAGAACCCTCGGGATCAACGGGAGTGTCGAATACGAAGGTCCACTCGTTGGTGGTGTTGGGGAGGTCGAATGAACCGTTCTCGGGATAGCAAGAATCCATCTCGGGAAGAGCGGTGTTGTGGCTCTCTACGTCGATGGTCTCATCGTCATAGATAACCTCGTTCTGGAAGCCCTTAACCTTGATGGTCTGAGTGAAGTCAGAGGTGGGCTGACAGTTGCCAGCGTACTCCAGAGGACACTCGTCGTTGGGGGTAAAGCTAACGGTAGCGTTGTTTGCCCAACCATCCTCAAGGAAGATGTATACGAAACCATCGGCGTGAGCCTCAACAGAAGCGATGGGCAGCACGTTGCCGTCGGCACCGTTTACCTTGAACTGCTCCTTGTCGAGCATCAGGCACTGACCCTTCTTGGTAGCTGCTACCAGGGTCTTGATGTTGGTGTCATAACCGAAGTCCAGACGGATAGCGTTCAGGTTACCGGTAGCCTGGTTGAAGTAAACGCCCTCCTCGATGCAGATATCATCCAGGTAGTAGGTACCGCCATCGAACATGTTGACGATAGCGAAGAACTCCTCGGGTACTGCACCGTTGAAGAAGTCGCGATAGGTCTTATCCTTGTTACTGTCGTTAACACCAGCGCCAGCCCAGAGTGACTCGGGGATGCATTCGCCAACGATAGCACCACCAGCCCAGCTGGTGTTGGTCAGCCAGTTGTTGTAAGGAGCAGGGTTCTCGTAGAATGCTACGAATGACATGTGCTCCCACTCACCGCTCATGGTCTTCTGGTTGATACCATACTCACCACTGTTGCTTGAAGAGATCATTGACTTGTCGAGCTGCTCAACACCCTTTGAGAGCCAAGCGGTAACAACGTTGCCAGCCTCACCCTTGATCCAGAAGCTCATACGATAAGGAGTGTTCTCCTTGATGGGCAAGTTAGCCAACTTGAAACCACGATCCCAGGGATTCAGCTTGTCAGTGTTCTGAGCCATGAAGCAGTATTCGCCATTCTTCTGCTCGCCCTGGTTCTGCTCAATCCAGTTGTCGGTGTCAGCATGGGGGTTAACCCAGTCACCAAATTCACTCAGACCGACATTGTTAGCGTACTTAGAGTGATACTTGTCACTCTTGTCCGCATTTTCAAAGCCAATCTTCACGGGGAAGGTTACCTGTGCCAGCGAAGCGGTAGCTGCTGCGAACAAGCCCATTCCCAAAGTAAGTAATCTTTTGTTCATAAGATTGATTTTAGGTTTAAAAATAAGTTTATTTAGAAATCGTTTTCTTCTTTTGTTTTAGGACTGAAAATTGCTATTATGAAGTAGCATGTACAATTTCAGCGGTACAAAATTACAAAAAAAAAATGAAGTGTTTTTTATATTATGATACAAATCTTTAATTTTTGATACATTATATGATTAAATTTAAGATTTTAGAGAAAAAGGATGGGTAATTATAAAAAAAAAGAGCGTGAAAATAATCAGTTTTCACGCTCTTTGTATGGTTGGGCTATCCGGTTTCGAACCAGAACTAAGACGACCAAAATGTCTTGTGCTACCATTACACCATAGCCCAATCCTGTTAGCCTCCTTTCGGATTGCGGTGCAAAGGTACAACAAAAAATTAAAAATTAAAAATTAAAAATTAAAATTTTTCATGTTTAAAGTTGAAATATTGATATTAGACGCAGATTCCGCAGATTTCACAGATTATCCTCCTTGCATTTTATGGAGAATGAAAATCTGTGAAATCTGCGGAATCTGCGTCTAAAAATGTATGATTGCTTATTTCACAATCAGCAGGAAGTACTTCTTCTTGCCCTGCTGAACGAGGATGTACTTGTCATCGAGAAGGTCGGCTGTGGTAATCATCTGGTCGAAGGCTGCGAGCTTCTCCTTGTTGATGCTCACGCCACCGCCCTGGGTCAGCTTGCGCATCTCGCCCTTCGAGGCAAAGCACTGTGCCTGTTCGGCTACGAGGTCAACGGCCTTGATGCCTTCGCCTTCGAGCAGTGAACGGCTCACCTCGAACTGGGGTACGCCGGCAAAGACGTCGAGCAGGGTCTTCTCGTCGAGCTTGACGAGGCTCTCCTTGGTGGCCTTGCCGAAGAGGATGTTGGAGGCTTCGAGTGCCATCTCGTAGTCCTCGCGGCTGTGAACCATCACCGTAACTTCCTCGGCTAGCTTCTTCTGCAGTACACGACGACCGGGGTCTTGCTTGTGCTCCTCGACGATGGCGTCGATGGTGGCCTTGTCCAAAGACGTGAAGATCTTGATGTAGCGTTCTGCATCTTCGTCGCCCACGTTCAGCCAGAACTGGTAGAAGACGTAGGGAGTGGTGCGGTTGCGGTCGAGCCAGATATTACCCTTCTCGGTTTTTCCGAACTTCTTGCCATCGGCTTTGGTGATGAGGGGACAGGTCAGCGCAAAGGCTTCGTTCTCGTTGCCCAGCTTGCGACGGATGAGCTCAGTGCCGGTGGTGATGTTACCCCACTGGTCGCTACCGCCCAGCTGCAGACGGCATCCCTTCTCTTCGTAGAGGTGGAGGAAGTCGTAACCCTGTAGAAGCTGATAGGTAAATTCGGTGAAGGACATGCCGTCCTGTGCCTCGCCGTTCAGACGACGCTTTACGCTGTCCTTGGCCATCATGTAGTTTACGGTGATGCACTTACCAATCTCACGGGCAAAGTCAAGGAAGGTATAGTTCTTCATCCAGTCGTAGTTGTTCACCAACTCGGCCTTGTTCGCAGCATCGCTGTCGAAGTCAAGGAAGCGAGCTAACTGAGCCTTGATGCAGCTTACGTTGTGGGCCAGGGTAGCCTCATCGAGCAGGTTACGTTCTTGGCTCTTGCCGCTGGGGTCACCAATCATACCTGTAGCACCGCCCACGAGTGCGAGGGGCTTGTGGCCGCAACGCTGGAAGTGGCGCAGCATCATTACACCGCAGAGGTGACCGATATGAAGGCTGTCAGCCGTGGGGTCGATACCCAGGTAGGCGGTGGCCATACCCTGCTGCAACATTTCTTCTGTTCCGGGCATCATCTGGTGGATCATGCCTCTCCAAGTAAGTTCTTCTACAAAGTTCATCGAATTATATTTTTATTTGTTTTGTCAACGATCGCGGGCTTTGTATTTTTTCGATCTTTCGATTTTTTCGATTCTTCGATTTTTTCGATTCTTCGATTCTTCGATTCTTCGATTCTTCGATTCTTCGATTCTTCGATTCTTCGATTCTTCGCTAAAGCCGCTTTGCGGCTGCAAAGGTAAACAAAAAAATCGGCATTACACGTTGTAACACCGATTTTTCTTATGTTTTTGTCTTCTTTTTACTTAACTTCCCAAATATCGTTGGTTTCAAGCAGTTCAGCAAAGCTATGGTAGGGCTTCTTAGCCTTTACCTCTTCGATCTGAGCATCAACGCATTCGTTGTAGGTGGGAGCCTCCACATCGCGGATAACGCCGAGTGCTACAGGGAAACCGTCGCCATTGCCCATGAGGGCGAGCTTGAGCTGAAGGGTGTTGTCCTCACAGTGAGCATCGTGCACGAGTACGTCATCGATGGTGTAGGTCTTGCCATCTTCGTTCTCCTTGCCGAGTTCTACGACCTTCAGACCAAAACCAACCTGTACGAGACCGAACTCCTTGTTTTCACCGAAGACGAGGGGCTTGCCATGCTCCACATAGATGGCATTCTTCTCACGGCCTGCCTTGTCGTACACGCCATCGTGCGTACCGTTGTTGAAGATGACGCAGTTCTGCAGAATCTCGCAAACGCTGCTACCCTTGTGAGCGTAGGCTGCCTTCAGTACGTCGATGGTGCCGGGGGCATCGGTGGCTACGGCACGGGCAAAGAAATGGCCACGGGCACCGAAGCAGAGCTCAGCGGGACGGAAGGGATCCTCCACCGTTCCGTAGGGGCTCGACTTGCTCACGAAGCCACGGGGGCTTGTGGGACTGTACTGACCCTTGGTAAGACCGTAGATACGGTTGTTCAGGAGAATCATGTTGAGGTCGATGTTACGACGGTTGGCGTGGATGTAGTGGTTACCACCGATTGCCAGACCATCACCATCACCACTGATCTGCCAAACGGTCAACTTGGAGTTGGCCACCTTGCAACCGGTAGCGATGGCGGCTGCACGACCGTGGATGGTATTCATACCGTAGGTTGCCATATAGTGGGGCAGACGGCTTGAGCAACCGATACCTGAGATGACGGCAATATCCTTGGGAGCAACGCCAATCTCTGCCATTGCCTTGTGCAGCGAAGCCAGGAAGAAGTGGTCACCACAACCGGGACACCAACGAGGCTGTCCTTTCTTATAATCTGAAGCTGTATATGTACACATTGTTGTATGCTTTTTGTAGATTTATCGAGATTTCGATGATTCGATGATTCGAAGATTCGGTGATTCGATTGCTCGATGATACGATGGTTCGATGATACGAGAGATCGAAATTTCGATAATTCGGTTTTAGTCTATTAGATTAACTTGTTAAATGCCTCTACCAGTTCGGCCACCTTGAAGGGCTGACCCTTAACCTCATTGTACTGAGCGGGAACGAAGCCGTCAACCTTCATGCGCAACCAACCAGCCAGCTGGCCCATGTTCTGCTCGGCCACAACCACCTTGGGATACTTCTTGAGCACCTCGGCTGTGTTCTTGGGCAGAGGATTGATGTAGCGGAAGTGAGCCATGGCTACCTTCTGGCCGGCAGCACGCATCTCGTCCATAGCAGCACGAAGATGACCGTATGTGCCACCGAAGCCTACGATGAGCAGGTCGGCATCGTCCTTGTCGCCCAATACCTCGAGATCGGGAACGGCGATAGCGTCGATCTTGGCCTGACGCTTGCGGGTCATAAGGTCGTGGTTCTCGGGGTTGGTGCTGATTGCACCCGTCTTGTCGTCCTTCTCCAGACCACCGAGGATGTGCTCGAAGCCCTCACGACCGGGCACTGCCCAGTAGCGGGTACCGTTCTCGGCACGCATGTAGGGAGTCCAGGTACCCTTCATCTCTTCGGGTACGTAGGGAGGATTGATGGCGGGATATTCGGCCAGGTTGGGCAACTTGAAGGCGCCCGAACCGTTGGCTACGTATGCGTCGGTAAGCAGTACTACGGGCGTCATGTGCTCGAGGGCAACCTTGGAAGCCTCGTAGGCAGCGTCGAAGCAATCGGTAGGACTGATGGCTGCCATGACGGGCATGGGTGACTCACCGTTACGGCCGAAGAGTGCCTGCAGAAGGTCGGTCTGCTCGCTCTTGGTAGGCAGACCCGTGGCAGGACCACCACGCTGTACGTCGAGCACGACGAGGGGCAGCTCCATGATGACAGCCAGGTTCATGGCCTCGCTCTTGAGGCAGACACCAGGACCAGAGGTAGAGGTGACGGCCAGGGCACCGGCAAACGATGCACCTACTGAAGAGGCACAGCCGGCAATCTCGTCCTCACACTGAACGGTGGTGACACCGAGGCTCTTGTGCTTAGAGAGCTCGTGCAGCACGTCGGTAGCAGGAGTGATGGGGTAAGAACCCAGGTACAGCTTCAAGCCAGCCTTCTCGGCAGCGGCAATGAAACCGTAGGCAGTAGCCTTGTTACCGGTAATGTCCATATAGCGTCCGGGCACCTTGTTCTTGGTCTCGATGCGGTATACGTTGGCCACGCTTGAGTGGGTGTTGTGTCCGTAGTCGTAACCAGCCTGGATCACCTTTATGTTAGCCTCAGCCACACCGGGCTTCTTGGCAAATTTCTCCTTCAGGAAGTTGTATGCGATGTCGAGGTCGCGGTCGAAGAGCCAGCACACGAGACCCAGTGCGAACATGTTGCGGCACTTCATGATGCTCTTCACGTCCATGCCGCTGTCCTTCAGGCAGTCCTTGACCATGGTGGTCAGGGGACAAGCGATGACACGGTCGGGATCCACACCCAGCTCGCCCAGGTAGTCCTCGGTCTGGAAGGCTGCCTTCTCGAGGTCCTTGGGACCGAACGAGTCGGTATCGATGATGATGGCAGCGTTGGGCTTGGCGTACTTCAGCTGCGTCTTCAGGGCAGCAGCATTCATGGCCACAAGCACGTCGCAGAGGTCACCGGGCGTGTACACCTGACCGGCACCAATGTGAACCTGGAAGCCAGACACACCCGTCAGCGATCCTTGCGGGGCGCGGATGTCGGCGGGATAATCGGGGAATGTACTGATACTGTTTCCTACGGTTGCAGACACCGTAGAAAAAATGTTTCCGGCCAACTGCATACCGTCGCCAGAGTCACCAGAGAAGCGTACTACGACTGACTCTCTTTCCTTGATTTCTAAACTATCTGCCATAATCTATTTATGTTTTGCCTATTTGCAGGCAGTAAATAATTGTTTCTTTATTGCAAATTTACAACTTTTTTATTATTAATTGAAACAAAATGCTAATAAAAAGCAAAAAGGACTTGTCAATTTGATATAAATCAATTAACAAGTCCTTTTTTATCTATTGTATATAAATGAACAACATTCTGCTTTGTTTACGTCTTTTTCTATTTGCGCGTTTTAGCATTTGTTGTACCCCCGCCGGGAATCGAACCCGGATCAAAGGTTTAGGAAACCTCCGTTCTATCCATTTAACTACAGGGGCAACATGAATTCATAATTCACAATTCATAATTCATAATTGGCGGACTGCATTACTTCTTCGCACGTATATTATTATATAATGTATATGCAACGGTAATAGAAAGCTTCAATTATGAATTACGAATTATGAATTATGAATTACGTTTTACTTCTTCTTAGCCTCCTTCTTGCTCATGGTCAGATAAGCGGTGGGAGCAGCGATGAAGATTGAAGAGCAGGTACCGAAGATTACACCCAGAATCATTGCGAAGGCGAAGCTGCGGATGCTGGCACCACCAAGGCAGAAGATTACAGCCAGTACGATGAAGGTACTGATAGAGGTGTTCAGGGTACGGGTCAGAGTGGTGTTCAGTGACTCGTTGAAGAGCTCCTGCTTGTCACGCTTGGGATGCAGGCCGATGAACTCGCGGATACGGTCGAACACAACCACTTTATCGTTGATAGAGTAACCGATAGCGGTCAGCACGGCACCGATGAAGGTCTGGTCGATCTCGAGCGAGAAGGGCATCCAACCCCAGCAGATAGCGTACATACCCAGGATGAGGATGATATCCAGAATCAGGGCGGTGATAGCACCTACCGAGAAGGCTACGTTGCGGAAACGAACCAGGATGTAGAGGAAGATGGCAACGAAGGCCAGGATGACGCTCCAGATGGCACCCTTGGTGATGCTCTCAGCCACTGAGGGACCTACCTTCTGGCTGCTGATGATAGAACCACCGGTGCGGTCGTCACGGTTGATGAACTTCTCAAGGTCGCTCTCCAGCAGGCCGGCACCCTTGAGAGTCTCGAACAGCTTGGTCTCGATCTCGCTGTCAACCTCCAGGCCGTCCTCCTCGATGCGGTAGTTGGTAGAGATACGGATGGTCTTGCCCTCGGTACCCAGTGCGATGGCGCTGGTGTTGCTCTCGGGGAATGCCTCAGCCAGCAGGCCACGTACGGTCTCGGGCTGTACCTCCTTGTCGAACATAACGACGAAGTTGCGACCACCGGTGAAGTCGATACTCTTGCTGAAGCCACGGATGCCCATGAATGCGATGCTGATGAGTGCACCGATACCGAAGACGATGAAGCTGGTCTTCCAGGCGCTCATGAACTTGTAGTTGGGGTTCTTGAAGAACTTGCTTGCAGCAGGAGTGGTGAAGGTGAGGTCGAGCCACTTGTCCTTCTTCATGCGTCCCTCGTAGACGATACGGGTCAGGAACACAGCGGTGAAGAAGCTGACGATGATACCGATGATCAGGGTGGTGGCGAAACCACGGATAGGACCAGTACCGAAGTTGAACAGGATGATACCGGTGATGATAGAGGTCAGGTTAGAGTCGAAGATGGCGCTGAAGGCGTTGCTGTAACCAGCAGCCAGTGCCTCGCGGGTGCGCATGCCACCGCGCAATTCCTCTTTAGTACGTTCGTAGATAAGCACGTTGGCATCCACAGCCATACCGAGTGACAATACCATACCGGCGATACCGCTCATGGTCAGTGCAGCCTGGAAGCTGCTCAGGATACCGATGGTGAAGAAGAGGTTCAGGATCAGTGCGCAGTTGGCAACCATACCGGGAACCATGCCGTACATTACCACCATGTAGACCATCAGGATGACGAAGGCGATGATACAGCTCCACATACCCTGGTTGATAGACTCAGCACCGAGTGAGGGACCAACGATCTCCTCGCTGACGATGTGTGCAGGAGCAGGCATACGGCCAGACTTCAGTACGTTGACGAGGTCACGGGTCTCCTCGGGAGTGAAGCTACCGGTAATCTCAGAGCTACCACCGGTAATCTCGTTCTGTACGTTGGGAGCGGTGTATACGCGGTTGTCCAGTACGATAGCCACGGGGCGCTGTACGTTAGCCTTGGTGAGGCTTGCCCAGCGGCGAGCACCGTCGGCGTTCATGGTCATGCTGACAGCAGGACGCTTGTGCTGGTCGTAGGTCTCGCTTGCGCTGCTTACCACGTCGCCCTCCAGCGGAGCACGACCGTTCATCTCGGTCACCTTGATGGCGTGCAGCTCGAAGAGCTCGCTGTTGTCACGCGTCTTGACGCTCCAGATGAGCTTCATGTTGTTATCCTTCAGGATATTCTGTACGCGCTCGTTGTCCAGCAGCTCGTTGATGCGATCCATGTTGTACTTGGGAGCCATACCCACAACACTACCCATCTGCTGCTGCATGGGGATGAGCAGGCTCCAGAGGGGATTCTTGCTGTTGTCGGCCTTGGCCACGGGAGCGTTCTCGTCGTTAGTCTGACCGTTGTTCAGGGCGGCAGCGAGGTCGGTTGAGTCAGCCTCAGCCACAGCGGTGCTGTCGTTCTGAGCCACAGCGGTGCTGTCCTGTGCCTCGGCAGCGGGAGTCTCGACGGTTACACCATTCTCAGCCAGTACCTTGTCGATCTGTACCAGGACGGGCATGGCCTCGTTGGTGAGGAAGCACTCCCAGAACTCGAGGTTGGCGCTACCCTGCAACAGGTTACGTACACGCTCGGGCTCCTTGATACCGGGCAGCTCGATCATGATGCGACCCTCCTGGCCTTCGAGGCGCTGGATGTTGGGCTGTGCCACACCGAACTGGTCGATACGGTTGGTCAGGATGTTGTATGCGTTCTCGATGGACGAGGTAACCTCCTCGCGGAGCACCTTCTCCACGTCCTTGTCGGTGCTGTTGGGAGTCACCTTGTCGCGGAGCTGCTGTGTGGCGAACACGCCAGCCAGCTTACCCTCACCAGCCAACTTGGTATAGTTGCTGATGAACATGTCAATCACATCGCCACCGTTCTTGGCAGCGTCGGTGCTTGCCTGCTCGATAGCCTTCTTGAAGTTGTCGTTGGTAGCCTCCTTGTGGTCAGAGAGTGCCTTCAGTACGTCGGGCACACCCACCTCGAGGATAACGTTCATACCGCCCTCCAGGTCGAGGCCGAAACCGAGACCCAGTTCGCGAACATCCTTCATTGACCACAGCAGGAATGTGTCCTTCTGGAGTACTGAGTCCTGGTAGTGCTCAGCAGCCTTCTGACCCTGTGCAGCTGCAATCTCTTCAACCTGACTCTTGAAGTTTCTGCTCTTCACCGTGAAGATGAGATAGAAACAACAAATGACAGTCAGGATGGCAGCAATTAGCTTTACGAATCCTTTGTTTTGCATTTTGTTTAAATTGTTATTTTGTTATTGTTTATTTCGGGACATTCCACAAAATGTGCGCAAAGATACGCATTTTTCTTGAAACGAGCACAATTTCTGCCTAAATATTTAATGTAACGTGTACATTTTAATGTAATTTGAGCCAGGAAACAAGCGGATAATGGTCAGAAGTGTGTATTGAGGTGTCAACCTGTGTATCGTAGGATTGCCAGTGCGACGACACAAAAATGTGGTCTATCCGTACCCAGAATCCGCGTTGGTTGTAGGAGAGTCCTATGCCCGTTCCGCTCTCCCGGTAGGTGTTCTTGAGCACCTCCACGAGTTGCTGGTAGGTGTAGGAGATGGGTGTATCGTTAAAGTCGCCGCAGAGGATGGTGGGCATGCCTTCGAAGCGTTGGGCAAGGCTGACGAGCGAGTCGGTCTGGTAGCCGCGCAGCGAAGTGCTCTGTTTGAGTCGGCTGCCTATGTCGTGCCCGCTTTCGCGCAGCCTCTCGTATTCGGGTTTGTCCAGTGTCTCCACATACTTCTTCTTGATATCCCTCTTCAGCCGGTTGCTCTCGAGGTGGTTGTTCACCAGTATCAGTGTGTCTTCTCCGGCCAGCAGTTTATACCATTTGCTGCTGTTACCCCGTATGCCGTTTTCGGTGTGTGTCTCGTAGGCCAGTGTGTCGCTCTCCACGATGGGCAGTCGGCTGAAGAGCATTGTGCCGTGGTCGCGGTCGTAGCAGTAGCCCATGTTCTTCATGCTGTCCAGAAACTCCCGGATGCTCTCCTCCCAGATGCTCGACTCCTGCAGGCAGATGATGTCGGCCTGACAGTTCTTCAGATAGTCCTTTGTCAGTCTTTTTCCTTCCTCCTTGTCCTCCCATTCGCCACCGAAATTGGACGTGTTCCACGTCACTATCTTCAGGCATCCATCCGGCCTCTCACTGCCTCCCAGCGACAGCGGACAGTAGTCCAGTATGTAGCCTGTGCAGGGCAGCATCAGCACGATGGGAATCCATACCCTACGATAGTTCGTGCATGCCCAAACGACTATGAATAGGATATTAACGAGCAGGATGGCCGGGAAGGAAAGTCCCAGCAGTGTAAGCTTGGGGAACGTGGCTGGATGCAGCCTCGTGCTGAGGCAGCAGACCCACAGTGCCAAGGCCGCCAGCAGGTTGAGTACGAGCACTATGCGTCCTACGTACCTCCTTATCGTATTGCCACACGATAATGACATGATAAATTACCTGCTTATCCTCTGTTGTAGCTGTCGAACGAGACGTACTGGGCACCTCCCCCACCCCTGCGTCCGTGCTTGTCGCGGTATCGCCAGTAGAGGATGAGAAGCAGTCCGAATATCATGCCGCCCAGGTGGGCAATGTGGGCCACGTTGTCGTTGGAGCGCGTCAGCACGTCCATCACCTCGATGACGGCGTAGCCCAGCACCAGGTACTTGGCCTTGATGGGGAAGGGAATGGGAATGATGAACATCTCGTTGTTGGGATAGTACATGGCAAAGGACATCAGGATGCCGTAGACGGCTCCCGAGGCACCCACCGTGCTCCACCAGTTGATGTCCATGGCTCCGTATTCCGTCAGCACGAACTTGCCCTGCACGAGTGCCCCGTTGCTGATGGCCACGTCGGCGTGTTCCAGCATCGAGTAGTGGATGAACTGGGCCACCTCCTGACAGATGCCGGCACCGATGCCGCACACGAGATAGTAGGTGAGGAAGCGCTTGAAGCCCATCGTCTGCTCCATCACGCATCCGAACATCCACAACGCGAACATATTCAGCAACAGATGCATCAGCCCACCGTGCATAAACATATAGGTGATGAACTGGAACGGCTGGAAGTCGCTGGCCAGCAGAAAGTGCAGACCGCAGAGCCGTTGCAGGTCGATGCCCCTCGTCTCGAGAACCCACGTGGCGGCAAAGCACAGCACGTTGATGATAAGCAGGTTTTTTACTATCGGAGTTATCTGTCTCATATCCTTACTTCTCCTTCCTTCTCTTTTAGCCTATTGTTTTTTGATTTCAGCGTGCAAAATTACGCATTTTCCGGCACAGAAACGCATAAAACGTTGCTAATCATAACAATTTTAGCGTTTTTTGCATTTTTTTTGCTTATTTTCTTTGGTAGAACGCATAACTTTACATAATTTTGTCTCGCAAATCGGCTTCGGTCGCATTGTATGGAACAGACAAACCTTTTAATTCATTATTATAGTTATGAACAAGACAGATTTGACAAACAAGATTGCAGAGACCGCAGGTCTGAGCAAGGTTGACGCAAAGAAGGCTCTGGAGGCTACTCTCGAGGCTATCTCTGACGCATTGAAGGCTGGTGACAAGGTAGCACTGGTTGGTTTCGGTACTTTCTCTGTTAGCGAGCGTCCCGCACGCCAGGGCAAGAATCCTCGTACCGGCGAGGTTATCACCATCGCTGAGAAGAAGGTTGCCAAGTTCAAGGCTGGTGCTGACCTGATCTAATCACGTCAGGTCACTCCTTACTTAGTTAGCAATACACATCCCCCTTGCATCCAACGTTGCACGACGTGGCTGCAAGGGGTTTTTTGTGCCGAAAACGGCAATATGCGTTCGTTCTCGTTATTGTCAGCTTTTCCTTTTTCATGTTGTCAGCTGTACCTTTTTTCTTGTTGTCAGCTATTCCCTTTTTTCTTGTTGTCAGCTATTCCCTTTTCGCATGCTATAAACTGATTGCAGACCAGCCATTTGTAAGCGATCCATAGGTGCTCACTTTTATCTTATCCCAGCACTGCCCTTTTTGCGACGCAGCGTTACAGATTTTGCAACGCAGCGTTACAGATTCTGCGACGCAGCGTTACAATTTTTGCGACGCAGCGTTACAATTTTTTTCATGCAGCGAGAAAAAAGTTTTCATGCAGCGAGAAAAAACAATTCTCGCTACACTCCCCATCTACGAGACGGCAGCGGTAGATGACGATTTCCTGTCGGAATAGTCGCATTTTTCGTGAGTTTACGCAAAATGCAATCCCCGCTCTCAAATTTTACTTTCAGCCTTCAGTTTGATGTCATAAGTGACAGTGTAACAGTTTATTATATGGCTGAAAGTAAACCATTTTCACTTTCAGTTACTTTCAGTTCCATGTTCAGTCCTCCCTGTCTTTGTACCCCTTCCCCTGTTCTTGCCTCCCAAGCCGTAATGCAGAAGGGTAGGCAGAAAGTAAACCTCAGGATGACATTACACCTCAATGCCTAATAGCCTTCGTCCCCATTATTTTACTCAATCTATGTCCTTTGTCGGAAGGCTTAACTCGACGAAGTTGCTCCCAAAGAGCATGCAGTTACCTTTCGTTTTACGACCCTTATGCTGTTGAAAGGGTACAAAGGACTGCGCCAATAGCGTTCATTCTTCACATTTTTACTTCAAAATTTGTATATTTCTAATTGTTTCATTATTTTTGCAAAGCAAAAAGTCTTAGAGTTATGGCAAAGGACAAATATGTAAGGTTCGACTGGGCTGCCAAGCGTATGCTCAGGAACAAGGCAAACTTCTGTGTGCTGGAAGGGCTGATAACGGTTCTTCTGGGTGAGGAAGTGCATATTGATGGCCTTTTGCCTATCGGTGTTATAAACGACGTACACTACGATAAATTTCCTGCTCTCCAAGTAGAAGCAACTAACTCCAAGAATGAAAAGATAATTGTGGAAATACAGATAACTCGGGAATTATATTATCTTGAGTGTTTGTGTTATGGTGTTCCACAATCTATAACAGAACACATCCATCTGGGCGAAAGTTACGAGAAGGTGAAGAAGGTGTATAGCATCAGCATCCTTTACTTCGACTTGGGCAAGGGTGCCGATTACCTCTATCATGGTCAAACTATCTTCAAGGGCGTTCATACTGGCGATACCCTTCAAATCACCACCAAGGAGAAGGATGTCATCGAGATGAAGACTCCCGAGCAGGTGTTCCCTGAGTATTTCCTCATACGCGTGAATGAATTCAATAAGGTAGCAACCACACCTTTGGAAGAATGGCTCGACTATCTTCGTTCTGGCAATATCAAGGATGACACCACCGTTCCTGGCCTTCAGCAGGCTCGTCAGAACCTGCTCTACATGCAGATGTCCAAGGAAGAGCAGATTTCCTACGACCGACATCTGGAGGATTTAATGGTGCAGAACGACTGCATTGCATCTGCAATGAAGGAGGGTCGTGCAGAAGGTCGTGCAGAAGGCCGTGCAGAGGGTGAAATCTCCAAAGCAATGGCTATTGCTAGAAAGCTGAAAGCCAAGGGATTTTTACCAGAAGACATCATGGATATCACAGGACTCAAAGAAGACCTCATATCTTCGCTGTAATAATTGAAAGGTACAATTCATATAGTACAAACCCTCAAACAAAGAAAGGAACCAAAAGTCTTAGCCTTCGGGCTTGGGACGATACGAAACAGACAAACAGAAAACAAATGAAGAACGGTGCACAGTGTGCAGCCACTTCACCGAACGTAGATCCTCTCCAAGCGGGAGAAAGAAAACCAATTATTAACTACGGAGGTGATGCGACTACCGTTCGACACTTTATCATATACTTGAGCAAACTGCTCTTGTTCTCTTCTTTCCGAAACGGCCAATTTCAAAGACAATGAGAATAAGCAGCGGTGGGTTCACGTTCCGTTTGGGGCGTGGACTTCTCCGTACTTGTCTATTGTCAAGGTGCTTGGCCGTACCAGGAAAGAAGGATAAGCGTCGGGAAGTTCGCGCTCCTTCTTTTATTCTTACACATATAATGAAAAGATTTCTTTTATCTCTTGTGGCATTAGTCATTACAAGTGTATGCTTTGCACAAGATATTATTGTACAAAAGGATGGAAGCACGATACAGGCAAAGGTATTGAAGGTTTCGCAATCGGAAGTTGAATACAAGAAGTTCGGTAATTTGGAAGGACCAACTTATACAATAAGCACAAAGGATTTGCAATGCATCAATTATGAGAATGGAACAAAGGATACATTTGTGTCACAAAACTACAATCCTAATATTGTGACAAATGAGACTGCTACACAGTTCTCGAATGATGAGCAGTTGTTGAAGTTGTATAATGCGAAAAATCCAAGTAAGAAAGCAAAAACAATGAAAATCGTAGGTTGGGTTGGTGCACCAATTATTGCAGTTGGCACATTCTTGGCCTTAAATTTGTTGGTTGATGATGATTATATTATGGGAGATGGGGAAAATTATTGTTTGGGATGGACACTTCCAGTTGGCATAGCTGCAGGAGCTGGATGGTGGTCTGCTTTTTATTTTTCAGGAAGACATATAGAAAAGAAGCACATGAATATGGTTCAATCTTCTCCAATCTACCAACAAGAGTTCAAAGTCGGCAAAACAGACCGCTTAATGGTTGGTGTAGATATGCTCAAAGACAACACGCGCAAAAATCAGACTTTAGGTCTTGGTGTTTCGTATAACTTCTAAAACAATTCATCAATGAAATATTCTTCATTAATAATTCTTGCAACTACAATCCTCCTTGTCTGTTCATGCTCTTCCCTCCGAAGTGGTGGAGACGGAATAACCGACACTGAGATTGCAACCTACACTGAAAGTATCAACCGATTTGACCTTGATGTTGACCCACAAGGAATTACCTATACCATAGACATTTCAACACAAGAAGGTAAACTGAAATTGAATGGTCTTTCTCTTGAGCAAGCAAAGAAAATGGCACTCGAAGAGGCTGCCATCAAGAACAACTGTGCTCGCATCATCTCTCCAAAGTTCTCACACTTAAAGAAAGGCAAGCAAATCCTTCGTGTCACCGTATTCGGATTCCCCGCAAGATACAAGAACTCAGAGAGGACAGCAACTCCAGACAGAGAACCTCAAAGAAACAATATCATTATCGTGAAGTAAAGGGATAGCTGGGACGGTTCCCGCTATTCGCTCATTAATACCGTTCGAGGCATTCCGTACTGTACTAGGCAGTTATGGGGTGCCTCGAATGTTTTTCTGTGCTGTTTGTGAGCCTTAGATATAATGTAAGAAGGTGATTACAAAAAAATAATTGCTCATTATTTGTGTATATGTCAGAAATTCCTTACCTTTGCATCAGTTAATTCATAATTACATGGCAATGAATGAAATCCGAACCATATTGAAAACTACTCAGTTTCAAGAGTTCTATGACTCTCAGTCCGATAAGGTTAAGGAGAAAATAGACTATGTGTTGGGAATAATGATTAGCCAGAAAATTGTTAGTACAAAGTTTGTCAAAAAACTCGATAATACAGAGTTCTACGAAATGCGAGTCTCGCTTGGCAATAACGAATACCGTTCAATTCTACTTACTTTAGATTCAACGAGTTTTATAGAATGCAAACAGGCGGTACTATTGAATGGTTTTGCCAAAAAGGATACAAAGCAATATAAAGGAGAAATAGAGAAAGCAAGAACAATAGTAAATTCTTTGGAGGATTAAATATGATAAGCAAGGAGAAATTAAGCAAACTGCAGTCAGCAAACAGTATGCTTGACGAGAAATATGGTGAGGTAGGCAGTACTTCTCGGGCAGAGTTTGATGCTAAGGCTCAGGCATGGTATTATGCAGAACTGTTGCGTGAAGAACGCAAGAAGCGTCACATAAGTCAGATTCAACTCGCAAAACTCGTAGGAAAAAGCAGAACCTACATCACTGCATTGGAAAAGGGACAGACAGATATGCAGCTATCCACCTTTATAATGATGTCTCGAGCACTGGGAATGAATTTCTCACTTGTAGTGGGGTAGATTTAAAAATCCACATAACACACATTCGAGGCATTCCGTGCTGTACGTTGCGGCACGGGATGCCTCGAATGTGTTTTCCAGTGCGGTTTGTGAGCCGGGCAGGCTGTTTTGGTGCGAAATAAGTTGTTTCGGTAAGCTTTTTCGATTATTGTTTGGTAGATTGAGCAACAATTGCTAATTTTGCAATTCTTTAATTATTGTACGCGCATTGTGTGCGTGGCATGCGAGTGTGCGTACGTAACGATTGACGGAAATTAACTAAACAAAACATACAAGCAATATGGCAAGCATTGAAAGCAGAATAACGGAGGCCGTGCTGAAGGGCGTTGAGACCCTGTACGGCCAGCAGTTGCCCGAGAAGATGGTACAGTTGCAGGAGACGAGGGCTGAGTTTGAGGGCAACCTCACGCTCGTAGTGTTCCCCTTCCTGAAGATGAGCAAGAAGAAGCCTGAGGATACGGCACAGGAGATTGGTCAGTATCTGGTGGAGAACGTGCCCGACGTCATCAGCCGGTTCAGCGTGGTGAAGGGTTTCCTGAACCTCGTCATCGCTCCCGCCCTCTGGATCCAGATGCTGGAGGAGATCAACAATACCGAGAAGTTCGGCTTCCAGCCCGTCACCGAGGAGAGTCCGCTGGTGATGATCGAGTACTCGAGTCCCAACACCAACAAGCCCCTGCACCTGGGTCACGTGCGCAATAACCTGCTGGGTTGGGCACTGGCCAACGTGATGGAGGCCAACGGCAACAAGGTGGTGAAGACGAACATCGTGAACGACCGTGGCATACACATCTGCAAGTCGATGCTGGCATGGCTGAAGTACGGCAACGGTGAGACGCCTGAGACCTCTGGCAAGAAGGGCGACCACCTCATCGGCGACTACTATGTGGCCTTCGACAAGCACTATCGTGAGGAGGTGAAGGAACTGACTGCCAAGTTTGTAGCCGAGGGCATGACCGAAGAGGCTGCCACCGAGAAGGCCAAGCAGGAGGCTCCGCTCATCGTAGAGGCTCACGAGATGCTGGTGAAGTGGGAGCAGAACGATCCCGAGGTGCGTGGCCTGTGGCAGAAGATGAACGAGTGGGTGTATGCCGGCTTCGACGAGACGTACAAGGCGCTGGGCGTCGGCTTCGACAAGATTTACTACGAGTCGAACACCTACCTTGAAGGCAAGGAGAAGGTGGAGGAAGGTCTGGAGAAGGGCTTCTTCTATCGTCGCGACGACAACTCGGTGTGGGCCGACCTCACCAAGGAGGGTCTGGACGAGAAGCTGCTGCTGCGCTCGGACGGTACCTCGGTCTATATGACGCAGGACATCGGCACGGCCAAGCTGCGCTTCCAGGACTACCCCATCGACAAGATGATATACGTGGTGGGCAACGAGCAGAACTACCACTTCCAGGTGCTCTCTATCCTGCTCGACAAGCTCGGCTTCAAGTGGGGCAAGGACCTCGTACACTTCTCGTATGGTATGGTGGAGCTGCCCAACGGCAAGATGAAGAGCCGCGAGGGTACCGTGGTGGATGCCGACGACCTCATTGCCACGATGGTCAACGATGCCAAGGTGATGAGCGAGGACAAGGTGAAGAAACTCGAAGGCATGACCGAGGACGAGGCGAACGAGATAGCTCGCATCGTGGGTATGGGTGCCCTCAAGTACTTCATCCTAAAGGTGGACGCTCGCAAGAATATGCTCTTCAACCCCGAGGAGTCCATCGACTTCAACGGCAACACCGGTCCCTTCATCCAGTATACCTACGCCCGTATCCGCAGCATCCTGCGCAAGGCACAGGCCGAGGGTATTACGGTTTCTGCTACCCTGCCCCACGATACCGAACTGGCCGACAAGGAGATCTCGCTCATCCAGCACCTCAACGGCTTTACGGCCGCTGTGCGTCAGGCTGGCACCGACTACAACCCCTCTTGCATTGCCAACTACTGCTATGAGCTGGTCAAGGAGTACAACCAGTTCTACCACGACTTCAGCGTGCTGAAGGAGGAGGACGAGAAGAAGAAACTCGTCCGTCTGGCTCTCAGCGAGGCTGTCAGCAAGGTCGTCAAGAACGGCCTCGGACTGCTGGGAATCGAGGTGCCTGAGAGAATGTAAGACGCGTTATGGGCGACGAACTAAAAGAAGCTCTCTGCGTAGACGGTGCCTGTTCGGGCAATCCAGGACCGATGGAGTATCGCGGAGTACACTTGCCCAGCGGGAAGGAAGTATTCCGTGTTGGGCCAATGCTGGGGACGAACAACATCGCCGAGTTCCTGGCTATCGTGCATGCCCTGGCGCTGATGAAGCAGAAGGGCATCTCGATGCCCATCTACAGCGACAGCGTGAGCGGACAGGCATGGGTCAGGAACAAGAAGGCGAAGACCACGCTGGCCCTGAACCCCGACACCGAACAGGTGCTGAACCTCGTGCAGAGAGCAGAGAAGTGGCTTCGGGAGAACGACTTTCGTGTACCCATCCTAAAGTGGGACACCGAGAATTGGGGTGAGATACCTGCTGACTTTGGACGAAAATAGATTAATATGAATGAATTCTTCAGAGTGATGGGCGGCTACCTGGCACGCTACAAGAAGTACATGGCCGGAGCCTTGTCGATGAACGTGCTGTCGGCCTTCCTCAACGTGTTCTCGTTCATGAGCATCATGCCCATTCTGCAGATACTCTTCCAGGTGGACACGCAGGTGTACGAGTACATGGAATGGGGATCGACAGGACTGAAGGACGTGGCCATCAACAACATCTACTACGCCTCGCAGCAGATGATAGCCGAGTATGGAGAGGCCACTACGATGCTGCTGCTGGGTGTGGTGCTGAGTGTTCTGACGCTCTTCAAGACGGGGTGCTACTTCGGTGGCTCTGCCTTCCTGATGCCCATGCGAACGGGCATCGTGCGCGACATACGCAACGACATCTATCGCAAGATACTGCGACTGCCTCTCTCCTACTTCAGCGAGGAGAAGAAGGGCGACATCCTGACGCGTGTCAGCACCGATGTCAACGAGATTGACGCCAGCATCACGAGCAGCATCGACTCGCTCATCAAGAACCCCATCCTCATCGTTGTCTACCTGGGCACGCTGGTTTACATCAGCTGGCAGCTCACCCTCTTCACCCTGCTTGTCGTGCCTGTGTTGGCTCTGGCCATCGGACGCATCGGCAAGTCGCTCAAGGCCAGCAGTCTTCTGCAGCAGACCAAACTATCGGACAGCATCAGCCAGATAGAGGAGACGCTGGGTGGCCTGCGAATCATCAAGGCGTTCATTGCCGAGCAGAAGATGCAGCAGCGCTTCGAGAAGGTGAACAACGAGTACCGCAGCATTGCCAACCGTGTGGCCATACGTCAGTCGGCAGCCCATCCCGTCAGCGAGTTCCTCGGCACGGTCATGATTGTCATCGTGCTGTGGTTTGGCGGTTTCCTTATCTTCTCTGGCCAGAGCACCTTCGATGCCAGTACGTTCATCTTCTACCTCGTCATCCTCTACACCACCCTGCAGCCGCTGAAGGACCTTTCCAAGGCCGGTTATGCAGTACAGAAGGGCTTAGCCTCAATGGAGCGTGTCAACAAGATTCTGGATGCGGAGAACCCCATTAAGGAGGTGGCACAGCCTCTGGAGGCCAAGGCACTGAACCATAGTATCGAGCTCAGAAATGTTGACTTTTCATATACCGACGAACGGAATGTCCTCTCGGGCATCGACCTCACCATTGAGAAGGGCAAGACGATAGCCCTCGTGGGACAGAGCGGCAGCGGAAAGAGCACGCTCGTCGACCTCATCCCTCGCTACCATGACGTCACGGGCGGCAGCATCTGTATCGACGGCACCGACATACGTCAACTCAGCATTCGCTCGCTTCGCAGCCTCATCGGCAACGTTAATCAGGAGGCTATCCTCTTCAACGACACCATTTTCAACAACATCGCCTTCGGCGTGGAGGGGGCCACCAAGGAACAGGTCGTCGAGGCGGCCCGCATTGCCAATGCCCACGACTTCATCATGGAGAGCGAAAATGGCTACGAAACCAACGTGGGCGACCGTGGCTGCCGCTTGTCGGGCGGCCAGCGTCAGCGCATCAGCATAGCGCGTGCCATCCTGAAGAATCCGCCCATCCTCATCCTCGACGAGGCCACCTCGGCCCTCGACACCGAGAGCGAACGACTGGTGCAGGATGCCCTGGAGCGACTGATGAAGACGCGCACCACCATCGCCATTGCCCATCGCCTCTCCACCATCCGCCATGCCGACGAGATATGCGTCTTGCACGAAGGCCGCATCGTGGAGCGTGGCACGCACGACGAGCTCATCGCCCTGGGTGGCTATTACAAACGACTGAACGATATGCAGCAGTTGTGATACGAACTATGAACTTTGAATTTTGAACTATGAACTCAAAGAAAGACGGCTTGACGCCCATGATGAAGCAGTTCTTCGACCTGAAGGAGAAGCATCCCGATGCCATCCTGCTGTTCCGCTGCGGCGACTTCTACGAGACGTACGCCCAGGATGCAGTCGAGGCTTCGCAGATATTGGGCATCACGCTAACCCGACGCAATAACAACAAGGAATTCCTTACGAATCAGGAGATGGCGGGCTTTCCCTACCATGCCCTGGACACTTATCTGCCCAAGCTGATACGTGCCGGACGTCGCGTGGCCATCTGCGACCAGCTCGAAGACCCCAAGATGACCAAGAAGCTGGTGAAGCGTGGCATCACCGAACTTGTCACTCCGGGCGTGGTGCTCAACGATAATGTGCTGAACTGCAAGGAAAATAACTTCCTGGCCTGCGTACACTTTGGCAAGGGATCCTGCGGACTGGCCTTGCTGGATGTCAGTACGGGTGAGTTCATGACGGCACAGGGCACTGCCGAGTATGTGGATAAGTTGCTGGGCAGTTTCCAACCCAGCGAGGTGATTTACGAGCAGGGCAGGAAACCACAGTTCGACGGATGCTTCGGCACACGCTACACCACGAAGGATGTGCCCGAATGGTGCTTTGCCGAGACGACTGCCACGCAACGGCTGACACGCCACTTCCAGGTGAAGAACCTCAAAGGCTTTGGTATTGACCACCTGAAGAGCGGCATCGTGGCTGCCGGTGTCATCCTGCAATATCTGGAGCAGACGCATCATAATCAGATATCGCACATTACCAGCATAAGTCGCATCGAGGAGGAGAAGTACGTCCGACTGGACAAGTTCACACAGCGAAGCCTGGAACTGTTGGGCTCGATGAACGAGGGTGGCGTGTCGCTGCTCGACGTCATCGATCGCACTATCACGCCTATGGGAGGTCGTCTGCTGCGTCGCTGGATTTCCTTCCCGTTGAAGGATGTGAGGTCCATCGTGCAGCGTCAGGATGTCGTGGACTGCTTCTTCCGTCATCCCGAACTGCGCGACCTCGTGGACGAGCAACTGCACAGCATCGGCGACCTGGAACGCATCACGGCCAAGGTGAGCACAGGACGTGTAACACCTCGCGACGTGCAACAGTTGCGTGTGGCGCTGCAAGCCCTTGTGCCCATGAAGCGCGAACTGATAAACTCGGACGACGAGACACTGCGTGCCCTAGGCGAGCGCCTCAATCTCTGCGAGGAGATACGCGAACGCATTATTCGTGAACTGCAGCCCGACCCACCCTTGATGGTCAACAGGGGCAACGTGATAGCCAGTGGCGTGAGCGAAGAGCTGGACGAACTGCGCCACATTGCCTACCAGGGCAAGGACTACCTCCTGCAGATACAGCAGCGCGAGGTGGAGCGTACGGGCATTACGAGTCTGAAGATCGGTTTCAACAATGTCTTCGGCTACTACCTGGAGGTTCGCAACACCTTCAAGGACAATGTGCCGCCCGAATGGATACGCAAGCAGACGCTGGCACAGGCTGAGCGTTACATCACGCAGGAACTGAAGGAATACGAAGACAAGATACTGGGTGCCGAGGACAAGATTCTGGCGTTGGAGACGCGACTTTTCAACGAACTTGTGGTTTCCATAGCTCAGCATACTCACGAGATACAGACGAATGCCGTGCTCGTGGCACAGCTCGACTGCCTGCTGGGATTTGCCATTGGGGCGGCAGAGCATCGCTACATACGTCCGCTTGTGGACGATTCGGAAGAGCTGGACATCCGACAGGGGCGCCATCCCGTCATCGAGCAGCAGATGCCCATCGGCGAGAAGTACGTGCCCAACGATGTCTATCTCGACACGCAGAAGCAGCAGATTGTCATCATCACGGGTCCCAATATGGCCGGTAAGTCCGCTCTGCTGCGTCAGACGGCTCTAATTGTACTCCTGGCCCAGGTGGGTAGTTTTGTGCCCGCAGAGAGCGCGCATGTGGGCGTTGTGGACAAGATATTCACGCGTGTGGGTGCCAGCGACAACATTTCGATGGGCGAGAGTACCTTCATGGTGGAGATGAGCGAGGCTGCCAGCATCCTGAACAACCTTTCGCAGCGCAGCCTGGTGCTCTTCGACGAGCTGGGCCGCGGCACGAGTACATACGACGGCATCTCGATAGCCTGGAGCATCGTGGAGTACATCCACGAGAATCCGAAGGCCAAGGCTCGTACGCTCTTTGCCACCCACTATCACGAGTTGAACGAGATGGAGTCCACGTACGCGCGCATAAAGAATTATAATGTAAGCGTGAAGGAACTGGATGGCAAGGTCATCTTCCTGCGCAAGCTGGTGCAAGGTGGCAGTGAACACAGCTTCGGTATCCACGTGGCCAAGTTGGCAGGTATGCCCTCGAGCATCGTCAAGCGTGCGGAGTCGGTGCTGCAACAGTTGGAGGCATCGCGCAACAAGGACGGTGTGGACGGCAAGATCAGCGTGGGCCAGCAGGCTGACTCTGGTGTGCAGATGAACTTCTTCCAGTTGGACGACCCCATCCTGACACAGGTGCGCGACGAAATTATCAACCTCGACGTGAACAACCTCACCCCGCTCGAAGCGCTCAACAAACTGAACGAGATAAAGAAGATCGTGAAGGGGAAGTAGTGAGTGCTAGGGAAGTTATAGGGAAGTTATAGGGAAGTTATGGGGGACGATACATTTTGTCCGTTGACCTCGTTACAAAAAAAGAAAGCTGCTTCAGGGCAGCTTTTCTTTTTTACTCCTTGTGGGGTGGAGCTTCTATATAATCAAAGTAGTGTGTTATTTCTCTTGGCGTTTGTTGTTTGCCTTGTGCATGTCTTCGCTGGGCGAGTGGCCGTGCTTGCTGGCGTAGGTGCGCCGGAAGGACGTCGGGTTGCTGAATCCCGAGCTGATGCAGATGTCGGTCAGCTTCATCTCCGGGAACGTGTGCATCAACCTTTCTGCGTGTGCCAGACGGAGCGACTGCAACAGTTGGGGAAACGATGTTCCAAGTGTCTGGTTGACGAAACGTGATGCGTATGCGCGGTTCGTGTGCATGTCCTTGGCGAACTGCTCAAGGTCGTATCCCTGCTTCAGGAAGAAGGGACGGCTCTGCCCCAGCATCTTCAGATAGCGCTGCATGGCAACCTTCTCGGAATAGTGGTCATTCATCGTTTCAATTCGTTTTCTGTTCTGAGTGCAAAGTTCGGCTTTTTTTGCAGAAATCTTTTGTACGACGTGCGCAAAGATTTGTACAAAACGAACAAAATGCCCGTATTTACAGGCATTTGTACGATTTGTGAGTATGTTAGTGTGGAAAAAGTAGTTGATTTCTGCTCAGGTGTCCTATTTGCAGTTTGCCTTTCGATATTCGGTGGGCGACATGTTGTAGATGCTGCGGAAGGTGCGTGAGAAGTAGCCCACGGTATCGAATCCGCATTGTGTCTCGATGGCTCCGATGGGGAGCGTGGTGGTGGTGAGCAGCTTGCATGCCAGCATCATTCTGCGGTTGCGTATGTAGTGGCTTGTGTCGTCGCCCGTGAGGTTCTTGATGCGTCGGTTCAGCTGCGACCGGCTCATGAATATCTTCTCGGCCAGTACGCTGCTGGTGAGTCCGGGGTCGGCAATATGCGTGTCGATGGTCTCGTTGATGAGTGTGAAGAAGGCTTTCTCTTCGCTCTCCATATTATTTAATAAGGTTTGGCTCTCTTCCTGACTGCTGAACTTGTGTCGCAAAATGGCGCGTTGTTCGAGCAATTTGTGGGCGCGCAGCAGCAGTTCATCGACGATAAAGGGCTTGGCCAGGTACACCTCGGCACCGGCATCCAGTCCTTCCAGTCGTTCGCTGTCCTCCACGCGTGCCGACACGACGATGATGGGCAGGTGGTTCATCGTCTCGTCCTCGCGTATGTGGCGTATCAGTTCCAGGCCGTCCATGCGGGGCATGGCGATGTCGCTGATGATCAGGTCTGGCAGTTCCTCGCTCATCAGCATCTCGAGTGCCTCCTGTCCGTCGCTTGCCCGCCGTGCGATATAGCCGTTGTTCTCGAAGATATTCTGTATCAGTGTGGCCACGTCATCGTTGTCCTCGGCAATGAGCACGTTGGCCCCCTTGGAAAGTTTGCTTGTCAGTGTTCCGTTGCGGTTGGCCCTGTTCCTTGCCAGCGCCTCCTTATCCTCTTTTCCCTCTTTGAGTATGTCGGTGTTTTCCTCCCTTTCATCGCTGTTTTTCGTCTTGTTGACAGCGGATCTCTGTACTTCGGGCGGCACCTGTCTGATGTCGTTGAGTGCCAGGTCGGTGCCTTCTTTTGAAGCCTTGATGAGTCGGTTTACCAGTTCCAGCAGTTCGCGGCTCTGCCTTTGTGTAGCTTCCAGCTCTATCCTGCCTTGCTCGTCATCGGGATTGATGTGTGTCTCCAACTGCTTCACCATGCCGATAACGACGGTGAGCGGAGTGCGCAGCTGGTGGGTGATGTTGCGATAGAACTGCTGCCGCTCCTCGCTGGCTTTCATGAGCTGCGTGTTGGCATGTTCCAGCGTCCTGGAGGCCTGCTTTCGTATGCGGTTGGCTTTCAGCTGGATGAAGAGAGCTATGACGAACACGATAAGAATGATGGTAGCGCTCACCATCATGATGCGGTTCGTGCTCCTCTCTGCTTCCACACGCGTTTCTGCATCGTTGACCTCCCTGATGCGACGCTTCGACTCGTAGTTGATGCGTACGTTCTGCATGTGCTGCATGTCCTCCTCGCTCTGCACGCTGTCTTTGTAGGCCAGGCTGGTGTAGATGTCGCGCACGGCCAGCTGGTCCTGTCCGCAGAGATGCTCCAGCCGTGCCCTTATGTCGTAGGCAATGACAAGATGTTCCATCGAGTTGATATGCTGTGCAGTTTCCATCGACTCGTCTATGTATTTGCGTGCCGAGTCTTTCTGCCCATTGCTCAGAAAGGCATGTGCCAGGGCGTCGCACGATTCGAGCCAGTGCCAGAGGTCGCCCGTAGGTTTGGCTATGCTGTAGCTCTGCCGGAAGTTGACAATGGCCTCGTCCGTCCGGCCCAGTTCCTCGTCCATCTCGCCCAGGTAGTGGTAGCAGAGTGCGATTCCGATGTTGTTGCCCGCCTTGCGGTTCATCTCCATTGACTTCATGTAGTAGTAGTGTGCCGAGTCGAAGTCGCCATAGTGCTTCTTGATGCTGCCCAGGTTGGCCAGGTTGATAGCCTGCCCTGTCTCGCTCTCCAGTGTTTTTTCCCCTTCCAACGCCATTTTCAGGTATTCCTCGGCAGCCTCGTAGTTGCCCAGCGTCTGCAGTACGTTGGCCAGTCCGTTGAGCGACCGCACACGGTTCTTGCGGCAATAATCGCTGGTTTTATCACTGAATTCGTCGCACATCTCCAGTGCTGCATAGTGCAGGTCGGCAGCCGACTGGTTGTCGCCCAGCCGTCGCATGTTGGTGCCCTGGTTGTTGAGTGCCTTGATGATCTGCACCGTGTCTTTCATGTCCCGTGCCAGCATGAGGCAGCTGTCATGCTGTGCGATGGCGGCCTCGAAGTCGCTGGCATCGCGCAATGCCTTGCCGTAGACCTGGCGTATGATGAGTGCGGCACGCTTCTCCCCCTGTCGCTGGTAGCTCTGCATCCAGCGCAGCAGTTCCTCCTTGTTGCGCAACGAGTCGGCCAGGTTCTGAGCCTCACGTTCGGCTGCGTTGAGCCTTACGACCGAATTCTTCTGGCATGCGCCCATAAGCAGAATGGATGTCAGGCAGCCAAACAGGCAGACTACCTGCTGCATGCGTCGTAGCGACAGCCTCCATCGGTCACTCTTTTGTGTTGTTGTGCAAGTTTCCTTCATCCTATTCTGCAAATTTTTTTCTTTTGCAAAAATACGCATTTCGCATTTTTTTTACGTATTTTTCGCTTTATTATTGACGTTTTATACGTTTTGTTTTCTTTTTTTAGTACTTTTGTACGAAAAATGCAATTATTTGCGCAGATAGTACAAAACTATTCAACGGATAATACGTAACTTTGCCGTAGAATTTGATAATAAACTAATTTCACAAGAAGACGTATGAAACAAATTATCAGCTTTTTGTTTTTTGTGATTCTCTGTGCAGTCCCCAGCATGGTGCAGGCACAGACGACAGTGCGCAACGGTTCAGGCAGCCGAACACACACCGTGGAACGTGACGGTACCATCCGCAATGCCAGCGGTTCCTCTATCGGCAAGTTCGACAACGGCACCTTCCGCAACGCCAGCGGTTCGAGGGTAGGCAGTGCGGAGAGCGACGGCACCATCCGCAACAGCAGCGGCAGCCGTGTGGCCACAGTGGAGAAGGACGGCACCGTACGCAACAGCAGCGGCAGTCGCATTGGCAGCATCGAGAATGACGGTACCGTACGCAACAGCAGTGGCAGTCGCATTGGCGAGGCCCGCGACCTGGACAAGCGCATCGTGGCAGCCTTGTTCTTTACGGAAATGTATAAGAAGTAAGCAATAGAATAGTAATGAAGAAAAGAATCCTTTCGCTCCTGGCAGTGTTCATGCTGAGCGTTTGCGTGTGGGCCGATGCCTGGACGCCCCAGACGCTCCCTGTCCCCGCCAATACGACTGACTCCACGAAGGTCAGTTATGTCAGCAATCCCGACGGTGTCCTGTCGCAGGCCGACGTTGACCAGTTGAACCGCATATTCTTCGTCATGGAACGCGACAAGGGCGTGCGTGGTCTCGTCATTGCCGTGGAGGAGATCAATCCCGACGATCCCTACGAGTTCACCCTTGCCGTGGCCAACAAGCATGGCATCGGTGGCACGACGAACACGGGCATCGTGGTCATGGTGGCCACGGTATCGCGTGCCGTCAGCATCTTGACGGGCGATGGCATGGAGAAGTTCATCACCGACGCCCAGTGCAGTCACATCCGTCGCAACATCATGACTCCGCTGCTGAAGGAGGGCAAGTGGGGCGAGGGCATCCTTGCTGCCAGCGAAAAGATCAGTGCGGTGGTGACCGGCCAGGAAGAGCTGAATCCCGAGGAGGACGAGGCGGAAGGCGACAGCGACGTCCTGATGTGGATGGGCCTTGGCGTTTGCGGTATGGTGGGAGCCGGTGTCTATGCCCGTCGCAAGTCGCGCGAGTGCCCCAAGTGTAAGAAGCATAACTACGCACTCAAGCTGCGTCAGGTAGCCTTGGCACCCGATGAGGAGGGTGCGCTGAGGCCCGAGGAGAACGAGGTAGAACTACAGGCCAAACTGCTGGCCATGCGCATACAGAAGAATCAGAATATGATGGATGCCGTCAAGGCCTATCAGGAGGGCAGCATGCAGGAGTCTGCCCTCAGTAACATACTGTCGACGTGCATGGCCCAGAGCGAGCACGAACTGAATACCATCCTTATGGCCGTGAGTCCCACCATGGCTGCCCAGGCAGTCCAGACGGCCGAACGGAAGAAGGCCTTCGAGAACGAGAAGAAGTCGGTCAGCCGCAGCAGTCTGCGCAAGCCCAACGGCATATACCGCAACGTACAGATTGTCGACATCTTCTGCTGTCCCGACTGTGGCTACGAGGTGCGCAAGGAACGCAAAGCCTCCGCCTCCATGTTCAAGCTGGGCCTCTTCACATCGGCTGCTGCCAGTGTTTATCAGTCTGCCTCGTCAGGCGGCGGTGGCTTCTCGGGTGGCAGTCGTGGTGGCGGCTCGAGCAGTCGAAGCCATTCATGGGGTAGCTCCGGTGGCGGTCACTTTGGCGGTGGCGGCTCGAGCGGCCGCTTCTGATGCAGTTCGCCTGCGAGTTTCCTAAACAACGAAACAACTAAACGTTGATTGAAATTCTTAATTATAAACTTAACAAAAACAAAATTAATTATGGGAAAAAAGAATTTGATGATCATTGGTGCGATTGCTGTCATTGCCATGTGGGCTATCAGCACGTACAATGGCCTTGTCAACAAGGAAGAGACTGTAAATGAGGCTTGGGGTAACGTAGAGGCTGCCTACCAGCGCCGTATGGACCTCATCCCTCAGTTAGTAAACACCGTGAAGGGCTACGCCAGCCATGAGGAGAACACCCTCAAGGAGGTTGTCGAGATGCGTACCAAGGCTACCCAGATGACCATCAGCATCGACTCGCTGACCGAGGAGAGCATGGAGCGCTACCAGAAGATGCAGGAGGAGTTGCAGGGCAGTCTGAGCCGCCTGATGGCCATCACCGAGGCTTATCCCGACCTGAAGGCCAATGAGAACTTCCTCCAGCTGCAGGATCAGCTCGAGGGCAGCGAGAACCGCATCAACGAGGTTCGCAAGACGTTCAACGAGACCGTGAAGCCCTACAACGTGGCTGTCCGCAAGTTCCCTGCCAGCCTGCTGAGCGGCATCTTCGGCTTCTCTACTAAGCCCATGTTCAAGTCGCAGGAAGGTGCCGACAAGGCTCCTACGGTTCAGTTCTAATAGGCGTAAAGCCTGCGTAAAAACAAAAAAAAGAGGGTTTCGGCCCTCTTTTTTCTTTTTCTACCTACTTTTACGGCATTTCTCTGGGTTTTAGGCTGTGGCAAGCTGTAGATGTTCTGCGCCACATCGCCGGTACAGAAGCTGATGCGCTCCCGCCACGAGAGCTTGTAGCATCCGTCGTTCGTAACACTCGATTCTTTCAGGTTTTCGCTATCGTTACTCATGTGTTCTACTGTTGAACTCAGGGATATGACTTCAAGGTCAGAGAAACGAGGATTCCCCCTCGAGGTAATTTCTCGCGTTTATTTACTAATTCTTTGAAAAAATCCTTGTATATCTAAAGAACTTTTACGAAATTTGCATACAATTTATGCAAACGAATGGTAGGTGGCTATGTAGATATGATGTTGCAAAGATGAAAAAAAATAGTGGGATTTGGGCAAGGACAATAAAAATAGGCAACGCAGTCACATCAGAAGAACCTGTTGGAAATGTACAAATAATAGATTCCGACATCATCATGACAGGAACGCGCCTTGAAATTCACCCAGAGACTTCGATAGTTAGAAGTAATTTTAAATTTATTGCCAAATAATATCATAATGAAAAATACTATTAAAAGGTCTATTACACGTGTTTTGCATGCACCAATCAAGCGCCATCTGCGAATTTCCATAGGATGCATAAGAACCATGCTGGTTTTTACATTGTTTTCCCTCAGAACAAGCGTTTTTGGGCAGGCTATCCCAATACTGATTACACCAGAGTCCTGCTTTGGAGAGACCCTGACGAAGAGTTGGAAAGTGCATTATAGCTTCTCGGATGAGACGTGGACGAACGTCTTGTATTACATTGCCGGGGATAGTACGATCAACGACAAGAAATACCGTGTTGTAGTTGACGACATACCCTCTGGCAGAGACTCCCTGTTCTATCGGGAAGAGGGCCGCCTGCTCTATCTGCTGGACACATCGACGATGGAAGAGCAGCTGATTGAACACGATGAAGAATGGCAGGAAGGCATCGGGTCTACGTCATGGGGCATAGTTCCGCTGTCCGTCGTCCAGGAACTTCCAGGCATAACCCCAAAAGGCACTACCATATCCAACGCAATCCTTATATATGCATGGAATGCACTGAACGTCAAGGACTATTGGAGAACACCCACCATTAACGAGCCATGCTACAAACTGCAATCGATGATGGAATGCAGAGAGGCGACAGAGTATGAAATAAGCAAGATGATGGAGGACGAACGCTATTCGAAGGTGCGTAACGGAACTCCCGTCCTGGAATACTCGTTCGATGGTGACACACTATGCATCAAAGGCTTTGTACTGATGGACACCTTTGAGTTTACCGAATGTATCATCCACAATAACACCATTCAGGTCCGCGTTTTCGAAGACAAACCCTTTGGTTTTCCTGGTACAGATGGCGTTATAATCAAAAGAGTGGACGTACGCTTTGGAAGTTTTGCACCCGGAACATACTACATTGGAAAAGACCGGATAGAGCTTACATGCGAGGTAAGTCCAACCACAAGCATCAAGCCCGCCACCACTAAGGCATCGTTCGCCACCTACGACCTGAAGGGACGTAAACACGACACCACCCGACGCGGACTATACCTGAGAGACGGCAGGAAGATAGTGGTGAGATGAGAAAAATTGGGAGAAGAGAGAACATCATTACAAAAAATAAAAACTTCTATACACGACCGAAGGTGGCTGACAGGACGTCGGCCACCTTCGGTGTTAGGGGTATGCGGTAATTTTGTTTGCAGCCTTACAGCTCGGGAGTCATGACCACGGTGACGCGGTTGCCGCTCTTGAGCAGTTTGTCGGCCATCTTCTGGAGATCGGCAGAGGTGATGTTCTTGATGATGTCCTCCTTGCCGGTGTTGCTGTCGTGCTTCTCCAGGAGGTATGTGGCCAAGGTGCCTGCCCAGTACTCGTTGCTGCGCTGGCTCTGGGCATAGCTGGTAATGGCGGGTTCCTTGTACTTCTTCAGTTCATCCTCGGTGACACCGTTCTTGTCCAGAAGTTCCAGTTCGTCGTAGATGATCTGCAGGCACTGGTCCTTGCACTCGGGCTTGATGTTGGCGGCGGCGGTGATGGCATAGCCGGGGTTGAAACCTCCGCTGACCTTGGCGTTGGCACCTGCGCTGTAGCCCATGCTGTTCTCCTCGCGAATCTTCTGGAAGTAGCGGTCGCCGAGCACGCTGCCCAGGGCGTATGCCGTCATGGCATCCTTCAGGGTATACTTGTCATCAAAGGCCCAGCGAACGTTGACGATGACCTCGCTGGCGTCGGCACTTTGCATCTTGCAGGTGTAGACGTTCTCGTGGATGCCCTTGATGGGATTGATGCCGAGGTCCTTCTTTGCCTCACGCTTCTTCAGGCCTGGCAGGGGTGCGATGTACTGCTCGACGTAGAGGCGCAGGCTGTCCTCGTTGATGGCTCCAGTGAAGATGAAGTCGAAGTCGCCGGCACTCTGGAAGCGCTCGGCGATGGCCTGGCGCACCTTGTCGTAAGAGATCTGCTTGCCGGTGGTGGCGTGCAGGAACTGCTTGCGTGGGCTGTGCTTGAAGAGGGTGTTCTGCATGCTGTCGGCCTGCACGACGGCATGCATGGCATCGAGCTGTGGCATTACCATCTCAAGCTGCGAAAGCAGGTTCTGGTAGGCATCGGGGTCATTGCTGGCGCCTTGGAAGCGCAGGTTGATGAGCTCGAACATGGTGCGCAGGTCCTTCACGGTAGAGTTACCGTTCAGCAGGTCAGCATTTTCGCCCAGGCTGAGTTCCACGCCTACCTTCTTGCCAGCCAGCTTCTTCTTGAGCTGGGTGCTGGTGAGGTGGGCAATACTGGTCTCAGAGGCAATGATTTCGAACGCGCTGAGACGCACACCGTTTTGCGGATTCAGGAAGACGCTGCTGAGGAGAGCCTTGTCGTCGGAGAGGAGGTTGAAGCCACCATTGGAGATAGCCTGCAGGTTGATCACGTTGTCGCTGAAGTCGGTCTTCTTGAAATATACGTTGGCACCATTGGCGAGCTGCCACTGTGTGTAGCCGAAGGGAGCCTGTGCCACCTTCTTGACCTTGACGGGCTTGGGGAGTTTGGCAATCAGGGGCTCGCCATTGTCCTCGTCCACGTAGGCCTCGGTCTGTGCCTGGATGCCCTCACTGACGGCCTGCTTGAGGTCGGCAGCGGCGGGCTTGTCCGTCTCGCTGCACATGGCCATCAGGGCGAAGTTCTTCTCGGTGCTCTGGGTGAGCTGCTTGAGGTACTGCTGATAGACCTCGGCAGGGAGCTGGGCTGCCAACATCTTGTAGAACTGGAGTTCGATCTCGATGCTGGGGATGGCGTCACCCATGAGGAAGTGCCTCAGGTACTGCTGTGCATAGAAGCCGTTGGGCTGCTTGTCGCGATTGTTGTAGAGTGCCTCAACGCCTGCCACAAACTCGTCGCTGGCGCGCTGTATCTCGCCGGCGGTGAAGCCGTGCTGCTGTACGCGGGCTATCTCGGTCATGGCAGCCTTGGTAGCCTCGACGCTCTTGCCAGGCTTGGGGGTGACGGATAGCTCAAAAGCGTCGCAGGTCTTGCTGACGAGGTACTGGCCATCACTCACACGGGCTGTCATGAAGGGACAGTCAGCCTTCAGGGCCAGTTCCTGTAATCGCTGGTTCAGACAGCTCACCACGATGCTCTTCGTGAACTGGTCGGCGATGAAGACTGTCCTTTGGGCTCCTCATTGTGACGGATGTAGTAGGTCAGTCCGTTTTCAAGTTTGCCGATGCGCACTCCCTCATCTATGGGTAGTGCCTCCATCTGCTGTGCCTTGGCGGTGAAGGTCGTAATGGCCAGTGCCGCCAAGAAGAAAATTCTTTTTCATCTCCTAATTGTTTTAAGTTTTGATGTGCTTATTCGTTCTTATTAATGGGCAACACTCATCTTTTTGCCTTGAAAGCCTTGACCATGCACCACGTACCCACGAGTACGAAGGGGATGCTGAGAATCTGTCCCATGTCGATGGGCAGGGAACCGTTGTCTACCCCACCCTGCACCTCCTTGGTGAACTCAATGAAGAAGCGGGCGGTGAAGATGAGCGTAAGGCAAAGGCCGAAGTAGAAGCCACTGCCTACTTGGGTGCCGCGAGGCGAAGCGTTACCGGACCAGCAGTCGGTAGGTTTGTAGGCTGGCTCCTTGGTGGACTTCTTGTAGAAGTACCAACCAACGAAGAAGAACACGGCATAGCAGATGGCCTCGTAGAGCTGTCCGGGATGGCGCGGGAGGGGCAGGTTGTCTGCGCCCAGCGTCTGCAGGGCCTCGTGCGACTTCATGAAACGGAAGGCCCATGGCACGTCCGTTATGCGGCCGATGATCTCCGAGTTCATCAGGTTGCCCAGGCGGATGAAGCAGGCGCAGATGGGCGTAACGATGGCGATGTCGTCCAGGATGAACCTCAGGGGCAGCTTCGTCCGGCGCATATAGAGCCACAGGGCAATGATCAAGCCAAGTGTTCCTCCATGGCTGGCCAGACCCTCATAGCCGATGAACTTCCAGCTGTCGGCCGTGAACTTGATGGGCAGCAGCATCTCCACGAAGTGCTTGCCGCTGGTCAGGTAATACCCAGGCTCGTAAAAGAGACAGTGGCCCAGTCGGGCACCAGCCAGGATGCCCACGAAGCAGTAGATGAAGAGCGGGTCGAACTTCTCGTCCGACACACCCTGCTTCTTGTACAGATGGCGCTCCAGCAGGTACACACTGGCCAGGCCGATGCACCAGCACAGCGAGTACCAGCGTACGGCAAACGAACCCACGCTGAAGGCCTCCATAGCGGGAGACCAGTCAACGTACATTAATTCATAATTCATAGTTCATAGTTCATAATTCATAATTCACCATCCTTTAATAGTCCTTGTCCTAGCAATAATTATGAATTATGCATTAAATTAAACATTAAATCGGAAGTGCATGATGTCGCCGTCCTGCACCACGTATTCCTTGCCTTCCACACCCATCTTGCCAGCCTCGCGCACGGCAGCCTCGCTGCCATACTTGATGTAGTCGTCGTACTTGATGACCTCGGCGCGGATGAAGCCCTTCTCAAAGTCGGTGTGGATGACGCCGGCACACTGCGGTGCCTTCCAGCCCTTGCGGAAGGTCCAGGCCTTCACCTCCATCTCACCAGCCGTGATGAAGGTCTGCAGCGTCAGCAGGTGGTAGATGGCCTTGATGAGGCGGTTGCAGCCACTCTCGCTCAAGCCCATGTCCTCGAGGAACATCTGCTTCTCCTCGTACGTCTCCAGCTCGGCAATGTCGGCCTCCGTCTGGGCACTGATGATCATCATCTCGGCATCCTCGCCCTCGATAGCCTTCTTCGCAGCCTCGGTGTACTGGTTGCCAGTGGCGGCGCTGGTGTCGTCCACGTTGCAGACGTAGAGCACGGGCTTGGCCGTTAGCAGGAAGAGGCCTTTGGCTGCAGCCACCTCATCTTCTGTGTCGAACGTCACCGTGCGGGCACTCTTGCCCTCGAGCAGCACCTTCTGGTAGGTCTCGATGACCGACAACTCCACCTTGGCCTGCTTGTCGCCACCCACCTTGGCAGCCTTCTCCACGCGCTTCAGGCGGTTCTCCAGCGTCTCCAGGTCCTTCAGCTGCAGCTCCATGTCTATGATCTCCTTGTCGCGGACAGGGTCAACGCTGCCGTCCACGTGCACGATGTTGGCATTGTCGAAGCAACGCAATACGTGGATGATGGCGTCGCACTCGCGGATGTTGGCCAGGAACTGGTTGCCCAGGCCCTCACCCTTCGAGGCACCCTTGACGAGGCCTGCAATGTCCACGATGTCGCAGACGGCCGGCACGATGCGTCCGGGGTGAACCAACTCGGCCAGCTTCGTCAGTCGTTCGTCAGGCACGCTGACCTGTCCCAGCTGGGCGTCGATGGTACAAAATGGGAAGTTTGCTGCCTGGGCCTTGGCGCTCGACAGACAGTTGAAGAGAGTCGACTTGCCCACGTTGGGCAGTCCTACGATTCCTGCTTTCATATCTTTTTCGTTTCTTCTTGTTTATTCTATACAATGAGCGTGCAAAGTTACAACTATTTTTCGAATAAACAGGTATCCTACCCTATCTATTTTGCTGTTGCTTCCCGATTTGACATGTAAGCAAGGTCTTCTGGCGAGGTTTAGCGAAGGCCGGGCTTCTGTCCATCCGCTTTCCTCAACAGACAGCTTTGTAAAGAAAATTATGAAAACAAGCCCCTTTTCCTCGCGTTATTTTCCATCGTGATCAATTGCCTGTGTATATAGCGCGTTCAGTTAACTGCTTAAAAATTAACATTATGTAGAGAAAGTTTCAAGCGAAGGACGCGCAACAAGCCTCCAAACGGCCCGAAAAACCAAAAAAGACGCTACGTGTTTTGGAAAATCCCGCTGCGTCACTTCAAAAATGACGCTGCGTCTCTCGAAAAAACACGTAGCGTCATTTCGTCTGAACACGTAAAATCACCCAAAATCGACCGATTTGCGCTCTAAAAACGACGTCTCGGCTCCCTCATTTTTCTATTTGAAGCAAAATCCTGACAAGAATTTGTACGAGATATTCATGAACCGTACAAATCAAACAGCCTTTCCCACCTCTTCATTAGTAGCCTTTCCCCTCATTCCCACTTGCTGCCCCTCCTCACGCTCTGAATCGTACCAACAACCAGTGCTTGAAGATGGGGTCTTGGATGGTCATCAAGCCGTTTTCAATGTTCACAAGATCCTTGTCGATGACGGCTTTCTTGAGGTTCTTGACGTTAGCCGATGTGCCCAGGTTGTATTTTTTCAGTACGGCCGCCGAGCTGAAGTTCTTCTCTCCCTCTGCGATGGCCAGTAGCATGTTGATCTGTCTGACTTTCATGTTGTCAATGAGGTTTTCAAACAGTATGGCAGAACGGTCAATCATCTGCTGGAAGGCTTGTTCGATGGTCTCTTCCGTAGCATGGCTTGCAGTCAGCAGCCACACCAGCTGGCTATATTGCTGCACGTAGTAGGAGTGGCACTCCACCCTATCCACAATTCTTGCTGCCAGCTCAGGCGTAATGTGTTTACCCGTGTCTGCGAAGCGACCTACAATGAAGCTTACCCATTCCTGTTTGCTTATACGCTCCAACATAATGATGTCGCCAAACTTGTAGAACGGCATCTCATAGTCGGAGAAGATGTTGAGCAGCGTATGGCGCTTGCTGCCATACATGCAATAGCACACGTGCTGATGGCGTTGCCAATGGGCACGCAATCGGGCTTGAAACGCCTTTGGCTCCTCAAAGTTCTCTATGTTCTGGAACTCATCAATGCAGACGATGAACTGTTTGCCGCGCTCAGTGGCAATTTTTTCAGGCAGATCCAGTATTTCATCAATGGAGTACTTCTTGTCGTGAAAGTCAATGCCAAGGCTATATTCCATCGTGCTGCCAGCGTCCGATGGCGCAATCTTGGGTCCGAACGAACCCATATATTTCTTTATTATACTTATCGCTTCCTCAAGCTTGGTGGAAGCGGCATTGAGCACGGCATTCACGTATGCCTTGTAGAAGCTTTCCTCATCTCGGCAGTTGAAGATGTCGATGTGGCAAGTGATGAACTGTGGGTCTTTCGCCTTAATCTCCTGCAATGTGCGGTGTACGAGTGACGATTTGCCCCATCGTCTTGGCGAAATGATGATTGTGTTTATCCTGCCCATAAGGTTCGTTTCCAGGCGTCGGATGTCATCCATACGGCCTGTAAAGTCCTTGTTCTCAGCCAGTCTTCCGTAAACAAAAGGTATGTCCATAAGCCACTTTCTATTGATTCTGCTGCAAATGTAATAAAATTATTTGAAAAATCATTTCAAATGAAACTATTTCATGTCTTGGGCTGAAACTTGTATTCCCTGGCAATCCATAACTGGAAGAATAGGTCGTACACCCAGTATGTGCCGTTTTCCTGAGTGACAAAGTCTTTTTCCAGCAATCCGCGAAGTGCTGACACGGCAGCGCTGGGTGAGGGGAGATGGTGGCGCTTGGCGAAGTTGCCACCTGCAATTCCCTTTGCTTCGCCATCCCTGGCAATGGCAAGGAACACATTTCGCTGTTTCTCTGGCATCTGGTAGATGAAGCCCTTATACGTGTCGGATGAAATGTCCAGAATGTAGTTGATGCCCTCGTCTATCATTCGTGCATTACAGGTTCGTCCCACTTCTGTCATCTGGAACATGTAGTTCATTATCTTCTGCATATACGAGGTAATGCTCTTGAAACGCTCGTAAAGCATCGGAACGACCTCCTTGTCGATGTGCTTACCCGCCTCTTCGAACTTTCTCTCCACAAATTCTTGATAACGATCCAATGGGATAGGCTTGAGATTGAACAAGGTAACTGACTGATAGAAAGGACGCGACGGCGACGTGAACATCTCGCCCATCAGGTGTCGATGGGAACCAGAGAAAATGAAATTGGCATTAGAACAGCGCTGAATATAGGTGCGCAAGGCGGCCTCCACATTCTCGCCATCCTCATAATGAGTAATCTGCTGAAACTCATCAATGGCAACCAGACAACGCTTGTCTGCACTCTGTAGATAACGAAAAATCTCATCGAGCGTCACCATAGGGTTGTGCATAGCTCCCAGACCTAGTCCCCAAACGGGATTTCCGCTGATGTCAAACGAAATCTCGGAACGAACTGACGCAACGGTATTTAGGAATAGTTCCCACGCCTTTCTTCCCTTACCGCGCAGCGAGTCGACAATTGTCCTGCCCAACACCTGAACAAAGTCATTCAGGTTCTTGGTAGCATAGATGTCAATAAGAAAGGTATGGTAGTTCTGGGAAATTGCTGGCTGCGCAAAGCAATGTCGTATCAGGTCTGTTTTTCCTATTCTGCGAGGAGAAATAACAGCAATGTTATTCTCGTTCGAGAGCATTCTAACGAGGAAATTAGTCTCTTCCACACGGTCGCAAAAATAGTCTGCACCTGCATAGCCATTGGTAACGAAAGGATTGTTCATAACTTGTCCAAAGTTGAATTCTGCGCAAAGTTACAAATTAAATTGGATGCGGCAAAGAAAACCTATCATAAAATGATTGTCATAAAATGATAGCTGTGTGTTTTTAGTCATTGCTTGCCACTTTTCGTGCCAATTGTTTTGCCAGTTCGTTTTACTTTGCACGTACAAATAGTTATATTGAACTTTAGCAACTAATTATTGGTGCAGCAAAACATTATTGTCCGGTAAAAGCTATGCTTAGTGTGAAGGTAGCGCTATAAAGTATTATTCCAGCACGCGGTCGGGACTGTAGGTGATGCCGGGAAGGGCATCGCGACCGTCGGGGGTGGTCAGGACGAAGGTGAACATCCACTTGTTGAGGCGCACGCCGGGGGCGGGCTGGTAGGGCAGGTACAGATAGACCTTGTTCCAACCCTTGTGGAGGCGGACTTGAAGGGGTGGTCGTGCGGTGAAGTTCTCGTTCTGCAACTCGGTTTCGGCATGGATGGGCAGCCCACTGTTGAGCCATGTGGGCGGCAGCAGTTCCTCGTCGTTGAGCCAGATGCGACTGCCCTTGCGGTCCCACTGGCCGGGGTCGGGAGCCAGGTCGTTCTCGCTGCGTCCGTAGTTTTGGAACTCGATGAGTGCACCCGCCTTTTGGTATACGGGACTATAGACGTAGGTGTAGGCATAGGTGGCGGTGTTGGGCTGCGCATCGGGCAGGAGGGACGGCACGGTACTGCCCCAGGTGTGGCGCAGGTAGATGGCGGCACCGGTGGCGAGAATCTCCTGCTCCCCTACCCTCCATCGCACGTTGGTCTGCCTGACGTAGGGGATGGGTTCGTCCTTGAGGCTATGTCCCTTGTGCCAGAGCAGACGGCGCTCGAAGTCGCAGAACTCGTCATACTCGGGCCCCTCGTTGGGCAGCATTGTGCCACCCTGTTCGATATACTGCATTCCCCCACCCTTCCAGCATCGTTCCACGGTGGCCAGCGTGTTGGCCCACAGATTGTTCTGCAGGATGATGTCACGTTCGGTAGGCAGCTTGCGGTCGTTCCAAACGGTCGTCATGGCTCCGGCCACTTCTGCATCGCCACGGGGCTGGTAGTACACTTGACTCTTGTAGATGCCCACGAGGTCGGCAAAGACGTCGAAGTGGTTGACGTAGTTGTAGCGCAGGTCGATGTTGGCCATGCCGGCCATCTTGCGCCCACGTGTGCTCCACATCGAGGTCATGTCTACGTGGGGCAGGTTCTCGCGACTGATGCTGACGCCACTGATGGGGTTCCAGACGACGGTGCGGCGGCCCAACTGGTGCAGGTAGCCTGTCATCTCGTTGACGAAGGCAGCCGTGGTGCCAGCCTCGTCGGCTCCGATGTGGATGTAGGGAGCCAGGGGGAAGGTCGTGCAGAGTTCGTCGAGCAAGGCCTTCAGTACCTCCCTACCCCGCTCGCTGCTCATCGTGAAACCCATGGCCCGCTCGAAGGCTTTCGAATGGCCGGGCATGTCTATCTCGGGAATGATGATGACGCCACGCTCGTGGGCATAGGCCTCCAGGGCCGTGCATTCGGCCTGTGTGTAGTAGCGGCCGGGGAAACGGGTGAAGCAGTTGTTTGTATTGAGTTGCGGAAATCGTTTACTCTCGAAGCGAAAGGCTTGGTTGTCAGTGAGATGCCAGTGCAGTACGTTGAGCTTGAAACGGCTCAACAGGTCAATCTCGTGACGTAGTTCCTCGATGCTGATGAAGGAGCGCCCCAAATCGTGCATAAATCCGCGCAACTTGAAGGCGGGCCAGTCGGTGATGCTCACTACGGGCAGTTTCCTGTATTCTTCCTGAAGCTGTGAAAGCGTTTGACGAGCACGGATAACTCCCGTCGGCGTTACGGCACGGATTTGAATCTGTCGAGGTGTGATGTCCAGTTGGTAAGCCTCATTCGCAAATCCTGCCAAAGGATAGTCGTAGGCCCCCTCGATGCTGTCCACCATTTCGATGAGCGTGTCTTTGCCGTGGTAGTACCCCTTGCCGAAGGTGCATGACTTGGGGGTGGGGAGCAGGGTGAGTTCCTCCTTCTGAGTGCCGTGCTGTCCTTTCCCTGGGGTAGTGTATACCGCATGCACCGGCAGAACCGTCAATAGCGTGAGAGCGGAAAGGATTCGGTGTATCTTCATGCCTATAGTCTCCCCCCAAATAATTATCAATTATCAATTGATTTAGTGTGCTTCCAGCCAGTTCTTGCCCCATCCGCAGTCGGCAATGAGGGGAACGGAGAGCTGACAGGCGGCCTGCATCTCCTCGATGACGAGTTGCTGGATGCGTTCCTTCTCCTCCGCAGGCACCGAGAAATTGAGTTCGTCGTGTACCTGGAGCATCATCTTCGAGCGTAGTCTTTCGGCCTTCATGCGCTGGTAGATGCGTATCATGGCCACTTTGATGATGTCGGCTGCTGTGCCTTGAATGGGGGCGTTGATGGCGTTACGCTCGGCATAACCACGCACGACGGAGTTGTGCGAGTTAATGTCGGGTAGGGTGAGGCGACGGTGGAAGAGGGTCTCGGTGTAGCCCTGTTCGCGTACCGTGGCGATGCTCTTGTCCATGTAGGCCTTGACGCCCGGATAGGTCTCGAAGTATCCGTCTATCAGCTCCTTAGCCTCGCTTCGGCTGCAACCGATGCGTTCGGCCAGACCGAAGGCGGAGATGCCGTATATGATGCCGAAGTTGGCCGTCTTGGCCTTCCTGCGCTCGTCGCTGGTGACCTCGCTGATGTCCTTATGGAAGATCTTGGCTGCAGTTGCTGCATGGATGTCATGGCCCGCGTTGAAGGCCTCGATGAGGTTTGCGTCCTGGCTCAGGTGGGCCATGATGCGCAACTCAATCTGGCTGTAGTCGGCCGAGAAGAACTCCTCGCCAGCCTCGGGGATGAAGGCTTTTCGTACCTCTTTTCCTTCGGCATCACGTACAGGGATGTTCTGCAGGTTGGGATTGCTGCTGGAGAGTCGGCCGGTAGCTGCAATGGTCTGATTGAAAGAGGTATGTATGTGTCCGGTGGCGGGATTGATAAGTTCGGGTAGGGCATCGATGTATGTGCCCAGAAGCTTCTTTAGGCCACGGTGCTGCAGAATCTTCTCCACGGCCGGATGCTTATGGCGCAGGCTTTCCAGCACCTCCTCGCTCGTGACGTACTGACCTGTCTTGGTCTTCTTGGGTTTGCTGCTCAGTTGCAGCTTTTCGAACAGTACTTCGCCTACCTGCTTCGGTGAGGCGATGTTGAAGTCCATGCCAGCCAGCTCGTGTATCTCCTGCTCCAACTGTTGCATCTGCTCGGTGAAGAGACGACTAGTCTCTTTAAGTCCTTCTGTATCAATGCACACGCCACATCGTTCCATGTAGGCCAGCACGGACATCAGAGGCATCTCGATCTGCCAAAAGAGCTCCTCCACGCCGCACTCCTTCAGCTTGGGTTCGAGAGCGTTTTTCAGACGAAGCGTTACCTCTGCATCCTCGCTGGCATAGACATAGATCTCCTCGGGCTGGAGGTCGGCCATCGACTTCTGTTTCTTGCCCTTGGGCCCGATGAGCTCCTCGATGTGGATGGTCTGGTAGTTGAGATAGACCTCGGCCATGTAGTCCATGCCGTGGTGCAGCTCGGGAGAGATGAGGTAGTGGGCTATCATGGTGTCGAACATTGGTCCGGCGAGGTTGATGTTGCCGTTCGTGGGGTTCTGCAGCACGAGTAAATCGTACTTCAGATTCTGGCCAATCTTGAGCGTCGCGCGGTTCTCGTAGATGGGGCGGAACTCCTCCATCAGCTGCTTGCGCCCTGCCTCCTCCTTGGGAACGGGTACGTACCATGCTTCGCCTTCCTCGATGGCAAAACTCAGTCCCACGAGTGTGGCACGGATAGGCTCGGTGCTGTCGGTCTCGGTGTCGAGGCTGATGGCTGGGGAGTGGAGTAGGGTAGCGATGAGTTGCTGCCGCTTCTCGGGCGTGTCTACGAGGTGATATTTGGCCTGTCGTGTCTGCCAGGTCTCGCGGTTGGTGGGTAGCGCCTCTTCCTCAGCCGTAGCAATCTGTTCGCTGTTGTCGAACATGGCAAATAGGTCGAGCTGGCCCGTGTCAGCGTCCTTTTTCGTGGCTTTTTTCTTGGTGGGAACCACCGTATTCGTGCTGCCAAAGAGCTTCTTGGTCAGGGCATGGAATTCCAGGTCGTCGTACAGCGCTTTGAGGGCTTCTTTGTCGGGTTCCTCGTATTGCAGCTGCCCCATGTCGAGGGCAATGGGAACGTCCGTTTTGATGGTGGCAAGCCATTTGCTGGTCTTGATAAGTTCCACATTATTGCATATTTTCTCTTTTAAGGCACCTTTGAGTTCCTCTCTGTGCTCCAGTAGTGATTCGATGCTCCCGTGTTCATTGATGAGCTTGACGGCAGTTTTCTCGCCTACGCCGGGACAGCCTGGGATGTTGTCGCTCGAGTCGCCCATCAGTCCCAGCAAGTCGATGACCTGCAGTGGATTCGTGAGTCCCCACTTTTCGCACACTTCTTCTATGCCCATCACCTCGGCCTGGTCGCCTCCTTTGGCGGGCCGGTACATGCGGACGTGTTCGTTGACAAGTTGTCCGTAGTCCTTGTCGGGCGTCATCATGTAGGTCTCGATGCCTTGCTGATGAGCCTGGTAGGAGAGGGTGCCGATGACGTCGTCGGCTTCAAATCCGGTCACTTCGAGCACGGGAATGCGGTAAGCGGCCAGGATCTCCTTGATCTTGGGCACGGCAAAGCGGATGGCCTCGGGCGTCTCTTCGCGTTGTGCCTTGTAGTCGGGGTAGGCCTCGTGGCGGAAGGTGCCTCCGTGGGGGTCGAAGGCCACGCCGATATGGGTTGGTTTTTCCTTTTGGAGCACCTCTTCGAGTGTGTTGACAAAGCCGAGGATGGCCGATGTGTTGTCGCCCTTGCTGTTTATGCGCGGGTTCTTTATAAACGCGTAATACGCGCGATAGATGAGTGCGTAGGCGTCGAGCAAGAATAGTTTCTGCATGGTCGTTATCATGGATTGTGGTAGGGAACTGGAATGGATTCTGCCTCAAAAGTATAGCGTTTTTATACTGTATTTAAGTCGTTTCCAAAAGCTCACTTTTTACTTTTTACATAATTTAGATTCAAATTTAGGCAAAAAATATGATTTACTGATATTTTTTTGTAATTTTGTGCCGATTTACGCATAAAGAAGCAGTATTATGGACAAAATGGAACAGATTCGCAAACCGATAGAGGCCGATTTGGAGCGCTATCTTTCTCTCTTCGAGAAGGATTTTACGCACGAAAATCCGCTCCTTCATCTGGCGCTTCAGCATATCCGCAAGCGTCAGGGAAAGCGTTTGCGTCCCATCCTGACTCTGCTCGCTGCCGGTTCGCTCGGGGGTGGGGGAGAGGACGTCTTGCACGCTTCGGTAAGTCTGGAACTGGTGCATACGGCCAGCCTTGTGCACGATGACATTGTGGACGAGAGTAACATGCGCCGTGGACAGGCTTCGGTCAATGCCCTCATGTCGCCTCATGCGGCTGTGCTGGTGGGTGACTATCTGTTAGCCAAGTCGTTGCAGCACTCTGCCTTGACGCAAAATGTGGAGGTGGTGCACAGTATTGCACGTGTGTCCGAGATGCTTTCTGACGGCGAGCTGATCCAACTCTATGCACTCGATTCCGATAAGATTGAGGAGGAGGTTTATTATCGTGTCATCGAGCGCAAGACGGCTTCGCTCTTCAGCACGTGTTCCCGCTTGGGTACCATGCTGGCGGGTGGTACGGCAGAACAGGTCGAGGCGATGCGTCTCTTTGGCGAATACCTGGGCGTGGCTTTCCAGATTCGCGACGATATGCTTGACTATACCGATTCGGCTACGTTGGGCAAGCCAGCCGGCAACGACATGGTGGAGGGCAAACTCACCTTGCCGGTCATTTATGTGGTCAACAAGTCAGATGATCGGGAGATGTACGAGTTGGCCTTGAAGGTGCGTCGTACGGAAGCTTCGACCCATGAGATTGCTCGCCTGGTAAACTATACGGTGGAGCAGGGTGGACTTGACTATGCGGCTCAGTGCATGGAGCGCTACGCTGCCCAGGCTTGTGAACTGCTGACGTGCATTCCGGTGTCGGAGTACACAGAAGCGCTCCGCCAGTTCGCCGGACTGGTGGTGAAGCGTGATAAATAGTTTGTTTTCTGTTTTTCTTACAAAAATGCGTGTTTTTGTTGCATCCCCTGCCTAAATGTCCCGTTTTTATTCTATCTTGTCGATTTTCTTATACAAGATTTTTTGCTGTTATCTAATTATAGGATAGAGTATTAACTTGTTTTTTGACCGCTTTAGAATCGCGTATTTTTGGACGTGCTGTCCGTCGGTCCGAAAAAACTCACTCAGAATGACGAAAAAAAGCGTGTGAATGCGTATGGCTATAAAAAAGGTGGGGTAGGGGAGTACTTCCGCTACCGCCACCTTTTATGATTCGTTCCGCTGGATTAGAAGAACTTCGTCTCTGTGCCGAGCACCTCGCTCAGAAGGAGGTTAGCCAGACGGCTGGTGCCAAGACGTATCCATTGGTTCGTCAGCCATTTCTCGCCGAGCACTTCCTTAACGATGGTGTAGTAGACGAGGGCATCGTGCACGGTATTCAGTCCGCCAGCGGGCTTGAAGCCAATCTGAATGCCGGTCTTGTCGTAGTACTCTTTGATGGCCTGACACATCACGTAGGCTGCTTCAGGCGTGGCAGCGGGCTTCTCCTTGCCTGTGCTGGTCTTGATGTAGTCGGCACCTGCGTACATGGCCAGTATTGAGGCTTTTTTGATGTTCTCACAGCTTCCCAGTAGACCAGTCTCGAGGATGACCTTCATCTTCTTCTCACCGCAAACGGCCTTCAGTTCGCTTATTTCGTCGCATACGGTTTCGTAATCACCGCTCAGGAACTTGCCTACGCTCTGCACGATATCAATCTCCGTAGCACCATCCTTTACTGCTAAGGCTGTCTCTGCAACCTTTACCTCAATGAGTGCCTGAGAAGAAGGGAAACTTCCTGATACACAAGCTATTTCGACTCCTTCTACTTCGAGGCTCTGACTTACGATACTTGCGTAGCAGGGGTAAACACAGATGGTGGCCACGTGTGGCAGTTCTGGATAGGCATCCTCAAACTGATTTACCTTTTCTGTAAAGGCGAGCACGCTTTCTTCGCTGTCCGTGCTCTTCAAGGTGGTTAGCTCCACGCTTCCCATCAAGAATTTCTTTACCTCGAGTGTATTGTTCTCGGGCACTTTGTTCTCGATGATCTTAGCGACGGCTTCTTTTACTTTCTCGTCGTCCAGTGCGGTGTTGTACTGGCTCAATACTTCTTCGTACTTTGTCATTGTATTCTTTGTTTAAGTTGTTGTATATTCGTTGTTGTAATAATCTGTATCCTTTAGCCTAAAGTTTAAAATCAATTATCAATAATAACCTCTAATCTCTACCTCTAACCTCTAATCTCTAACCTCTAACCCTTAACCTTTATCCTATAGTCTTATTCCTTATTTTTCGTATCCATGCAAATCGTTACGGGGCCGTCGTTCAGCAGTTCTACCTTCATGTCGGCCCCAAACTCGCCCGTCTGGACTTCTTTTCCCAGTTCCTTTGACAATTCCTGGTAGAAGAATGCGTAGAGCGGGATGGCTGTTTCGTGTCGGGCTGCACGTATATAACTGGGTCTGTTTCCTTTCTTGTAGGATGCCATCAACGTAAACTGACTCACTACGATGATATCTCCGTTGATGTCGGTAATGCTCTTGTTCATTACGCCGTTTTCGTCGTCGAACACGCGTAAACCTATAATCTTTCGGCACAACCAGCCAGCATCTTCTTCTGAATCGGCTTCTTCGATACCTAATAATATAAGGTAGCCTTGCTCGATTTTGCTCTTTACCTGTCCTTCTATCGTTACCGAAGCGTGCTTGACGCGTTGTATCACTATTCTCATTTTCTTTTCTCTTTTTGGGGTAGGTTTCTCTTCTCTCTTTTCGATGAGCTTCTATTTTCTCTTTTGGATGAGTTTCTGTTTTCTCTTTTTGGGAAGAACTTCTATCTCTTTTCTCTTTTCTGAATCTTATTTCTTTCCTGTATCTCCCTTCAATGCGTCAATTAGCGTTTCTGCTTTCTTCTTTCCGATTATTTCCGCTATCTGTTCTACAGATGCCTCTCGTATGCGCTTCGTGCTTTTGAAGGCTTTTAGCAATGCTTCTTTAGCCTTGGGGCCAATACCCTTAATGTTGTCAAGCTCCGATTTAATTTGGTTCTTCGACCTTTTTTCGCGATGGAACGTGATGGCAAAGCGGTGTACTTCCTCCTGGATTTGCGTTAAAAGATGGAATAGCGCGCTGTCTGTTTTCAAACCAATCGTTTGTTGTGGAAATCCGTAAAGCAGTTCGTTTGTGCGGTGTCTGTCGTTCTTTGCCAGACCGGCGATTGGGATATTGAGATGCAACTCATCTTCTATAACTTCTCGCATTACTTCCATCTGTCCCTTACCGCCATCGGCAATTACAAGGTTGGGAAGTGGTTTTCCTTCTTCTAACAGGCGTGTGTATCTTCGACGCACAACTTCTTTCATCGAGGCGTAATCGTCGGGTCCCACAACAGTCTTGATGTTGTATTTCCTGTAGTCGCTCTTGCTTGGTTTACCTTTTATGAATACAACACATGCCGCTACTGCGTCGGTTCCCGAGATGTTAGAGTTGTCGAAGCATTCTATCTGTACCGGTAAGGTAGGGAGCTGCAGAGCGTCCTGCAGTTCCTTAAGTAGGCGTGTGCTTTTCTGTTCAGGATTGAGTTTGTCGCTCTGCTTGATGCGGTCCTTCTTATACTGCATCACGTTGAGCTTGGAGAGGTCCAACAGTTTCTTCTTGTCTCCCTTCTGCGGTATGATGACGTTCGAGTAATACATTAAATGTTCCACGGGGAACGGGAGTATAACTTCCTTACTTTCACTACCGTAACGTTTTTGCATTTCGACTATTCCTGCAAGTAGGAGGTCTTCTTTTGTTTCGTCAAGACGCTTCGTGTACTCGAATGTGTAGGCCCTTACGATGCATCCGTTGGCTACGTGCATGTGGTTGATGTAGGCAACCTTGTCGTTGTCTTCAATGTTAAATACGTCTATGTTGTCGATGGTTCTGCTCACTACCTCGCTACGGCTTTGGTAGTTTTCCAGCATTACGTATTTCTTCTTTATTATCTCTGCCTCTTCGAACTTCATCTCTGCTGCCAGTTCTTTCATTTCTGCCAGCAACTTACGTTCCAAATCTGCGGTATTGCCTTTCAGGATTTCTTTTGCCTCTTCTATGTTGCGTATGTAATCCTCGTGCGTTTGTTTACCGATGCAAGGGGCCTTGCAGTTCTTGATGTGGTATTCCAGACACTCTTTGTGTTTGCCATTGGTTATCGAGTCCTTATTTATTCGCTCGTTGCATGTGCGAAGAGGGTAGAGGTTCTTTATCAGATCCAACAGGCCGTACAGAGTCGGTACGTGACTGTATGGTCCGAAATAAGTCCCATAGCCTTTCACGATCTTTCGCGTCATGTGAATCCTTGGCAAATACTCGTTTGTTACGACAATACTTGGGTAGGTCTTCCCGTCCTTTAATAAGATGTTGTAGCGAGGATTGTTCTCCTTGATGAGGTTATTCTCCAGCAGCAACGCATCTTCCTCTGTGGGGACCACTGTATAGTCGATATGCTGTATCTTGCTGACAAGAATCTTCGTTTTCAACGTCTGCTGTGTGCGTAGAAAGTACGAAGATACTCTTCGTTTCAGGTTCTTTGCCTTGCCTACGTATATGATGACTCCCGTCTCATCAAAGTATTTGTAGCATCCCGGACTCTCTGGAAGGTTGTGCACGATTCCCATCAGGTAATCGCGCAACTCCTCCTTCGAGCGTTTCTGTATGTTTACTGTCAATTTCGGCATTCTGTAATGCTTTCTCAGTGCAAAACGTTCAACTCTCCTTGTCTAATTAGAGTTTACCCGTTCTATGCTTATTTCTCAGATTTTAATGAGCGTGGTGATCTCGCATTCGTCACCAAAGACAGCTCTGCCGTTCAGACCTTCGATCGTCAGTTCGATGATAAAGTTGATGTATGTCTGCTTAGGATTGAACTCCTTGACCAGTTTGTAGGCTGCATACATTGAACCGCCTGTTGCCAACAGGTCATCGTGCAGCAGTACCACGTCGTTTTCCTCGATAGCATCGGTGTGAATCTCGATGGTGTCCTCACCGTATTCCTTCATGTAGGACATCTTTTTTGTGTCGGCAGGCAACTTGCCAGGTTTGCGACACATCACGAATCCCGCACCCAAACGGTAAGCCAAAGCAGCACCCACGATGAATCCGCGGCTTTCGATTCCTACCACCTTTGTGATGCCCTTGTCTTTGTACATTTCGTACAATTCATCGACAAGAATCTGCATGCAATCCGCATCCTTGAAAAGAGTACTTACGTCCTTGAACTGAATGCCAGGGATTGGGAAGTCAGGTACGTTGCGGAGGTTCTTCAATAAAATCTCGTTGTTCATGGTTGTTTGTTATTTATTGTTATGTTATATCGTGAGATTTGTAGTTATCTGCCCATCAGTACTAACAGCACATTAATGTCGCTTGGAGATACGCCCGGTATTCTGCTGGCCTGTGCCAGAGTCTCAGGGTTTATCCTTTCCAGTTTCTGACGTGCCTCGGTAGAGAGCGATTGGATAGTGGCGTACTCGAATTTGTCTTTAATCCGGATGGACTCTAATCTCTGCATCTTGGCAGCCTCCTGCTTCTCGCGTTCTATGTAGCCCTGATATTTGATCAGTATCTCAGCAGCTTCGGTAATTTCTTCTTTACGGTTCGGTATGGTGTCCAGGTATTCCGCCAGTCGGTGGATGTGCTTTGCCATCTCGTTGATGGTAACAGAAGGACGCCCAAGGAGATCTATCAGCTTGCATCCTCTTGTCAGTGGCGTTTCGCCCAATGCAACAAGAACGTCGTTGATTAGCGGCGCTTTCACCGAAAAATCCCGTGCAAATTGGACGATACGCTGTATCTGCTCCTCTTTCTCTTTCCATGCGTGGAAGCGTTTGTCGTTGGCTAACCCTAGATTATACGCTTTTTCCGTCAGTCGTGCGTCAGCGTTGTCCTGTCGCAGTAGAATGCGGTATTCTGCACGGGAGGTGAACATACGATAGGGTTCGTCTACTCCTTTTGTTACCAAATCATCGATCAATACGGCGATATATGATTCATCGCGATGCATGATAAATGGTTGTGAACCAGCGCATTTGAGTCCCGCATTCGTGCCTGCCACCAGTCCTTGTCCCGCTGCCTCCTCGTAGCCTGTGGTGCCATTCACCTGTCCCGCCATGAAGAGTCCCTCTACAATCTTCGATTCCAACGATGGATTTAGCTGCTGTGGGTCAAAGTAATCGTACTCGATGGCGTAGCCTGGCCTGTAGACTTGCAGATTGCGGAAAGCCGGTATCTCACGCAGCGCTTCCAGCTGAGCGTCGATGGGCAACGAGGAGGAGAATCCGTTCAGATAATATTCCTGTGTGTTCTCACCCTCCGGTTCCAGGAACAGTTGGTGCTGGTCTTTGTCCGCAAAAGTTACCAACTTCGTTTCAATACTCGGACAATATCGGGGACCGATACTTTGTATCTGTCCGTTGAACAGCGGAGAGTCCTCCAAGCTGGCCTTCAGCCGGTCGTGTACTTTCGTATTGGTGAAGCAGATCCAGCACGGAAGTTGCGGCATTTTCCGCGTTTCTCCCAGGAAAGAGAACTTATGATAGTCATTCTCGCCTATCTGTTCGGTCATTAGGCTGAAGTCGACGGAACGTCCATCAATACGCACGGGCGTTCCTGTCTTCATTCGGCCCGATGTGATACCCAGTTCTGTAATGGATTCTGTCAATAATAGCGAAGCCGGTTCGGCCACTCTGCCTCCGGGTAGTTTCGTTCTGCCTATGTGCATCAGTCCGTTCAGGAATGTGCCAGCTGTGATGACGACGCAGCGTGCCTTAATCGTGACGTCCATGTAGGTTCTGACGCCAACTACTCGGTGCTTGGCCTCCTGCCATGGCGCTGTGCCGTTGTCAATGGCATTCCCCTCGTCGGCGTGTATGGGTTCTGTCAGCAGTTCCTTGACCTGATCCTGCCAGATGGACAAGTTGGGCGTGTTCTCCAGCACTTCGCGCCAGGTCCAGATGAACTTTCCTCGGTCGCATTGTGCGCGCGGACTCCACATGGCCGGTCCCTTTGATCGGTTCAGCATGCGGAACTGTATGGAGCACTTGTCTGTTACTTCGCCCATGTGTCCGCCTAATGCGTCAACCTCACGTACAATCTGCCCTTTGGCAATGCCACCCACGGCAGGATTGCATGACATTTGTGCAATCTTGTTCATGTCCATTGTCACAAGGCAGGTCTTGGCTCCCAGTCGGGCACTGGCAGTCGCTGCTTCGCATCCTGCGTGTCCAGCGCCAACCACCACAACGTCGAATTTAAGTTCCATTTCGGGCTTTTTTAATGAATTTCTTCACAAAAGTAATGCTTTTTAGTGAAACTATTGTGCTTTTTGCTTGTACAAATCACAAAAAAGTTCTAAATTTGCGCCAAATATACCTAATTATAGTTATGCGCGTGTGCAAAATAGACTATAAAGGAGCCGAAAAAACGAAAATATAATCAAATTTTTTAATAACTAAATTCAAACATTTTATGTGGTTAACTAATTCATCAATTGGTAGGAAAGTTGTTATGTCTGTAACCGGCATGGCGCTTCTCCTGTTCTTGACCTTCCATGCGTCAATGAACGTCGTGGCTCTGATCAGTGCGAAGGGCTACAACATGATTTGTGAGTTCCTCGGTGCCAACTGGTATGCCGTTGTGGCAACCATCGGTCTGGCAGCTCTCGTGGCAATTCACTTCATCTTTGCATTCATTCTTACCATCCAGAACCGCAAGGCTCGTGGTAACGACCGTTATGCCGTTATCGACAAGCCCGCCAAGGTAGAGTGGTCCAGCCAGAACATGCTTCTGCTGGGTGTGATCGTCATCCTGGGTATGGTGCTCCACCTGTACAACTTCTGGTACAACATGATGTTTGCCGAGCTGGCAGGCAACGAGGAGGCTGCTGCGCTGGCAACCAATGGTGTTTATCACATCATCAACACCTTCCACGGCCCCGGCTCGTCAACCTCTACCTGTGGTTACATCTACACCGCTATCTATCTAGTATGGCTCGCAGCTCTGTGGCTGCACCTGAACCACGGTATCTGGAGTTCTGTTCAGACCATGGGTTGGAGTGGTAAGATCTGGGAGAACCGCTGGCGTTGCATCGGCACCATCTACGCTACCATCGTCATCCTGATGTTCGTCGTTGTTGCTGTTGCCTTCTGTCTGGGTCACGTTCCCTGCGACATCAGCGAGGTAATGTAATACGATGCCATGGCCTGCAGTCAGTCTGCAGTCGGCCTCTAATAAATTCGTAATTCACAATTCATAATTCAAAATTAAAGAATCCAGATTCCCTTTTTTAAGGATTGCTTACTGAAGGTTATTCCTGTTTTCGTAATTAAATTAAGATTATGGCAAAGACTATAAATTCAAGAATCCCTGAAGGACCCGTTGCTGAGAAGTGGACCAACTACAAGGCACATCAGCGTCTGGTTAACCCCAAGAACAAACTGAAGCTCGACGTTATCGTCGTAGGTACCGGTCTGGCTGGTGGCAGTGCAGCTGCCTCACTCGGTGAGATGGGCTTCAACGTATATAACTTCTGCATCCAGGCCAGCCCCCGTCGTGCACACTCTATCGCTGCTCAGGGTGGTATCAATGCAGCCAAGAACTATCAGAACGATGGCGACTCTGTTTACCGTCTGTTCTACGATACCGTAAAAGGTGGTGACTATCGTGCTCGCGAGGCTAACGTATACCGTCTGGCCGAGGTCAGCAACAGCATCATCGACCAGTGCGTGGCACAGGGCGTTCCCTTCGCTCGCGAGTACGGTGGTATGCTTGCCAACCGCTCATTCGGTGGTGCTCAGGTAAGCCGTACCTTCTATGCCAAGGGCCAGACCGGCCAGCAGCTCCTTCTCGGTGCCTACAGCTCACTCTCTTGCCAGGTTCAGGCCGGCAAGGTTAAGCTCTACACCCGCTATGAGATGGAGGACGTCGTAATCGTTGACGGCCGTGCTCGTGGTATCATCGCCAAGAACCTCGTTACCGGTAAGCTGGAGCGTTTCTCAGCCAATGCCGTAGTTATCGCTACCGGTGGTTATGGCAACGCCTACTTCCTCTCTACCAACGCTATGGGTTGTAACTGTACCGCAGCCATCCAGTGCTATCGCAAGGGTGCCTACATGGCCAACCCCTCATACGTACAGATCCACCCCACCTGTATCCCCGTTCACGGCGACAAGCAGTCCAAGCTGACCCTTATGTCAGAGTCTCTGCGCAACGATGGCCGTATCTGGGTTCCCAAGAAGCTCGAGGATGCCAAGGCCCTCCAGGCAGGCACCAAGCAGGGCTATGAGATTCCCGAGGAGGATCGCGACTACTATCTGGAGCGCCGCTATCCCGCCTTCGGTAACCTCGTTCCCCGCGACGTAGCTTCACGTGCTGCCAAGGAGCGTTGCGACAAGGGCTTCGGTGTTAACAATACCGGTCTGGCTGTGTTCCTCGACTTCTCCGAGTCTATCCAGCGTCTGGGCATTGACGTTATCCGTCAGCGCTATGGCAACCTCTTCGACATGTACGAGGAGATCACCGACGTCAATCCCGGCGAGCTGGCCAAGAGCGTAGGTGGTACCGACTACTACTTCCCCATGATGATCTTCCCCGCCATCCACTACACCATGGGTGGTATCTGGGTTGACTACGAGCTGCAGACCTCTATCCCTGGCCTGTTCGCTATCGGTGAGTGTAACTTCTCTGACCACGGTGCCAACCGCCTCGGTGCTTCGGCTCTGATGCAGGGTCTGGCCGATGGTTACTTCGTACTTCCCTACACCATCCAGAACTACCTTGCCGATCAGGCTATCTGGCCCCGTCTCTCTACCGACCTCAAGGAGTTCGCTGAGACCGAGAAGGCAGTTCAGGCCGAGATCGACCGCCTCATGAACATCAAGGGTAAGCGCTCTGTCGACTCTATCCACAAGGAGCTCGGCCACATCATGTGGGAGCACGTCGGCATGGGTCGTACCAAGGAAGGTCTCGAGGAAGGCTTGAAGCTCCTCAAGAACATCCGCAAGGAGTTCGATACCAACCTCTACATCCCCGGCAGCAAGGAAGGCCTCAACGTCGAGCTCGACAAGGCTATCCACCTGCGCGACTTCATCCTCATGGGCGAGCTCGTAGCCTACGACGCCCTCCATCGCGAGGAGTCATGCGGTGGCCACTTCCGTGAGGAGCATCAGACCGAGGAAGGCGAGGCTAAGCGCGACGACGAGAACTTCTTCTATGTAGGTTGCTGGGAGTACCAGGGCAGCGACGACAAGGCTCCCGAGCTCTCTAAGGAGCCCCTCGAGTACGAGATCATCAAGGTTCAGCAGCGTAACTATAAGAACTAATTTAGGAAATTGGGAAATTAGTCGTTTAGTTGTTTAGGAAATGTATCATTTAGCTGATGGAAACTCATAAGGATTTGCGCGTATGGCAGCAAAGTATTGACTTTGCATCGGTAATATACCGGGCAACTAAATCTTATCCAAAGGATGAATTGTTTGGGTTGGTTTCGCAAATGCGCCGTGCAGCAGTATCCGTTCCATCTAATATAGCTGAGGGATATGCCAGAGGATCAGAAAAAGCCAAAATGGGAGGAATACTCCACTAATGATAGTGTTACATTCCTAAACGACTAAACGACCAAACCACTAAACGACTAAAAAAATGGCAAAAAATATTTCTGTAACAGTAAAGTTCTGGAAGCAGGACGGACCCAAGGCTAAGGGTCATTTCGATACCCACGAGTTGAAGAACATCCCCGATGACACTTCATTCCTCGAGGCCCTCGACATCATGAACGAGGAGCTCATCAACGAGGGCAAGGAGCCCTTCGTATTCGACCACGACTGCCGCGAGGGTATCTGCGGCATGTGCTCGCTCTACATCAACGGTACACCCCACGGCAAGACCGAGCGTGGCGCCACCACCTGTCAGCTCTACATGCGTAAGTTCAAGGATGGCGAGACCATCACCGTCGAGCCCTGGCGCTCAGCCGGTTTCCCCGTCATCAAGGACTGTATGGTAGACCGCAACGCCTTCGACAAGATCATCCAGGCTGGTGGCTACACCACCATCCGTACCGGCCAGGCACAGGATGCCAACGCCATCCTCATCCCCAAGGAGGATGCCGACGAGGCTATGGACTGCGCCTCATGCATCGGTTGCGGTGCTTGCGTAGCAGCTTGCAAGAACGGTTCAGCCATGCTCTTCGTATCATCTAAGGTCAGCCAGCTGGCTCTCCTGCCCCAGGGCAAGGTGGAGGCCGCCAAGCGTGCCAAGGCCATGGTTGCCAAGATGGACGAGCTCGGCTTCGGTAACTGCACCAACACCCGTGCCTGCGAGGCCGTATGTCCCAAGTGCGAGAGCATCAGCAACATCGCTCGCCTCAACCGTGAGTTCATCTGGGCGAAGTTGAAGGACTAAGGTCGGCGCAAGCCAACCGTCCTAAAGCGCAAGCTGAAGGACTAAGGTCGGCGCAAGCCAATCGTCCTAAAGCGCAAGCTGAAGGACTAATCCTTCGGTTAATCCGCACAAAAATAAAAATCCTCTGCCTTGTGGTGGAGGATTTTTTTTTGCGATATACTTTTTGGCATTGAGCAGTAATGTCATTCCGAACGAATGTGAGGAATCTCAGCCCAACGGGGACTCACAATACGTACGGTTGGGCTGAGATTTGCGACGTCTCGCAAAGCCCAACGAGGACTCACAATACGTTGCGTTGGGCTGAGATCCCTCATTCCATTCGGGATGACATTACTGCTCAGTGCCAAATGGCTGTCGTTCCCAATCTTTTTGCACAGTTACTTATCATTACCTGTATTTATCGCAAGCCTTCCCCCTCTTTTCTGTGTGGCAATGTTGATAATTTTTTAGTCACACTACATCCTCGTTTTTTTGTTTATCTGCTTCACGTACTTCACTTTACTTGATGAATAGTGAATATAATCCGGTTTTATATCCGAATAATGGAAGTTTGAATAAAAAAAACAGTAATTCATGACGTTTTGCTACGTTTTTTTGCTACATTTGTGCGGTAGTATAGTGTTATCAATGTGAGAATCCAACGAATTGTCATATTTTATTTTACCTTTTGATATTCCTTTTATGGTTGCAAAAGCGCAATATGAGCATCAGATGGACAATTCATTATTTATATATTATAAGGTATGAAAACAAAATTCATCTTAGCCGCCGTATTCTTTGGTATGGCTATTGTAGCCCAGGCACGCCAGGAAGCCCAACCCGCCGCTGTCGCGTCCGTGGCTCCTGCCGATGAGGGCCAGCAGACGGTGACAGGACGAGTTCTCGATCAACATGACGAACCTCTTGTGGGTGCGAAAGTGGTGGAGCGTGGTTATGAGAAGCAAGGTGTGCTGACAGATGTACAGGGTAATTTTACGCTCAAGACACATAGCAGGAACGCAACCCTCATAGTGACCTATATGGGCTTTGAGAGTACGACCGTGCAGGCGCGTGGTGGCAAGGCAACCATCCGCTTGCAGGATAATATGACAGACCTGAACGAGCTTATGGTCGTTGCTTTCGGCAAGCAGACACGCGAGTCGTTCACCGGTAGTGCCGGTGTCATCAAGAGCGAGAAGATAGCCGAGCGTCAGGTCGAGAATGCCCTGGTAGCCATCAACGGTCAGGTGGCCGGTGTACAGATGGTCGAGGGCAATGGTCCCGGTAGCGAACCTACGATCCGCATACGCGGTATTGGTTCTATCAACGCCAGCAACTCACCCCTTATCATCCTCGACGGAGTGCCCTACAACGGCTACTACAGCGACATCAACCCCGCCGACATCGAGAGTGTGACGGTGCAGAAAGAGGCTGCCGCCAATGCCCTGTATGGTGCACGTGGCGCCAACGGCGTCATCATGATCACCACCAAGAACGCCAAGCGCGGCAAGGCCACCATCTCTTTGGATGCCCGATGGGGCGCCAACGTCGATGCAAAGGTAGACTACGACAAGATAACCAACACCGGACAGTATTACCAGGCCCATTACAACGCCCTCTACAACTACTACCGCAACTCGCAGGGACAGGACGCCTATACCGCCTGGCAGAACGCCAACAGCACGCTGACGGCCACTACCGACGAGGGCGGCTTGAGCTACATGACGATGTCCGTTCCCACCGGACAGAGCCTTATCGGACAGAACGGTCTGCTCAATCCCAGTGCCCAGTCCGGCTACGTCGTGCCCGGACGTGACGGGGCGGGCTACATGCTCATTGCCGACAACTGGAAGAAGGCCGCCATACGCAATGGCCTGCGTCAGGAGTATAACGTCAACGTGAACGGTGGCTCCGAGACATTCGACGTACTGACCTCGCTGGGCTACCTCAGGAACGAGGGTGTGGCCCATAACAACTACTTCGAACGCTACACGGCACGTCTGAAGATGAACTATCAGGCACGTCCCTGGCTTCGCATCGGCGTGAACGCCAGCTATACCCACAACGAGTCGAACGGACTGAACGATGCTTTTGCCGTGGTGCACGACATTGCACCTATTTATCCCGTCTACATACGCGATGCGGAGGGCAACCTGCTCTACGACAATCATGGCGTGCGCTACGACTATGGCGACGGCGTGGTCACAGGTGTGGCGCGTGCCCTCTACAACAATGCCAACTGCGTACAAGAGGACAAGGAGACCGTCTACAACAACAATTCCAATGCCTTTGGCGTATCGGGCTATGCTGACGTGACCTTCCTCAAGGACTTCAAGTTCACCCTCAATGCCAGCGTCAACGACACCGAGAACCGTGGCGTATACACCGGCTACCCCTACTACGGATTCTATGCCACCACGGGCGGCTACAGCAGCATAGGCCACTATCGCACCTACGACTTCAACTCGCAGCAGCTGCTCAACTGGAGCCATCAGTATGACAAGCACAACGTCAGCGCCCTGCTCGGCCACGAGTACTACCGTGCCAACCAGACGGGACTGGACGCTACGAAGACCAAGTTCTACGACTACGCCACCAACGTCGAGATGCCCGGCCTGTACAACAACACGGACATCAACAGCTACAAGTCGGTATACAATGTCGAGGGCTACTTCCTTCGTGCCCTCTACGACTACGACAGCCGATACTTCGTCAACGCCTCCTATCGTCGCGACGGCAGTTCCACCTTTGCCACCGGCTACCGATGGGGCGACTTCTGGAGTCTGGGCGCAGCATGGCTCATGCACAAGGAGTCCTTCATGAAGTGCACCTCCGGCTGGCTCGACATGCTCAAGCTGAAGGCCAGCTACGGCCAGCAGGGCAACGACGGCATCGGTTCGTACCGCTACACCGACAGCTACGCCTACTCCTCCGCCGGCGGCCAGATGGCCTACACCTTCACCTCGCTGGGCAAGGAGGACATCACCTGGGAGACCACGGGCGAGGCCAACGTGGGCGTGGAGTTCGAGCTCTTCAAGCGCCGGCTGACGGGTAGCGTGGAGTTCTACCACCGCAAGACGAGCGACATGCTGCTGTGGGTCTACCTTCCCCTCAGCTACGGTACGTCGGGCTACTACGATAACGTGGGCGACATGGTGAACTACGGTTGGGAACTTACGCTCAATGCCGACCTCGTGCGCCTCAAGAACGTGACGTGGAGCCTCAATATGAACCTCTCGCACAACCACAACGAGGTGACCTACCTCAACGACGACAACAAGGCACGCGTGATGGACGGCCATGCCGGCTTCAACAGCGGCAACAAGTTCATCGGCGAGGGCCTGCCCCTCTACACCTACCGCATGAAGAAGTACGCAGGTGTCAACCCCGAGAACGGTCTGTCGCAATGGTACGTGCAGCATGCCGACGGCACGCTCGGCACCACCACCACGTGGGACGAGGGCAGCTATTTCCTTTGTGGCGATGCGCAGGCCAAGGTCTTTGGCGGCTTCGGCACCAACCTCAGCGTACACGGCTTCGACTTCACGGCCAACTTCGTCTACTCGCTGGGCGGCAAGATATACGACTCGGGCTACGCAGGCCTGATGACGTGCCCCTACAGCGGATGGACGGGCTTCGCCTATCACAAGGATGTGCTCAGCGCCTGGACCACCGAGCACCGCGACAGCGACATACCCCGATGGCAGTATGGCGACCAGACGACGGCCAGCACGAGCGACCGCTTCCTGACCTCAGCCAACTACATCACGCTCAAGAACATCTCCCTGGGTTACTCGTTCCCCAAGCCGATACTGCAGAAGCTGCACCTCACCAAGCTGCGCGCCTACGTCTCGGCCGACAACATAGCCTACTGGACGGCACGCAAGGGACTCGACCCCCGCAACACCCTAAGCGGCGGCAGTGCCAGCGGTGCTGGCTATTCGCCCATCCGCACCATCTCGGGTGGCGTGAGCGTAGCCTTCTGATTCTGTTAAAATATAATGAATTAAGATAGAAGAATAAAAAAAGGAAAGGCAGAATATTATGCAACATACAAACAATAAAAGAAAAGCCGTGCGACTTGCATTTCTCACTTTTCACTTTTCACTTTTCACTTCAGCGCTTGCGCTCCTGACCTCCTGCCTCGAAGAGACGTACCCCACAAGCAGCGTGACGAGCGAACAGCTGGAGAAGTCGGAGTCGAGCCTGGAACAGCAGAACGTGGGCATCGCAGCCAGCGTGATGAAGTATGGCAGCAGCTATTCGCACATAGGCTATCCCGCCCTGATGATGTGGCGCGACGTGCATTGTGCCGAACTGCCCATCTATGCCACCACCTACGACTATCTGGCCAACTCCACCAGCTACATGGGCGAGGGACAGCTCTTCTACGACTGGTGGTATCAGTACTACAACACCATCCACAATGCCAACCTGCTCATCGGCATGGTCAACCCCTCGACGGCACAGCAGACCACGCTCACCTATCTGGGCAACGCACTGGGCTATCGCGCATGGTGCTACCTGGAAGCCTGTCAGATGTGGGAGTACAAGCGTACCGGCGTGACGGTGCTCGACGAGCGTGCCGACAATAACGGCATCTGGGGCCTCACCATACCCATCGTGACGGAGAAGACCACCAAGCAGGAGTCGCACAACAACCCACGTGCACCTTTCTACACGATGTACCGCTTCCTGCACACCGACCTGACCCATGCAAAGAAATACCTCAAGGGATATACCCACTCGCAGAGCAACCAGATGGACGAGGCTGTCATCTGTGCCCTCTCGGCACGCTTCTGGATGCTGCTGGGCAGCCGCTTCGAGCAGTGTGCTGACGACCTGAAGGAGCAGCTCAGGCACGAGGACGACAACGACGGGTACCTGCCCCTGGGCATCACCACGGCCGATGCGTGCTACGCCCAGGCTGCCGACTTTGCCCAGCAGGCCATCAACCTGAGCGGTACGCCCACCACACTGTCGCAGTGGATGGATCCCAAGCAGGGCTTCAACACCGCCATTCAGTCGTGGATATTGGGCATCGAGATGAAGACGGACGACAACACCGCCGAGTCGTGGAAGAACTACACCTCGTTCTTCTCGCCCGAGGCAGACTTCGGCGTGGCCAACAGTACCTACGAAGCCTTCCGTCTGTGCGATGCCATGCTCTATGGCAAGATCAGCGACAGCGACTGGCGCAAGCTGACCTGGGTGGCACCGGCCGATGCTGGCAACCAGGAGGCCGTGACGAAGTATGCCACCACGCTCTCCAGCAGCGAGTTTGCCATGCTGCCTGCCCTGTGCGGTCTGAAGTACCACCCCGCCGGTGGTGAGCGCACGGAGTACAAGAGCGGTTCGGCCGTCGACATACCCATCATCCGTGTCGAGGAGATGTACTACCTGCTGGCCGAGGCCAAGGCGCACACCGACGGACTGGCAGCCGGCATCCAGGTTCTCAACAACTTCACCAACCAGTGGCGCTACACCGACGGCAGCTATGCCTGTACGGCCACCACGATGGAGGAGTTGCAGCGCGAGCTCATCCTGCAGAAGCGCATCGAGTTCTGGGGCGAAGGCATCGTCTACTGGGACTATAAGCGCCTCAACCTGGGTGTGACGCGCAAGTACGAGGGCTCGAACCATCCCAGCAGCTATCAGCACAACTCGCCCGACGGCTACTGTGCCCGCTGGTGGAACTTCTACATCCCGAGCAACGAGTACGGCTACAACGACGCTGTGCAGCAGCACCTCAATCCCGACCCCTCGCTGACGAGTGATATGGAATACTAAAAGAGAGGAAAGAGAAGAGTGAAGAGAGAAAAGAGAAGCCTAATAATTAAAGCCTGATTGTGGATTATGAAATATAAATTATCAAATAGTGCAATACTGACATGGATGGGAACATTCCTCATGCTACTCATCACTGCCTGTTCTTCGGAAGACACCTACCAGCCTGGTCCCACGGTGGCCGAAGGATGCCAGGAGGTTCATTTCGATGAGGAAAATGAGGCTATCGTGATGCTGGACGCCACGGGTGAGAGCCGCACGGCCGTCTACACCCTCACGCGCAGCCGGGGCGAAGGCCGTCTCACGGTGCCTGTCCTCGTGCACGAGGCATCCGAGGGAGTCACCATGCCCCAGAGCGTGACATTTGCTGAGGGCGAAACCGTCGCCACCTTCGAGGTGACCGCACCGGCCGAAGTGACGGAAGGCTCGAGCTTCGCGTTCGACGTCGAGCTGACTGGCGACAACGTCAATCCCTACACCCAGGGCATCACACGCATGTCCGGCATCGTAGCCTTCCCCAAGGTGCGTCAGGCCCGCATGAACTTCACCAATATGTCCGGCGAACTGGGCTTCTTCCGTCAGTCGTGCTACGACATCGGTGGCGGTCGTCTCTGCTTCCCCGACTTCATGCACTCGGGCACCGACGTGTGGATGCTCTTCGACGAGAGAGCCACCTATTCCGTCGATGCCGTCGTCACCACCTCCCCCTCTTACGTCGAGGACGACGTGGAATATCCCGGTTGCGTCATGGTGTGGCCCTGGGACCAGAACGCACCTGCCGACGACCCCAATGGCGGCTACACCACGTTCAAGCCCCACGGTCCCGGCTCGGTGCTCAGCGTCGAGTATATGTGCATGTACTATGGCGAGGGCTGGTCGGGCTACAATCCTGCTACGGGCGTAGGCTATATCGGCCTGATGGAGATCAAGTTCAACGTCAAGAACAATATCTACTACTGGACGGGCATACAGTTCAGTTTCGTAGACCCCGATACCGACACCACCGACTACCGCGAGCCCGACTTCGGCATACAGCCACCCCTTGCGGCCGACGGCACCGTGCTCGACATGACGGTCAAGCTGAGCTACAACGACTTCGGCCTGCCCCGATTCGAGAACGTAAAGGCCACGGTGGGCAACAACGGCACCTCGCTCACCTTCGAGGACTTCATGCACTCGGGCATCACCTTCACCCTCTCGCACGGCATTGACAACTCCTTCAAGGTCAGCAGCAGTCATGGCCTGAACGAGAGCGGCACCTGGCAGTTCAAGGAGGCCGACGGACAGTGGATGAAGCTGTGGCCAGCAGGAGAGGGCAGGGAGAGCATCGGTATGGGCTTCAACATGCACAGCGACTTCAACCAGTGGAACGTGGCCGGCAAGAAGATCGTGCTGGTCATCCCCGCCATCTACAGCTTCGACTACGACTACCTTCTCGATACGGGCGACCGCATCACCTTTAGCTGGTAAAGAAATAGGTTCTTGTGGAAATCGTGTGAAAGCAAGTAGTAATGTCATCCCTCCTTCGTCGGGATGACACACAATAAATCCGCAAGTACCAAGAAATAAAGGAGATTATATATATATTAACTATCAAAAAAACAATTATTATGAAGAAATTCTACGCATTCATGCTGGTAGCTATTGCTGCCCTGATGGTTTCTGTTAGCGCCAAGGCACAGGAACCCGTTTCCATCAATGAGTTGCGCGGCACATGGATCTTCCGTGGAGTAGCCAGCGACTGGAACCAGTGCGGTCAGGTGCTGCCCACCGTCCACACCTTCAACATCACCGTCGACGAGGAGACCAACGCCGTCAACCTCACTACCACAATGGGTACCGTGCTGGCCTACGGTGCAGCCGATGACGGCAGCGAGGACTACGAGGACGTGCTGCGCGGCAAGTACGACCCCGCCACACAGGTGCTCACCATCTACGACTCGTACGACGAGACACAGGGCATCTACAGCTACCTCGTTGACGAGTACTTTTCAATGTACACCTACGACATGGTCTTCAAGGTGAGCCGCGACGAGCAGGGCAAGGTGGTCTTCCAGATGATACCCTCCGAGAGGGGAAGCATGCTGGTCATCGAGGTCGACGATTACGACTGGGATGCCGGTGAGTGGAAGCAGTATTACTACGGCTATGACCTGGGTGCCACGATGACGGCTCCTGCCGACGGTACACTGGCTGCCGGTGAGTACGAACTGGCCTACACCGACGGAGGTGGCGTGACAGGCATCATGCCCTGCACCGTCACCGACGAGGGCGGAAAGCTCACCCTCGACGTCATGGGCGTCAAGACTCCCCTCACTGCCAAGAGCGTAGGCTTCGGTGCCAACAAGGTGAACTATGGCTATACGGCCGCCATGCAGTATGTCAAGACCGGCGAGGGTGAAACCGACTTCTACTATACGTTCATCTCCGATTTCTATGGTGCTTACGATGTGGACTTCTATGCCAACGGCGACGGAACCTTCTCGGCCAACGTGCCCATTTACGTGGACTACGAGGAGGACTATGTCGTCCTCTACGACGCAATGCTGCGCGAGAAGGGTACTGCCGTCAAGGACATAGAGAACAGCGTGGATAAGGGTGAGAAGATGTACTTCGACCTGCAGGGCCGTCGCATCGCACGTCCTGCCACTGGCCTCTACATCGAGAAGGTAAACGGCAAGGCCGTTAAGCGCATGGCAAAGTAAGCCGTACGCCTTGTACCACACAAATATTTATCCCCGGAACGTTTTGCCGTTTCGGGGATATTTTATATATTTGCAGCGCAATACATACCGCATCATTATGAGAAGAACATTCCAAGCCTGCCTGTTGCTGGTCGTCGTCCTCCTGCACGGCACTGCGCTGATGGCCGAAAGCCGCTATCAGGGCGAGAAACGCGCCTTGTGCCTCCTGCTCAGTTTCAGCGACGCCAACATCCGCACCACCAATGCCAACAACTGGGAGAAGCAGCTCAATGCCAGGGACTACGTCCCCAATAAGGGCGTTGGATCGGTGTGCGACTACTTCCACGACATGTCCTACGGCACGTTCGACCTCCAGTTCGACTGCCTGCGCTACAGGGTCTCCGGCACGCGCGTCAGTTACGCCAGCAGCCATATCAACTCCCTCACCGCAGCCTTCGCGCCAGCCCTCACCGAGGCGCTGCAGGCACTCTATGCCGACGGCACCCTCACCGACGAGATGCTGGCCCGCTACGACTGGGACGAGGACGGCGAGGTGGAGCAGGTCGTTGTCATCTATGCCGGACCCGCCGGACAAAACATGTCATCGCCCATCTACATCCGTTCCCACGAGAGCACGCTGAGCAGCATTGGCGCCTCCTTCAGGCTGGGTTCTCGGCGCATCAACACCTATGCGGCCTGTGCCGAGCTGCGGTCGGACAACCGCACGCTGGACGGCATCGGAGGCGTGGTGCACGAGATGATGCATTGCTTCGGCCTGCCCGACTTCTACAGCAAGTACAACAGCGTGCAGTCCCTGTGCTATACGGGCATGGACGGATTCTGGGACGTGATGGACATCGGTACCTACAATGGCGACAACTACAACGGCACCATCCCCCCGCAGATGACCTCCTTCGAACGATGGAAGGCAGGCTGGCTCACGCCCCTCGTGCTGGATGCCGACCAGCATGTCGATGCCATGCAGCCGCTGATGGAAGCCCCCGTGGCCTACCTCATCTACAACACGCAGTCGGCCAAGGCCCACGACCACATGTACTGCATCCCCGAGGGCGTGCAGCATAAGGAGTTCTACCTCGTCGAGAACCGCCTCTCGTCAGCCTCCTTCGCCCAGAACGGGCGTTGTTGGGACAGCCCCATCGGCACCTTCTCCGGTCTGCTCCTCGTCCATGTCGACTACGACGAGAACAACTGGAACAGTACCGCTCCCAACAGTCGTGTGGAGCACCAGCGTATGACCATCCTCCCTGCCGACGGCAACCTCCTGGGCCCCTGGCACAACTACCTCGATGCCAGCGTGGCCGCAGACGTGTGGAGCGGCGGCGACGTCTCAGCCCTCACCGTGTATCACGGCATCTCGCCCTTGCCATCCACCCTCACCGCTGTCAGTGTCGACGCACAGGGCTGCGCCGCCTTCGACTACCATCACGGCAGCACCGACGGCCTCACGGCTCCAGCCCTGTCCGCAGGCAACCCCCATCTCGTCTACGATTTGACCGGACGCAGCGTGGCAGCACCCCGCCACGGACTGTACATCGTGTCCAAGCGCAAGCAATTCTTCAACGGGAAATAGTGTCGTTACCAAGGTTGAGTCCACTATAAAAAGTCAACGTGCTTTCAATTTATAACGCAAAGACGCACTTTTGGCGCCGGCCTAAAGTCGACGCAAAGATTATTTCTTTTTTTGCCTCTAAATCCATTAAAAACTTTGCGTCTTTGCGTCTTTGCGTTCAACCAAATTACAGATTGTAAGCAAATCAGCAAAATGTGCATTTTTAATGTACTTTTTCTAGCGGAGTCAAGGTTGAATTGCTTGCAAATCAAAAACCCTTTACAAATTCTTGTTTCTGTTTCATCCCAATCTGGAAAACGGAAGGGACGAGGCGATGTTTTTTGAGCGTTAACAGGCCTCTTTTGGAGTGATTTGGCGTGTCCAACGAGGTCTCGCTGCGTCAATTTTTTGTTTTCGCTGCGGAAAAAATCTGTTAACGCTGCGTCAAAATTCTGTTAACGCTGCGGTAAAATTCCGTTAACGCTGCGTTATTTCTGTTTTTTCGTGCGTCTTGAAGCCTCTTTTGTGCTTGTTGTTTTCCGATGCTTTTGTATGTAGCAGATTGCCAATATGTTAGTCATTCTCTTGTACGGCAGCACTATTGACCGAAGAGCAGAATATCGCAAGGAAAATGGCCTAAAATTCAGATTTTCCTTTACAGACGTTCCTCCGGGGATCGTGTGTGCTGGGTGCGGGCTGCATCAGTTTCATACGAATGGGGGCTGTTTATCTCCTTCCCTCCCATTCTCCAACCGCGCATCGCAAGTAGTTCGGCCCCTATCTGCTTTCCAATTATCCCACGTGGGGGTGATTAATGAGAAAATGTCGGATGAAGCACAAAAAATGTGGGGCGAGAGTGGGTGTGTTTGGATAAAAGTTTGTATCTTTGCACAAGTGATAATATAAATAAGGTATGAATCGTTTGAAGTTTTTCTTGCTGAGTGTGTTGCTGGCCGGCTGTGCGCTGGTCAGAGGTGCCAACCCCTTCCTGCCCCTCTGGGAGTTCATCCCCGACGGTGAGCCCTATGTGTTTGAGGACCCTGACCATCCGGGCAAGTATCGCGTCTACCTGTACGGTTCGCACGACGTGCTGCGCAACAACTACTGCGGTCGCGACCAGGTGGTCTGGTCGGCTCCGGTGGAGGACCTGAACCAGTGGCGCTTCGATGGTGTCATCTTCCGCAGCACGCACGGTGCCGACGGCCGACAGCTCGACAGCCGCGGACTGGCCGACGTGCTCTATGCCCCCGACGTGGCGCTCGTCACCGATGCCAACGGCAAGAAGACCTATTACCTCTATCCCAACAACCAGGCGTGGGGCCGCAATGGACAGGTGGCCAAGAGCGACCGTCCCGACGGACCCTTCATTGCCTGCAACTGGGACAAGCAGGATCCGCGCAAGAGCGATGGCGTGCTGGCCTTCGACCCCGCCGTCTTCGTCGATGACGATGGCCGTGTCTACGGCTATTGGGGCTTCGAGAAGAGCTATGGTGCTGAGCTCGACCCCCAGACGATGGCTACGGTGAAGCCCGGGACGAAGATTGTGGAGGATATGATTCCCCACTACAAGCAACCCGGCGTGGAGCGCTTCTTCGAGGCTTCGTCGATGCGTAAGATCAAGGATAAGTACGTCTTCATCTACAGCCGCTGGACGCAGGAGGGCGAGTTCGGTCTGCCCGAGACCAACTACACGCTGGCTTACTGCTACAGCAACTCGCCCCTCGGTCCCTTCACATACGGCGGCACCATCATCGATGGACGCGGCAAGGAGCCCATCGGTGGCGGTAAGTACCGCGTCACGGCCTGTCCCGGTGGCAATACGCACGGCAGCATCTGCCAGATCAACGGCCAGTGGTACGTCTTCTACCATCGTCAGAGCGGCACCGACGAGTACTCGCGCCAAGCCATGGTGGCCCCCATCACCGTCGAGGTGACCGAGGGCAAGAACGGCACCGTGAAGATCAGCGAGGGCGAATACACATCCATGGGCTTCGAACTCGATGGCCTGGACCCCCTGAAGCGCTATCCCGCCGGCATTGCCTGCTACTATACGGGTTCGCAGCCTGCCCACACGGAGTATCCCAACGTGGTCTATCCGGGTCCCTACATGGAGGCCGTCTATGCCGACCACTATGGTGACAAGGATCCCTACGACATGAAGTTCAACCGCAGTGCCGTGAAGCACGTCACGAGCGGCTCTACCGTGGGTTACAAGTATTTCAACTTCGACAAGACCTACGGCAAGGCTGGCCTGAAGCTCTCCATGAACTACATTCCTGCCGGTTTCAACGGCCGCATGGACGTCTATGCCGACCGTCCCACTGCGCAGCAGGGCGGCATCAAGCTCGGTTCGATGACGCTCTCTGCCACCAGCAAGAACGAGGTGCGCGAGGCGCTCATCCCCGTCGAGAACGTCAAGAAGCTGAAGGGCAAGCATGCGCTCTTCTTCGTCTTCACCTCGCCCGTCAAGGGACAGTCCATCTGCCAGATTAACGATTTCCAGTTCAAATAAGAGATGATATTCTACTATTCCGGATGCGGAAACAGCCGATGGTTGGCCGAAAAAATGGCCAGCCAGCTTGGCGAACAGTTGCGCTTCATCCCCGACTTGCAGCGCGAAGGCTTCTGCCACTACGAGCCGGGGCCTGGTGAGAGCATCGGCTTCGTATTCCCAATCTATGCCTGGGCAGCGCCTGAGCTGGTCACGCAGTTCATCAAGTCGGTGGAGTGGGGCCGTGTCAGCTACGTCTGGATGGCCTGCACCTGTGGCGACGAAATGGGCATGACGCACAAGACGTTTCGCCGCACCCTCCAGTTCGTGGGCCTCGATCTCCAGGCTGTCTTCTGCTTCCAGATGCCCAACACGTATCTCTGCATGCCCGGCTTCAAGCTGGACAGTGCGGAGCTGGCACAGGAAAAGGTCGATAAAGCCGAGCAGAAACTGCCCAGTGTGGTGCAGGCTATCCGCGAGCACCGTGCCGTGCAGGACATCATCATCGGTCCGTTGCCTCGCCTCAAGAGCTACGTCATCAAGCCCGGTTTCGTGCGCTATGTCTCGGACAAAAAGTACCGCTTCACCGCTGATTGTACCGGTTGTGGCAAGTGTGTCAAGGTGTGTCCGCTCCACAACCTTAAGCTCGTCGATGGCCATCCGCAGTGGCAGGGGCATTGCACGCAGTGCATGGCCTGCTACCACAACTGTCCGCAGAACGCCATCCAGTATGCCAGCTACACCAAGGGGAAGGGACAGATTAAGAGTTTAGAGTGTAATAAATAGAGTATTAACAAAAAAATAATCCCCTCTTCGGTAACTGCTTCCCCCTAAAGGGGACGAGGGGGTATTTCACCATGCCAGCCAACACACCAACCTGGGACGAACTATTGGAGTCGATGAACTCAGCTGCGCAGCATCCAATGGATACTGCCTGGAATATCTATCGCTATCTGAACCAAAATTACAAGGAATTGGGCTCTACTGAGTCGCGTGTATTGCTCAACAGCTTTCTTAAAATCCCCCTTGCGCGTCCTTCGCTCGTCCACTCTTGCATTCTCGGTCTGGCCCTCAAGTTGTGCGATGTATTCGATGATTTTCGACTGCCCGCATTCTTGCAGGTGTGGGGTTATCCGCAGTGTTTGCGCCCTGAGGATCGCGAGCGCCAGACCAATGCGGAGGGGCGTTCCTTCCTCTCCCTGGCCGAGCGTGCGGAGCGTACCCTGAACCACTATATGCTGCATCATGCCAATGAGCGTCCCGCCACGGACGAAGCATCTGCCATCCTCCCTATGCAGGCCGTCAAAGTCTTCGAGACACAGACCGATGGCCGCAAGCGCAAATCTGTGAAGCTCGTCGGTCCAAAGGGAGAAGAGTTGCTGGCCGACTCGCATGCCTTCCCCTGCAAGCCCTGGGAGATTGTTGGCAAGCTCTTCGACGTACTTATTCGCTATTCCAAGGAGGGTAATCCACGTGTCGATGAGGTTGTTGTGAGTCAGCAGAGCGTGGGTGATGTCTTTCCTCCTGTGGTAGGTTATGTAGACCGTTTTGACGGTCAACACGGGCATTTTCACATCTTCGACTCGCTGTCTCGCCATTTCGTGGCCGAGAATCCACGTCTCAAGCCTACGGTGGGCAGCTTCGTGATGTTCTCGCCCATCGTGCCGGCTGTCGACAAGTTCAAGTCGGCCGTTGTGACCCAGTTGCTCACGCCCGACCAGGGCCAACAGGCTTTCGGACTCTTGTCGGCCACCGTTAGCTATGTCAACCAGGAGAAAGGCTATTTCTACTATAAGCTTACCGAAAATCCTCCCACCACTCCCGAGGGCACTATCACCCTTGAGGGCTCAGCCCAACTCAGTCTCTCGCCCGTATCCCTGCGTGTCGGGCAACTCGTCCGCCTCCTCCTCTTCCTCAAACGCGGCAAGGACGGCGCCAAGCACAACTACGTGGCCTCCATCCTCCCAATAACTTCCCAATAACTTCCTTATGAAGTAGTTACAGTTGTCCCGTCTCAATCTGCTGGACGATGCGTTCTACGAGCTTGTCGTCATCGTCGGGTCGGTAATCCTTCTTGAGGCTGGCACCGAAGGTCCAGGCAAAGACTTGATAGAAGGCGGCGCGAGTGGGGCCCAGGAAGGCCTGCACGATCTGGTAGGACGACTGGTGACACTCGCGGTCGACGAGCTTGATGAGCAGTTTACCCTGCGAGTAGGTGAGTTTCTTCATCTCGGGTGTGAACTGCGCCTTGATGTCGCGCTCCACTGCCTTGATATGAGCATCCTTTGCCTTGTCGTTGGGCAGGGTCTCCAAGATCTCGTATGTCTCGCTGATGATGCGCTTGACACGTTGCGCAATGGGCAACGTTTTCTTTACGTTGGCAATCATCTTGTTCCACTTGGCCCGCTGCCTCTCGCTCTTGAAGACCATGGGTGGGTAGACGGGCAATTCGGGCATGAGATAGACCCACATCTCCTCGCCGAGGTAGATCTCGGGTTCCTTGTAGCGATAGAACTGCAGGCTTACCATGCTACCGGATTCCAACTGTTCACGGTTTACGCGCATCTCCATCATCTTGTTCAGGTCCACGTCGGACTGCTGCGCCTGGGCATAGGTGCAGAGGGGGAGGAGCAGCAGTTGGAGCAGTATGCGGTAACGATGTGACATTCTCTTTCTCTCAGTTACGGTTTTAGAGTGGCATGGATTAGCTCCTCTCGCGCCAGAAGGAGGGCATAAAGAGGAAGAGTACGGTGTATATCTCGAGACGGCCTACGAGCATGTAGAAGCTCATGAGCCACTTGGAAGTGCTGCTGACGTGCATGAAGTTGCTGCAGGGACCTGTGGTGCCAGTTCCCGGACCGACGTTGCTGAGCATGCTGACGCAACTGCCGATGCTGGTGTCGACGTCGAGACCGAAGAAGGTGAACACCACCATGCCGATGACGACGAGCAACAGGTAGATGAAGATGAAGGCCAGGGCCCGACGCACACGGTCGTCACCCACCACCTGGCCGGAGATGCGTATGCTGCGCACGGCACGTGGATGAAGCTGCAGGACAAACTCCTTGAGGACGCTCTTGGCGCATACCAGGATGCGGATGATCTTGATGCCACCGGCCGTACTGCCCGCGCAGCTGCCGATGCCCATGATGACGACGGTGGGCATCCAGAAGGAGTCGCCCCAGGCCACGTAGTCGCAGTACTCTCCGGCAAAGCCTGTGCTGGAGATGGTGGTGGTAACGTGGAAGAGCGCTGCACGGAAGGTGGCCTCGCCAGGCGGAGGCAGTGTGCCCTGGGCTGATGCCGGAGTGGGGGCAAAGTAGAAGAGCAGCACAAACGCGCAGACGGAGAAAGCGACGATGCCCAGGAAGGTGCGCAGCTCCTCGTTGTTCCAGAGCACCTTGGCGCGACGTATGCTCATATAATAATATAAGGAGAAGTTGACGCTGGCCACGAGCATGAAGAACGAGCTGATGTACTCCAGGTAAGGAGTGTTGAAGTGGGCTATGCTGTTGTCGTGGGTGCTGAATCCGCCCGTGGCGATGGTGGTGAGCGAATGGCAGACGGCATCGAAGAGATCCATGGTGCCGAAAAGGTAGGCCATGGTACATATTGTGGTGAGGGTGAGGTAGATGACGAGCAGTCGGCGTGCCGTGCTGCCAATCTTGGGACGAAGGCGATCCAGCCCGATGCCAGTCACCTCAGCCGAGAAGACGTTGCTGTTCTTGAGGTCGTAGACGGGGATGAGGGCAAAGGAGAAGACCACGATGCCCAGTCCTCCCATCCATTGTGTCAGGGCGCGCCATAGAAGGAGTCCGTGCGGCATGCTGTCCAGTCCGCTCAGCACGGTGGCTCCTGTTGTGGTGAACCCGCTCATGGCTTCGAAGAAAGCACTGGCCGGATCCAGTTTGAGGTAGAGTATGTAGGGTAGCATGCCAATGGCTGAGAAGACCACCCACGAGAGTGCCACGATGAGGAAGCTGTCGGCATGGGTCATGCGTTTCGTCTCGTCGTGCGACACTGCCAAGCGGGCTGTGCAGCCAGTGGCAAAGCAGATGCCAGCCGTGATGGCCAGGCTGAGCCAGTCTTGCTCCCCGGCCGTGAAGTGGTAGTAGAGCGCCACGGCAAGGGCCAGGAGGACGAATGCGCCCTCCACCATGAGTAATATGCCGAATATGCTCTTCTTCATTTTTAGTCGTTTGGGAGACTTGTCGTTTAGTCGTTTAGGGGACTTGTAGCTTAGTCGTTTAGGAGATTTGTCGTTTAGTCGTTTAGGAGATTCTAATAGCTTACCGAACACTCGATGCCCAACTGGCGGACACGCTCACCGATGGTGTCGAGTTCCTCGTGGCTGGCCTTCTGCAGGAGGGGTGATGGTGTCTCACGGTCGATGGTGTAGATCATCACCTTCTGCGGACGGATGCGGTTGATGGCTTCGAGCCAGGGAGCCACGTAGGCCTCGGTGCAGTTGTTCACGTCCTGTCCGTTGTGCTCACCCTTCATGAACATGCTCTGGATGATGATGCGGTCGTGCATCTGACAGAGCCATTCTATCTGCTCCTCCACGTCGTAGTGGCCGTGTGGTTGGTCGACGAGACTGATGTAGGCGGTCGAGACGGTGTCGAGCTTCAGTATGGCGTTGTCGAAGTGCAGCAGTGCCTGCCGCACGTCGGGCTGGGTGATGCGTGTGGCGTTGCTCAGTATGCTGAGTTTTGCCTGTGGGAAATACTGATCGCGCAGCTGAGCCACCCCTTCCACAATTTCGGGAAACTGAGGATGCAGGGTGGGTTCACCGTTTCCGGCAAAGGTGAGCACGTCGGGCTTCGGACCGTGCTGCTGCATGTCGCGCAGCCTCTCCTCCAGTGCGTTGCATACCTCCTCGCATGTGGGCATAGGTTGCTTCGGACGACGTTGTGCGTTGTAGCCACACTCGCAGTAAATGCAGTCGAAGGAGCACACCTTGCCATCGGCTGGCAGCAGGTTGATGCCGAGCGACACACCCAGCCTGCGACTGTGTATCGGACCGAAGATTGGAGACGGATAGATAACGGTGCTCATCTTGATTATTCTTTTTTTGCGGATGCAAAGTTAAGCAAAAGATTTGTAACGAGTAGCGAATTAAGTTTTTTTATCATTATTTAGCCGCTTTTACACTTCTAACTTTCCTCTAACTTCCCTCTAACTTCCTTCTAACTTCCCTCTAATTTCCTTATAATAATCGATACATTCCCCCCACCATCTGCTTGACGATGCCACGCATCTCCATGCCGAGCAGCAAGGCCGACAACTGACTGAATGGCATGCCAAGCTCTTGCATGAGACGGTTCATGGCTGTTCCGTCCGTCCCATGCAGTGCGTTGACCACCCGTTGTTCCTCGTCTGTCAATTCAACGAACAGCTCGCGTTGTACGTGCTGCTTGCGTTGCGCCTCGGCGTCGGCCTGTGTCTGCCATCCCAACACCTCCAGCATCCCCTGCGCAGAGGTGATGAGGTGGGCTTTCTGCTGACTGATGAGCAGGTTGCAACCGGCCGAGTAGGCGTCGGTGGTGCGTCCCGGAAAGGCAAAGACCTCACGATTGTAGTCGTTGGCCAGACGGGCCGTGATGAGCGAACCGCCCTTGTCGGCACTCTCCACCACCACTGTGGCCTCGGCTATGCCTGCCACGATGCGGTTGCGTGCCACGAAGTTCATTTTTTCGGGTGTCGTCCCCCTCATGTATTCCGTCAGCAGTCCGCCCTTGGGTAACATCTCCATCGCTGTTTGGCGATGCAGCCGCGGGTATATCTGGTCGAGCCCGTGAGCCAGCACGCCCACCGTACCCATGCCGTTGAGCAGGGCGTTGCGGTGTGCCTGTATGTCCACACCGTATGCCAGTCCGCTGACGATGAGCGTGTCGGGCACGAGGCTTGCCAGTTCTGCCACGAACCTTCGGCACAGGTCTTTGCCGTACTCGGTGCACTGTCGTGTGCCCACCATGTTGATAACGTGCAGCTTGTTCAGGTCGGCTTCGCCCAGATAGTAGAGCACCAGTGGCGCGTCAACACATTCGCGCAACCGCATCGGATAGGCCGCATCGTTCAGGCAAAGAGGACGGATGTGGTTCTCCTGATCCCATGATAATTCCTGCTCTGCGCGCGGCAGCACCTCGTCCATGCGGCTCAGCGCTTCGGTCAGTGCAGGCGTGGCATCGGGGAGGACGTCTTTCAGCTGGCATCTGTTCTCGTACACGGCCGTGGCCGATCCCAGCGTGTCGTAGAGATAGCGCTGTGTCAGCACGTTGAGACGTGGTACGCGTGTCAGTGCCATGGTGTAGAGTATTTCCTTGTCCATCATGAAAAGTATCTGTTGGCGTGTGCTAATCCTTGCTTGAAGCGTGTGTTGTGCCTATTCCTCGTCGAAGAGCAGCTTGTCCAGTTCGGGACAGGTGCGCATCAGCTGTCCGTTCTCCACGCAAACCGTGTCGACACGCGCCCTTACGCAGAGTTTCTCGTCGGGCAGACGGTAGATGTTCTGAAAGAAGACGTACTTTACGCCGTCGCGCTTCAGCTGCAGTCGGCACACGAACTCGTCGCGGCTGCGCAGGGGCAGCTTGAAATCGATGGTGATGCGTGCCACCACCGCGTCGATGCCACGTTCGTGCATGTCCGAGAAGCTGATGCCGCGCGACAGCAGGAACTCGTGGCGGCAATGCTCTGTATAGTGTTGATAGTTGGCATTGTTGACAATGCCTTGCAGGTCGCACTCGTAGTCGCGCACCTTCATCTTCAGTTCGTAGTCGTATCTCATTGTATTCCGATTAACTTCCAATAAACTTCCCGTTAACTCCTCATTTACTCTTCATATACTCGTGTCCGAAGCGGCATCGCAGACAGTCCTTGCGGTCGCAGTATTCGCGCTTGAGCTGGATGAGCGCCTGGCTGTCGGCAGCCGTGTCGACCGTCAGTCCGCAGTCGCGCCATTGCCGCATGATGTAGTTGTCCTCGGACTTCAGTTGTTCCAGCAGTTCCAGGGCACGTTCTTCGTAACGCTCGTCGTTGTGCTGCCGTCCGTAAGCATAGAGCACGGGCACCACGGTGTTGATGATGAGCAGGTCGATGGTGTTGCTTGATATTCCCTTGAGCCGGAAGCAGTCGCGCAGTGCCGCTACGTTCCTGGTCTCAAGCAGCCGGCTCATTTCGGCTGTGCCTCGCTGGTAGATCTGTGCCAGCTGCATGATGCGTACGTGGGGGAAGTTCTGCGGGCGTGTTCGCATGTAACGCCAGTCGCTCTCCTGCATCGTTCTTCTGGGCTCGTCGGGTAGGTTCTCCAGTCCGAACTTCTTGGCCAGATAGCGGTATTCGCGCTCCATGGCCTCGTCGTTCGTCTTGTGCACCAGTCCGGCTGTGCCCAGAAAGAGGGCTGTGACCTGGAAGATGTCGTCGCGGTGCTTGCCGGTGGCATGCAGTGGCAAGAGCCTTCCCCAACGCTCGAAGGCATCCCCGTTGAGCGAGAAGCCGAAGTTGCGGGCCAGCGTTACCATCAAGGCGCGTTCCCAGTCGCCATTTGCATCGTTCAGTCGCTGGATCACCCGTTCCGAGCGTTCCTTCAGTCGCTCCACAAGCAGGGCATCCATCCAGCTGTGTACCAGGAGGCTGGGCAGCGAGGGGATGATGCGGTGGCAACGGGGGTAGTCCATCGTGGTGAGCAGTTCCTCGTAGTTGCGACGCAACTGTTCGGGGATGGGCATCTCGAGTTGGGCGGGATGCTTGCCGTTGCTCGTCTCCACCTCCGTGTCGGCCGTCTCCACCACGTGCAGCACCACGTTGTCGTAGGCCGTGTCGTCCTGATGCCCGTGGCGGTACCAGTCGGAGGCTCGCAGATGTATCTCCACGTTGCCGGCCCATAGTGTGCCGCCGATGCGTATCTTGGCGTTGAAGAAGTCGGGCCCGGCATTCGTGTTGATGAGGCCCGGGTCGATGACTTCCACTTCGCGCCCATCGGTTGTAACGAGCTGTCCGAGGGGCAAAATGCGGCATTTCCACGCGTAATGGAGCACTTTTTCCATCTACTTTGGCATTCTTAACGTTAATTATTGGTACAAAAGTAGTCAATTTCGGGGAAAAAACGTATCTTTGCACGGAAAAAAGTAACGAAATTATGAAAATAGCATTGATTGGGTACGGCAAAATGGGCCGTATGATTGAGAAAATAGCTCTTGACCGCGGTCACGAGATAGTAAGCATCATCGACATCGACAACCAGCAGGACTTCGACAGCGATGCCTTCCGCTCGGCCGAGGTGGCCATCGAGTTCACCGCCCCCCACGTGGCCTACGACAACTACCTGAAGGCCTGGGCACAGGGTGTGAAGATCGTGAGCGGTTCTACGGGCTGGATGAAGGAGCACGGCGACGACGTGCGCAAGGCCTGCACCGAGGAGGGCAAGACACTCTTCTGGGCCAGCAACTTCAGCGTGGGCGTTGCCATCTTCTCGGCTGTCAACAAGTACCTGGCCAAGATCATGAACCAGTTCGAGCAGTACGACGTCAACATGGTCGAGACACACCACGTCCACAAGCTGGATGCTCCCTCGGGCACCGCCATCACGCTGGCCGAAGGCATCATCGAGAATCTGGACCGCAAGCAGAGCTGGGGCCTGCACGAGACGAAGGAAGGCGTCTTGCGCATCGACGACATCCGTCGCAAGGAGGTGCCCGGCATCCACACCATCACCTACGATTCGCCCGAGGACCTCATCACCATCACCCACGATGCCCACTCGCGTCAGGGCTTTGCCCTCGGTGCCGTCCTGGCAGCCGAGTACACCGCCCAGCACACGGGCCTCCTGACCACCGACGATTTGTTTAAGTTCTAAAGTACCCTCTATGAGCAGTTTTACGGATAAAGTCAACAGTCGACGCAAGGAGATCGGCAAGAAGAACCTCACCCGCATGGAGGTGGTGAAATGCATCGTTGCGATCATCCTCTACATCGCCTTCCTCGTCTATGCCCAGTCGTGGATCGGCATCATCGTCATCCCCTTCATCTTCGACAGCTACATCACCAAGTACATCAACTGGTCGTGGTGGAAGGAGAGCGAGAACCCCGACACCCGCACCCTCATGAGCTGGGTCGACGCCCTCGTCTTCGCCCTCGTGGCCGTGTACTTCGTCAACATCTACTTCTTCCAGAACTACACCATCCCCAGCTCGTCGCTCGAGAAGAGCCTGCTCGTGGGCGACAACCTCATGGTGAGCAAGATGACCTACGGAGCCCGCATCCCCCAGACACCCCTCCACATGCCCCTCTGCCAGCACACCCTGCCCATGGGCATCGGCGACAGCTACGTGGAGTGGATCAAGTGGGACTACAAGCGCATCCATCCCAAGCGCGTCCCCCTCAACGACATCGTGGTCTTCAACTTCCCCAATGGCGATACGGTCATGACGGCCGAGCCCAACAGCGACTACTACCAGTACCTCTACGACATAGGCCTGCAGCTCTTTGAACAAGCGTATGGCTATGCGGCCACGCCCGACTCGATGTCGACCCTGCAGATGCGTCAGTACTACCTGGCTTGTCGCGACCTGGGCAAGCAGTACATCGAGGCCAACAGGGCACAGTTCGGCGACCTCATCACCCGTCCTGTCGACCGTCGTGAGAACTACGTCAAGCGCTGTGTCGGTACGCCCGGCCAGACCCTGCAGATCAAGGACCGCATCATCTACCTCGACGGCAAGGCCAACAAGGAGCCCGACATGGTGCAGTACGACTACAACGTGAAGCTCAAGCGCGCCATCCCCGATGCCATGGCCGACGACCTGATGCTCACGCAGGAGGCCTTTGTCAGTCTCAATACCGAGGGCGAGCTGCCCCTCACCAACATGGCCTACGAGACGCTGAAGAACCGTCCCGACCTGGTGGAGAGCATACAGTTGGCTCCCGACAGCAAGCGTGGCATCTACCCCCACGTGCGCAGCCAGCTCACCAAGGACTGGAGCCGTGACAACTACGGTCCCGTGTGGATTCCCGAGAAGGGCAAGCAGATTCCCGGTGGGCTGAACCTCGACAACCTGTGCATCTACGAGCGCCTCATCAAGGACTATGAGGGCAACGACCTGCACGTCACTCCCGAAGGCAAGATCTTTATCAACGGCCAGGAGGCCCGGAACTATACCTTCAAGATGGACTACTACTGGATGATGGGCGACAACCGTCACAACTCAGCCGACTCGCGCTACTGGGGTTTCGTGCCCGAGGATCACGTGGTGGGCAAGCCTATCATCATCTGGTTCAGCTCGGACAAGGACAAGTCCTTCTTCCAGGGCATCCGCTGGAACCGCCTCTTCCGTTGGGTCGACAACATAAAGTAGCATGAAGAAGTTCATCGCCCTTGCCATATTGCTCGCACTGCTGCTCGTCGTCCGCCTCTGCGTGGTCGATGTGCTCAGTGTGCCGGAGGGGCGATGCCCAAGGGGTGGGGGATGGACGCTCGTCAACCGCTGGGCCTACGGCTACCGTCTGCCCTGGAATGCCTCGTCGCGCTGGAACTACCACACTGCCGGCAAGAACGAATGGCTGACCTACAACCAACCCGTCGTCAGCCGCGACGACAAGCCCGATACCACTGCCGTCTGCATAGGACGCTGTGCGGCCCTGCCCGGCGACACGCTCTGGTACAACAACGAGACCGGACGCATCAGCCACCACCGCGACCGCAAGAACGGTTTCTCGCATCTGCTTCTCGTGCCAGCACGCCACAAGAAACATCGCATCACGCGCGACAACCTCCGCTTCTATGCCATCACCATCATGCTCCACGAGCCCGTCAAGGCCAGCATCGTCAACGACTCGCTCTGTGTCAGTGGCCGTATCGTCAGCGAGTACACCTTCCAGCAAGACTACTACTGGATCAGTACCGACGACCCCAAGAACCTGCTCGATTCGCGTTCCTTCGGCTTCGTGCCCCATGCCTCGCTTATTGGGCGAATACTATAGCCTGTGTGTGCCGTATGAACCAAGATTTAGTCCTGCCCTCAGCCTATCTGCCGCCCATCCCTTTCTTTGCCGCCATGCTGCAAGGCGGAAGCGTCCTCGTGGAACAGTATGACAACTACCAGAAGCAGACCTTCCGCAACCGTTGCGTCATAGCCGGTCCCAACGGCAAGCAGACGCTCACCATACCCGTAGAGAAGGCATCCGGACAGAAGACCCTCATGCGCGACATCCGCATCAGCGACCATGGCAACTGGCGCCACCTGCACTGGAACGCCCTCGAGTCGAGCTATGGCAAGTCGCCCTTCTTCGAGTACTATGCCGACGACCTCCGTCCCTTCTACACCGAGCATCGGTGGCAGTATCTCGTCGACTTCAACACCCAGCTGACCCTGAAGATGCTCGAACTGCTCGACCTCGACGTCCGTCCGCGCCTCACCGACCGCTACATGTCTGCCGACCTTCACGCATGGGCCGAACCCAGTGCCTTGCAGCAATTGCCCTTCCAACCCTACTATCAGGTCTTCGCCTCGCGCCACGGCTTCATTCCTCACCTCAGCATCGTCGACCTCCTCTTCAACATGGGGCCAGAGGCAGTGTTGAAGATTGAAAAAGGATTGAAGATTGAAAGGTAACTTCCCTAATCTCCCAAACGACTAAACGACCAAACGACCAATAATGAACTGTAAACTCGACCTCCATACCCACACCCTTGCGTCCGGCCATGCCTACAACACCATCATGGAGATGGCACGCGAGGCGGCCGACAAGGGCTTGCAGTACCTGGGCATCACCGAGCACGGGCCCAACATTCCCGGAGCGTGCGACCCCATCTATTTCCGCAACCTCCACGTCGTGCCCCGTCAGATGTTCGGTGTCCGTCTGCTGCTCGGTGCCGAACTCAACATCCTCGACACACAGGGCACGCTCGACCTCGACGAGTGGTACTACCAGCACTGCCTCGACCTGCGCATTGCCGGCATCCATAAGCTCTGCTGGGAGGGAGGTACGCCCGAGGAGAACACTCACGCCATGGTGACGGCCATCCGCAATCCCTACGTCAACATCATCAGCCACCCCGGCGACGGCACCGCACAGCTCCTCTTCGAACCCATCGTGCTGGCTGCCAAGGAGAGCCATACGCTGCTCGAGATCAACAACTCGTCCTTCCGCCCCGCCCGTGGCCTCGACGCCTCCCATGCCAACTACACCGAGATTCTGCGCCTCTGCAAGCGCTATGAGGTGCCCGTCATCCTGGGCAGCGATGCCCACTTCTGCGCCGACATCGCCAACTACGCCTACGTCCTTCCCCTGTTGCAGGAGACCGAGTTCCCCGAAGCCCTCGTCATGAATCACCAACCCGAATACTTCTTCCAATACACAGGCTTATGAGTAAGTGGATAGACCAACTGATACACGACACCGACTGCCAGTCCGACATACTGCCCGACGAGCGCAACGGTTTCCTCTTCTCGCTGATGGTCCTCTCGTCCTACGCCATAGCGGCCGACGGCAAGATCATGCACAGCGAGATGGAGTTTGTGCGCAGATTCCTTGAGGAGCACTTCGGAGCGGAGCGCAAGGAACGCTGTAACCAGGTGCTCCTGAAACTCTTTGCCGAGGCCAAGCTCCACCATCCCCTCGAATGGAAGGACAGAGTGGAACGCTGTGCCCGTGAGATGTGCCAGTACACCACCGAGCACCAACGCTCGTTGCTGCTCGCCTTCCTGACCCACATCGTGCGGGCCGACGGACGGGTGGAACTGTCCGAGATACAGTCAGTCAGCGAGGTAGCCTCGTGGCTTGGCATCGCAAACGCTGCTGCACCGGGCATCGAAGAACTGAGAAAGGAGGTGACACAGGCATGGACACTCTGATCGTTCTCCTTTGTGCGCTGGCACCCGCCGTCCTGCTCGTGCTCTACGCCATGTATCGCGACCGTCGCAATCCCGAACCGCTGGGCAAGATCGTCCGTGGCATCCTCTACGGCATCGTCTCCGCCTTCCTCACCATGCTTCTTGTCCCCTTTATGGACGCTGCGTTGCGGGCATTCGGATGGGGTTGGGTATACACCGTGCCCGTGCTCAATGGTGCCTTCACCGCCTTCTACGATGCCGCCATCCCCGAGGAGACGCTCAAGCTCCTCATGCTATGGCTCCTCCTGCGCCGGAACAAGCTGTACGACGAGAACATGGACGGCATCGTCTACGCCGTCTGTGTGGGCATGGGCTTCGCCGGCCTGGAGAATGTGCTCTACGTCTTCCAGAGCGAGGAGGACTGGGCCTCCACCGCTATCGTGCGTGCCCTGCTCTCCGTGCCCGGCCACTATATCTTTGCCGTCCTCATGGGCTTCTTCTACTCGCTCGTCCACTTCCAGCCGCAGCGCTACGGCAAGTACCGCCTCTGCGTCTGGCTCCTGCCCGTCCTGGCCCACGGCATCTATGACGCCATCTGCATGGTGGGCGACGACCTGCAGCTCAGCGGCCTGGCCATCATCCCCCTCGTCTGGTTCTGCATCAAGATGCACAAGTTCTGCTTCAGGCGCATCCAAAGCATCGAGCTGCAGGACCAGGATCGCCGCGACCTCGATACCTTCACACGTGCCATGAACAATAATTAAGGGAACTATGAATTATGACTCCGCTACAAAAAGTACATTAAAAATGCACATTTTGCTGATTTGCTTACAATCTGTAATTTGGTTGGTTATAAATTAAAAGCACGTTGACTTTTTGTAGTGGACTCAATTATGAATTATGAACTATGAATTATGAATTATAAAAGCGAAGCCCTGAAACGCAGGCTCTACGTCATCATCTTCGAGAGCAACACCCCCATGGGTAAGCTCTTCGACATCACCCTCCTCTGGGCCATCGTGGCCAGCATTGCCCTCGTCGTCGTGGAGAGCATGCAGGGCATGCCGCCCGTCTGGAAGCAGGTGTTCACCGTCCTCGAGTACGTCTTCACCTTCTTCTTCTCGCTCGAGTACCTCTGCCGCCTCTACTGCGCCAGGCAGCCCCTCAAGTACGCACTCAGCTTCTACGGCATCATCGACCTCCTCAGCACCCTCCCCCTCTACCTGGGCTGGATCTTCGGCGGAGCCCGCTACCTCATGGTCCTGCGCACGTTCCGCCTCATGCGCGTCTTCCGTGTCTTCAAGCTCTTCAGCTTCCTCGAGGAGGGCGACAACCTCATGAAGTCCATGCTCCTCAGCTCGCGCAAGATCTTCGTCTTCTTCCTCTTCGTCGCCATCATGACCCTCGCGCTCGGCTCCCTCATGTACATGGTCGAAGGCAGCGTCCCCGAGTCGCAGTTCCGCGACATCCCCACCAGCATCTACTGGGCCATCGTCACCATGACCACCGTCGGCTACGGCGACATAGCCCCCGTCACCGGCATCGGACGCTTCCTCAGTGCCATCATCATGCTTCTGGGCTACACCATCATGGCCGTACCCACCGGCATCGTCAGTGCACAGTTCATCCACGACCACCAGAAGAACAAGAACCAGCAACGTCCCAAGTGTCCCGAATGCGGATGCCCCCTGCCCGACAACGCCCACTACTGCCCCCATTGCGGCTTCGCGTTGCACGAGGAAATTATACCAGACATTCGAGAAAAGTAGGACGCTGTCCTACAAATTGTCATAGAGGGTCACAGGGACAGGTCGCCAGAGGGTCACAGGGACAGGTCGCCTTGACCCAGGCCTGGGGCAACGGACCCTGTCTCTGCGACCCGATTTGTCTGGATTTTGTCCGTTTTTGCGGAATTATTTGTTTGGATTTTGTCCGTTTTTGCCGAATTATTTGTTTGGATTTTGTTCTTTTGTGCGGAATTATTTGTTTGGAAAATATCTGTTCCGTCTGTTATCTATTAGAAAATCAGATACTTGTCGATTTTGTCTTTGTTGTAGACGATGTGCGGTCAGGCTGTAAAGAAAATTCCCTCACTACTTGATGCAGTAGCGAGGGATTAAACGGGTTACAGGATATGTTTACTATCCTTAGATTTTATTATAGTTTCGTCTTTATACTTTGTCCGTTGATCTTGACGATAACCACTTCACCTTTCTTGGCAGATAAGAAGGCGGTACCTTCAATGGCACAGGTCGTGTCGAGCTTTCGTCCAGTAATGGAGTAGAGTTCTACCACTTCTTCGTCCTCTAGGCCGCTAACAGTCACTATACCACTGTTGCTGCTAACTTTCACTGTACGATTGGAATAGGCAGGAAATCTTAGGTCATCGGTCTCAAGGGACAGAATCTTACCAAAATTCTTCCACGGTTCTGTTTCCTTGCATGTGTTTACCTGCGATTTGGGTACATACAAAACAGCTTCTTCAAGATTGACGTTTAGGAAAAGGTTCGGGTAACAAACAGGAAGGGTCTCGCTTGTTACGATGAACTCCTTAATGTTTGTGTCTTTGAATGCGTTAGCTAATAAGAAACAAACATTTTTGCCCAGCACTACTTTTTTCAGTTCCTTGAAACCTGAAAACGACCCTTCATCGACTTTCTTTATATCATCACCCAAATATAGTTCTTGTAGGCTTGCTTTAATATCACTGAATGGGATACTTACGTTAGTATTATTCCAATAAAGCGTAGTTATTCGGTTACAACCTTCAAATGCGCTATATCGTAAGTAGGTGACAGAATTTGGAAAATCTACTGTTGTTAGATTCATACACTTATAGAAAGCCCTCGAATCGATGTGTTTGACAGAAGTTGGAATCGTTATTGATTCCAGACCTGTGTTTTCAAATGCAGTAACCCCAATATTCTTTACGGAATTGGGAATAGAGATAGACTTTAAACTCACACAAGAGCTAAAAATACTCTGAGAAAGTTCTGTTATGCTTTCGGGAAGATTAATGGATATAAGACTCTTGCAACCACCAAATGCCAAACTCCCAATGCTGGTGACGGAGTTGGGGATGGTGATCGAGGTGAGGCCGGAGCAACCATAGAATGCAGCGTCCCCAATGCTGGTGACGGAGTTGGGGATGGTCACCGAGGTGAGGCCGGAGCAACCACGGAATGCCTCGCTCCCAATGCTTGTGACGGAGCTGGGGATGGTAACTGATGTGAGGCCGGAGCAACCATAGAATGCAGAGTTCTCAATGCTTGTGACGGAGTTGGGGATGGTCACCGAGGTGAGGCCGGAGCAATTTTTGAATGCCGCGTACCCAATGCTTGTGACGGAGTTGGGGATGGTCACCGAGGTAAGGTCGGAGCAACCAGAGAATGCAGAGCCCGCAACTTCTGTTGTTCCTTCTTTGATTGTAATACTCGTGTTTGCAAGCATTGTACCTTTGTATTTATATGCCACAAGCCCCGCATATACCAGTCCGTCCGGTTGATTTTCGTACCATGCGGTGTTTTCAAAAGCGTTGCTCCCAATGCTTGTGACAGAGTTGGGGATGGTCACCGAGGTGAGGCCGGAGCATTTATAGAATGCTTCCTCCCCAATGCTAGTGACAGAGTTAGGGATGGTCACCGAGTAGAGCCAGGAACAATTACGGAATGCACTGCCTGCGATTTCTGTTGTTCCTTCTTTGATGTTAATAACTGGATTATCTGGCATAGCCCCTTTATAGCTATATGCTACCAGGCCTAAATATACCATACCGTTTGGTAGATTTTCGTACCATGGGGTGTAATGAAATGCTCCACCCCCAATGCTGGTGACGGAGTCGGGAATATTCACCGAAGTGAGGCGGTCACAACTTGCAAAAGCATCCTCCCCAATGCTGGTGACGGATTTGGGGATGGTCACCGATGTGAGTTGATAACAGTCATAGAATGCACGGCTCCCAATGCTGGTGACGGAGTTGGGGATGGTCACCGAATACATACTATAATGCCCAGAGAATGCGCTTTTGCCAATGCTAGTGACATCGTACGTAGTGTTCGAATATGTGATTGTAGATGGTATTTTCAAGGACTTATTTTCACCTGCGACTACAGTCGCCGTTTTCTCTATTTTGTCTAAATTGTAGTAGATGCCATTGATAAACGCATCATACGCCTGTGTCATCAAAGGCACAAGGAAAGAAAGAAGCAAAAGTATTCGTTTCATACGCTTATAATTTTTGGGGTTTATAGTAAATTTTAACTTTGTTCTACTTCAAAAATCTTCATTTATCTGTTCACTACTGAGAATCTTGGAAACGACTAAATCTTCCTTGTTTCTCCAAAGGGGGTCTTTCTGGGCAATTGCCTTTATTTCTCTTATTATTTTTTCCCGTTCCGATTCCTCTGCAACAATTATGTATGCAATATCATCGGGCATCAGTTTGATTTTTAGCTTTTCTGTCGTTGCGTTAAGGGCCGCTAAATCAGCATCCTGCCCTCGCCCTTTCTTCTCCCAACGTAAATGTACACTGTCTGTTATCTCTGGTATATAACGCCATTCTTTCTCGTTCTCAAACTTCGGACGTAGGGACATTCTTAGATGTTCGCGATCACAATCGGTTCCGATAGTTCGTTTCACATAATACAAGAGAGTTTCTTCTCGCACAACTTTCCATGGTGACAGCGCTGGAAAACTCATCTTTTTCACGTATTCGCATAGCATCTTATATAGTTTACTCTTGTCGGAAAGATAGAAAACGGGTGTAAACTCTTTGTTTTTAGCAATTTTTTTCTTTAATCCAATTCCGTACGTGCCGTATTTCCTTTGGTGTATTTTTATCTCTGACAACGGGATATCACACGTGCAAATCATTGGAATAATCAGGTCCTTGTCGCCCCAATCATATTCTACACAATAACGTGGTTGTAAACCCTCGTTTAAAATCTTTACCAAAATATCATAAGATTTGGTAAAGTGAAATAAATTTCTAGAACTTAGTCCCATTTCTAAATAAACCATTCTTCCCCCCAGTTTGGCATTATAGTTCACTTAAGGTTACAAGAAAAGCGTGAGGGATGTCCTTATTCATCTTTAACCTGGTATCGCCAAACACCATAACGGAAACGAATAATTACAACACACCCACGCCGTATATGCTGCAGCAATACGGCGTGGACCGTATGCGTACGTACAACATACAGGGTCGGGCAGTTCTGCATCATTCATCCTTCCGTTTTGAAATTGGCGATTTCGGTTAAAAGGATGAAAGCGTGGAACGCCTTCTTGGTCATTGTGGCTGTCATCGGTGCACAAGAAAAGGCACTGCGGTCCACAAGACGGTGCAAAGATACATATTAATTCGGATAATGCAAAACAAAAGGGGACTTTTTCTGCAAAAAATACCACATTGAATATGGCTGTACCTACGGAATACATTATTTCCGTAAAACAAAGTTTTATGGTTGTGTGCTGGGAAACTGTTTGTGCTCGGGCGTTATTTTTTCGTGTAGCGTGGAATATATAGAGACGCAACAAGTCTTGTAGAAACATGCTGCGTCTCATTTTCTTGTATGCTGCATCGCAGTTCATCATCATAGGGTTTGAAGAGCGGGCTGCAAGAGTAACTAATGCGAAGAAATACTTTTTCGTTCAACCCTTTATCCCTTCACCGAACCTATGTAGTAAGTAGGCAATCAATAAGATGAGGCTGTGACAAGGAGGGGGCTTTTGTTTGTGTCACATGAGCGCCCCTTGTCTGCGTTATCACCTTTTTCGTGTCGCATGTTTCAGGCGAATCTCATCATTCCCCTGAGCGTATGGCGCAGGCAGCTGAGCATCTGCTGTGTCTCCTGAACGACGTTGAGGAAGACGGTGGCCGACTCGATGTTGACGTTGTGCTGCTGCATGCTGTCGATGACGCGCTTGCGATATTCCGAGAGGGTGGCTTGCAGGATTTCTGCCTGTTGGCGTATGTGATGGATGCTGTCCTCCTCGATCTGCGTCGGTGAGAGGGTGGCTATGGTTTGGCGGAAGAGTTTGTCCACCTGCTTCTGTATGTTGCGGAAGTTGTAGGTCAGTTCGCTCGACACGGGGCTGAAGTTGTTGCCTACATGCTCGCGGCAGGGGTCGTTGATGCGCTTCAGGCAATAGAGCATCTGCTCCATGCTGCCGTTGGCGAGGAAGTACCATGTGTTCTTCTCGACTGCGCGTATGGGTTCTATCTTGCGTAGCCCGATGATCTCCCGTCTGCGGGCCCGCTTGAGCTGCTTGCGTGCGGTCTCTATCTCGTGCGTTGCCTGGCGCAGTGGGCGGTATTCCTCCTGCATGAAGGCACTGGTGACTTTGTGGAAACACTTGCGTGCGAACTGGAGCTGGGCCGTGGTGCTGTGGGTGACGTGCATCCTGAGCAACTGCCATCGCTCCGTCTTGTCCGTCACGCGGCATAGTTGTCTGAACAGGAGCTTGTCCTCGTCCTCGTCCTCGTTCCGGCTGCTTTTGTACTTCATGTTGCTCCGGACGAGCAGGAGGATGGCCACTGCGATGGCAATGCCCATTGCCACGAACGAGCCGAAGAACAGTGCGTTGGTGACGAGGTAGCACAGGATGAATGCTGCACCGGCCGTGATGAACCATCCTCCGATGACGCTCAGCACGCCCGTGATGCGGAACACGGCGCTCTCCCTGCTCCAGGCCCTGTCTGCCAGCGACGAACCCATGGCCACCATGAAGGTGACGTAGGTGGTGGAGAGGGGCAGTTTCATGGAGGTTCCGAAGGCCACCAGCAGTCCGGCCAGCACGAGGTTGACGGCGGCACGGATGAGGTCGAAGGCAGCGCCCTCCGGCAGTACGGCTCCGTCGGCATTGAAGCGTGTGTCAATCCATCTGCCCACACGCTTGGGCATGAATCCGGCCATCACCCGGGCCACCCTCTGTGTGTTGCGAACCAGCACCCTGGCCACGGCACTCGAGCCGAACATCTCGTCGCCCTCGTCCTGACGCGACAGGTCGACGGAGGTCTTCACCACGTTCTGCGCCTTGGGGGAGAAAACCAGTGCGAGCACCATCACCACGCCTGCCAGGACGAGATACATGGGGGGCGTCTGTGCGCTCTCCATCAGCGATGTCATCATGAACGTGTGGGCGTCGCCCTCTCCGTTGGCCAGGAAGTCGTGGTAGGCATCGAGTCCGGTGAGGGGCACGCCTACGAAGTTGACGAGGTCGTTGCCTGCAAATGCCATGGCCAGGGCAAAGGTGCCAAGCAGGACCACAAACTTCAGGACGGGGAGCTTGAAGGCGCTCATTGCGGTCATAATGAGGGAGAAGGCTGCCAATCCGACACCCAGGATCAGCCAGGTGTTTGCGTTGATTGTTTCCTTGATTTCCGGTGTCATGAAGCTGGAGTTCTTCAAGCCGTTGATGAGCAGGAACCAGATGATGCTGGTGACGGCAATGCCACCGAATATGCCGATCTTGATCGACGAACTGGTCAGTCCGCCCATATTGCCGCTCACGTCCGTCGTCTTGCCGTTCACTCTGTACGTGAAGGAGAAGATGAGGCGGGCTATCCACTGGACGAGCGTACCGAGGACGAAGGCAATCGCCACGCTCAGGAAGATGCCTACGATGACGCTCAGGGCCTTCTCTGTGTTGAGCAGATCTCCCAGTGTGAGTGCCATGTCGCCTCCCTCCTGGCCGGGGACTGTAGTGCCCCTCACGATCTGTATGATGGCAATGGCGAAGGCGCCGCCCAGCAACTCGAACACCATGCTCACGGTGGTTGAGGTGGGCATGCCGAGGGTGTTGAAGATGTCGAGCAGAATGACGTCGGTCACCATCACGGCAAGAAACACGCACATCACGTCGTAGAACGAGAAATACTGTGGCGTCATGATGCCATGTCGTGCCACGTCCATCATTCCGTTGCTCATGGCTGCTCCGGCAAAGACTCCGATGGCAGCTATCAGTACGATGGTCCGATACTTTGCCACCTTGGCTCCGATGGCTGAATTGAGGAAGTTCACTGCGTCGTTGCTCACACCGACCACGAGGTCGAACACGGCAAGTACGATAAGGAATATGACTATTCCGAGAAAAAGGGTATTCATAGGTAACTGTGTAGAATGATTTTTTTAGTTTTTTGGGGGTCAGTCGTCGTCGTCATCATCGTCGTCGTCCCAGTCGTCCCAGTCGTCGTCGTCTTGATTCGAGGAGACGGATTGGGGTATCTCCATTACGTCGGCATCGACGAGGCCCATCCAGTAGGTCGTTTTCTCTTGTTTCATACATTTTTCCATTCTTTTAGAATTTTATTCAAGTCTCGCAAGCTCAACTTGATTAGGAGTTAAGGAGTTAAGGGAGTTAAGGAGTTAAGGAGTTAAAGGAGTTAAGGAGTTAAGACGAATGTATTGAAGTTCCTCATTCATGCCTATCAGTAACGTCTTAACTCCTCAGCGACGAAGGAGCGATAACTCCTTGACTCCTTAACTCCTCAAGTTTCAAGAGTTCGAAGAACTTGTGAAAGTTCAGAATTTTATCATCAGTTCGCAAACTAACTTGTCTTGCTCGCTCTCCTTGGCTCCCCCATGCGGGTACCAGTATTTCTCGTAGTTGAAACGCAGGTTGGTGGGGAAATAGGGATTGCGAATATGCAGTGTGGTGCCGATGGTCATGCGATGACGCTCTGCATCGGTGAGTTTCAGTACGCTCCCTGTTCCTCCTGGGGCAGGCAGCGTGGCGGCTGCGTCGTCCGTTACGAAACCGTTCTTTCCCGATGAGTGGTCCTGCATCCAGTCGTATCGTGCAAGGTAGGAGATGCTCTCTATGAATGACTTCTGGCTTTTCAGTTTCTGCTTGTATATAACCATGGCATCAATGGCGCTGCAATCACTGAATGCGTCCTTAGCATAGAATTTGTGCAGGTATTCTCCCTCGACGTGCCAGCCCTTTGTCTCGTAGTAGGCTCCCAGGTCGAGTGAGGTGTAGGAGGCTTTTCTCTCGGCTATCTGCTGGTGCTGCATGCTGGGCACTATGGCCAGTCCTTCGAGGGGGAAGAACTGAATGCGTGCGGAATAGCATGGCGACTTGAACCAGGCGGTCTTCTGATTGTCGAGGTTGCTGCCGTTGAAGATGCCGGCGTCGAGCGACAGCAGCTTTCGGCCGTGCTTGTCGGAAAGGTCGTATCCTGCCTGGAAACCCACATCGCGCATGTCACCCACCTGCTTGGCAATGAAGCTGCGATTGGCAAAATACTGTGCCGACGGATTGCGGTGGGCATCGATAGAGAACGGCATTCGCTGCTGACCGACTGACAGGCGGAGCGTCTTCCACGGATTGACTCTCACCCAGGCATCCTTCATCTTTATCGTACTCTCGTCGCAAAGGTCTACCTCCAGCTTGTATTCCGATCGCAGCGGCAGGGCTCCTGATACGCTCAGTCGTGCATTCCGCACCTCAAACCGGCCTGCGTCGATGTCCGGCTCGTACTCAATTTTGCCACGGAGAATACCATGAAGCTGAGGCATGTACTTGCTCTTCTCTTCGTGCGTGGCAAGCCTGTCTCCCGTCTCTGTCAGCTGTTGCTCAAGGCTTGACAGTCTTTGTCCTGCGAACGGCGAATCTGCTGGCTGGGCACGGCTTGCACCAGCGAATACCAACGTCAGAAACAATACAAGGATAATGAATCTTGCCCAATTGTAGATGTGCTGAATCCTCTCGGCTTTTTCCTTAGTCATTTTTCTTCGTGGTCAGCAAAGGGGATGGTTTGTCCTTTCTGACGACGCTGCAAAGGTAGGGGGGGCGTGTTACAGGAATGTTGCGAAAGGGTTATGATGATGTTTCTTAACGCGATTGTAACAGGAATGTAACATGGGCGTAACTGACATGTAACATGTTTGTAATATCTTTGCGGGCGAAAACGAAAAAAAAGGTTGAAAGCATGGAACTGATTCTGAACATCTTATCCCTTGTCGGGTCGCTGGCTTTGTTTCTCTTCGGCATGAAGACAATGTCGGAGGGACTCGAGAAATTTGCAGGTAACCGCCTGCGCAGTATTCTTGCCGCTATGACGAAAAACCGCGTCATGGGCGTCATTACGGGTATTCTGATTACGGCCCTCATCCAGTCGTCGAGTGCCACGACGGTGATGGTGGTCTCGTTCGTGAATGCTGGACTGATGACGCTTGCGCAATCCATCGGTGTCATCATGGGTGCCAACATCGGAACGACGGTTACGGCATGGATCATCTCGGCCGTGGGATTCAAGGTGAACATCGCTGCCTTTGCCATACCGCTTCTTGCGCTCGGCATGCCGCTGATGTTCAGCAATAAGGGAAACCGCAAGAGTGTGGGCGAATTCATCTTCGGCTTCTCCTTTCTCTTCATGGGATTGTCCTTCCTGCAAGAGGCTGCCACGGCCATGAACATAGGTGACATGGTGGCGGGCATGCTGGCACACGTGCCGCAGGACTCGTTCCTTACCATCATCCTCTTTGTCATCGTCGGTGCATTGGTGACAATGGTGGTGCAGGCGTCGGCTGCCACCATGGCCATCACGCTCATGCTCTTCGGCATGAACATTCCGGGCTTCGGGTTTGAGCAGGCCGCTGCCCTCGCCATGGGTCAGAACATAGGTACGACCATCACCGCCTTCATGGCTTCGCTCACTGCCAACACACAGGCACGGCGGGCAGCGCTGGCACACATGTTCTTCAATGTGTTCGGTGTGGTGGTGGTGCTCATCGTGTTCTATCCGGCTTGCCATGCCGTCAGCTGGTTTGTGGAGAACATTATAGGGAACACCAACGAGCTCTTCAAGCTCTCTGCCTTCCATACGGCCTTCAACATCATCAACACGCTGCTGCTCATCGGTTTTGTGAAGCAGATCGAACTGCTGGTCTGTCGTGTGCTTCCGATGAAGGAGAAAGAGGAGGACTACCGTCTGAAGTTCATCAGCGGCGGATTGCTCTCTACGGCCGAACTCAGCATCATGGAGGCGCAGAAGGAGATACGCAACTTTGCTGAGCGTTGCCACAAGATGTTCGGCTTCATCACGGAACTGATGCAGACGGAGGATGAGGTGGCGTTCAACAAGCTCTTCTCGCGCGTTGAGAAGTACGAGTTCATCACCGACCAGATGGAAATGGACATTGCCAGCTATCTGAACAAGGTGGGCGAGGGACGACTGTCGGGCGCCTCGAAAACGCAGATACAGAAGATGCTGCGACAGATTAGCGAGCTGGAGTCCATCGGCGATTCGGTATACCGTCTGGCTCGCACCCTGAACCGTCATCGCATGCACTCGCAAGAGGATTTCACTGCCGAGCAGCTGCAGCACATGCACACGATGCTCGGTCTTGTGGATGGTTCGCTGGCAGAGATGCTGAAGCGCCTCCCCCTCTATCTGGAGCGAACGGGCGGGGAGACTGCTGACAAGACGGGCATTACCACCTCTCTGAACATTGAGCACGAGATCAATAACTTCCGTACGCAACTGAAAAACCAGAACCTGCATGATGTGAATTCCGGGCAGTACAGTTATCAGCTGGGTGTGTTCTATGTCGATTTTATCTCCGAATGCGAGAAGCTTGGCGACTATGTGATGAACGTGGTGCAGGCGGGCAAGGGCTTGAACAACGACTACGAGGACAAGCCACGCAATGGGCAGGACTAAAACCTGGCCAGGGAAAAGCGTATTGTCAGGCCGCCTCCGGGTGTGAGCTCTGCCGTGGCTGTTCCGCCGTGGGCGGCCACGGCATTCTTCACGATGGCAAGGCCGAGACCTGTACCTCCGAGTTTGCGCGAACGCCCCTTGTCTATGCGGTAGAAGCGCTCGAAGAGGTGCGACAGGTGCAGTGGCTCTACGCCCTGACCATTGTCGCTGACGGTGAAACTGTAGGAGTGTGTGCCGTTGTGACTGGCTTCGGCACAGGTGATGCGGAGGGTGGTGGCTCCGATGGCGTAGGCAATGGCGTTGTCGACGAGATTGCGGAAAATGCTGTATATGGAAGAGCTGCCCTCCTGGTCCCCGAGCGGAGAACTTATGGTTATGTTGGATGGCAACTGCAACTCGACGGAAATGCCCCTCTTCTGCAATTCCAGCGAGGTGTCGGCAATCACGTTGCCGATAATGCTGGCCACGTCGACAAGCACTGGTTCGCGCGCTTCCTCACGGGAGCCGGAGGGGGCTTCCAGTCTGGCCAGGGCACTCATGTCGAGCAGCAGCTTGTTCATTCGTTCGCTCTGTGCATAGCAGCGTTCCAGGAAGTGCTGGCGCTTGTCGGCATCCATCCCGGGATTGTCAAGAATGCTTTCCAGATAACCATGGATGCTGGCAGCTGGCGTCTTGAGTTCGTGGGCCGCATTCTGCGTCAGCTGGCGCTTGATGCGTTGCTTGTCTTCCTCTGCGTGGCGCAGCTTCCAGTAGAGCGTGATGATGGTGTGGCTGATGTCGCCCAGCTCGTCGTTGGGCAGTCGGCGTTCGAGCTCGTGATCCAGCTCGTCGCCCTCCTCAGCCTTGTGTGCAAATGCCGTCAGGTAGCCGATGTGGCGGCTGATGCGGTGGGTGTTGAGGTAGAGTGCAACGCCCAGGAGCAGCGTCAGGACGATGGTGAAATAGATGAAGGTGTTGTCGGCTCGGAGCGATTCGGTCAGTTCGGCAGAGTAGGGCACTGCCGAGCGGATAATGAGGTGTCCAAAGCGTGTGGCTGAGTAGAAATACGTCTCGTGCGTGGACTGGCTCCGACGCTTGATGTCGTAGCCGTTGCCGTTGCGCAAGGCCTCCTGCACCTCGTGGCGCTGAAGGTGGTTGGACAGCGAGTCGGTGTTGTTGTAGTCGTTGTCCTGCATCACGCGTCCGTCCTCGTTGATGATGGTCACGCGTAGTCCCTCGATGGAGTGCTTGTGGGTGAACTCATGAAACTGGGCATTGGAGAGCAGTCCCTCTTCGCCCAGCGACTGCATCATCTCGTAGTTGAACATCTGCAGGCGCGAGTGCAGGATGTCTATCTTGTACTCCTTCTCGCGCTGGTACTGATACACGCTGAAGCAGATGGCAAAGAGGACGAAGATGCCACCGATGCTCATGAAGAGGTTCCTCTGGAACGACTTACTTCTCAAAGATGTAGCCATAGCCTATGCGGGTCTTTATCTGGTTGCCACGGCTGCCCAGCTTCTTGCGAAGGCGTGTGATGTTCACGTCCACTGTGCGATCCAGCACATAGACGTCTTGCGGCCAGCAGCGCCTCAGGAGTTCCTCGCGGGAGAATACCTGGTTCGGATGCTGAAGCAGCAGCGAGAGCAGTTCAAACTCCAACCTCGTGAGCGACAGATCCTTGCCGTCGAGCGTGGCGGTCTTGGAACCTATGTTGAGCAGCATGTCTTCGTATTGGATGACTGTCGATGTAGCCACCTCCTTCTCCTCTCCCTGTGCAGGGCGCGTGGGGCTTCTCCTCAGCACAGCCTTCACCCTGGCCTTCACCTCCTTCATGCTCAGTGGTTTGGCGATGTAGTCGTCGGCACCGATGTTGAGCCCCTTGACCGTGTTGTCCTCATCGTCGAGGGCCGTGATGAAGATGATGGGAGTGTCCGCTGTTTCTGGGGTGTCCTTCAGGCGGCGTGCCAGTTGGAAGCCCGACATCTCGCCCATCATCACGTCCAGCAACACGAGCGCATACTCCGCCAAAGGGCGCGAAAGAGCCTCCTCTGCCGAGTTGGCCGTGTCCACCTCATAGCCTTCGTTTTCAAGGTTGTACTGAAGTATCTCGCAGATGTCCTGCTCGTCGTCAACAACAAGAATTTTCATATCACTAAGCCTTTCTGGATGCAATGTTGCTTGCAAAGATACGTATTATTTTTCAGAACCGCAAGCAAAAGTGTATTACGATGCTGTGACATTATGCTTTTCCCGACGAAAAAGCCGCTACGCTCAGAATCCCCCTGTGCCTAATAGTATATCATTACCAAATGCATTCATTGCATCTGGCTAACGTCCTTCTTGCTTGCTTTGGGGGTGTTTGGCTGTCCCTTTGCCCCACTGTGGCCAACAGTCGGGGACGGGGTCGTAGCCGTGGCCGCCCCACGGATTGCAGCGTAGGATGCGCCAGACGGCCAGGATGAAGCCTTTGACGGGGCCGTGCTTTTGCAGTGCCTCGATGGCGTACTGGCTGCAGGTGGGGGTGAAGCGGCAGGCAGGCGGGGTGAGGGGTGATATGCACCGCTGGTAGAAGCGGATGGGGAGGATGAGGAGCCAACTCAGGAAGTGGCCAAGGAGGGTGAACATGGGCGGTTAGTCGTTTTAGGGGACGGGTCGTTCAGTCGTTTAGGGGGGCTTCCTCGCTGATGCGGAGGAGGAGCTTCTGCATCTTGGCATGAATGACGGTGGTGGGGAAGTGCTCGTCGCTGAGCCAGATGAAGGCGATGGCAAGGTGGTGGTGGGGATGGAGTCCTTGGATGACGATGTCCTTCTGCAGTCGGTAGGCCTCGCGTAGCTGTCGCTTGACGCGGTTGCGGTCGACGGCATGCTTGAAGCGTCGCTTGGAGACAGACAGGAGTACCTGCACGGGGGGAAGTGGTTTGTCTTCTGGGGCAAGTCCTTCGGGTATGGACATAAAGACAGCCCTAATCGGGTAGGCGGACATGGACTTGTGGCCGCCTTCGAATAGGGCTTCTATGAGTTTCTTGCTGCAGAGACGCTCCGACTTTGTCAATTCATAATTCATAATTCACAGTTCACAGTTCATAATTCAGAATGGGTACTTGGAAAGGATATCGTGTGAGAGAGCTTGAGACTTGATGAAACAATAAATGGCACACGAAGGCACGAAGGACACGAAGGGATTCCTTTTTTCTTTTGAACCTATCTTTATCTTAAAAAACTTCGAGAGCTTCGTGCCTTCGTGAGATACCATTCAGCTATGTTTGTCGTCCATAATTAGGATTTCAGTCAGGATTCCGTCAAACAGAATACGCCCCACGAGCGTTCCAACTATGAACTATGAATTATGAACTAATTATTGACTTTCTTGATGTAGTCCTCGATGGCAGCGGTGATGCTGGGGAACTGGGGCGAGGGTGCCTCTACGTCGACGCGCAGGTTGGCCTCCTTGGCTGCCTTGGCCGTGGTGGGGCCGAGGGTGGCGATGGCGATGTCGCCCTGCTCGAAGTTGGGGAAGTTCTTCTGGAGCGAGCTGATTCCGCTGGGGCTGAAGAAGACGAGCATGTCGTAGTCGAAGGCTTCGTTCTGAGAGAAGTCGTTGGCCACGGTGCGGTACATCACGCATTCGGTGTGCTTGAGGCTCTTGGAGTCCATCATCTTGGCAATCTCGTCGTTGTGCACGTCGCTCAGGGGGATGAGGTACTTCTCTGTCTTGTGCTTGACCATGGATGGAAGGACGTCGTTGATCTTGCCGGTGGCACCATAGAAGACCTTGCGCTTGCGGTACTGCACGTACTTCTGGATGTAGAGGGCTACGGTCTCGGTGATGCAGAAATACTTCATGTCCTCGGGGATGGCAATGCGCATCTCCTTGCAGAGGTTGAAGAAGTTGTCGATGGCGTGGCGGCTGGTGAAGACAATGGCCGTGTAGTCGAGTACGTTGATATGCTGCTGGCGGAACTCCTTGGCAGACAAGCCTTCTACCTTGATGAAGGGGCGGAAAATGATTTCCACGTTATGGCGTGCTGCAATGTCGAAGTAAGGCGACTTGGGGGAGGAGGGCTGTGGCTGTGAAACCAGAATCTTCTTGATCATACCTTAAAAACGTTGTCCTATTATTTTACTATTAATTCGTGGCTGAATATCTCCATAAACTTCCATAATGTAAGCAGAGGTATCAATTCGAGCGTGCAAAGGTACGCAAAAAGATGCAAAAAACCATAACTTTTTGGAAAAAAGATACGGAATGAGTGGTAAAGTAGCAGTATTCTTGTAAAACCGTAGAGCGAAACGGTGCAGATGGCTGTCGTTTTGATATCCCAACCTGTGTTTAGGGCAACGAGGGTGACCAGGTAGAAGAGCAGGCCCTCTGCTGTCAAAAGAAATGAATAACCCGTGTTCCAGTAGCTCCTGTCGGTTTTGCTGAAGAAGATCCAGTTGATGAAACGATAGAGCACCCAGCGCAGCAGGTGATAGACTGCGAAGCTGGCTAGGCAGAGTGCCAGGATGAGCGTGGGCGAGAGGAGTCCGGCCTGGATGTTGTAGTGGTTGTTGGTGATGGCAAAGAGCAGCAGGCCGTTGGTGGCACAGAGTGTGAGGGAGGTGGCGAGCGGGGTATAAGTCTCGCTGGGCTTCCGGACTGCCTTGGCCGTGTCCTGATTGTTGGTGGGGATGAAGAAATTGCGTAGCTGTTCGGTGAGGTACTTGCGCGAGAGGGCGATGACCAGCGTCAGCACGAGGAAGCTGCCGATGAGTATGCCCAGGGTGAGGTTGTCGCGCAGGGGACTGTAGGGTAGGTCGCGCCCGTGGGGTGGGGCTACTTCGCTGACGGCGCGTGGCAGGGTGAGCGTGTCGCCCCATAGGGTGACGGGCCATGCCTCGTGGTGGAGGAGCGAGTCGGGATAGAGTGCCAGCGTGTCGGCAGCGGTTGTGTCGTTGGGTAGGCTGTCGACCGGCAGACGGGTGGCATCACCATGGCCGAGCGTGTCGGCTGTGGTGTGCGTGAGCGTGTCGATGGCATTCGTTGCCTTGGGCAGCGTGTCGTGGGGGGTGGTGTGCAGGGTGTCTGCCTGTAACATGTCCGGTTGCTATACTCGTTGTGGATGCGTGTGTGACTCTCTCTTCTTTCTGATGGTGGTTGTTCTCTCCCTCTCTCAGATGGCAGCGAAGCGCCGCACGCTGCTATCCCACTTGGGAGTGGTGAGCAACTGCTGGATGGCTTCGTCGGCTGTGTGTGCCACCGTCCAGATGTCGAGGTGGGCCTTGCGCATGAAGTTGCAGTCGGCGGCGCGGCGCAGCATCTCGATGAGCGGGTCGTAGTAACCGTCGACGTTGAGGATGACGATGGGGTTGAGGTAGAGGCCGAGCTGCTTCCAGGTGATGACCTCGAGCAACTCCTCGAACGTGCCGCACCCACCGGGCAGGGCTACGCAGCCGTCGCTCATGTCGGCCATGGTCTGCTTGCGTGTGTGCATGTCGGGTGTCTCGATGAGTTGGGTGAGGCCCGTGTGGTGCCAGCCTTGCTCTATCATGAAGGTGGGTATGACGCCCGTCACCTCTCCACCGGCCGCCAGACAGGCATCGGCCGAGGCTTGCATCAGCCCCATGTTGCCGGCTCCGTTGATGAGGCGCAGTCCATGCTCGGCCAGTCCGCGACCCAGCTGACGGGCGGCTTCGAAGAAGCGCTCGTCAATCTGGGTGCTGGAAGCGGCGTATACAGCGATGGATTTCATCTTACTTGAAAAATACCTTTTTGATTTCCTCCTCGTAGTCGAGCTTCTCCCACGTGAAGAGTTCCACGTCGACGGTCACCTCCTTCTTCTCGTTGTACTTGCTCTCGAAGTGCTTGGTGACGGTCTGGGACTTGCGTCCCATGTGGCCGTAGGCAGCGGTCTCCTCGTAGATGGGGTTGCGCAGCTTCAGGCGTTCCTCGATGGCGCGGGGCGTGAGGCTGAAGATGGTGGGGATGAGCTTGGCAATCTCGCCGTCGCTCATGCTGACGTGGCTGCGGCCGTACGTGTTGACATAGACGCTGACGGGCTCGGCCACACCGATGGCATAGCTGAGCTGCACGAGCATCTCGTCGGCCACACCGGCTGCCACCATGTTCTTGGCAATGTGACGGGCGGCGTAGGCGGCCGAGCGGTCTACCTTGCTGGGATCCTTGCCGCTGAAGGCACCGCCACCGTGGGCTCCCTTGCCACCGTATGTGTCGACGATGATCTTGCGACCGGTCAGACCTGTGTCGCCGTGAGGGCCACCGATGACGAACTTGCCGGTGGGGTTGACGTGGTAGGTGATGCTGCCGTCCTGGAGCAGCGCCTTGATGTGCTCGTTCTCAATTTCGGCAATGACGCGAGGCACGAGGATCTCCTTGACGTCCTTGGCTATCTGCTGCTGCATCTGCTTGTCGGCCTCGTCCAGTGACAGACCGTCGGTGGGCAGGATGAACTCGTCGTGCTGGGTAGAGACCACGATGGTGTCGATGCGTACGGGCACGTTGTCGTCGTTGTACTCGATGGTGACCTGACTCTTGCTGTCGGGACGCAGGTAGGTCATCTGCTTGCCCTCGCGACGGATGTCGGCCAGGACGCGGACGAGGCGGTGCGAGAGGTCGAGCGAGAGGGGCATGTAGTCCTCGGTTTCATTGGTGGCATAGCCGAACATCATGCCCTGGTCGCCGGCACCCTGTTCCTCGGGATTCTCACGCTCCACGCCACGGTTGATGTCGCCACTCTGTTCGTGGATGGCGCTCAGTACGCCGCAACTGTCGGCATCGAACATGTACTCGGCCTTGGTGTAGCCGATGCGCTTGATGACGTCGCGTGCCACGAGCTGCAGGTCGATGTAGGCGTTTGTCTTGATCTCGCCGGCCAGGACTACCTGGCCCGTGGTGACGAGCGTCTCGCAAGCCACCTTCGATTGGGGGTCGTAGGCCAACAGTTTGTCCAGTACAGCGTCGCTAATCTGGTCAGCCACCTTGTCGGGGTGTCCTTCGCTGACCGACTCAGAAGTAAATAAATAACCCATAATCTTGTAATTAAGAATTAGAAATTAATAATTAAAAATTAATGGGGAAAGAAATCGGGCAGAAATGCGTGACAAGAGACAACCTCATAATCTTATAACCTTAAGACCTCAAAACCTCAAGTTTTCAAGCCTCGGTTGTCGTTTGTCGTTTTAGCATTTTTTACTGTGGTTGCAAGCAGCCCAAATCTATCCACATTTTGTTTTCGGGTGCAAAGGTACGGAAATTAATTCATAATTCATAATTCATAATTCATAATTTTGCTTCGGAGCGTGATTTTTTATAAAAAAGACACTGAAGACCCTCCCCCTAACCCTGCATTTTGAAACAAGTCAAAAGCCCCCTAAAGGGCGGGGGAAGCTACCGCGGAAACCAATTATGAATTATGAATTAAGAATTAAACCAAGCGGTTTCATCACGAAGTCGCGTTCGTACATGAGGGGATGGGGGATGGTGAGGCGGAGTTGCTGTCCTTCGGCCTCGTAAGTCTCGTCGATATGCAGGTCGTCGTAGAGTAGGATGTCGATGTCGATGGGACGGTCGTGGTAGCGTCCGTCGCTGCTCTTGGTGGTGCGCCCCATGTCGCGTTCTATCTGTTGCGTGGCGAGCAGGAGGTCGAGAGGCTCGAGTGGGGTGGTGAAGTGGACGGCAGCGTTGAGGAAGCGGTTTTCGCTCTCAAAGCCCCATGGCTCCGTCTCGAGCAACGAGGAGCAGGCCACCAACGAGCCCACGCGCTGCTGAAGCAGGTCGATGGCTTGCTCCAGCAGCGCGTGGCGGTTGCCCAGGTTGCTTCCCAGGCTGAGGTAGACGTGGTGTGGCATGTTAGTGGGGAGTTGTCTCCCTATTACCTTATTTATATATTATAAAGGGCCGTGCATGAGATTGGCATGGTGCCCTGAATAATCAAGATAAATAGTAAATGGTCAAGTTGGGAATGGGGTTAGTCCTTCAGGATGAGCATGGCGTCGCCGTAGGTACCGAAGCGGTAGTGCTCAATCAGTGGCTCGCCCGTCTCCTCGTCTACCATCTGCTTGCCCTCGCGGTCCAGTACGGGGAACTCCTTCTTGAGAGCCTCCTTGTAGGCCTTCATGACGAGGTCGTAGCCGCCGTATGCACAGGTCAGCATGAGCAGCGTGCTCTGTGGCATGTAGAAGTTGGCAATCATGGCGTCGGCCAGATAGAACTCGTAGGGAGGGAAGATGAACTTGTTCGTCCAGCCATCGTAGGGCTTGATCTTGTTGTCGGCACTGACGGCTGTCTCGAGGACACGCTGCACGGTGGTGCCCACGGCACATACTTTGCGCCCTGCAGCCTTGGCCTGGTTGATCATGTTGCAAGCCTCCTCGTTGACGTGTATCTCCTCGCTGTCCATCTTGTGCTTGGTCAGGTCCTCCACGTCAATCTCGCGGAAATCGCCCAAGCCGCAGTGCATGGTGACGAACGAGAAGTCGATGCCCTTGATCTCCATTTTCTTCATCAGCGACTTGCTGAAGTGCAGGCCAGCAGTGGGAGCGGTGACAGCACCCTCGTTCTTGGCGAAGATGCACTGGAAGTCCTCGATGTCCTCGGGCACGCTGGGTCGCTTCAGGATGCTCTTGGGCAGGGGAGCCTCGCCCAGGGCGTAGAGAGTTGCCTTGAACTCGTCGTGCGGCCCATCGTAGAGGAAGCGGAGCGTGCGTCCGCGGCTGGTGGTGTTGTCGATGACTTCGGCCACCATCGAATTGTCCTCACCGAAGTACAGCTTGTTGCCGATACGGATCTTGCGGGCGGGGTCCACCAGCACGTCCCACAGGCGCAGGTCCTCGTTGAGTTCGCGCAGCAGGAAGACCTCAATCTTGGCTCCCGTCTTCTCCTTGTTGCCGTAGAGGCGTGCGGGGAATACCTTGGTATCGTTGAATACGAAGACATCCTTCTCGTCGAAGTAGTCGAGGATGTCGGTGAAGTAGTCGCGATGCTCTATCGTGCCGCTCTTAGCGTGGATTACCATCAGTCGGCAGTCGTCGCGGAAACGGGTGGGATGCTGTGCAATGCGCTCTTCGGGGAGCTTGTACTTGAATTGTGACAGTTTCATTTGTATGTAATGTTGTTTTGTGAATCTTGTTTGTCAAGGCTGGCTCTCGATGGTCTGCATCTCGTCATGGCTGGCTCTCGGTGGTCTGCATCTCGTCAAGGCTGGCTCTCGATGGTCTGCCGTTCGAGCCACTCGGGGAAGTCGGCTATCTGCATGCAGTCCTCCACTCTGACATCGCCCACTCGGGTGCGGCGCAGGGCTGTGAGGTGGGCTCCGCTCTGCAGTGCCTCGCCGATGTCGCGGGCCAGGGCACGTATGTAGGTGCCTTTGCTGCAGACGATGCGCAGGGTGAGTTGCATCGTCTCCTCGTCGAACTGCTCCACCTCCAGTTCGTCGATGACCAGCACCTTGGCCTTCAGCTTCACCTCCTCGCCCTTGCGTGCCAGTTTGTAGGCGCGGTCACCGTCCACCTTGACGGCCGAGAAGGCAGGCGGTACCTGTTCGATGCGTCCGCGGAAGCGTGGCAGGACCTCGTCGATGAGGCTGCGCGTGATGTGTTCGGTGGGGTAGGTCTGGTCTATCTCCTTCTCCAGGTCGTAGCTGGGCGTGGTGGCGCCGAGTTGCAGCGTGGCAACGTACTCTTTGGTGTGGGCTTGCAGTTCGTCGATTCGCTTGGTGGCCCGACCTGTGCAGACGATGACCACACCGGTGGCCAGTGGGTCGAGTGTGCCGGCATGGCCCACCTTCAGCTTCTTGACGCCCAGCTTGCGGCACAGCAGGTAGCGCACCTTGGCCACGGCATCGAACGATGTCCAGCGGTACGGCTTGTCGAAGTATAGTATTTCGCCTTGTATGAAATCCATGTTAGTCGTTTTGGGGGACTGGTCTTTTTATCCGAAAATCAGCAGGGCCAGGCCGGCCAGTGCACAATAGACGCCGAAGTAGACGAGCTTGCACTTCTTGACCAGGTTTATCATCCACTTGCAGGCAAAGCAGCCTGAGATGAAGGCGGCCACGAAACCCACGATGAGTGGCAGCGTGTCTACGCCTACGCTGGCTCCGGGATGGGTGGCCAGGTACTCGGCGCTGGGCGCAAAGATATGCTTGAAGTCGAGCAGGGCCTCACCCAGGATGGGCGGGATGACCATGAGGAAGGAGAACTGGGCCAGCGTCTTCTTGCTGTTGCCCAACAACAGACCCGTGGCGATGGTGGAACCGCTGCGACTGAGGCCGGGCAGCACGGCGCATGCCTGTGCAATACCGATGATGAAGGCATCGAGCGGAGACACCTTCTCCTTCTCGTTCTTGGGTTGGTAGAAGTGTGTCAGGGTGAGCAGCGTGGCGGTGATGAGCAGGCATACGCCCACCACGATGACCTTCACGCTCTCGTCGCCCTCATAGAGTCCCTCGATGGTGTCCTTCAGCAGGAAGCCCACCAGTCCCACGGGAATCATGGAGACGAGGATGGTGAGGATGTAACGCTGTCCCTCGGTCAGTCGGTTCAGTCCCTGTGCCTTATCGGCAGGCTGGAGGGGTTTGAAGAAGTCGAGGAAGAGCCACGTCACCTCCTTCCACAGGATGACCAGTGTGGCCAAAACGGTGGCTACGTGTACCACGATGTCGAAGGTTAGTCCACCCGCTTCGGGGTCGATGCCCAGCAGCATCTTGCCTATCTCGAGGTGGCCGCTGCTGCTCACGGGCAGGTATTCCGTCAGGCCTTGCAGAAGGCCGAGTATCAATGCTTGTATGCTGTCCATTCTTTTAGCTTAGAAGCCCTCAGTCCCTTTTTTGGGGGGATACATTGCTCCAATGAGAGCTCTGAGGGGAGTTTAGAGATGAGGTTTATGTCACTTGCAGGTGCAGTCTGCTAACGTTATTCCCCCTCGGGAGCCTTGGGGGACTGCGTCTTGGCAGCATCCTTGGGCTTGTGCATGATGCCGTATACCACAAAGCAGAAGCCCAGGAAGCACACGATGGGTGCCACCTTGATGCGTGTGGTGCTGAAGATGTCGGGATTGAAAGCCTCTTCGGTGCTGCCGCTGCCCGACATTAGGATGAAGCCAACCACTACTACTGCCATGCCGATAGCCAGCAGTATGAAATTCATTTTGTCGAATGCGAAATTTCTCTTATCCATTAACTTTGTAACTTTTATCTTTGAACTACGAAATCTTAACTTTTAACTCTTAACTCTTAACTTTTACCTCCTACCTCTCCCACATCTGGTGTTCGCTGAGTTTGATGAAGTGGTTCACGCTGAAGTACGTGCAGACGAGCATGATGAAGATGCCCATCACCATGACGCTCAGCAGCATGATGAGTATGTTCTCGGTCGTGATGAGTTGTTCCAGCACAGGGTCGTATCCCAGTATCGTGCGCACGCCAATGAGCAGCAGCGCATCGGCCACGATGGCGGCAATCAGTGCCATCCAGAGGCTGCGCGTAAGGAAGGGACGTCGGATGAAGCTCCAGCTGGCACCCACCAGTTTCATGGTGTGTATGAGGAAGCGCCGGCTGTAGATGGAGAGGTGCACGGTGTTGTTGATGAGCGTGATGAGCACCAACAGCAGCAGCGAGGCCAGGATGACCAGTACGAGCGTAATCTTGTTCAGATTGTTGTTCAGGTTGTCCACAAGGTCCTTCTGGTAGTTGATGTCCGTGATGCCGGGGTACTTCATCTTCAGTTCCTTCGTGATCCACTCCAGGCTGTCGGAGTTGGCATACGATGGGTTCATGCTCATCTCCAGCTCCGTGTAGTAAGGGTTGAAACCTACGAAGTCCGAGGGGTCGCTGCCGATGGCCTCGATCTGCTCCTCCAGCACCTTGTCGGCGGGTATGAGCGTCACGTCGTTGACGTAGCGTTCCGTCTTCAGCATCGACTGCATCCGTGCCGTCTCGCTCTGGCTCACCTCGTCGGTCAGCGTGATGGTGACCAGCAGGTTTTCCTTCACCGTGCTCGTCACCCGCTTGGCTGTCAGTACGCACAGCACCACGAGGCCCATCAGTATCAACACCATCGTCGTGCTCAGTGTGCTGGTGAATGCCTGCCATTGCAGTGGGAATCTCTTCTTTACTTTTTTCATACTTCTTGTCCTTTCAACGTGGCACTGCTACTTCCGGTGATCTTGACACGAACCGTGTCGCCTATGTGGTGATCGTTGCGGTCGATGATGACCACCTTGTTCTGCTCCGTACGACCGAAGAGCTGGTCCTTCGAACGTTTGCTCACGCCCTCCAGCAGCACGTCATACTCCTTGCCGACGCATTCCTCGTTTCGCTTGGCCGACATCTCGTTCTGCACGGCGATGAGTTCGTTCAGTCGGTGTATCTTCGTCTCCTCGTCGACGTTGTCGGGGAAGTGCTTGCTGGCATACGTACCGGGGCGTTCCGAGTATTTGAACATGAAGGCACTGTCGTAGCCCACCTCGCGCATCAGCGAGAGACTCAGCTGGTGGTCCTCTTCCGTCTCGCTGCTGTAGCCCACGAAGATGTCGGTGGTGATGGCGCAGTCGGGCACGATGCGTCGGATGGCCTCGATGCGTCCCATGTACCACTCGCGTGTATACTTGCGGTTCATGATGTCCAGTATGCGGTTGCTACCGCTCTGTACGGGCAGGTGTATGTGCTTGCAGACGTTGGGTTCCTCGGCAATGACGCGCAGCGTCTCGTCGCTCATGTCCTTGGGGTGGCTGGTGGTGAATCGTATGCGCATCTCGGGTGCCTCGCGGGCTACCTTCTTCAGTAGTTCCGGGAAGGAGACGAAGGATTCCTCTCCCTCAGTGGAGTCGGGGAGAGGGGCTCTGTAGCTGTTCACGTTCTGGCCCAGCAGCGTCACCTCCTTGAAGCCGCGGTCCCTGAGGTCGCGCACCTCGCGCAGTATGCTCTCCACGTCACGGCTGCGTTCACGCCCTCGTGTGTAGGGCACGATGCAGTAGTGGCAGAAGTTGTTGCAGCCACGCATGATGCTTACGAATCCCCCGATGTGTGGGCCGCAGATGCGCTGTGGCACCACGTCCTTGTACGTCTCGCTCAGCGAGAGTTCTACGTTGATGGCCTTCCCTCCCATCTCGGCCTGCGCGATGAGGTCGGGCAGTGAGAGGTACGAGTCGGGGCCGCACACCAGGTCGGCACCATGCTTCTCCAGCAGATCGTCCTTCACGCGCTCGGCCATGCAGCCCAGCACGCCGATGATGAGTTTCCTGCCTCTGCGCTGCTGGCTGTGCAGGAACTCCAGCCGGGAGATAATCTTCTGCTCCGCATTGTCGCGTACGCTGCATGTGTTCAGGAATACGGCATCGGCCTCGCTCAGCTCCTCCGTTGTCTCGTAGCCGGCCATGCCCATCACCGAGGCCACCACCTCGCTGTCTGCCACGTTCATCTGGCAGCCGTATGTTTCAATCAGTAGTTTCTTCATTTCTTAATAATGTATCGCGTGTGCGCGAATTTGGGTGCAAAGGTACGAAGAAAATTTGAAAATAGGAAATTGAAAATTGGAAAAATGCTGATAATCGGACTTAATGGCGCTGTAATACGTCTTGTCAAACGCTGTTTTGTGCTTAATTGATGATTAGAAAATAACTTGGTACAAAAAAGTGGGTATGCCTTTGCATTGTCTTGCTGGCTATTTTGAAACTGCTTTGCTACTTTCGTCCCGTAGGCGAATACTTTCGTCCCGTAGGCGAAAGTCACGATGCCCGTATCGCTCTTTTGTCACATTTCCAAAATATCTCAGCAATCCAACACAAAATCGTTCGCAACTTTAATGATGTGAATCGCAGAAATTGTAACGCAGCGTCGCAGAAATTGTAACGCAGCGTCTCAGAAATTGTAACGCAGCGTCTCAGAAATTGTAACGCAGCGTCGCAGATGAAGCAATGCTACGGGGCATCGCCAGCATCGGGATAATACATTTCTGTTCGCTACCCCTTCATCCTTTGCCAGAGGTGGTGTATGTGGCAGTATATGAGGAAGCTCGCGAAGCGAAGGGTTGCCTTGTCCCTTCGCTCATCCTTCTCCATGTTTGGCTCGTCGTGCAGGCATGTACGTTTGCAGGGTACTTTCGCGTTATGCGTTTTTTATGACACTGGGTAATCCTTTCTTGTGTCATGTTTCATTGTTGCGTACGTGAGATGAAATTGGCTGAATGCCTCTCGAATACTACGTAATGCATACGTGTATGGTGACTCACGGACTCCACCCCCTTGACTGTGTTTGTAAGTCTTTATTATGTTAAATTTGTTTAAAATTATAGTTTTTCTGCAAAAATATTTTGTCATTTTAGTCAAAATATCTACCTTTGCACTACATTAGATTTTTTCATAGTTAAGGTTTAGTTTTGAAAAGCGGCTGACTGCGAAGTTCGCCGTTTTTTTTATACCCTTTAGCGTGCTACATTCTTCAAAATGGCACAAAAATGGTCTTTTTTGTGCAAAAAACGCTAAATAATTTAATAATGTGGGCCGTGTATTGTGATTTATTTCGTAACTTTGCAGCCGAAACGAAGTAACAAATTAGCAAGATTAGAGACAATGGAATTCAACAAGATTACGGCAGCCGAGGCAGCTGCCCTGATTCAGAATGGCGACACTATCGGTTTGAGTGGCTTCACCCCTGCCGGTGCGCCCAAGAGTATCCCCGCAGCTATCGCAGAGAAGGCAGAGGCTGAGCATGCAGCCGGCCGTCCCTTCAAGATCAGCATCTTCACCGGTGCCAGCACCGGTCAGAGCTGCGACGGTGCACTGGCCAACGCACAGGCCATCGACTATCGTGCTCCCTACACCACCAATGGAGACTTCCGCAAGCGTGTCAACAACAACGAGATGCGTTACAGCGACCTCAACCTCTCCAACATGGCCACCCAGATCCGTCAGGGCTACCTGGGCGAGGTGACCTGGGCCATCCTCGAGGCTTGTGCTATCGAGAAGGTAGGCACCAAGGCTCGCATCTACCTCACCGCTGCCGGTGGTATCAGCCCCACCGTGGCACGTCTGGCCAAGAAGGGTATCTTCGTCGAGATCAACGCCTTCCACAGTGCTAAGAGTATCGGTATGCACGACGTATACGAGATTGAGGACCATCCCTTCCGCACCCCCGTCAACATCTGCAAGGCCAGCGACCGTATCGGTAAGCCCTACGTAGAGGTTGACGCAGACCGCATCCTCGGTGTGCTGGAGTGCAACATCCCCGATGAGGCTCGTGCCTTCAAGGATGCCGACCCCATCACCACCCAGATTGGTCAGAACGTGGCCGACTTCCTGCTCTACAACCTCAAGCAGGGTCTCATCCCCTCAAGCTTCCTCAACCTGCAGTCGGGCGTGGGTAGCGGTGCCAACGCTGTGCTCGGTGCGCTGGGTCAGTGCCCCGAGGTGCCCAACTTCAACATCTACACTGAGGTGCTCCAGGATGCTCCCGTGGGTCTGATGAAGCAGGGTCGCGTACTCTCAGCCTCTACCTGTTCGCTGACCGTAACGAACGAGTGCCTGACCGACATCTACGACAACATGGACTTCTTCAAGGACAAGCTCGTCGTTCGTCCCTCTGAGATCAGTAACTGCCCCGAGGTCATCGCCCGCATCGGCGTCTGCGCCTTGAACACCGCCATCGAGTGCGACCTCTACGGTCATGTGAACTCAACCAAGATTTGCGGTACGAAGATGATGAACGGTATCGGTGGTTCGGCCGACTTTGCTGCCAATGCCTACCTCTCTATCTTCACCTGCGGCAGTACCACCAAGGGCGGCGCCATCTCAAGCATCGTCCCCTTCGCCAGCCACATCGACCACACCAACCACTATATCGATGCCGTCATCACCGAGTATGGTGTTGCCGACCTGCGCCACAAGAGCGATATGCAGAAGGCCGAGGCACTCATCAACGTGGCTCATCCCGACTACCAGCCCATGCTGCGCGACTATCTCAAGTTCGCTTCCAAGCGTGGTGGTCATACCCAGCACGAGCTGGCTGCTGCCTTCGCCATGCACGACACCTTCCTGCGCAAGGGCGATATGCGCCTGACCGACCTGGCAGAGTACATCAAGTAAATTGACGATTGACGATTGAAAATTGATAATAAAAAAATCCGCAGCCTCATCGTGTGTGAGGCTGCGGATTTTTTTTACAGTGCAAAAGCTTTATTCACCCAACTGCTGGATGAGGCTCTCCACTACGCTCTTGTCCACCTCGAAGGCGGTGCCGTGACGGATGCCCTGAGGCAGGGAGAGGTCGGCCGTCTTGTCGGTCCAGGTGTAGCCATTGTCGTAGCTGGCCACCACACCGTACTTGTGCATGCCGTAGATGTCGTAGTAGACGTAGAGCGTGTTGCCCACAAAGAGGGGAGCAGGCCCCTCGCCACGCGTGCCCTGGTGGATGCGCTCGCTGACCTGTATGGGGAACTTCTTCATCGTGCGGCTTCGGGTAACGCGTATGTTCTTCTCGTAGGGCTTCAGGTTCTCGTTCTTCACTGCCATGATAAGGTCCCCGTTGATCGGGCTTTTCACCACGGCCGCATCGATGGCGTTGAAGTCAGGATTGAACCACAGCTTGGTCTTCGAGAACTTCTTGAAGTCCTTCGTCGTGGTGCAGTAGATGCGGTGGTTGTCGCCGCTCTCACTCAGGCAACCCTCCGTCTTGATGCCCTTGGCATCGGGGATGGTGGTGGCCCAGAAGATGTAGAAACGCTTCGAGGCCTCGTCGTAGAACAGCTCGGGTGCCCAGCAGTTCTTGGCCTTGGGCTCGTGCATCATCACGGGTATGGAGTCCTGCTGGCTCCAGTGTACGAGGTCCTTGGACGAGGCGTAACCGATGATGCGGTCCTTCCAACTGCTGGTCCACACCATGTGGAACGTACCGTCGGGCCCCTGGCAGATGCTGGGGTCGCGCATCAGCTTGTCCTTGCCGATGACGGGCTTCATGATGGACTTGTTGCCAGCCAGGGCTGTCCATTTCAGACCGTCGTAGCTGTAGGCCAGGTGCAGGCCGTCCTTCTCACCCACGAAGTAGCTGAAGAGGTATGCCTTCTGCTGGGCGTGGGCAAGGATTGCATTGAAGAGTAGTACGAGTAGGAATGGGATTCGTCGCATAGCGTTTTGTTGATTTTTGTTTATGATTTTTCTATTCTTCGTTCCTTCGTGTGCTGCCTGATGAGTTGTATCGCACGAAGGCACGAAGCTCTCTAATTTTTTGAAAGGAAAGGCTCGAGAAGGAAAGGCTCAGAGGGATAAAAGAATATCTTCGCGCTCTTCGTGCCTTCGTGTGCTTTCCTCAGCTTTGCCCCCTCTTTAGCCGTCTCCATTCTACTTCCTCTCCTTCGAGGGAGGGCCGGGGAGAGGGGCTTTAGTCAAACAGACTCCCCTGATACCCGCTGAAGCCGGGTAGCGTGCGACCCAGATGCTTGTAGGCCAGTTCGGTGACTTCGCGACCACGGGGCGTGCGCTTGATGAAGCCCTCCTTGATGAGGAAGGGTTCGTAGACCTCCTCCACCGTACCGCCGTCCTCGCCGATGGCCGTAGCGATGGTGTTGATGCCTACGGGACCGCCCTTGAATTTGTCGATGATGACGGACAGAATCTTGTTGTCAATCTCGTCCAAGCCGTACTTGTCGATGTTCAGGGCCTCCAGGGCGTAGCGCGCTATGCCCACATCAATCTTGCCGTTGCCCTTCACCTGCGCAAAGTCGCGCACACGGCGCAACAGGGCGTTGGCAATACGTGGCGTGCCACGGCTGCGGCTGGCAATCTCGCCCGCAGCCATCGCATCGATGGGCAGGCCGAGCAGACTGGCCGAGCGCATCACGATGCCGCGCAGCGTCTCCGAGTCGTAGTATTCAAGGTGCATGTTGATGCCGAAGCGGGCACGCAGCGGAGCCGTCAGCAGTCCGCTACGCGTGGTGGCGGCCACGAGGGTGAAGGGAGCCAGGTCGATCTGTATGGAGCGGGCCGAGGGACCCTTGTCTATCATGATGTCGATGCGGTAGTCCTCCATGGCCGAGTAGAGGTACTCCTCCACCACGGGCGACAAGCGGTGAATCTCGTCGATGAACAGCACGTCGTTGGGCTCCAGCGAGGTGAGGATGCCGGCCAGGTCGCCCGGCTTGTCCAGCACGGGGCCGCTCGTCAACTTGAAGCCCACGCCCAGCTCGTTGGCGATGATGTTCGACAGCGTCGTCTTACCCAGACCCGGAGGTCCGTGCAGCAACGTGTGGTCCAGCGGTTCGCCACGGTATTTGGCCGCCTCCACAAAGATGCGCAGGTTCTCCACCACCTTCTGCTGCCCCGCAAAGTCCTCGAAGCGCAGCGGTCGCAGGGCGTTCTCGAAGTCCTTCTCCTTCTGTGCCCCCTGTTGTCTTATATCAAAATTATCTTCCATACCGGATGCAAAGATACGAATAAGTGAGCGAAAACGCAAATTTATTTGCAGTTTTCCGAACGAGAGTATCTTAGAGCGCAGATCAGAGATACGAATAAGTGAGCGAAAACGCAAAAATGGCACACGAAGTCACGAAGAGTACGAAGATATTTCTTTTCCCTCTGAGCCTATCCTTTTTTAACCATCGTGAGCTTCGGTTCAGCGCTCTCTGTCCCGTCGCTGTGGATGTGGCCGTTGTACCACTTTATCCCCCTCGAACACGTCGTCGGGATACGCCTCGCGGAACCTGGTGCGTAACGCCTTGATGTCGGGCACGATGGCATTCAGCTCGTCCAGGCTCTCGTGTTCCACAGCCTGCGTGATGAGGTGTGTCACGCGCAGAAGCTCTCTCACCCTCTCCCCGGCTCCATGATGATGGGTGGCCGAACATCGGCCCGAGAAGAACTCGTAGGAGGTGCCATCCAACACTATTTCACGCTCCTCGTCTTGCGGAAACATAGCTGTCTTCACGGCATCCTCAAGGAGTCCCTCTATCATCTCCTCCATCTCTATGGGGATGCGCAGACGATGCTTCTCCAGCTCGGGAGCTTCCGTCTCCGGGTTCCGACGTCGCTTGTCCCTATACAGACTGTGACTCCAGATTATGCTTACCGCCTTTGTGCTTATCAGTTCGTTCTTAGCCCTGCTCCAGCACATCGAGGACTCAGCCATGTTGGAGGGCTTAACCAGCCAGAGCATGTCCGTGCCATCCGACAGGAACGTCTTCACGTCGGCATCATAGCCTTCCAGCGTGCTGCCCGTGCTGGGCACCAATCGGTCTTGTGCCTGTACGCCCAGGGTCACGCACACCATGGCGAATAGCAAAAACTTCTTCATATTGCTAATACTAATAGGATAGTCAAAACACTATTTCGTAGTGATTTCTATCACACCATCTGCGCCTCTTGTGCCCCAGACGGCTGTGGCAGACTTGCCTTTGAGGTAACGTATCTCGTCGATGGCTTTCCTCTTCTTCAGACCGAGACGGTTGGCAAGGAGTTGACGGGCTCTACTGGCCTTTGACTCTACCAGTGTGCGCACTTCCTCGGCATTCACGTCGCTGCGTATCTTACCATCCACCACGATGAGCGGAAGGCCTTCCTCTCGGTCGGCGGTCTCTGGCTTCGACGGATCGCGCAAGAAGTGGCCGAGCACGATGTTGGGGAAGCGCTTCTTGAGCACCTCGGCCTCCTCGCTGGTCAGTTCGCCACCTTCTATTATCAGTTTCTTTATCTGAAGGTCTTCCATCCACTGAGGCAGAACGACGGGTCCCACAAAGGTTAGCTTCAGGCTGTTGATGTCCCTGAGCTCCTTCAGCACCTCTGGCACCTCCTTGATGCGCAAGTGTAAATCATTGTACGGTTCCTTCCCGTTGGCCATGTCCTCCCACTTCTTGACGAGCATGTCGTCCTGCTCTGCGATGCGTGCCATCCAACCAATCTGCGGCATCAGGGCGCAGGTCACAGTGTCTTCCTTCACACCAACGATGCCGGCATAGAGTTCCATCGGCGTCTCGTCCACACGACCATCGGGGTGCGAGACGACGTAGCGGAAGGGAACGCGCACCACCTCCGTCAGCATGCGACGGGTGTGAGGCACCGTCCCGGCAGTGCGTTTGCCATCCCTGTCGTAGGGGAAGAGGCGAAGCATCCATCCGTTCAGTTCGCTGGGCTTGCCGGGGGAGCATCCATCTCCACGCAGGCGCTCGGGCTTGTCCTTCATCACCATGTCCTGCCAGAACTTCTGGTTGGGCTGTCCCTTGGCAGCGTTGACAAACTCGGTGAGGATGGGTTCCAGTTGGGATGTCCACCACTGCATGTCGTAGCTTGAGAGTGCCATGGTCTTGTCGTGCACCTTCTGCCAGTCCTCGGGTGTGCCCAGGAGGGTGATGTGGGGGATGCCGCAGCTAAAGGTCAGCACCACGTACTCGAAGTACTGCTTCATGGCGTCCATCAGTGTCACTTGCGATGCAATGCGCTCTGCGATGCCCGTGGTAGTGAAGTCGGCCGATATGGTCTGTGCGATGTCGCCCTTGCTGTTCGTGGCTATCTGTCGTTCGAAGTCCTGCATGATGCTTGCCCAATCAGCCTCTTCCGTCAACAGGTTTTCGGTCGACCTTACCACCAGGTCTATGCGTCCGTCATGCTCCACCAGTCGTGGCCTCAACTGTTCGGCATGTTCGCTCACGTGGTGGCTGAAGGCCTGCGCAATGACAATCCACACCATGTCGGGCGAAAGGACCAGTGGGCGGTGTTCGGCAAAGCACTTCACCATGGTGTGATACAGTGCGTCACCCTCCGTGCGGTCAAACCTGTCGCTGAGGAAACTGCCCGCCACGAGTCCCTCGGTGGGGCGAACCACCTGAAAGTCCTGTGCCAGGAATCGAGCTATCTGTTTGCCGTCCAGACCATCATTCCTGTAGGAGCTATGGGGTGCAGGTAAGTTCTCGTCCACTACGAAGGTTATGCTTCCCTTCTCTTGTTTCAGAATTTTTGCATTCTGCCCGTTGCTGACCAGCGAGATGCAGAACATGAATGTGAAGATAGTCAGGAATTGTCTCATCGTTTCAGTATTTTTTTGCAAAGATAAAGAATTTATACAACTTCCACAAATTTAAGCCCGCGAAAATGAACTGATGGCCAGAATAATCATCAGAACTTCTTCAGCTTGACAAAGAAGAGGACCACGTCGTTGAGACCCAGCTGGCGCACGAACCGCTCATCCTTCTTGGTGATGATGGCGTCGCGCTCTGCTTCCGGCTTTTCGAGCTGATGCGACAGTTCCTTCTTTAGGTCGTACGAGCCGCATCTAAAGACAAGCGTAAAATCGGGAAGTATGGCTGTGGGCGATTCCAAAATGCCTTTGGCAATTGCCCATTCGGCAAGGCTGAGCTTACGAGTGAGATTGTAGTCGTTGTACAAAGTCCTGTAATTGATGGCATGCCCCGTCCTTGCATTGTAAAGGTGGGCGATGAGGGCATCAAACCCGAATTTTCCGTTTTCCAGAAGGATAGCACGTCGTAGGGGGGTATAGAGGAGGCTGGAATTGCCCTGCTGTAAATAATCCATTGCCAGCTTGCCGTCGTGGACTTTCTTGTCGAACGTGCTGTCTGGCCTGTAATACACAGAGCGTGGCAATGGCTTCTCTTCAGTCTGGACATAACGTGCCACACAACGGTCGGGTAGGACTTGCCAAATGGTGTCAGACACACCTCTGCCCAGGCAGTCATCGTCTATCGTGGAGAATATATAACCTTGTTGCAAGAATTCACAGTCTGTGACCTTGGCAACAGGTTGCAAACTGTCGTTGAATACAACAAGGACTTTGGAAAGACGCCCGTCCTGTTTACTCAGCCCATGTTCTAGCATCCACGTTCCGCGCGAGTTCATAAAGAGATATGCGTTCTTAGGCAAATCGACCGTACGCAGAAAGGTTCCGTTGTAGTCGTAGCATCTGACCTGACGAGTACCTTTTTCTTGCATGACGAGTACCTTGTTCGTCCGGTCCAGAATGAAGTGTCCTATCTTCTCCGTGTTCCCCGGAATCTCTACCCTTTTCACCAGTTTGCCATTACGTTTGTAGATAGCCACATGGTCCTGACGCAGCTCGCCATATCCCCGAGATGCCAGAGAGTCAGGGTCGATTCTGACGTCATAACTCACGAATATTCTGTTTCCGTCAAATTGTACACTTGAACACGAGTATGACTTCGAGGACTGCTCGGGAGAAGGAAGTGCTTGCATACTGACCTCATCTACGTAGTCGAGAATACATGGTGCATAATCAAGCTTGAAATAGCGCTTTATGTCTTTGAGGTAGTAGTCGGAGTCCGTTGCCAGGGGGAACGTGTCGCGAATCTCTACGTTCCGAATCTGGCTCCGGTCGCGAGGCAACTCTGGCAAGGCACGCAGTTCTCACTCACTAAGATAGTACGGTTGTTCCTTTGGCATTACAAATTCCCTTGTTTGCGTACAGGCTACGAGGACAAGGACGAGGAGCGGAAGAAGGATTGTTCTTTTCATTGTCTTTCGTTGTTTTTTGTCACAAAATTAATGAAATGCAGCATCTTTGACTAGAAAACGCGTTAAACAAAAGTAGACGCAGGGGGAAAAGAGAAGAATTGTGGTGGAAAATCCCCCTCCCCTTCTGAGCACCTACTTGTCCTGCACGGGTCGGACGGCGATGCCAGGGCGGCGCTCGGTGGTGCCTCGCTGCAGGCCGTGGTTCTTTTCATGATGCCAGAGATAGCTGGTCTTGTCGGGACTGTCGGGGTTAAGGGTGGACGACCAGATGTAGCCGCGCTTGCCGGGCAGGGAGGGGTCGTAGGCGAGGTGGTTGTACATGCCGGTGGCGGGCAGGAAGATGTTGTTGCCGTTGGGGCCGGTGATGCGGTTGCCGGGCTGTCCGTTCACAATGGTCCACTCCCAGGTGCACTTGTCGCAGAGCTCCTGCAATTCGTCTGCCGTGGGTATTCGCCAGTTGCTGCCCCATCTTACCGTAGCGACATCGTCACAAGGCTGAAGTGTGGTGAGTGTGTCGACGTAGCGGTGGTCACCATACTCTGGCTTGCTGCAGTATTTGGTGAGGCTGGTTTGATAGCCATTACACCATTTGTAGGTGCTCCATTCCACAGGCCTGTCGGGTATGGGACTTATCTCGCCCCAGGCATAGTAAAGACCGCCTTCTTCAGGAGCTTTTGCCCCCACGTTCATATCTGCCCATTTCACGCTAAGACCGAGGTCGATAGCGTTTCCGACAGGGAACTGGGCCGTGTCGAATGGCTCGAGAGCCTCCTTGTCGCCCAGTTCGCGGCGATGCTTAATCTCATCATAGAAACGTCTTTGCTTGTCCAGACTGACGTTGTACTCCTCTATTTTCCCCTTGAGATAGTCGTATAGACGCTTCGATATTTTCAGTTTCTTCGGGGACAGAGGAACAATGCTGAAGTGACTGGTAAGGAGGCCCCCATTCGTGTTCGTGCGAGTTGTTATCTGCATGCGCCTGAGGGCCTCGCGGGCAGCCAATATGTTATTGAGCTCTTCCTCTGAAAATTCTCTCTTTGTCGTCTCCAGTTCGAGCCAATCTGTAGTGGGGTCTACGTCCAGGTATCTCATCTTGGGCGCTTTCTTGTAGAATGGTTGGGTGGGGTGCGTCTGCCCCATCTCTTGTCTGATGCGATCCAGCTGGCGGAGCAACTGCCGATATTCTCTGCGGTTACCGGCTTTCCCGATAATCTTTCCTTCTGCATCGAGCAAAAGGAAACACTCACTGGTTTCGGATTTGATCAAGTCGCTGAGCGCTTGAATCTGGTACCCCATGACGATGTAGTGGTCGAAAGGATAATACGCGACACTGTTCCGCAAAGATACTTCGCTGCCTCCTCCGTTCGTGCCTGGATTCAACAGCGATATGACCTGCAATCCATTGGCATGGATCAGCAGTTCATCCTTTTTGCTGACCTTGTCGAATTGAATGCAGATAAGTGTTGGCTGCCCCCTGTAGCGTTCTCTGATTGTGTCGAGCAGAGCCTCACCCTCGGCATAACGGTCAAGTGTAAGGAACTTGCTATCCCATTTCGCTTTTACATATTTTATGGTGTTGTAGGTTCCTACATCAGTATGGAATGGCTTGTAATTCCTTCTGGATTCCGAATTGAAGTAATCCTGAACGGACTTGTCAAAGAGCCCGAGAAGACTGTCTTGGCGAATGTCGTCCAGGATGTCACCCCCATTGTAGACTGAACGCAGATAAAGGTAGCACCCCTTCTCCTTGCGATGGTGGCTGATGTATTCTCTCGTGTTCTCACCTTCCAGGAGAATGGTCTTGCGCGCCTTGCCGTATTCGCGATAGATGCGGCTGCCGCTTATCTCGTATGTCATGGTATCGAGGATGTTCACGATGGCCTTCTCGCCTGGGATGATGGGAATGATACAAAGTTCATAATGCCATCCCCTACTCTTCCTGTCCTGGTGATGCGCTATTTCGTGAAACTGGATTGAGCCCTCCGCTATCTCGCTGATCTTGGTGCCGATAGTGAAGTCCCATCCATTGCGAAGAAGGTTCTGGCTCTCATCATGACGGTCTTCGAACTTGGTAGTCATTGAGCAGTATTCAATCTCATTTGGGTAGTCCTTCGGAAATCTGACACGCAGTGAGAACGTGCCTTGTGCCTGCATGGGCAATGCAAGGATAATGAGGACAGCTATGTGGATGATTCGTTTCATGTCTATGTCTTTTTTGTTTTTCATATATTCGATGCGGTTTGATGCTAATATACGATGACCACTTCCTTGCGTTTCATCAGCGGCTGGTTGGCTTGCAGTGAGGCAATGCTGACGTGGTCGAGCTCTTCTTCGTGCCTCCATCCCGGTTCAAGGTCATCGGTATATTCGCCGCCACCCGTAGAGATGGTAGTGCAGGTTGGAGGCAGAGGTGGATAGACATGTACGGTCATTACCCACTCAATTGAGAGAGACCTGATCCAGTATGTCTCGCCAACAGGATAGCCTATGCTTTCTTTCATGTAGTACTTCTCGCCTGTGTCGCAGTCCTCTATGTAGTTGTCCGGTGTGCAATGGAAATAGTGCAGAGGCCAGTTGGTGTAGTATGTGTCGGCCATATAGGTGGCTTCCTTCGTGCACCAGATGGCATGTCGATCGCTTTCCTTCTTCGGAGCCGCCACACTGTGGTGATTCACCCATATAGAGAAGGTCTCTGTGTTCAGGGGATCATAGTCCTTGCTCTTCGCACGCTCGAGTGTGGGAGGGGTGAAGTCGGGACCTTTCTCGTCATATTTCAATTGTGCCTGGATGCACATTGGTGCTGCAAGTAGCAACAATATCAGTATTCGTCTCATGTCGATGGTTTGGTTGTTTGGTTATGAGATAATGGTTATAAGGGTTTATGCTGGTTCTCATGTGCCTGAATGTCACTGAGCCTTGACTGTCACGCTCTCTTGGCTTGCGTCATCAGCATCTTTCGCTTTCCTTGAGTCTCTGTCTTCTGCCACTTCGATGGAACGTCTGTTTCGCCATTTGGGAAGCCCGATGCTGACGGCATAGAACCATCTGTCGTAAAGGGGAAGAGGAAGAGGCGGGAAGACGAGCGCAAAGTCGACCGTCTTGCCTCTCATGCCTCGTACGTGAAAGTCGTGATCGAACGTATGGGGCGTGAGTGTGCCGCGACACTTGTAGCGTACCTCTGTCGCCTCGTCTATGATGTACGTGTCGTTGCTGGCAATGAATATCTGCTCATCATCCTTCTCGAAGGTGTAGACTAAGTGGAGAATGCTCTCGTTGTCGTATCGGTCGACCCATGCACCGCTATAGATGATGTTGGGATTCGTGTTGAGGGGCAGGTCGGTGAGGATGGGCAGACCGTCCTCTGCCAGGGGTACGGCTGGCACGGGCTTGGCTGCTTCGCTTGTGGGCATCTGTCGTGTGGCAGAAGGCTCTGCGGCCAGGGTGTCCGTCGTCTCTTGGCTTGGCTCGGTCGTCGCTGGCAAATCTGCAACAAGAGGCTCCTGCTTGGTCAAGGGCTTTTTGCTTGGCATGATAACTTCCTCCACCAATTCCTTTACCTTGGCCTCTTCCTGTGCCAGCACCTGCTCCGTCTGCTCAATGAGGTCGGGACGGGCAAAGCCCATGAGCACGATGGCCAGGAGGGGAAGGATGTAGAGCACCTTCATGCGGGCCAAGCGGTGCGACTCCTTGCGGAACATCATCACGAGGCGCTTCTTCACGGCACTGGCATTCAGGTTGTTGACGATGGGGGCGTGGCTAACCGTCGAGGCCTTGGCAATGAGCAAGTGCTGGTAAGTCTGGCCGTCGGTCTCTCCCTCCATGACGGCCCGGTCGGCCTGGTATTCGTGGACGTCGCGCAGGTCGGTACGTAGCAGATAGGCGAAGGGCAGGAACCAGAGCATGTTGACGGTGGCGTCGCACAACAGCATGTCCCACGAGTGGCCCCGACGGATGTGAGCCATCTCGTGACGCAGAATCATGGAACCGTTTTCGCGCAGGTCGGTGGGGCTGATGAGTATCCAGTGCATCCAGCTGCATGGCATCGTGGCCTTGGCATTGACGATGAGGCACACGTGGCCGGGGATGTCGTTGCACTCAGTCCGTTTGCCCTCACGTATCAGTCGACCGAGGGCGGAATAGCCCATGGCGTAGCGCGTCCATCGGTACAGCAGACCTGCGAGGTAGATGCCCACGAGGGCGACGAACCAAAGCGAGGGCGCAGGGTGGTTGGCAAGTGCATGCTGGGCGTTTTCGGTCGTGGCTTGCTGGTAGGACGAGGGTAGTGCACTCAGGGCGTGCGACTCGCCGCTGACGGCCTGCTCAATCTCCTGCATCGCCTCGCTGAGCGCGTTGCTGGCCGGCAGGTGGCAGAGCGGCAGCACCATGCTCAGGCCGAGGATGGCCAGCAGCACGGCACGGTTCAGGCCGTGGAACGTCTCCCTGCGCAGGAACAGGCCGTAGAGCGAGTAGAGCAGGGTTAGGGCAATGGCCCATTTAATAATATAAATAATGTATGTGGTCATGGTTTTTCTTTTTGTTGGATAAGTGCTGATGCGGTATTTTTTTGCCTCGCGCATATCGCGAATTATCGTGAATGTAACGCGAATTGTCGAAAATTTTTGGAAACTATATACTCCACGTTCGGAATGACAGTTCATTGCACCAGTCCATAATTATGAATTGTGCATTATGAATTAGACTTAAGTTTTTCGAGGAAGTCCATGAGTTCCTCCTGGCTTACCTTCTCCTCCTGCACCAGGGCAGAGACGACGTTCATGTAGCTGTTGTCAAAATAGCGCGACACGAACGACTGCAGCTTGCCCTTGCCGTAGCTGCGCTGCTCCACGATGGGCTGGTAGATGTAGCCGCGCCCCTTGGCCTCGTGGGTGAGGTACCCCTTGCGCTCCAATATCTGGAACATTGTGGAGATGGTGCTGATGTGGGGCTTGGGCTCCTCGTAGAGTGCCACCACATCCTTCGGAGCACAGGGACCAAGCTGCCAGATGTACTCCATGACTTCCTCTTCCTTGTAGGTCAGTCTTTCCAGTTGTTTTGCTTTTTTTGCCATGTTCTGCGAAAAAGTTAGTTCAATTATTTTTTTAGTTCATGGTGCAAAGGTAACGCTTTTTTCCGATTCGCCAAAGAAAAAGCGATAATTTTAACTAAAAAAATAATTGAACAGCCAGAAAAGAACGGCTCAGGCCTCTTCGCGAAAGGGTAAGCCTGAGCCGTTCTGTCAATTTATTTGCAGTGTGCGTTTACACAATCTTCCAGTCGTCGATGCGACGGAGTTCGGTGCTGAAGTTGATGCCAATCCTGAAGATTTGGCGGGAATCGAGCGCGAAGGGCTTGGCATACTGCTTGTCCTCAATCTGCTGCAGGGCGGCAGCGGCCGACTGGTCTCTCTTGAACTCGAAGAGGTAGATGAACGAGGGAGTCTGCACCACCATGTCCATACGGCCGTCGGAGGTGTGACGCTCCACGTCGACGTAGAAGCCCAACAGCTTGAAGAACACATAGAGTGAATTTTGTAGGTAAAGTTCCAGGTCGCCCACCACCTGATAATTGCCCGTGGCAAAGAGGGTGTCGAGGCGCTGCATGAATGACTCGGCTTTGCCGGCACGAAGGTCCTTAACGAACTGGGTAATGGTAAATTCTGAACCGGGCGATTCGGGGATGAAGTACTTGGAGAGGTACTTGATGAAGCCCTCTTCCACTTCCTTGTTGGGGAATCCCAGTGTGTATTCGTCAAATTCACTATCGTACGCCTTGATGGTCAGATAGCCGCTCTGGTAGATGAGTGGCAAGGGGTTACGCTCCATCGAGTCGATGCTGTTGAGCTCGCTGGAAGAGACGGCCTCGGTGGTGAGGTCGTTCAGGTTGTAGTGTGTACGCTTGAGGTACTCCACAAGGATGGTGGGCGTGCCGGTGGCAAACCAGTAGTCACCGAACTTCTGGCTCTTCAGCGTGTTGAGCAGACTGAAGGGGTTGTACATGCCCACTTCATCGTCCTCGCAGAAGTGATAGCCGTCGTAGCGGAGCTTCAGTTCCTCGTAGCAGGCTTCCTTTGTCATCTTCTGTCGGTCGGCCAGCGCTTGGATGTCCTCGTCGAGGTTGTCGCGCAGTTCCTGTTCCGTGAGACCGCAAACCTCGGCATACTGGGGCAGCATGGAAATCTCCTCCAAATTGTTGAGGTCGCTGAACACGCTGACCTTGGAGAAGCGCGTAACGCCCGTCAGGAGGGCAAAGCGGATGTGCTCGTCGCACGACTTCATCACACCATAGAAGGCCTTCAGTTCGTTGCGGAAATCCGTCTGCAACTCGGGTTTGTCGAACGTCTGCAGCAAGGGCTTGTCGTACTCGTCGATAAGGATGACCACACGACGGCCGGACTGCTGATGCACCCTTCGTATGACGTCGGCAAAGCGCAGAGACATCGTGTTAGAAGTCTTCTCCAATCCATAATCGCTTTCCCACCTCGACAGTGCACCGTCAAGGATGTTGTGCAAGGCTTCCGCATAATCGTAGCGCTGCGAGTTGAGGTCCAGTCGCAGCACCACATGCTCGTCCCACTCCTCGGTGAGGCTGTCGATAGCCAGTCCCTTGAAGAGTTCGCGCTTGCCGAGAAAGTATGCCTCGATGGTGCTGAGCAGGAGGCTCTTGCCAAAGCGGCGGGGGCGCGACAGGAAATAGTAGCGGCCCTCGTGCGTCAGCTTATGCACAAATCGTGTCTTGTCAATGTACAGATACCCATCGTTGCGTAGGCTCTCGAAGTTCTGTATTCCTATGGGAAACTTTCTCATACGGCTGTCTTGATTATTGATGGCAAATGCCGGTTCTCTGTTGCGCATAGATTCCTCGGTACTCGTGTCGGACTTTTTTCTACCGATGGCTCTCCATACGCAATTCTGTTGCAAAGATACAATATTTTCTGTGAAGTAAGCAATTTCGGTGTTATTATTTTGCTGTGTGACAACTTTTCTGTAATTTTGCACGACAAAGACAATGTATAATAAGGTATGGTACTGAACTATATTTGGATTGCATTCTTCCTCGTGGCCTTCGTCGTGGCAGCGGTGAGGCTGGTGTGCTGGGGTGACATGAGCGTCTTCCCTGCCATCATGGACTCTACATTCGACTCGGCCAAGACGGCTTTTGAGATTTCGCTGGGCCTGACGGGCGTGCTGTCGCTCTGGATGGGCGTGATGAAGATTGGCGAGATGGGGGGACTGGTCAATGCCATGGCCCGCTGGCTGAGTCCGCTTTTCACCCGACTGTTTCCCGACATCCCGAAGGGGCATCCTGTGTTCGGCCACATCTTCATGAACATCAGTGCCAACATGCTGGGACTGGACAATGCGGCTACGCCTCTGGGACTGAAGGCCATGGAGGGACTGAAGGAAATTGAAGATGAAAAACTAAAAGTTAAAATTGGACAGGGAGAGATGAGCCAGGCGGAGATGGAGCGTCAGCAAGAGACGGCGTCGAACTCGATGATCATGTTCCTGGTGCTCAATACGAGCGGACTGTCGCTCATTCCCGTCAGCATCCTGGTCTACCGTGCCCAGATGGGGGCTGCGCAGCCTACGGATGTCTTCATCCCCATCCTGCTGGCCACGCTGGCAGCCACGGTAGTGGGCATCATCGTGACGAGCCTCTATCAGCGCATCAATCTGCTGAACGGCCCCATCATGCTGCTCATGGGCGGCATGTGTGCCTTGGTGAGCGGCGTCATTTGGCTCTCGACCGTCATCGACCGTGAGACGATGAATGCGGGCAGTACGCAGGTGGCCAACGTGTTGCTGTTCCTGATTATCTGTGGATTCATCGTGGCGGGTATGCGCAAGAAAGTCAACGTGTACGATGCCTTCGTGGAGGGTGCCAAGGGTGGTTTCGAGACGGCCGTACGCATCATCCCCTATCTGGTGGCGGTGCTCGTGGGCATCGGTGTGTTCCGTGCTTCGGGTGCAATGGACTTCCTCGTGGACGGCATACGTTGGGTCGTGGAGGCCTGCGGCCTGCAGAGCGACTTTGTGGAGGCCCTGCCAACAGCCCTCATGAAGCCCTTGAGCGGCAGTGGTGCACGTGGCATGATGGTCGACACGATGACGACCTACGGCCCCGACTCCTTCGTGGGTCGCCTCTCGTGCGTCTTCCAAGGTTCTACGGATACGACCTTCTACATTCTGGCCGTCTACTTCGGTTCGGTAGGCATTCGCCATACCCGCCATGCCGTAGCGGCAGGACTTTTGGCTGACCTGGCCGGCATACTGGCAGCCATCGGGGTGGCGTATTTGTTCTTCTAAGCCCACACAAACCCACCCCCTGCCCCTCCCATACCGCTTCGCTAGGAGGGGGTAGTTACATCCCCGACCGTGCTTTTGCCAGAGGGCAAAATGCAGAGGGGAGTAGAATGGGGACGGCAGGTTGAATGCGCATGAGTTGAATGCAAATGAATGCAAACTTCGAAAGCAATATAATACAGAACATTGATAAGAATATAAGAGCATAAGAATACAATGAGTAAGAATACGCAGCATACAAATGTAACTACTCCCCTCCCTAATGGGACGAGCAGGGGGGAGGGGCTTCAGTCAGGCGGTGGTCTTAAATCCCTTGCCAAGGATACGGCCATATACGGAATGTCCAGCATTGTGGGCAGGTTCTTGAACTACCTGCTCGTTCCCCTTTATACGAATGTCATATCGGCTGAGAGCGGTGGCTATGGGGCTGTGACGAACCTCTACGCCTACGTGGCCCTTATCCTGGCCATCCTGACATTCGGCATGGAGACCACGTTCTTCCGCTTTGCCAACAAGGAAGGTGAGCGCCCCGACACGGTATTCTCCACCTCGATGCTGATGGTGGGTGGACTCAGCGTGGTGTTCTTCGCCCTCGTGGCAATTTTCATCGGGCCCATCGGTGAAATCCTGCGTTATCCCGACCATCATGCCTACATCCTGCTCATGGCAGCCTGCGTGGCACAGGACGGCATCCAGGCCATCCCCTTCTGCCGTCTGCGCTTTGAACGTCGGCCCATCCGTTTCATGGTGCTGAAGATGCTGTTCATCTGCCTCAATATCGGCCTGAACCTCATCTGGTTCCTCCTTCTGGAGGAGACGGATGTGTACTACGTCTTCTTCCTCAACCTCATCTGTACGAGTATCGTAACGCTGATGTTCGTGCCCGACCTGCTGCGTGTCAAGTGGCAGTTCGACGTCAACCTGCTGCGACGCATGTTCCAGTACTCATGGCCTATCCTGATACTGAGCACGGCCGCCATCCTCAACCAAGCCTTCGACAAGATGGTCTTCCCCATGGTCTACGACGGCGCCGACGCCCAACAGCAGCTCGGCATCTACGGAGCCTGTGTCAAGATAGCCATGATCATGGCCATGATAACCCAGGCCTTCCGCTATGCCTACGAACCGCTCGTCTTCAGCATTGCCAAAGACAAGGATAGCAAGCAGACGTACGCCCTGGGCATGAAGTACTTCCTCATCTTCACCCTCCTCGCTTTCCTCTGTGTGGTGGGCTACATGGACATCCTGAAGCACGTCATCGGGGCGGGCTATCGCGAAGGACTGAAGGTGGTGCCCATCGTCATGGTGGCCGAAATCATGATGGGCATCTCGATGAACCTCTCCTTCTGGTACAAGCTCATCGACAAGACCATCTACGGAGCCTGGCTCGCCCTCGTGGGTTGCGCCGTGCTGGTACTGGTCAACATACTCTTCGTCCCCACGTATGGCTACATGGCCTGCGCATGGGGTGGTGTGGCTGGCTATGGCACCACGATGCTGCTGAGCTACTTCATCGGGCAGAAGAAGAATCCCATCGACTACCCCATGCTCAGCATGGGTGTCTACGTGCTTATCACGGCCCTCTTCTTCGTTGTGATGCAGAGTCTGCCCACGACATGGCCCGTCTGGCTTCGTCTGGGCATCAACACGCTCCTGATCTTCGCTTTCGTAGCCCACATCATCCATCACGACCTGCCGCTCAAGTCGCTGCCGGTGGTGGGGAAGTATTTCCGCTAAAACGTCGCAAAATTACAAATTCACTGATACTCTGGATTGTCGTAGAAATCTAAGTTTGCTTAGCAAGGTTTACTGAATCTTAATGTTGGATATTTGTGCACCACCAGAGCCTGAGTTACGAACGAGTTTGATGGTCAGAACGTAATTGCCACTGGCCGTAAAAGTGTAATCTGCAGTTCCTTTGTATTCCTTTTGTGCTGAACCTTGGGTGCTGATTTTAGGTCCTTTTTCTTCCAAAATGATAGTTGAACCCGATTCTCCCTCTATGCTAATTGTCAAAACATCGCTACCTCCACTTGGCCAACTGCTGTCAATAAGGTACATGTGGCTCTTAAGTGTTACCGAATAATCAAAGGACAGGGTTTGCCCCTCTGTTACCTCCATCTCAATCGTTGTAGTTCCTGCCTTTGTAATGGTGGGATTATCGAATTCGACAACCTTACTTCTTACGATCAACTCACAGATAGCACTTACTTCGCTTCCGTCCGCTGTTGTGGCTGTAATGACACAATTGCCAACGCCAATAGCCTTAATCTGGCCTTCTTCGTTCACTTCTGCCACAAGTGGGTTGCTTGTGTGCCATACAACGTCTGCGTTGGTGGCGTTCTCGGGTGCGACGGTTGCTGTTAAAGTGAAAGTTTCCCCTTCTTTGAGTGAAAGGTTGTTTTCGTTAAGTGTTATTTCTTCTACAAGAATAGGTGCCGATGGGGGCGTGCTGCACTGGTGGAACTCCACTTCTCTTTTTCCTAGAAGAGTATTGGTTAGTAATGCAATGTCTTCAATCGAAATTAAACCATCGCCATTCATGTCCCCAATGACCAATAGGGCATCAGCACCTTCTGGTGCCTTCCAACTGAAAGTTTGTGTGTCGCTGTCATAGTTGACGGTATAGGTCCCCGGTATGGTAATTGTAATGCCATGGTCTTTGGAGATGTCTTCTGTCTGAATGCTACATTTAACCGATCCGCTACGGATGGTTTTCATCGATTTTACTGGAGCATAATGTTCAAATTCTGATCCATAATAAGTATTGTCCCATACAGCACCATAGAAGATATCACCAGCCTCCATCGTGATTTCCATACTTGAAAAAGAGGAAACATTCCCCAATTCATACTCGGTGATTGTTGCTTTTTTCTTATGCTTTACAATGTAGGTGCGGAAACCGAATTCAGGACTAGCACTCAAGCCTAGAATAAAAACATTCAAAAATAAAAATGAAAATAAATTCTTTAACATAATGATAACGTGTTGTTTTGTATATATTTATGTGATTTAATCAGGCTGTTTTGTTATTGATGGGAAAGTGTCAGTGTGGCGACAAGGGGATTGTGGTCGCTGAGGTGCTGGGGATGCTCGGAGCGGTCGTCCTGCGGAATGAAGGTGTGGAGGACGCGGATAGTGGGTGATGCAAAGATATAGTCGATCTTGGTTGAACGGTCAATAGGTATGCGACCGTAGTCATGCCAGGTGTAGAAGGGGCCCTCGTGGGGTGCGCCTTGCATATAGGTGTCGAGTATGGGGAAGGTGGCATCGTGTGTAATGACGTGGTAGGCGGCGTCACTCATGGCAACGTTGAAATCGCCTGTCAGGACGAAGGGAACTTGGGCGTCTGGTCGTTTGGGAGACGGGTCGTTCAGAGAGGCGGCATTGACGATCTCCTTTGCCTTGTGGAGGATGAGGCGAGCGCTCTCCTGACGAGCCTGATGGCCCACGTGGTCGAAGTGTGTGTTGATGCACATCAGAGGTTGCCCTGTCTGGCGATGACGCAGGAGGACATAGGTGGCGATGCGCGTGAGGGCTGCATCCCACCCCACGGAACCCACCACGTCGGGGGTGGGGGAGAGCCAGAAGGTGCCTCCGGTCAGCTTCTCCCATTCGGAGCGGAGCCAGAAGATGGGGGAGTATTCACCCTTTTCCTGGCCGTCATCGCGCCCCACTCCCTCGTAGTCGTAGCCGGGCAGAAGTCGTTGCAGGTCGAGGAGCTGGTCTTGCAGCACCTCCTGCATGCCCACGATGCTGAGTTGTTGGTCGAGGACGAACCGCGCTACTCGGTTGCGACGTATGTTCCAACAGCGTTCGGCATCCTTGCGGTCACCGTTGGAATTGCGTATGTTGAAGGTTCCGTAGTTCAGCGTCTGAGCGTAGGCCAGCGTGGAGAGGCAGATGGCTGCCAGGAGCAGTATTCTTTTCATGAGCGGTATTTGATGTTGCGTGGATGATGGATGAGTATCTCCTCGCGCAGACGGTTGCGGTCGATGTGGGTGTAGATTTCGGTGGTGGCAATGCTTTCGTGCCCCAGCATGGCCTGTATGCCGCGCAGGTTGGCACCTCCTTCGAGCAGGTGGGTGGCAAAGCTGTGTCGGAAGGTATGGGGCGAGATGTTCTTTTGTATGTTAGCCATTTTGGCGAGGTCCTTGATGCGAACGAAGAGCGTGATGCGTGAGAGCTTGGTGCCGCGACGCATGGAGACGAAGACGTAGTCCTCGTGTCCCTTCTTGATATTGAGTTCGCTGCGTAGCTGGAACCATTTGCGCAGCTCCTCGATGGCACGTTGCGAGATGGGAACGAGCCGTTCCTTGCTGCCCTTGCCCCTGACGCGTATGAAGCCCTCCTCGAGGTAGAGGTTGCTGATGAGCAGTTCGCAGAGTTCGCTGACACGCAGTCCGCATCCGTAGAGCGTCTCGATGATGGCCATGTCGCGTTGGTATTCGCGCATCTGGGGCTCGATGGCCTCCTCTATTCTGTTGATTTCCTCCTCGGAAAGCACTTCGGGCAGGTGCTTGCCGATGTTGGGCGAGACGAGCAGTTCGGTAGGGTCGAGCTGTATCTCGCCCTCCAGTGTCAGGAATCGGTAGAACGACCGCACACCGCTCAGCACGCGGCCCAGCGAGCGTGGTGCGATGCCGAGATCGCGCATGACGGCAGCAAAATGGTCGAGCTGCTCGAGTGTTATCTCACGGAAGTTGATGCCTTCGTCGTCCATGTAGCTGACGAGCTTCTGCAGGTCGAAGAGATAGTTCTGGAACGTATTCTTGCTGTAGTTTCGTTCCAGCCGGAGATATTTCTCGTAAGCCTTCAGGATGTCCTTTGGTATGCTGTGTCCAACAATCTGCTGCATTGCTTTTTATTCAGATGGATTTAGTTTTTTTCATTCTTAATTCTTCGTTATTTGAATTCTTTTTGTTAACTTTGCGCAAAATTAGTGATTTTCTGACAACAGAGCAAATAAAAAGATGAAAAAAATACAAATCATCAATGGCCCCAACCTGAATCTGCTGGGCAAGCGCGAACCCGGCATCTATGGTAACGAAGGTTTTGAGTCTTATCTGCAGACCCTGCGTCAGCGTTACCCCGATGTGCAGTTGAACTACATGCAGAGCAACCACGAGGGCGACCTCATCGACTGCATTCATCGTGTTGGCTTCGACTACGACGGTATCGTCCTCAATGCCGGTGCCTACACCCATACCAGTGTGGCTCTGCTGGATGCGTTGAAGGCCGTGACGACACCCGCTGTCGAAGTGCATATCAGCAACGTACACAAGCGCGAGGAGTTCCGCCATCACAGCATGATAAGTGCCGGATGTCAGGGCGTAATCTGCGGCTTCGGCCTGGACAGCTACCGACTGGCCATCGAGGCTCTGCTTCAGGCCTGAGGCGGCTCTGCCGTCCGGCTTACGGTCAGACTTTTTTTAACCTAAAATATTAACCTAATAAAACTAAAACAAATTATGGCAAAATGGATTTGTCCCGTATGCGGTTATGTTCACGAGGGTGAGACCGCTCCCGAGAAGTGCCCCCAGTGTAAGGTGCCTGGCAGCAAGTTTAAGTTGATGGAAGAAGGCAAGGGCCTGCAGTTCGTTACCGAGCACGAGCTGGGTGTGGCCAACGCCATCCCCGAGGGTGCCGAGGGCGACTTCGTGCGTCAGGGCCTGAAGGACCACTTCATGGGCGAGTGCACCGAGGTAGGTATGTATCTGGCAATGAGTCGTCAGGCCGACCGTGAGGGTTATCCCGAGGTGGCCGAGGCCTTCAAGCGCTATGCCTTCGAGGAGGCTGAGCACGCAGCCCGCTTTGCAGAGATGCTGGGCGAGGTGGTATGGGATACCAAGACCAACGTAGAGAAGCGTATGCTGGCTGAGGAAGGTGCTTGCGCCGGTAAGATGGAGATCGCCAAGGTAGCTAAGCAGCTGAACCTCGACGCCATCCACGACAGCGTACACGAGATGGCCAAGGATGAGGCTCGCCACGGTGCCGGCTTCCAGGGCCTGTTCAACCGCTTCTTCAAGAAGTAATTCCCCCTTTTTAGGAGTTAAGGAGTTATAGAGGTTAAAGGAGTTAAGACGAATGCTATTGGCTGGCTTTTTGCCAACCAAGGTAACGTCTTAACTCCTTAACTTTTTTATAACTCCTTAACTCCTATAGTTTCTATAGCTTCCATAGCTTCTATAGTTTCTATAGCTTCTATAGTTTCCATAGTTTCTATAGTTTCCATAGTTTCTATAGTTTCTATAGTTTCCATAGCTTCTATAGTTTCTATAGTTTCTATAGCTTCTATAGTTTCTATAGCTCCTATAGTTTCTATAACTCCTTAATAACTCCTCCAATCAAAAAACTGTGCTGAAATTTGGCGAAACGGTTTTTATTGTTTAACTTTGCATTATAAATATAATAATGTATAGGAAGAGAGAATGGACGCAGAACTGGAAGAATACATCAAGGCACACATCGACCCCGAAGGCGACTACCTGCATGCCCTGTGGCGCGACACGCAGCTGAAGCTGATGTACAGCCAGATGGCAAGCGGACACATACAGGGCCGGCTGCTCAAGATGCTGGTGCAGATGATACGTCCCAAACGGGTGCTCGAACTCGGCACGTTCAGCGGATATTCGGCTCTCTCGATGGCGGAGGGGCTGGAGCCGGGAGCCGAACTGCACACCTTCGAGGTGTTCGACGAGCAGGAGGACTTCCTTGTGCCCTGGTTCCAGGGTAGCCAGTACGCCGACCTCATTCACCTGCACATCGGTGACGCCCTCGAACTGGTGCCACGGATGGATGTGGAGTGGGACCTCGCCTTCATCGATGCCGACAAGCGCGAGTACGTGGCCTACTACGAGATGGTGCTGCCCCGTCTGCGCCCCGGTGGCTACATCATTGCCGACAACACGCTCTGGTACGGGCGCGTAACGGAGAAGGATACCCGAGATAGCGACCTGCAGACGCTCGGCATCAAGGCCTTCAACGACCTTGTGGCTCAGGATGAGCGGGTGGAGAAAGTCATCGTGCCCGTCAGGGATGGACTGACATTGATAAGGAAGAAGACTCTCCCCCCTAACCCCCTCTCTATAGCGAGGGGGAAGCTACCGCGAAACGCATAAACTAATTAGCGGGTGAACAGTGGTGAAGAGAGACAACATCGAATGAGTATGATAAGCTTCAACCTCAGCGGAAAAGATAACTCAGTGACATAAATAATATAAGATAAGAAAATAATAGAAGTGTCCTTGTACATTTAATGTAACTAAAGAAAAGCCCTTCCCTATACTTTTCGTCTTTGGACAAAAGCAGAGGGCGGGGGGAAAAGTCTCATTATGGAAACAACAAGACAGAATAAGATTGCACGCCTGCTCCAGAAGGAGTTGAGCGACATTTTTCAGAAACAGACCGCCCAGATGCGTGGCACGTTGGTGAGTGTGAGCAACTGTCGCATCTCGCCCGACCTGAGCATCTGCCGCGTCTACCTCAGCGTCTTCCCAAGCGAGAAGGCAGAGGAGATAGTCAGCAACATCAACACCAACCAGAAGCAGGTGCGCTTCGAGCTGGGTCAGCGCGTGCGCTTCCAGTTGCGCATCATCCCCGAACTGAAGTTCTTCGTGGACGACTCGCTCGACTATGTGGAGCACATCGACGAGTTGCTGAAGAAATAATGCATAATTCTTAATTCATAATTCATAATTAGAACGCTCGTTGAGCGTATTCTATTCGATGGTATGTGACAGACTCCCAAGTGTAACCTTAATTATGAATTATGCATTATGAATTATGCATTATGAATTATGCATTATGAATTATGCATTATGAATTATGCATTATGAATTATGCATTGTTCATAGCCCGCCGAAGTTAATTATGAATTATGCATTATGAATTATGAATTGTTCATAGCCCGCCGTTACCTCTTCTCGAAGAAGAGCCACCACGCCATCAACATCATTTCGTACATCTCGGTGTGCGGAGTGGCCATTGCCACGATGGCGCTGGTGTGCACGCTGAGCGTCTTCAACGGATTCCAGGATCTGGTGGCCGGCCTCTTCACTGCCTTCGACCCCGAACTGGAGGTCACGCTCAATGAGGGACGCATCCTGGCTGCCGACGATCCCGACCTGGAGAAGCTGAAGACGCTTGACTGCATCGATACCTATACCGAGTGCATGGAGGGGCAGGCCCTGGTGGTGCAGGGAGGCCACCAGATGGTGATCACCGTACGCGGTGTGGAAGACAGTTTCATCGACCAGACCCGCACGGACGACCTCTTCTATGGCGATGGCGAGTTCAAGTTGCGTGGCGATACCTGCGACTATGGCATCCTGGGCATCAACCTGGCCAGCAAGATGGGACTGCAGGCTTCGTTCAGCGAACCAATTGTCATCTATGCGCCCAAGAAGGGCGAGCGCGTGAACATGGGCAATCCGCTCAGTAGCTTCAACCAGGATCAGGTCTACTCGCCCGGCATCGTCTTTCAGGTCAAGCAGGGCAAGTACGACTCCAACTACATCCTGACCTCCATCGGCTTTGCCCGTCGTCTGCTCGATGCGCAAGGCCAGGTGACGGCCATCCACCTCCGTACCAAGGATGGCGTGAGCATAGACGATGCCCGCAAGGAGGTGCGACGGACACTTGGCGAACGTTTCCTGGTCAAGGACCGCTATGAGCAGCAGGAGGAGGTGTTCCATATCATGCGCATCGAGAAGCTCATTGCGTATATCTTCCTCACCTTCATTCTCTTTGTGGCCTGCTTCAACATCATCGGTTCGCTCTCGATGCTGATGATCGACAAGAAGGACGACGTGGAGACGCTGCGCAACCTGGGTGCCAGCAACCAGCAGATAAGTCGCATCTTCATGCTCGAAGGACGTATGATCAGTCTGGCCGGTGCCGTGCTGGGCATCCTCATTGGTTTGGGTTTGTGCTGGGCGCAGGTGGAGTTCGGGCTCATCACGATGGGCGATATGGAGGGCAGCTTCATCATCGAATACTATCCCGTCAGCATACACGTCTGGGACATCGTGATTATTTTCTTTACCGTGCTGGCTGTCGGATGGCTGGCCGTGTGGTACCCAGTCCGCTACCTGAGCAAGAAGATACTTTGAAAGTTAAAAGTAACTATAACTGTTTGGCAGTAAACGGTAATGTCATCCCGAACGAATGTGAGAGATCCCAGCCCAATCCTGCTATTCTGCATAAAACAAAAAGACCGATACAATGAAAAACATCAGAGTGTACCTGGCTACTGCCATGCTTGGAATGATGGCTCTTCTGTCCGCCACGGCCCAGAACAGCATCAACCTTACGCCCCGTGCCAAGAGTGTGGAACTGGCGGATGGACAGTTGCAGCTGACACCCGGCTTCAGAGTGGCCTACGGTTCCTTGCCCGACAGTATCGCCGTCGAGGCCGCTCGTTTCGTGAGCGACATCAATGCCGCCACGGGACTGCACGCCATGGCTTGTAATACGACTGACGGACTCATACGTTTGCAGCAGGACGATAGGCAGGCCGAGGCTTACCGCCTCGATGTCAAGGCCGATGGCATCACCATCTCGGCCGGCACGGCCAGCGGCTTCTTCTACGCTTTCCAGTCGCTCAAAAAAATGTTGCCCGCCAATGTCACGGCTCGCAAGTACGTGCCACAGCTCTCCTACACCTTGCCCCTCGTCAGCATCGACGACGAACCCCGCTTCGGCTACCGTGGCTTCATGCTCGACGTGTCGCGCCACTTCTTCCCCCTCGACGAATTGAAACGCATGATCGACGTCATGGCCACGTACAAGATGAACGTCTTCCATTGGCACCTCACCGACGATCAGGGCTGGCGTGCAGAAATCAGGAAATATCCTCGTTTGACCGAGGTGGGCAGTGTAGCCGCCAAGTGCCGACTGAACGACATGAAGACGGGACCCTACTGGACGGACGTGCCCTACGGACCTTATTTCTATACACAGGACCAGATGAGGGAGCTTGTCAAGTACTGTGCCGACCGTCATATTGCCGTGCTGCCCGAGGTGGACATGCCCGGACACTTCTGTGCCGCCATGGCCAGTTATCCCGAATACAGCTGCACGCCCAACGGTCCGCACGAGGTAGCCACCCACCAAGGTGGTGTGTGGACCGACGTGATGAACGTGGCCAATCCCAAGGCCGTACAGTTTGCCAAGGACATCCTCAGCGAACTGATGGACATCTTCCCCTATCCCTACATACACATCGGCGGCGACGAGTGCCCCACCAAGGCGTGGGAGCAGAACGCTGAATGCCAGCAGCGCAAGGAGCAGCTCGGACTGAAGAGCTACCGCGAGCTGCAGACGCGCTTCATCAAGGAGATGAGCGACCACGTGCGTAGCCACGGCAAGAACCTCATCGTATGGAACGAGAGCGTTACGGCCGGTGGTGCCGACCTCGACCTGATGGCTCAGACAGGAGCCACGGTGATGAGCTGGCATCCGTGCCAGGCCGGTGCCCGTAAGGCGGCTGAGTTGGGCCTCAACACCATCATCACCGAGTATCACACGGCCCAGGGCGGCTACTACATCAACCGCAAGCAGAGTGCCGACCCAGGCGAACCCCAAGGTGCCGGTGCCGGCGACGACACGGTGGAGGGGTGCTACAACTACGTACCCGTTCCCGCCAACGTACCTGCCGAACTGCAACCTCGCTACAAGGGCGTGCAAGCCACCTTCTGGACCGAGTGGGTCAGCGACCGTCAGTACCTCGAATACCTTGCCTTGCCTCGTCTCATTGCCGTGGCCGAAGCCGGTTGGACACAGCAGGCCGACAAGGACTTCGAGGACTTCCGCTGCCGCATGACCAAGGACCGCGAGTGGCTCGACATGAAGGGGTACGAGTATGGTAAGCATATCTTCAGCAAATGACAGGACTCTCACTTCCTCCACTCTACGCAATGGCCAAGCCCATCGGGGCGCACTGCAATCTGGCGTGCAAGTACTGCTACTACTTGGACAAGCAAGAGCTGTACCCCGAGACGCAGCAGCACGTGATGAGCGACGAGGTGCTCGAGAAGTTCATCCAGCAGTACATCGAGTCGCAGCTCACGCCCGACGTCCTCTTCACCTGGCATGGTGGCGAGACGTTCATGCGTCCCCTCTCCTTCTACCAGAAAGCCCTGCGCCTGCAGCAGCACTACGGTGCGGGTCGCAACATACAGAACTGCATACAGACCAACGGCACGCTCATCACCCCCGAGTGGGCACGCTTCCTGCACGACAACCAGTGGCTCGTGGGCGTCAGCATCGACGGACCGCAGGAGTTTCACGACGAGTACCGCCGCAACAAGGCTGGCAAACCCTCATGGGCTAAGGTAATGCACGGCATCGACCTCCTTAATAAATATAATGTGGAGTGGAACGCCATGGCCGTGGTCAACGACTACAACGCCGACTACCCCCTCGACTTCTACCGATTCTTCCGCGACGAACTGGGCTGTCAGTTCCTGCAGTTCACGCCGATTGTGGAAACGGTACCCGGTGGGGCCGTTACCGAAGAGAGCGTCTCGCCCGAGCAGTGGGGCAACTTCCTCTGCACCATCTTCGACGAGTGGGTGCGCAAGGACGTAGGAACGATGTTCGTCCAGCTCTTCGACGCCACGCTGGCCAACTGGGTAGGCGTCATGCCGGGCGTTTGCTCGATGGCCGAGCATTGCGGACACGCCGGCGTAGTGGAGTGGAATGGCGACGTCTACAGCTGCGACCACTTCGTCTTCCCCGAGCACAAGCTGGGCAACATCCACCAGCATACGCTCTACGAGCTGATGAACAGTCCCCAGCAACGGCGCTTTGCCACGATGAAGGCCGACTGCCTGCCCACGCAGTGCAAGGAGTGCGAATGGCTTTTCGTCTGCCATGGCGAGTGCCCCAAGAACCGCATCGTCGACCCCGGGACCCACGCCATCCGTACCGACAACCTTGGCTTCACGCCCCGCCTCAACTACCTGTGCGAGGGGTACCGCCAGTTCTTCGCCCACGCCGCGCCCTACATGGACTTCATGAAACAAGAGGTGATGAACGGACGAGAGGCGGGGAATGTGATGAAAAGACATAGTCGAATAATTACGACTGCAAAGCTTGATGAGACGAATGTTGAATAATTAAAAATGGCGATGATATACTATTTGGCACGAACTGATAATCGAACGCAAAGACGCAGAGACGCAAAGATTATTACCTTATTTTGTCTCTTGACCTATTAAAAACTTTGCGCCTCTGCGTCGACTTTAGGCCGTCGCCAAAAGTGCGTTTCAAAAAAAACATTCTGTGCCTAATTGTATATCATTCCCTTAAAAATTATGAATTAAGAATTATGAATTATGAATTAAAAATTAAATAACGATTATGAAAAAAACGCTAACTATCCTTGCCCTCTTGCTGGTATCGCTGGCAACGTGGGCGCAGTTTGACAAGAACCAGGGCTATCGCCTCGAGATAGGCGACGGACTGGCACTTGACAACCAGAGCGGAACCATCACGTTCACGCCCGTCAACAAGAAGTCGCAGACACAGGTGTGGCAGATCTGGAGCACCGGCAGAGACGATGTCTACATGATCTATCACCCCTCCACGCAGCTTAACCTCGACAACGGCAACCATGGCCGCAACGAGGGCAAGGTGACCGTGTGGTCGCAGGAGCCCCGCAACATGAACCAGCGATGGCTCGTCAAGAAGACTGGCGAGGACACCTACACGCTGCAGTGCCAGGCAGGCGATCTGTACCTGGGCTACAAGGACAACTGCCAGCCCGGTGGACTGGCATGGCAGGTCAAGGCGCAGCCTGAGAGCGAGTACATCCAGTGGCGCCTCGTCAAGACCAACCTCAAGGTGACGGCCAACATCGAGGGCGCGAAGAGCAAGAACGACTGGGAGAACCAAGCCATCATCGGCATCAACAAGCTGCCCGGCCACAACACCATGCTGCGCTATGCCAGCGAGCAGGAGATGAAGGCCGACGTGGCCTACCAGATGCCCTGGCTACGTCCCAAGAGCAGCCTGCGCACCTACCTCAATGGTCAGTGGCAGTTCAACTGGGTTCCCAAGCCCGAGGACCGTCCCGTCGACTTCTACAAGCCCGGCTACAACGCCTCGGCATGGAAGACCATCCCCGTGCCCAGCAACTGGGAGATGCAGGGCTACGGTACCCCCATCTACACCAACGTGACCTACCCCATCAAGAACATTCCCCCACTCATCCGCACCCAGGAGGGCTACACCGTAGAGCAGGAGCCAAACGCCGTGGGTAGCTACCGCCGCACGTTCACGGTGCCTGCCGGCTGGAACGGCCGTGAGATCTACCTCCACTTTGATGGTATCTACTCGGCAGCCTACGTCTGGATAAACGGCAAGAAGGTGGGTTACACTCAGGGTTCCAACAACGATGCCGAGTTCGACGTCACCAAGTTTGTCAAGCCCGGCCAGGAGAACCTCATCGCCGTCGAGGTGTATCGTTGGTGCGACGGTTCGTACCTTGAGGACCAGGATATGTTCCGTCTGAGCGGTATCCATCGCGACGTCTACCTTGAGGCTCGCAACAAGCAGCAGGTGCGTGACGTCTACATCACCAGCGACCTGAACGACGACCTGAGCGTGGCTACCGTCAAGGTCAACTTCGAACTGCTCAACCTCGGCAAGACCAGCGATTTCGTTCCTGCCGTCGACATCCTCGACGCCAATGGCAAGAAGGTAGCCGGTGAGGCCAGCGCCCCCGTGCTGATGAAGAAGGGCGAGAGCACGCCCGGCATCTTCACCTTCACCGTCCTGAACCCCGCCCTCTGGAGCGCCGAGACGCCCAACCTCTACACCGTCAACGTGAGTCTCAACGGCGAGGTTGTCACCATGAAGTGCGGTTTCCGCAAGATTGAGAACCGCCACGGACAGGTCTTCATCAACAACAAGCGCATCATGTTCAAGGGCGCCGACCGCCACGACACCCACCCCATCTACGGCAAGGCCATCCCCGTCGAGAGCATGATTGAGGACATCCTGCTCATGAAGCGCTTCAACCTCAACACCGTGCGCACCAGCCACTATCCCAACGACCCCAAGATGTACGCCTTGTACGACTACTACGGCCTCTACATCATGGACGAGGCTGACGTAGAGTGCCACGGCAACCACTCCCTCTCGCGCAACCCCAGCTGGCGCGATGCCTACGTGGACCGCGAGGTGCGCATGGTGATGCGCGACCGCAACCATCCCAGCGTCATCTTCTGGTCGATGGGTAACGAGTGCGGTGGCGGCGACAACTTCCGCGAGGCCTACAAGGCTATCAAGGAGCTGGACAGCCGCATGGTACACTACGAGGGTATGAACGAGGCTGCCGACATCGACAGCAACATGTACCCCAGCGTGGATGGCATGAAGAACAACGACCGTCGCGGCGACCAGAACAAGCCCTACTTCCTCTGCGAGTACGCCCACGCCATGGGCAACTCCATCGGTAACCTCAAGGAGTACTGGGACTACATCGAGTTCGAGAGCAAGCGCATGATTGGCGCCTGCATCTGGGACTGGGTAGACCAGAGCCTCTGCAAGTGGGGCGAGCCTCAGAGCAACATGTACTATGGTGGCGGCTTCAACGACCATCCCAACGACAACGACTTCTGCTGCAACGGTATCATCACCGCCGACCGCCACGTCACCCCCAAGCTCATGCAGGTTAAGAAGGTATATCAGTATGTCGACTTCAAGCTCGTCGACAAGAAGGTACGCATCCGCAACCGCTATGCTTTCCTCAACCTCAACCAGTTCAAGCTACAGATGACTCTGCTGAAGGATGGCGAAGCCGTGAAGACCGTGATGCTCGAGAGTCTGCCTTCGGTTGAGGCTGGCGACTCAGCCTTCATCAACATCCCCGAGGTAGTAAGCCTGCCCGCTGAAGACGGCATCCACCACCTCAACGTAGCCCTCCAGCTCAGGGACAAGGCTATCTGGGCAGAGGCCGGACACGTAGTGGCCGACGAGCAGCTGGAACTGGGTACGGTTGAGGCTACGACCCAGCGTGACAACACACTTGCTGAGGCAAAAACTAATAAGTCCCAGAAGGCTGACAAGTCCAATAAGACCCAGAAGGCCAAGGCGACCGAGCCCGTTGCTCCCACCCCAAAGATTGACATCAACGATGCCAACGGCGTCCTCAACCTGAGTGGCGAGGGCTGGCAGATGGGCTTCAGCAAGCAGAACGGCGAACTCGTCAGCCTCAAGTACGACGGCAAGGAGATGGTCAGCAAGGGCTTCGACTTTAACGGCTACCGCAGCATCAACAATGACCGTCGTGGCAGCCGCACTGACCTGATCCTGAGCAAGCTTAACTTCCGCCACACCCCCGCTTGCGACAGCGTCTTCGTAAGCGTCCAGAAGACCGCCAAGAATGGTCGCTCACAGGTACCCTACACCATTGCCTACACCATCACGGCCGACGGCGTCCTGACCATCGAGGGCAGCTTCGACAACCGTGAGAACCGCGACTTCTCACGCCTCGGCCTGCAGGCTATGCTCTCGGCCGACCTCGAGAACGTAGAGTGGCTCGGACGCGGTCCCATGGAGAACTATCCCGACCGCAAGGACTGCGCCTTTATCGGACGCTACAAGACCACCGTCACCGACATGGCCGAGGAGTACATCCGTCCGCAGAGCATGGGCGAGCGCTGCGACAACCGCTGGCTGCAGCTCACCGACAAGCAGGGTCATGGCATCCGCATCGAGGCCGTTGGCGCAGCCTTCCACTTCAGCGCACAGCACTATACCGACGAGGACCTCTGGAACAAGGTCAAGTACCTGCATCAATTGAGCACCATCCGTCGTCCCGAGGTTGTCCTTCACCTCGACGCCGCCATGCGTGGTCTTGGCAATGCAAGTTGCGGCCCTGGCCCCCTGCCTCAGTACGAGATGCCCAAGGACGTTGTGAAGTACACACTCCGTATAACCAGGAAATAGTCAGGAATGAAGAAGACCATCCTATTGTCAACCACCGCCCTTCTGCTCGCTGCGTGCGGGCAGAAGAGCGACTCAAACCGCCAGGGAGCAGACAGCACGTCTGCTGCTCCCGTGGCCAGTGTGAGTCGTGCTCTTTCGCAGCCTAAGGCCGAGCCCGAAGCTGCGCTGCCCAACGACTACAGCGTGGACGTCGGCGATTCGGACGCCACGGAAACCGGTTTGATACAAACGTGCATCGACGTACTCCAGAAGTGGAACGACGCGCTCAATTCGCGTGGTGCCGTGGCTGCCAACCGTCTCTATACGAGCGTTGTCGACTATTACGGCACTTGTGTGGAAAAGGACATCGTGCAGCAGACGCAGCAGAAGATGTTCGATGAATCGCCCGCCTTCCGCCAGTACATTGACAACGTGGAACTGATGGCTTGCAATAGCAACCGCGTCTATCTCAGCTTCGACAAGCATGTGCAGACCGAGCCCGGTGGCGAGTTCAAGACCTACCACGCCTACGTCCACTTTGCCGGTAACGAAGCGGAGTGGGCCATCTGCCGCGAGAGCGACATCACCACCGATGCCAACAACGGCAAGCGCAACAATACCCTGAAGCCCGTTCCCGTGCAGAAGCATACACCGCTCAAGGACATCTTCAACAGCGCCAACGTGGGCAAGCGCATCGACACCGACTACTGGTCGCTTGTCCAAAGCGGTGAGGACGACGAGGACGAGGGCGTGCTGGCTGCTGCCATGAGTCAGGCCTGCGACATCTCCGCCCGCTTGCAGATGTCGGGTGAGCTCAAGAAGAATTATCGCGGCCGCAAGGATACCTACTACATTGACGGCCTCTGCGAGGCTGGCGAATCGGAGTCTCTGCTCATTTGGGTCTACGATGCCAAGGCCGGAAAACTCAGTTGTATTTATTGATACCCCAACGAATTATGAAAAAGATCTTAATGTTGACATGGCTCGTGCTGAGCATCCTACCGGCAGTGGGCCAAAAGAAGAATCTCGTGTTGCACTACGATTTCCAGAAAGTGCAAGGAAACGTTGTAAAGGACAAGAGCAAGTCGCACGTTGATGCCGTACTGATGGGTGATGCCCGTGTGGAGAACGGCTGCCTGTTGTTGAAGGGCGAAAACGCCTACCTCGACATGACGGAGCGTGCAGGACTGGTGGCCAGCCAGCTCGCCGACTTCACCGTCTGCGTCACCTACCGCCTCGATGAGGCTGCCCAGATCAAGGGCTACGGCCACTTCCTCTGGTGCTTCTCCCAGCTGGAGGCCAACCGCGATAAGGAGGGTCCCTACCATGCTTACCGCATCAACGAGCAGCGCGTGGAGACATCCATCGGAGGCTACACGCAGGAGACCGGCATCCAGAAGAGTATGGTCTCCGAAAAAGGCAAGTGGATAACTGTCGTGTTCCGCCAGCAAGACCGCAAGGGAGAACTCTTCATCGACGGTCAGCTTGTGGGCACCGAGACGGGCTTCCCCCTGCTGAAGGACATCTTCCAGACGGCGCCCCGCTTCAACTGGATAGGGCGTCCCCCCTTCAATGGTGACAAGTACCTGAAGGACGTTCAGGTTTCTGACTATCGCATCTACAACGTTGCCTTGACCGACAAGCAGCTCAAGCAATTTGGCATTGCGCAGTAATGTCAAATGATATATCGTTCCTAAAAATTTACAAATCGCCTTATTTTTTCTGTTCTTTTTTTCGTCAATCTAGCAATGGATGAGGAGAAAAAGAGCGTTTGAGGGCTTGATTTCGAACGAAAATCGGGTAAAATAAAAATCCCGTAGCGGAAAAAAAGTTTTTCTGCTACGGGATTTTTTGTTTAACGCAGCGTGTTTTTTCTTCTAACGCAGCGTTAAAACTTGGCGGACGCAGCGGAAAAACGTGTTTTTTGCTGCTTTTGGGGGCTGTTTTTCGGTGGGTTGAAATGCAACGCGTTGAGCGACAGGTAGTTATTAGATTCGCGTATATGCGTGCCGTTTCCGGTGAGCTGACTTTCGCGCCATTCTCAGAGGCTGTGCGGTGAGGAAGAGTCTTTACATCGCTATCTGACGTACTTTCTACCCTTGCCGACCACAATGCCACGATGGTTGCGGGAGGCTGGCTGACCCGAAAGGGTGTACGCCTGACGGGCTGATGGGGCGGAAGCCAGGGGCGGAAGGATGTCATCCACATAGCCGCCTTCGCCATAGTAACCCTCCATCATGGCCTCCACCAGTTCGGGTTCGTTGAATTCTGGCACGCTTCGGTGCTCGCCGTCCGAGAGTCCCATCCAGTAGAAGAGTCCCATGTTGTTGGCCTTGGCGCGTTGGGCGAAGTATTTGATGAAAGCTGCTTTGCTGGTCGTGTTGTTGTCCACGTTGGTGGGAGCCCATTCGCCAAAGATGACTGGTGCGCCCTTGGCAACCAGGTATCTCTTCAGGTTGCTGATGCAGGTGTTCAAGCCTGTCTTGGCATTGGAGAGATTTGTGGCATCAGGATAACTGTGTACCTCGAAGATGAGGTGGCCATTGGCCGAATCATCTGGCAACTTCATTTCTTTGAGGGGGTCCTGCAGATGACTGTTCCACGAGCCGTTACCGTCGCAGGCTCCGTAGGTGCTTACGATGAGGTTGCGTTGCGCGTTGTTGCCGCCCGTGGCGCGCACGGTGTTGACGAACGACTGGGCGTACTTATTAATAGCCGAGTAGGCCGAACGGGCGATGGTGGCGTTGTAGTTTCCACTTGCTGCAAAGGAAGCGAAACACCAGGAACGCTTGCTGTCGAGCATCTCGTTGTAGCCCTCGAAGAGGAGGTGCTCGTCGTAGTCCTTGAACTCCTCGGCAATCTGCGTCCAGATGGCCTCGAACCGTTCGTGTTGCTGGTCGTAGACGGCTTCATCGGCTACGAGCCACGCTGCCCCGTCGGCTCCCGTGTCGTGATGGATGTTGAGGATGCAGTACATGCCTTGGCCGATGACGTAGTCAACCACCTCGTGTACGCGCTTCATCCAGGCTGCCTGTATGCGTGTGCCGATGTCGTCCTTGCTGGGTGACCAGTTGCTGTTGTTCGAGTTGGTGAACTTGAACTTTGCCTCCATGTGCGGATACCAGGTTACGGGGACGCGGATGGCGTTGAAACCAGCTTTGCGCAGCATCTCGAAGAGAGCAGGCTTGGTAACGGGCTGTCCCCATGCCTTCTCGTAGTCAGTGGGTGTGCGTGCCGTCCAGTGTTCAATCCACATGTTGAGGGTGTCGCCTGAGTTGCTGTCCAGTGTGTTGCCCAGGTTCCAACCCACACGCATGTTGGCAACGGCTTCCGTGGCGCTCTCGAAGGTCTGGGCGGTGCAGAAGAGGCTGCCGAGCATGAGGAGGAGTGCTGAGAGGTACAGTTTCTTTATTTTGGAAAAGGGATGAGGCATATTGTTCTTGTTGGTCATACGGGGCGTATTGGGATTATGGTTCTGATGAATTGTACCACACGAAGTTTTTAAAGAAGGACAGGCTCAGAGGGACAAAGGAATATCTTCGTATTCTTCGTGCCTTCGTGTGTCATTTATGTTATTTTACCTTGCAGCTGATCTGGACGGGGAAGGCGTAGCGGGGGTCGCCACGCTGGGAGAGTGTCCGACGAAGGGTTTCTTTGGAACGTTGCAGGCGACCTCGGAAGAGGCGACGGCCTTGGAACATGATCTGGACGGGCTTGTCGAGGTCAACGAGCTGGTCGTTGAGGCAGAGGGTGAGTTGAGTGTAGTCGCAGTGGTGGAGCGTGATGGTGTTGTCTTCGATGGTGGCGATGACCTTGCGGCCGCGCTGCAACTCTGCGGCAGGTGCTTCGAGCCAGTAGAAGGTGGGGCGCAGTACTTCCTCCTGCTGCCATACGATGTGGCGGGGATAGGGATTGCGGCGGTACTGCGCCATCCAGGGCACGGCGGCGGCATCGACGAGGTCCATCCAGTGCGGCTTGCCCTCCACGATGTGGCACTCGTGCCGGTAGCCCGTGGGGTCGGCCTGCTGCAGCGAGTCGAGTTCCAGGCCGCGCTTGGCCACCTCACGGTTGCGGTCGTAGGCAGCATCGAGGGCACCGCACCAGAGGGTGAAGGGGAGGTTTCGGACGTTGAGCAGCGAGACGTCACCGGGATGGCCCGCCATCATGGAGGCGGCTGCCCAGTGGTCGGCCAGACGGGGAGCCAGTCGCCACACACCATCGCCTCCGGCCGAATAGCCCATGAGGTAGACCTTGTCGGGGTTGACATTGTAGAGGACGACCATCGTGCGGATGAGTTCCTCGAACATGGCGTCGATGGGTTCCTGGAACCACATGTTCCAGGCATCCCACGGGGCACGCGGCGTGAGGTAGACGCCCTCGGCGGGACGGTAGAGCTGCTTCTGGTTCTCCCATTGCTGGTCGTTGACGGCCTTGGGAGCTCCGCCTCCTCCGTGCATGGAGATGTAGAGGCTGCGTCCGTCGGCCGGCTCCTGACCGTAGCCGTGGTACCAGTAGTGCATCTGGAGGTCGCCCTGCCGGATGGTGTGGTCTTTCTCGCTGAGGAGCAGGGTTGGGCGCAGGGAGTCCTTCCACTGGGAGATGATACGCAGCTGGGCTTCGGCGGCCTGCTGGGCGGTGAGGCCCTTGGCAGAAAGCCCCACCCAGCCTCCCCCAAAGGGGAGGAGTGCCAAGAGGATGAGGGGGAAGAGGGAGTGTTTCATTGTCGGGGGAGGTTTGGGCCCGACGGAAAACCGTCGG
>JAZLFZ010000009.1:0-33998 GCA_045616065.1 Bacteroidaceae bacterium | reverse complement strand
CTCCTGTCCCTTTCCGTTACGGCTACGCCTCCACTCCAAGGGACAGGAGGACTAAAGCCAAACGATTATCATTTCTCTATGGTTAGTGGTACACTTTTCAATTATTAGGGGTGGTACACTTTTAAGTTACAATCTACAAGTTGGACGGACGACTTCAAAAAAAACAAAAGCATTTGGTCAGGTCGCAAGAAATGCTTACCTTTGCAGACGATAAGTGACAACCCGGAATACGGGTAGTTACATACCATCGACGCGCAAGAGAAGCCTCCCATCAAACCTCTAAAACTACATCGTTAAAATGACTAAACACCCAAGACTCCGCCTCATGATGCTTCTGCCTGCGTTGGCAATCGCACACAGTGCTAATCACCCTCTTACACTAAACTGGCAATGAAGATAATCTGTGCATTCGACTCTTTCAAGGGATGCATGTCGGCCAAGGAGGCTTGCCATGCAGCTAAAAACGGTTTGCTGGAACGGCATTCCGAGAAGTGCGGGCCAGACGAGCCAGACGCAGAAATCGTGTGTCTGCCGATGAGCGACGGAGGCGAAGGCATGGTGGAGTGCATAGCGGAAGCGGTGGGAGCCAGCATGGTCAGGGTGAAAGTGCACGACCCCCTCATGCAGCCGATAGAGACCTCTTATGCCATCTCGGCCGACGGCAGCACGGCTTATATGGAAATGGCTGCAGTATGCGGCCTGTCTCTTGTGCCCAAGGAGCAGCGCAATCCCATGCTGACCACCACGTATGGCGTTGGAGACATGATACTCGATGCTGTAGCAAGGGGGTGCCGGAGGATCGTGATGGGAATCGGTGGCAGCGCCACTTGCGATGGTGGCAGCGGAATGGTGGAGTGTCTGGCCGCTAGCCTGCCCCCTCTCGCGGACGGTAAGTGTGTTCGTGGGAAGGGAAGCTGGTTACAGGACATAGAAATCATCGTGGCCTCGGATGTCAGCAATCCGCTGTATGGAGAAAATGGAGCCGCCTACGTATTCGCACCACAAAAAGGCGCTACGGCAGAACAGGTAATACTGCTGGACGAACGGCTACGCCACTTTGCACACGAGACAGAGGCAAAGGGTTTCGCCCTGCCCGAACTTGCAGCACACCCCGGAGCAGGGGCAGCAGGCGGACTCGGTTATGCGCTCATGGCCTACCTTGGTGCCACGTTGCAGTCAGGCATCGATCTTGTGCTCGACACGGTTCAGTTTGACGAAAAGATAAAGGGAGCAGACTACATCCTCACAGGAGAAGGTAAGTCTGATGGGCAGACCCTGATGGGCGCGCATGTTACGGAGTGCGAGCAAGCTCCAACTCCGGTCAAAGTACCACAAGGCATCCTGAAACGAGCCAGGCGACAAGGCATCCCCGTCCATCTGTTTTCCGGAGCCATAGAAGATGCCGCAGCCTTGCTACAAGCTGGCTTTGACACAGTACAATCCATTAACGAGCACGACAAACGTCCACTCGACGTACTGATGCAGAAGGACGTGGCCATGGAAAACATGAAGAGCACAACGAGGAGGTGTTTCTTAGTGTAGCAGGAACATCCAGTGCGTATAGCCGGCCACAACATTCCGATAGCGATAGAGGGGTGTGGAGACGGCAGAGCCGGAGGCTGAACATTGCCCACGAAAAATTTGAATATCAGCGGGCAATGACGCTTCTACGATAGAGGAGTAATGAAATTCGTGACCACGCCACATACTGCCACCCCACTCCATCTGCCTGTAGCCAAGGTGAAGACGAGCTTCTTGCATCGTGGCACGCATGGGCAGCACACCACACATGGCTTTGTCGTCAATAGCCTGACAAAGGTACATAAAGCCGCCACACTCGGCAAAGACCCGCCCACCCGACTCGGCGTATCGGTATATGGCCTGCCGCATGGGGGCGTTGGCCGTCAGCTGGTCGGCAAAGAGTTCGGGGTAACCACCGGGCAGGTAGAGCCAGTCGCAGGCCGGCAGTTCGCGGTCGTGCAAGGGTGAGAAGAACTGCACCTCACCCACTTGCGAAAGAACGTCCAGGTTGGAGGGATAGAGGAAGTTAAACGCCTCGTCGCGAGCCACAAGCAGACGGGGCCGAACCGGGTCGTGGGGAATCCCCAACAACGAAAGCTGACCGACGTCAGGACTGGACACCGTGACTCTGTCGTGAGCCGACTGCCCCTGTTCCTGCAGCCCTTCTTTGTCTGCGCCCCCGGCTACATGCTGCAACAACGCATCGAGGTCTACATGCTCTTCTATCTCCGAAGCCACCCGTTCGATGAGCTGCTCCATGCGTTCCTGTTCGGTGATGGTGAGGCCAAGGTGGCGACCGGGCACGTTGAAGTCGGCATTGCGACGGAGGTAACCAAAGCAGGGAACCTCGGCATCCTGGCAAGCCTGTCGCAGCATTTCGTAGTGGCGTTCAGAAGCTACCTTATTAAATATCACACCCGCCACACGAAGCCTTGCCGCCCTACCGTCGGCCTCCGAAGCCGGCAGGCAGAACTGCCTGAAGCCGTAGATGAGCGGAGCCACGCTGTAGGCCACCGACTGGGCACTGACGACCAGCACAACAGGCACATCGAGCCACAAGGCCACCTCGGCACTGCTGCCATGCCACCGGTCATAGCCGTCATAGAGCCCCATCACACCCTCCACAACGTGTACGTCGGCATCGGCCCCATACGTGGCGTAGAGTTGCCCCACCTGCTCCCGCGACGTCATGAAGCCGTCCAGATTGACCGAGGGACGACCAGCCGCTTGCCTGTGGAACATCGTATCGATGTAGTCGGGTCCGCACTTGTAGGGCTGCACCTCGAGTCCACGGTTGCGCAAGGCTCGCAGCAGTCCCATGGTGAAGGTTGTCTTGCCACTGTTGGAGGTGGCGGCAGCAATCAGCATTTCATATTTCATAGCACATTCATTTTGGCACGTTGCCTACCAGTCAACCACGACTTCCAATGCCACGTAGAACATCAGCTCGTTCAGGATGAAGGTTGCGCCACAACAGTCGCCTGTATAGCCCTGTATGCGACGCTTCATGAGACGGAAGAGCAGAAGGCTGCAGAACAAGGGCACGGGCAGAGCCAACACATAACGGTAATCCCAGCAGAAGAGCAGGGGCAGGAGCGAAGCTGCCAGGGTGACAACGGCATCGGAAAGACTCGGCTTGCTATAGACCACACGGGCCTTGGCTTCCTCCTCCTTACGGGCGTAGGGCAGGAAATAGATGATGGTGGAACTGATACCCTTACAGGCGGCATCGGCCACCATAAACGTCAGGGGATTGGCGCCCAGCATGACACGTTCGGTGAGCAGGTTCCACAACAGAAGGTAGTAAAGGAGGAGTCCCAAGACGCCGTAGGTGCCGATGTGGGAGTCCTTCATAATGCCAAGCGTACGCTCACGCGTGGTACCGCCTCCAAAGCCGTCACAGAAATCGGCAAAACCGTCTTCGTGGAGGGCACCCGTGACGAGAACGCGCGTGATGAGCGCCATTGCCACAGCTCCACCCGGCATCAAGCCAAGACGTAAACTTCCCCACAGCACGAGTGACATGAGGCCACCGGTCAGCCAACCCACAAGGGGCCACAGGGGAACTACACGCTGGAAGTAATGCCCCTCGACCTGAGCAATGCGCCAGAAGGGAAGACGGGTGAAGAAGATGAAGGCAGCAAGCACCTGCTTGCCGATGTTCGTCCCTGTTTCGTTACCGTTTTCAATAGGAGGAATGGGTAAGTTCTGCTCTTCCATAAGTTAAAAATATTTCGTGATTTCTGCATGTGCAAAATTGTCCATCTCGTTGATCATGTTCACGGCCGACTGCACGATGGGATAGGCACAGATGGCGCCAGTTCCCTCACCCAGACGGAGACCCAGGTGGAGGAGCGGATCTACTCCCATGGCATCGAGCATGCGCTTGTGCCCACCCTCGTCGCCGCAATGACCGAAGACGGCACAGGGAAGCACCTTGTCGTTGATGCGCGAGGCAGCCAGCATACAGGCCGTCATGATGAAACCATCCACGAGGATCACCATGCGATGGTCGGCAGCACGCAACATGCCGCCTATGGCAGCAGCCATCTCAAACCCAACGAAATAACGAGATGCCGTTGAAGCTTCGCTCGAAGTAATGTCGGGCATGGAAAGGTGTTGACTGCGGAAGGGCGAATGCTCGACAGCTTCCTGCAAAACTTGGTACTTATGTCGGATGCCCTCGCTGTCCAGTCCACTGCCGGCTCCTACACATTCCTCGAGCGGAATGTCGAGGAAGAGGTGCATCAGGACACTCGAAGGGGAAGTGTTGGCAATGCCCATCTCGCCAAAGCTGATGATGTTGCAACCCTCCTCGTGGCAGGCATCTACCTGCTCGGCTCCGACACGCAAGGCACGCTCCCACTCTTCCTCCGACATGGCTGATTCGTAAAGGAAGTTCTTTGTGCCATGGGCAATCTTGCGGTCGATGATGTGGGACTGCACGCTGAGGTCGAAGTCATAATCCACCCCCACATCGACGACGCGCAACTGGAAACCGTGCTGACGGCAGAACATGTTCACGCCACCACCACCCTTGCCGTAGTTGATCATCTGTTGCCACGTCACCTCACGTGGCGAGAAAGACACGCCCTCACGCTCAATGCCGTGGTCGCCACCAAAGAGGATGTGGCAGGGGTGCTGAAGCCGTGGCGACAGCGTCTGCTGGATGAGACCAATCTGGAGAGCTAGGCTCTCAAGTCTGCCCAACGAGCCCTTGGGCTTGTTCAGGTTGTCTATCTTGTCTTGAAGTGCAATTCTCAGTTCCGTATTCATAGTCTTATGTTTTCTGTATTGGTTCATGTTGATTTAGTGTAACGCAGGGAAGGCTACTTTATCTTCAAGGCGATGCCCGACACCATCAGCATCACCTCGTCGGCCTTGGAGGCCACGTACTGGTTGAACCAGCCCATGAGGTCGGTGAAGCACCGCTGCACGGCATTGGCACTGGTTCCGCCCATCCCTATCTCGTTGGTAACGAAGACGAAGGTAGCATCCTGAGCCGTGAAACGGTCAAACTCGGCCTTGAGACGCTCCAGTATGGCACTCGTGTCGGGCAGCGCGGAAGCGTCGGAAGCATCGTTGCCCTCGCTGCCTTGTGCGTCCTGGAAGAAAAAGTTCGTGGCCCAGAGCGTGCAGCAGTCGATGAGCACCGTCCGGCCGCTCACATCGTGGTTACTCAGCTCCATCTCCTCCTCGATATTGGTCCACTCAGGGCCGCGACGTGCCTGATGTCGACGTACACGTTCGCGGAACTCCTCGTCCCAGACGTGAGCCGTAGCCATGTAGACAGGTTCGTCGGACAGCGAACGAACGAGGCGTTCGGCATATTCGCTCTTGCCCGACCGTTGCCCACCTGTGATGAGTATGATACGTTTCATTGTCTCCATGCTTTTTGTTTAGTTCTGATTCTATTATGGTTTCGCCTTCCCATTACAGCTCCCGGCGCTTGGTCTTCTTCTTCAACAGCACCGTCAAGGCCACGGGGGCACCGATGAGGGCCGTGACCGAATTGATGGGCAAGGCACCCTCGAAGCCTGGCATACGGGCAATGAGATTGCACAGCAAGGCCAGCGAGGCTCCGCATAACAGCGAAGCCGGCATGAGGGTACGGTGGCTGGAGGTGGCGAAGAGGGCACGACAGATGTGGGGAACGGCCAGACCGAGGAACATGATGGGACCGCAATAGGCCGTCACGATGGCGACGAGCGCACCGGCCGACGAGATGACCAGCATGCGTGTGCGGCGCAGGTTGAGACCAAGGTTCCGCGCATATTGCTCGCCAAGGAGCAGCATATCCAATTGTTTGATAAGCAACATGGTGAAGGGAAGTAGAACGGCCATCAGCCCCACGAAGACGTAGACCTGACCGCCCGTAACACGGGCAAAGCTGCCCAGACCCCAGATGACGTAGGCATGCACGTCCTCCTCGCTCGAGAAGTACTTCAGCACGCCGATGATGGCCGAGGCTATGTAACCTATCAGTACGCCCACCACGAGCAGGGTGACGCTGCTCTCCACCTTGCGCGACAGGTAGATGATGAGCATCATCACGCTCATAGCTCCGGCCATGGCGGCAAGGGTAAGGGCGGTGTTGCCAAACACGCCGAACTGGGTCAGGATGCCTCCTCCGAGCGTGCCGCTGAGCAGCACCACGAGGGCCACGCCAAGGCTGGCAGCACTGCTGATACCCAGCACGCTGGGGCCGGCCAGGGGATTGCGGAAGACGGTCTGCATCTGCAGGCCGGCCACGGAGAGGCCAGCACCGCATGCCATGGCTGTGAGCGTCTGCGGCAGGCGGGTCTTCAGCACGATGTTGGTCCAGACATCCGACTCGCTGCCGCTACCCGTCAGGATGCCGGTCACCTCGCCAAAGGGGATGCAGACCGACCCCATAGCCAGGTTGAGGAGGGCAAAGGCGGGAATGCTCAGGAGGAGCAATGTCATTATTGTGGATTGTCGCATAGCAAGTGTATATTGAGTTCGCCCTCTGGGAAAACGGTTCGACAATGTTGGAGGCACAGCTGAGTGAGGCGTTCGAAGAACGGTCCAGGCATCAGGTGCCACAATTCACGCGCCAGGGTGATGCCTTGCAAGGCCTGGTGCAACAACTCAGCATCGGGCAGGCAAAGCTCGTCTATGACGCCGTGCAGGAAGTCCTTGTTCATCGTCACCTTGTGGGAATGCGTATCGAGGTTTCCTTCGGCCAGCTTTACCGCCTTGCCTATCATAATACCCAGTTCAACGCGTTGGAAACCAAGTTCGTGAGCGGCCTTTAGCGTTTCGCCTACAAAGTTGCCGTAATGGATGACACGAAGAGCGGGCTCGAGCTGATGGAGCGCATCCTCACCTTTCTTGCCCGACGCCATGCCAAGGGCTGTGCTACCAATGGCACGTGCCACCTCCAACTCACGACGGATGCTCTGCACGAAGGCTTCGTGGCTCAAGGGCGAGACGATGCCAGACGTGCCGATGATGCTGATGCCATCCACCACCCCCACCCTGGGGTTGAAGGTCTGCTTGGCCAGCTCTTCCCCACCCTCAACGGACACGGTAACCACAAAGTCGCCTACGTCGGTCAGCTCACGCATCTCGTAGGCCATCATCCGGCGAGGCGTGGCATTGATGGCAGGACCGTCGACGGGAATGCCCAACCCGGGCAGGGTGACACGTCCCACACCGCGACCACGTTGGAAGACAAGACCGGTGCCTTTCGCTCCACGCTCCACTCGCACGCTGATGCGACAGCCCTTCGTGACATCGGGGTCGTCGCTGAAATCTTTCACAACCGTAGCCATGGCGGCATCGCCCGTGACAACGACGGCATCGCACGGAGCAACGGCTGTGTCATCCGGGGCAACGGTTTCTGCCTCCACACGTTCGACCTGTTCGATAGGGATGCGCATCACTTCGCCATCGGGCAAGGAGAAGAAGACCTCCTCGGGTTGTTCGTCGTGCAGGAGGCAGAGCAACGCGGCCTTGAAAGCGGCTGTGGCACAGGCACCTGTGGTGAAACCTGTGCGAAGCGGGAAGAACTGGGGCACCTGTTGTTCGATGGCTCGTCGGAGCCCGTAGCGCCCCATGACATAGGTCCATCCTTGCGGCAACCTGGGACGCCGCACCACATAAACCCGGATGCCCAGCGCCAGTGCCGCATCGACCTTGGACTCGAAACCTCCTGTCTCGCCACTCTCCTTTGTGATGATGGCATCGCATTGCAACTCACGCATCAAGGCCATCTCTTGCTCCTTGTCGGGAAGTACCTTGGTGTGGCAGATATCCTCTTTATAATAAATAAGGTGTTCGATGGGGAAGCCCTGCTCGGCAGCCACCTTTCGACTCTCGTCGCGATCCAGTATGCGAAACAGGGTTGGATGCTGCGTCCAGTAGTCGCGCAACCTGGCTATCGTATTTGCTCCCGAGAGGGCAAGCAGTCGTCTGGCCGGTTGCTTGAGGAGGCAATGTACAGCCTCTTCGTACGAGTCGCAATAGACGGCACCCCGCTTCTCTGCAGCAAACGAGCGTTCCAGACGGATGACAGGAAGGGACGTCTCGGCAATAGCACGATGCAGGTTCTCGGCAAAGGGATGTGCTGCATCGACGATGCAACGTATGTCGTGCTGTTGGCAGAAGCACCTCATGTCGTCCGATGTCATGGCACCCACAAGTCGTTGGCCGGCATGTAGGTCTACATGCTGGATATCGCTTTTCGTGGAGTAGTAATAGGGCTTTCCTGCTTGTTCGCAGACCTCCACGGCCATTCGCCCTTCGGTGGTTCCGCCAAAAATGAGTAGCATTGTACGTTTGTATGGTTTTGCGGTTGTCTCTATTCTTTTCCTTTTCTGAACAGATGCGTGAAGTGGCCGTCGTAGAGTTTTGACAGGCCTGAGCGGTTGTCAATGGCGTCGCCCACGACAATCATGGTGGTCAGCGTGAGGTGATTGTCCTCAATGATGCTGACAAGGTCCTTCAGCTGTCCACGATAGATGCGCTGGTCCTTCCACGTCAGTTTATAGCAGGCCGCCACAGGTGTCTCGGGTGGATAACCGCCTTCGAGCAATTCTTCCTGCACCTGTCTCACAAGGCTTGCTGACAAGAAGATACACATGGTACTTTGATGTGATGCCAGAAGCCGGAGTTTCTCCTTTTTGGGCATGGGTGTGCGACCTTCACCACGCGTGAGGATGATGCTCTGGCAGCGTTCGGGAATGGTAAACTGACTGCGCAGTTCGGCTGCTGCAGCCAGGAAACTGCTGATGCCGGGCGTGATGTGGTAGTCCATGTCATACTCGTCAAAGAAAGCCATCTGTTCCTGAATGGCGCCGTAGATGCAGGGGTCGCCTGTATGGAGACGGACAACGAGTTTGCCACGGTCATAAAAATCTTTCATCAAACGGAACTGCTCTTCCAGGTCGAGGTCGGCACTGCTTCGCACCACGGCTCCAGGTTTGGCACAATGGGTCAGTTCGCGTGGGACAAGACTGCCGGCATAAAGGATAAGGTCAGCCTCCTCAAGGAACCTGCGACCTCGCACGCTAACCAGTTCGGGGTCACCGGGTCCAGCTCCCACTATCTCGATGTGGCCCTTGCGTACCACGGTCTCGTCCATGGCCAGTGCATAGGTATAGTGGCAGATCTTTCCGCTTCGTCCACCTTGTCCTTCCTCCTGTACGAAATCCCCTTTCTGCTTCTCGATGACCAATCGCGAATGTATATCGTGCGCCTTGGCCGACGCCTCGGCCACACCATAGCAACCAGTCACCTCAAAGACTTTATCGCTCGGATTGGGAATCTTGATCCTGGCCAGTTGCTCTGCCGTGTAGATGCAGAGCTTGGCCTGAGGGATGAGACGGCAAATCTCAGCCAAGAGGGGTTCGTCCTTCTTCAGCTCGATGCTGTTGACAGTCGCAATGGATTGAGGCGCATAACCAGCCAGCTCTATCTCGTGAAGCAACTGACCGGCAATGCCCGTGCTGGCCAACTTCTGGCACCCCACACCCAAGTGCAGGCAAGGCGGGAAATACTGCAACACAGGAATGCCAACCGACGGATGCTTATAGGGAGAGACCAAAATCAGTAGTTCGAAGCCGGCTTCCTCCTTGTCGTGCAAACTGCGAAAAGCACTGTACGATTGAAAGATGCGCACATGAGGCGGACAGGTCGTCGCAAGGTACTTGGTACCTTCGTCCTCCGTCTCTAGCACAAGCGCAGTGGGACGTTCGTTCACAAACGTGGCAATGGCCTTGTTCATCTTGATGCGAGGCAACTTGATCATGCCCCAACCATAGTCACGGGCCAACGTGTCGAGGGCCCACAGACCTCGGTTATCGCTCTGTGTCGTGATAACTGCCTCAGCACCTAACGCACGGGCCAGTTCGCGAGCCAGTTCATTAGCTCCACCTACATGTCCACTCAGCACAGGAATAACGTAGCGGCCTGTGGAATCGACACACAATACTGCCGGGTCGGTGTATTTATCATTGATGAGTTCTTGTATGCGACGCACACAGATGCCCAGTGCACCGATGAAGATAATGGCCTCGTGCTCGGCATCCGTGGCAATGGGAAGCGTGGCTGTCTCGCGTTCAATCACGCTTGCCAGCTTGCGTCCTGCATCGTTTATGGTTTCTATTCGTATCATATTAAAGAAAAGCCCTTCACCCCAGCCTCTCCCCCAAAGGAGCGAGGAGCGCTACCGCGAAAAGTGTAAGAGTCAGAGGTCATGAATTATGAATTATAAAATGAATTATGAACTATGAATTGTGAACTGCCAGCAAAACGTGGATGGGGTTGTGGTCGTCAAGGGCGAGGCGGGCTTCCTGCCTGAGCGTCATGCCCACCTTCGAGATGCCTTCGAGGAACATACCGCGGCTGGCATCGCTCACTGAATTGAAGACCAGGATGGCTCCCGGTAGCATCACCTCGTTCAAGCGGGCAATCATCTCGACGAGCCGACCTCCATGACCACCGATGAAGACGGCATCGGGACGCGGCAACGAGGTGAGGTCGGCCGAAAGGAAATCGCCAATGACAGGCTGGATGCCGGGCGTACCGAAATGTCGTGCATTCTCTTGCATCAGTTCGCGGCCTTCCTCGCGTATCTCGAACGAGGTGACCTTCAGATGCGGGAACTGCAACTTGGCCTCTATGCTGACGCTGCCCGTACAGAACCCCACGTCCCAGAATGAATGGCGCTGGCGCAGGTCGAGCAAGGACAGCGACAAGAGCCGGATGGGCATCTTGGTGATCATCTTGCTGCGTCCGTCGAGCAAGGCAAAGTCCTGTTCGGGCAATCCAAATGGACGCGGACGATCCTGCAACTTACGGAGTATGACGCAGTTGGGAACGTCGTAGCTGGGCAGCAGGGAAGCCGTGTGACGCACTTCCGTGATGCGCTCCTTGTCGCGGTTACCCAGGTTCTCACCTACCGTCATCACGTAGTTGTCGTAGCCAAAGTCGTGGAGGCGATGCCAGATGGTCTGCGGCGTATGGTGGCGGTCGGTCAGCACACCGATGAGCGGTTCGCCCAGGATGACGGCTTCGTCGAACTTGTCCCAAGGTCGCCCCGTGAGCGACACGTAACGTATGTCCTGATAGGGCAACAACATACGATGGGCCAGCAGTTGCAAGGAGTTGAAGGCAGGGAACACGGTAATCTGACAAGCGGGACACTCGCGCTGAACAGTAGAGGCAAAGCCATAGAAGAGCGGATCGCCCGAAGCAAAGATGACAATATCATCGTACCTATCGTATTGTGCAAAGACATCGCTCAAAGGCACGGTGATGTCAATCCACTCGCCTTCGGGCAGATAGCGTGCCATAATCTCGTGATGACGCTTGCCACCCGAAAAGACACGTCCACGCTGGATGACGTCCACGACTTCTGGTGGGAACCACTGTTCCCTGTCGTCGCTTATACCGATTATCGTACACTTGTTCATCGTCGTGTCTATTGATTGTTTGGGGGACTACACGTCACGTCCGGGCCTCAACTGCTCGGCATCGTCGTAGGTCAGGATGCTGTTCACCAGGGTGGCAGCCAGGTTGCTACCGCCCTTCCTGCCCTCGATCAGTATCTTGGGAATATGCTTGAAGGGCTTGGCCGCATGCTTGCTCTCCTCCACATGGACGAAGCCTACGGGCGCACCGATGATGCCAGCAGGCCGACACTTGCCCTTGCGAACGAGTTCGCAGAGCTCAAGTAGGGCTGTGGGCGCGTTGCCAAAGACGTAGAGCGCCTCGGGATGCTCCTCGGCAGCCAATCGCATGCCTGCCTGTGAACGTGTGATATTCAGTTCCTTGGCTATCGCTGCACCACGAGGATCGTTTATGTAGCACACCACTTCAATGCCCAGTCGTTGCAGCGCTCCCTTCCGGATGCCACTGGCCGCCATGGTCACGTCGGTCACGATGGTTTTCAGACTTCCGTCCTTTACCTTATTATATAATATAGCCGTGGCTTCGTCGTCCATCCAGAGGAGATTCTCCATGTCGAAGTCGGCCGTGGTATGCACGGCATGCAGCATGGGCCACAGCTTCCAAAGCGGAATGTCGGGATGCTTCAGCTCGCCACGGATGGTGCGGAACGACTCCATCATGATGGAAGCGCCGATCGGGGCATTGTCGTCCGTCTGTACACGATAGTAGCCACGCGGCGTAACGAACTTTCCATCACTGATATACGACTGACTGTTGCCAATGATCACGACTGTGAACATGTCCACGTCCTCGGGATTGAACTTGCCAAGCGTCGTCACGGTAACCTCCTGTTCCTCGCGTCCAGCTTGGCGCACGAAGCCCACCACATTGTCGGCAGAACGCTCCTTCAGGAAGAGCTCCTTCAGTCGATACAACTGCCAGTAGCGTCCGTGACTCTTAGGATTGTAGATGGCCGTAATGAAGTCGGCCGAGGCAGCTGCCTTGATGCGTCGTTCGATGAGTGCCCAGGGTGTCATCAGGTCGCTGAGCGAGATGACACAGAAGTCGTGACCCATCGGAGCACCCAACAGCGACGCTGCTTTCTGGAAGGCACTGATGCCGGGCAAAGGGATAATCTCTATCTCATCGTTGCTATTGTCGGCTTCCTCTTGCTCAGCACCGCGGCTGCCCTCTTGCTCAGCACTGCGGGCCGCATTCATCTCATACAGTAGGGGCGTCATGCCATAGATGCCGGCATCCCCACTCGAGATGACGCAGACGGTCTTCCCCTGTTCGGCCCATTCGAATGCCTGTTCAGCCCGTTCCCGCTCCTTCTTCATACCCGTGTCGATACATTGGGTGTCGGGTTTCAGATAGGGCTTGATGAACTGAAAATAATACTTATAGCCCACCACGACATCGCTGTCCTGCACGGCTTGCAGCACGGCTGGTGTGATGTCTTCGGCTGAACCGGGACCGATGCCCGCAACGTATATTCGTTTCATAGCTCACAATATGCAATGCATAATTTCATAATGCCCGATTGGGCACCTTTCATTTCCAACGCAGTCGCAGGCTGGCATAGAGCGTGCGTCCGGGATTGATGGTGGAAAAGTTTGAGTTCCAATACGATGTATCTCGCTTATTGAAGATATTCTCCACGCCCACACCCGGTTCGATGGTGAAATGGTCGAGCGTGAAGATGTGGCGCGTATTCAGGTCCCACTGCTGGTAGGCGGGTGCATAGCCGTAGGTGCTGCTGTACCGCTCGCCCTGAATGTGGCCGCTCAGGTTGACGGTCAGGTGATAGTCATGCCAGGTCTTGTCCCACGAGGCATTGACGTTGCCCACATGGCGTACGCTCTTGTCCACAGGCGATTCGGTTTCCACGTAAGTCTGCGACTTCGCATCCAGCGTCTTCGTCCGGGCCTTGCTGTCGGTGAAGGTGTAGCCACCGCTCACGGCAAATCCACAGGGCAGCAGCAGCTTCAGCTGGGCACTGACGCCTCGCAACGTGGCACGGTCTATGTTGTCGCGTTGACGGATGGTCTGCCAACCTTCGCCATCGGCATACAGCTCACTGAGCGTAGCGCTGGCCTTGATCTCGTCGAGCGTCATCGTTCGGTAGTTGATCATGTCGCGGATGTTGTTGATGAATCCGTTCACGCTCACGCTCATCCAGTTGTTGGAGTACTCCATGTTGAGCTTCCAGAAGTGGTTCTTCTCGGGTCGCAACGAAGTATTGTTCAACGTGTAGCGTGAGGTCGTCTTGGCCTGATCCGTGGCATACATCTGCGAAAGCGTGGGTGTGCGATAGCCGCTGGCATAGCTGGCCCGGAAGGCAAATCCACCGATGTGATAAAAAAGGCTGGCATTGGGCGTCACGGCCGAGCCAAACCCCGTATGGTACGTATAACGCAGCCCGACAACGCCTTCCAGTCCCTTGACAATCTGCATCTCGTCCTGTGCAAAGACATTGTACGTCTGCGAACCTTCATAGTCAATGTTGTCGCTCTGGCTGTTCAGCGTCTCCTGTTCCAATTCGATGCCACCCGACAGCTTGTTCCAGCTGGCCAATCGGAAGATGCCCTTCAACGTTTCGTTCGTGTAATGCGTCCGCTTGCGGGTCTCCTCGTAGGCCTCGTCCTTGCTGGTTTGCCAGTAGTCGTACTTCGACACGTAGTTGTCGCTATAGACGTCGAGGTAGACGTGCGTATTCGCATTGGGCACCCATCGTGCACCGCCTCCATAGAGGTACGACTTATGGTGCAGATCGTACGTATAGGCTTGCTTTTCGGTGTAGGTATAGGTCTTCTCACCCGTCTTCTTGTCGGTCGTAGCCTTTTGGGTGAAGTACATGGCCGACTGGGGTCGCATCGTGTTGTAGTCGTAGTAGTTGCCACGTACGTAGACCGACCATTTATCGTCCAGTTTCCATTCCAGACGCTCGCTCACATTGTCGCTCTTGTATCCCACCGACATGGGGCGCCCTGTGAGTTTCAGCACCTCGGTGCCGTCTTCATCGAAGGCTTGCAAGTTACTTACCTGCCAGTTGTCAGCCTGCCTGTGGCTGTAGTCCGTCTGGCTGCTGAAGTTGCCCAGGTTCACGTCCACGTTGATCTCCTCGCACAGGCGTCCCTTGCTCAGCAGCTTGGTGGTCGAACTTGCCTCCACACGCTCCTTGCTGTCGTCGGTGATGATGTTGATGACACCCGCAATGGCATCGCTTCCGTACAAGGCACTCGCAGCACCGTTGTAGATTTCTATTCGCTTGATATTCGACACGTTGATGCGGTCCCATCGGTCGTCACCGCTCACACGCTTTCCGTTTTCAAGGATAACGATGTAGTCATCGCTCACACCGTTGAAGTTGACGAATGTGCCCATGCCGTTGGTATGGGTGGTGATGTCGGGCGTGAGTCGGTTCAGCGCATCCTGCAGACTGGTAACCTGTGCATCCTTCAGCTCCTTGGCCGACAGCACCTTGACGGCCACGGGCGAGTTCTTTGCCTTGTGGTAGGTTCCCGTTCCCGTAATGACAACAGGATTCAGGATGGTTGATTGTAGCGAGTCGTTTTGCGCCATAGTCGGCATAGACAATGCCAGCGCTAAAAGGCTAATATAATTCATATCCTGTCGTTTAGAAAATGAGTCATTTAGCCATATATTCAGGCGTCCTCTCCCTTGGGGGAGGTAGAGGGGTCTTGCTTTCTTCTCCAGATCACCTCTTCCGTGCCGCTCTCCACATTCAGCTTGCGAGCCAGCACAAAGAGGTAGTCGCTCAGTCGGTTCACATAGGCAAGTACCTGCTCGTCTACCTCAGCACCCGTCTCGGCCAGACGCAGAATCTGACGCTCGGACCTGCGGCAGACGGTGCGGCAGACATGGGCGTAGGCAGCTCCACGACAGCCTCCGGGCAGAATGAAGAGTCGGATGGGGGGAAGACCATCCTGTATGCGGTCTATCTCCTGCTCCACGCTTGCCACCATCTCGGGTGTCACGATGTTGCCCTGTCGCACCTCACGTTGGCTGTTGTCGGTAGCCAGGTAGCCGCCCACCACAAACAGCTTGCCCTGCACGTCGGTCAGGAACTCCTTGTCCTGTAAGTCCACACAATAGGTAATAAGCACTCCGATATGCGAGTTCAGTTCGTCTATCGTTCCGTAACTCTCCAACCGATTACAACACTTCGACACTCGCTGGCCACCCACCAACGATGTCTGTCCTTTATCGCCTGTCTTGGTATATACCTTCATTTGTATTAGTTTTCTTGGTACAAAGTTAATAAAAAATGCGCAAACAGCAAAACAAAAGTTTTACTATTTGCGCATTAACCGCCACACCTATCTGATTAGTTGGTAATAAGTGGGGATATAGTGGGGCAACAGTTCTGGATGCAAGGCTTTGACAAAGTCGGCCAGCACGAGGTGGGGCTGCACGCCGGCCAGCTCGCGATAGGGTGTCTGCGAGAGGTTACAGAACAACACATGCCCCTGCTTGAAGGCCTCCATCGTGGCATAGCGCTCGTCCTCCTCAGCCAGGCTTTGTAGGGTGAAGTCGCCCTCGAAGCTACCGTCCGTCTGCCAGAAGTCTGCCTTGATGCCACGGGCATAGACGGCCTCGAAGTCGAGCGTCGTGCCTCCCGAATCCTCGTTGTCCCCCATGATATAGTCGGCCCCGGCATCCTTGAAGAGCTGTGCCATATAGCTCCTGCCGCCCACGATGTACCATCCGTCGCGTATCTGTCGGCCGCTGACGATGGTGGGACGTACTGTCTGCCCGTCAGCTTGTTCGAGTGCCTCGACCTCTTCCTTCAGCTTGTTGTATTTCTGTTCTATGTGGGCAAATACCGCATTGGCACGCCGCGTCTCGCCCGTCAGCAGTCCGACGAGCTTAATCCATTCGGCCTGTCCAAGTGGGTCGGTCTCCTTATAGCCGTGGTGCGGGATGAGCGGTATGCCGCAGTCCTTCAGTCCCTCAAAGCCGCCATGCTTCGACACGCTGACAAAGATGTAGTCGGGCCTTGAAGCGATGACCGTCTCCAGGTCGAAGTTGCCCTCCTTGCCGATCCTCACCGTCCTCCCCTGCTCCATCAGCTCCTTCATGCGGGGTGAGAAGAGGTTCTTGAGCGAGTTCATGCCCACGATACAATCCTCCAGTCCCAGCACCTCGAAGTTGCCAAGCTGCAGGGCCGTGGTGCAGATGAAGCGTCGAGAAGGCTTCGTGATGACGATCTCCTGTGGCTGGCTGCGCTTGGCTGCCGGGTCGGGGTTGCTGATGCTCACGTGTATGCCATCGGCCTGATAGTCCACCTTCAAGCCCTTGGCATACGTAATGCGTATGGTGTCGCTCACGTCCGTCGTGTCGTTCCACACCGAGTCGGTCAGCTGGTACAGTTCGTCAGCCGACCTGTCCGACTTGTCAACCGTCTGGTTCTTGCAAGAAAGCAGACAGGCAAATGCAATGAGTAGAATGCTTGTTTTCTTCATAGCTTCTAAAATGCGTGAATAGGACACGCCAACAGAATGTCGCTGACGGTCCTATCACAAAATTAGCAGATAGTATAGTCATCTCCTCCCGGAGACATTGGTTTTCTTTATTTTTGTCTAGTCGTTTAAGAGATTAGTTGTTTAGGAGATTAGTTGTTTAGGAGATTAGAGATGTATGCTTTGTTTTCTCTTTTGCTAAATGTAATCTGTCTAAACCACTAAACGACTAAACCACTAAACGACTGATTTATCATTAGGGATTCATTGAGTGGTATGCATCCACCAGGAACTTAGCGTTCTTGGTGTGCTCAATCCAGATGTTCAGCACACCGGGGAGCTCAAGCAGACCAAGAGGCTCATTGTTGGTACCCAGCGTCACGTTCGAATTGTAACCAGCATGGTTGAAGAACTCGAACCAGCTGTTTTCCTCCGACTCAGGTTTCTTCTCGTTCCAGAACTCGTCACCCTCACCGGCCATGTCGTTGTGAGCGTGGTCACCGGCGATGGACATCAGTGCGTGCAGGTAGACATCGCCCTGAGTGATGTTGAGGTCCTTCATGCGGCTCCACACATTATGCTTGTAGTTTTCGGGCATGTCAACGGTACCCACGAAGTAGTTCTTGCTGTACGTCTGCAGAGCCTCCTCCAGCTGGGTGTATCGGATGTTGGCCTTGAAGGTGTCGTAGTTGTCGGGGTTACCATGACCCATGAAGAGTACGGCACCCTTGGCAGCCTCGTTCTTGTACTCCTTGTTCAGCTCATCGGCCACAGCCTTGACATCATCGTTGGGGTTGTTCAGCAGGGGCATACCGAGGAAGATGGCCTTATTCTCCTCCAGGTCAGCCAGGTAGTCATCGTCCAGATGTGAACCGGCAATGTAACCGTTGTTCATGAACTTCTTCACGCAAGCCACCACGTTGGCAAACTCCTCACCGGGGATGACCTGCAGCGACTGTACGTAGATCTTCTTGTACTGAGCCTTACCGATGGCGTGCAGGAGGTAGCGGGGCTCGTAGTAGTCACGCTTCACAATGTTGCCGTCGGCATCCTCGTTCTCACCGATGCTGGCACGGTTGATGCAGATGTCGGACGAGAAGCTCACGTATACGTCGGCATTGGGGAAGGCACGCTCGTAGGCTGCCTTGGTGGCGTCGAATGCCTTGAAGGCGTTGTCCCATGTCGAACCGAATGCCACGAGCAGCACGGCCTCTTCCTTCTTCGACTGAGCCTTCTGCTCGGCCACCATCTTGTCGTTCAACTCGTACTCAGAAACAATGTTCTCAGTAGCAACAACGTCATCGTTCTTACAAGAAGTCATGACGGGAGCAACCATCAGCATAGCCATGGCTGCGAGAATCAGAGATTTAATCTTCTTCATAATTTGTTTGTTTGTTTATGTTATGGTTAATCTTCTTTCCTTTGTTGAATCGGATGCTGAACGAGGCATAGACCGTCCTTCCGGCCGAGGTGGTGCCCAGGTGGTAGGGGTGCATGGTGCGGTCCACGTAGTTCAGTATGTTGTCCACTCCGGCCTCCACCCTGTACGTCAGCGCCTTGTCACGCCGGCCCAGGTCGTGCGTGGTGTTCAGTCGCCACAGCTGGAAGGGCTTGCCGTTGCCGTTGTTCTCATAGAAGCGTGTGCTGCTGCCCCTTGTGGAGAGGTTGACACCCAGCTTGTATTTGGTGCAAAAGGCATGTGTGTACACGGCCGATGCACTCCACTTATGGTGAGCCATGCCGTCTATCGTCACACGCTTCACGCTGTTCTCGCCCACATCATAGAGGTTGGCTTCTGTGTTCAGGTAACTGTAGGCTCCGTTCAGCGTCAGCTCGGGCAGCAGCTTGTAGGATACCGTCAGGTCGGCTCCGTAGGTCTTGGCATCTTCCACATTCTTGTACATGCGGGCCTGCACGTTGCCGCTACCGTCGCCCAGGTAGGCCGTAGTGATGCCGGCCGGAATCTCGCCCACGGGAACGTTGACCAGCGTGATCATATTGTCCAGCCGGTTCAGATAACCCGTCAGCGCAACGGTAAGCTTGCGGCCCCTGTATTCCAGGTTGGCGCTGTAGTAGTTGTTCGTCTGTGGCTTCAAGTTCGTGTTGCCTATATTGAAGAACGTGCTGCTACCCATCACGTGCAAGTATCTGTAGTACAGTTCCTTGACCGTAGGCGACTTGAAGCCCTGGCTCCAACCCAGTCGCAGACGGAAGTCGCCAGCCGAGAACATGGTGCTCAGCTTCGGGGTGAGCCTAACGCCATAGTTCTTGTTGTCCACCAGTCGGGCACCGGCCGTCACGTTCAGCCACGAGAGCAGGTTGAACTCGTCCTGCACGTACAGGGCTGCCGTCCAGTCGTTGGCATGGCCGTGCTCCGTGCGTTCCGGGGCATTCAGGTAGTCCAGTCGGTATTCGGCACCGGCACTCAACGTGTTGGCATAGGGCAACTTGAAGATACCCTTCAGCTGTGCCATGAGGCGTTGCTGGTCGCTCTGCAGCTTCGACTGTCCGCGGTACATCGGCACCGAGTACCACTCGCCGTTCAGGTCGCCATACTCCTCGCCCTTGAGCAAGACATATTCGTACGTGCGGGCTGTGTAGTCGTAGTAGTAAGCATGCTTGTTCCAGTCGACGTCGAGCGTGATGTCCTTCCACTTGCCTCCCACCGAGGCCGACGCGTTGTTGTAGCGAAGGTCGTAGGTATAGACGTCGCAGCTGGGATGATTGGCATTCTGCGGACGGTTGATATGCTTCACGTAGTAGCTACCGTCAGCATAGAAGCTCAGGTCACGGTTCAGCTTCAGATCCAGCCGTTCAGCCACCTGCCAGTTGGTGTACTGGTTTACCGTCTTGTTGCGGCTGTCGGTCAGCACCTTACCCTCGGCCCACTCCTCGGCCGTGTTCTGCCATCCGTCCGTGTGCTGCAGCTGGAAGTTGGTGTAGCTCTGCCACTTGCCCAGTCCGAGACCAAAGCCGTTGTGCTGTCGCACGTCGTTGTAGCAGCCATAGCGTGTGGTGTTCTCCAGATGCAGCGACTCCTTGTCGTGCTTGCGTGTGATGATGTTTATCACACCCGCCATGGCATCGCTGCCGTACAGCGCCGACTGCGCACCCTTGACAATCTCGATGCGCTCAATGTTGTGCGGGTCTATCAGTCCCAGGTCGTTCTCGCCACCCACGTCGCCATGCAGACGCTTGCCGTCCACCAGGATGAGGATGTACGAATTGCCCAGTCCGCCCAGCTGCATCTGACTGCCCATGTCGCCCTCGCTGAAGGCAAACGAGGCGGTCAGTCCGCCCAGTATCTCCTCGATGCTCTTACCGCCAAACGAGTCCAGCATCTTGCGGCTTATCACTTCAGTCTGCACAGGAGCATTGCGGAGCAGATGTTCTGTTCCGGTGCCAGTAACCACCACCTCATGCAAGGTGTCGGTCTTCTCCTGGCCAAACGTGGACGAGCCACAGCAAGCTGCCAGCAAAGCAGGCAATACCGTTCGTTTTGCAATCATAAGTTCAAAGGCCCTTTACCTGAGGGCGCATCATGTTGGACTTTTACGTCGACGTGGCAGGTCTTCTGGCTCTCCGCAAAGCCAACGTCTTCCCACCCCTGGTTTCCCTCTTGGGGGCAGTGACTCTGTTGTGTTGGCTCCACAACGCGGATTACAGCTGCAGGAACAGCCCAGGACTTTCACCTGGTTCCCTTGCACGGGCATACACCTTATAATATTTACGCTACACGAGCGCCATGGTGCATCCCATTACCAAATCGAACGCAAAATTACTACAAATTTTAAAAACAACAAAAAAAATTCAAAAAAAACAATAAAAAATGTCACAAAAATACGATTTGCATGTAGCACCACACCATCATGCACGCTACGGCAGAAAGCGTTACACGCTGCACTAAATATTTTTTCTTGCTGCGAAAAATTTTATTTCATGCTGCGGAAAATATTATTTCATGCTACGGAAAAAAAATCTTCACGCTGCGTCACCTGTCTCGCAACGCAGCAGTCGAGCACAATAAGCGTCACGCCTGCCTCCCCAATGAGCACGATTCCGTACGAAACTTAACCGCGCTCTCGTTTTTTACTTTCAGCCTTCAGTCACACGGCATAACAATCAGTATATCTGCACAGTATATGGCTGAAAGTAAAGCTTTGCTTCTTTCAGTTACTTTCAGTCATTTATTCAGTCCACCCCACCCCGACACCATCCTCTCCCTCGATTTCACCGCTTCGGTGCCTCTGACTTCCGAGTAAACCGATTCTCACATCTTTCCGATAATACCTTCGCTGCATTTCGTATGACTGAAGATACACTGAAAGAGGCTGAAAGTAAACTGAAAGTAAAAATTTCCGCATCTACCTGTATTACTGAGATTTACAAAGGAAGGCTGAAGGGTGAAGGTATTTTCCATAAATTCTTTTGCGTTAAGGGTTACTGACAATCCTGTGCCAAAGAGCCATCGATGCCAAAGAAATTGGAGGTAATCCTTGGGTATCTGGAAATGTTTTTGTAACTTTGCAATCAAAATGAATGCCACGTCTCCTGAGCAAGGAGGTGAGGCTGATATGCATGATGAACGAACTAACCGGATGAACTAATCCATAAAAAAACAAAAGACATGAGAAATACACTAATCCTCGTATTATGCTTGCTGACGACACAGCTGGCGCAGGCCCAGAAGTGGGAGAAGATTGGCGACAGGCCTCAGATGGGCTGGAGCACGTGGAACAAGTTTGCAGGCAACATCAACGAGGGCATCATACGCGAGATTGCCGATGCCATGGTGCAGACGGGACTCGCTGAAGCGGGCTACACCTACATCAACATCGATGACTGCTGGCACGGCAAGCGCGACAAGGACGGATTCATACAGGCCGATGAGAAGCGTTTCGGTTCGGGCATCAAGTCGCTTGCCGAATACGTTCATGCCAGGAACCTGAAACTGGGTATCTATAGCGATGCCGGAACGGGGACATGTGCAGGCATGCCGGGCAGTCTGGGCCACGAATACCAGGATGCTCTGCAATATGCACGATGGGGCGTGGACTATCTGAAAGAGGACTGGTGCAACACCACCAATATCAATGCCATGGGTGCCTACCAGCTGATGAGCGACGCCCTGAGGGAAGCCGGACGTCCCATCTTCCTGAGCATGTGCGAATGGGGAGGAAACGAACCCTGGAAGTGGGCCAGCGAGATTGGACACAGCTGGCGCATCGGACCCGACATCTGGTGTAACTTCGACTCGACACGCGTTCACAACGAGGGCTACACCGACATCGGTGTCATGCAATGCATCCGCAAGAACGAAAACCTGCGCATCTATGCCGGGCCCGGACACTGGAACGACCCCGACATGCTGGAGGTGGGCAACGGCATGACGGACAACGAGGACCGCGCCCACTTCAGCATGTGGTGCATGATGGCCTCGCCGCTCATCCTGGGCAATGACATCCGCAACATGAGTCAGGAGACCAAGGACATCGTGATGAACCGGGAGATGATTGACGTGGATCAGGACGAGCTGGGCGTGCAGGGACTGCACTACTGCGACAGGGAAGGCCTCGAGTTCTGGTTCAAGCCGCTCGCTGGCGGCCATTGGGCCATGACCATCCTCAATGCCACGCTGGCGCCCATCAGCTACGACCTGAACTGGCAGCATTTCAACCTCACCGACGAGGCCGTGAGCCACCTGAGCACCCGCTTCGACAAGACCGTCTACAAGGTGCGCAACCTGTGGAGCCACAAGGACGAGGGCAAGACCACGCTCAAGGACAAGACGTGGAAGAGGGTCAGCATACCGGCTCGCGACGTCATCTCGTATCGTCTCACTCCTGTAAAATAACTCTTCCGTCAAACAACTCTTTGAATCTTCTCCACGCATGAAAAAGACATATCGTCTCACACACTTCGCACTGGCCTCGCTCTGCCTCCTCTTCGCGCTGGAGGGCTGGGCACAGCGTGAACACATCCTGATGGACGCTGACTGGCAGTTCACTCTGGGCGATGCTTCCTCTCCCGCCAAGGACTTCGGATGCGGAACGGAGTACTTTAACTACCTGACCAAGGCCAACAGTGTCCACAACGAGGGTCCCTACTCGCCTAAGTTCGATGCCGCGGATTGGGACCGCAAGCACGGGCAGCATCACGTATGGCAAACCGTCAACCTGCCGCACGACTGGGTGGTGGACCTGCCTTTTGAGAGCGGAGCAAGCCACAGTCATGGCTACAAGGCGGTGGGACACAAGTACCCCGGCAACAGCGTGGGCTGGTACCGCAAGATATTCCGGATAGGGGCCGAGGACAAGGGCAAGCACATCGAGTTGCAGTTTGACGGTATCTTTCGCGACTCACGCATCTGGGTCAACGGTTTTTACGTGGGCGGTGAGCAGAGTGGCTATACATCAGCCACTTACGACATATCCGAATATCTGCATTATGGCGACAGTACGAACCTCATCTGCGTCAGGGCCGACGCCTCGCTGGAGGAGGGATGGTTCTATGAGGGGGCCGGCATCTATCGCCACGTGTGGCCCAACAAGGCGTCGGCCGTGCACGTCAGGACATGGGGCACGGCCGTATGGAGCGAGCTGAACGATGACTTCAGCCGGGCCACCCTGCACGTCAAGGCCGAGGTGATGGACAACATAGTGCCGGCCAAGGGCTACAAGCTGCGTCACACCCTGCTCGATGCCGAGGGACGCAAGGTGGCCTCCACGAATGCTGAGACCATCGAACTGCAAGCGCCCCACCTGTGGAGCACAGAAGACCCCTATTTATATAAGGTGGAGACGGAGGTGCTGGTCGGCAATGAGGTTGTCGACACATACGTCACCACCACGGGCATACGCCACATCGCCTTCGACAAGGACCGTGGCTTCCTGCTCAATGGCAAGGTGGTGAAGCTGAAAGGCGTGAACATGCATCAGGACCACGCAGGAGTGGGAGCTGGCATGCCCGACGGACTACAGGAATGGCGTCTGCGCGAACTGAAGAAGTATGGCGTGAATGCCTACCGTGCCTCCCACAATCCCGTCACGCCCGAGACGCTCGATGCCTGCGACCGACTGGGGCTGCTGGTCATCGACGAGAACCGCCTCTCGGGCGTCAACGAGTACCAAAGGCACGTGCTGGCCCGCATGATCGAGCGCGACCGCAACCATCCTTCCGTCATCCTATGGAGCGTGGCCAACGAGGAATGGGGCATCGAATGGAACGACTTTGGCGAACGACTGGCTCGCAGCATGCAGGACTATGTCCACTGGCTCGACCCCTCACGACCCGTGACAGCAGCGTCATCGAGCGGCCCCACCATCCTCGTGCCGCTCGACGTGGCCGGCTACAACTACATACTGCAGAATCCCGTCGACGAACATCGCAGGAACTACCCCGAACGCTGCGCCATCGGCACGGAGGAGACCTCGGGATGCGGCACGCGCGGCATCTACTTCGACGACCGGCAGAATGGGCACATGGCGGCCATCAACCGCAGTCCGGAAGGCAAGGACAGCACGCTCAACTGCATCGAACGCGGATGGAAGTTCTACGACGAACGACCCTGGCTGGGTGGTCTCTTCTACTGGACGGGCTTTGACTACAGAGGCGAACCGAACCCTCTTGGATATCCTGCCACTGGCTCTGAGTTCGGACTGCTGGACTACTGCGGATTCCCCAAGGACGAGGCCTTCTACCTCAAGGCGTGGTGGACAGACGAACCCGTGCTCCATATCCTGCCCCACTGGAATTTGCCAGGTCACGAGAGCGAACAGTTGGACGTGTGGGTCTACAGCAATTGCGACGAGGTGGAGCTGACCGTCAACGGCAGGAACCTCGGACGACAAAAGATGCCACGCAACGGACACCTCGCCTGGTCGGCCACCTATGCTCCCGGCTACGTCAAGGCCGTAGGTTATAAGGCAGGCCGCAAGGTGCTGACCAAACGCATCGAGACCACAGGAACGGCCACTACCATCCGCTCAGAGGTGAGCTGCATGAAGGACGTTACCATCGTCAACCTCACGCTCCACGACAAGAAGGGCCGCTTCGTACCCAATGCCTGCATCGGCCTCATGGCAACAGCCTCCGACGGACTCCAGATCCTTGGCGGCGGAAACGGTGACCCTGCCTTCCGACTGCCCGAGCGTCCCACTTCCGGCCACTCGGAGCTCACCCTCCCCACCTTCAACGGTTGCCTGCAACTGCTTGTCAAGGGCGAGGGACAACTGCTGGTTAAGGAACTCGAAGGAGGCATGCAGGCTGTAGTAACTTGCCCCTGAGAAGTAACACGGCCTCCAACTGCAACTTCATGATTCTCAACATAGCATTGATAAATGAGTCCACTACAAAAAGTCGACGTGCTTTCAATTTATAACGCACTTTTGGCGACGGCCTAAAGTCGACGCAGAGTCGCAAAGATTTTTTCTTTTTCTGCCTTAAAATCCATTAAAAACTTTGCGTCTTTGCGTTCAACCAAATTACAGATTGTAAGCAAATCCGGAGAATCTGCATTTTTAATGTACTTTTTATAGCGGAGTCATAAATCAAAGCTGTATCTGCGCTGAAGAGAGGGCCGTCAGTTTTCAATTTTGACAGTTTAGTTTACATATCAGAAAAAGGAAACGTTATATTATTTGTATTTTTGCACACGTTTTAGAGGAACAGAACAAAAATACACAAAAACATACTGAAATGAAACTAAAAAACATCCTTTCTGCATGCCTGTTGTTCGTGACTGCTCAGGTGAGTGCCTACAAGCAACAGAGTATCGACATCAAAGTTGGTAACCAGACGCGTAACATGATCTGCTACACGCCTTCGGCCACCAAGAGCAACATGCCGCTCTTCATCGTAACGCACGGCATGAACCAGAACCCCGAATACCAGCGCGACGGCGACAAGCTGTACGAGCTCATCGACACGGCCAAGTTCGTGGTGACGTATCTGCGCTCGGATGGAAACACGTGGGACATCGGCGGCCAGAAGGACCTGAACTTCGTGAAGCAGACCATCACGGAGATGAACAAGCAGTTCGGCATCGACAAGAACCGCGTCTACTGGGCAGGGTTCTCGATGGGCAGCATGCTCATCTACCACGGCATCGAGAACGGCATGGGCGACGTGATTACGGCCTTTGCTCCGTGCAGCGGAGTGAAGTTCAGCGAGCCCTGGAACAACTGCAAGAAGCCCATCAACCTCATCCACTGCCATAGCAAGAACGACGACGTCTTCCCCATCGACCAGTACAAGCCTCGCGACTATGCGGCTCACTTCAAGGATGTGGACAAGTGTACGGAGTACAAGAAGACGACGGGAGCCAGTCTGCCCGGCGGCTGGGACAAGGGCGACAAGGAGCGCTGGTGGAACGGCACGAACGGCAGCGAGGTGGAGATATTCATGTGCAACGGTGGCGGCCACTGGCCCACAGCCAACTATGCCCGCGAGATATGGGGCTTCTGCAAGCGCTTCTCCAAGGCGACGGCCACGCAGGAGTACGACAACGTGTGTGGCGAGGCGGCCAGGATGCTGCAGCAGTGGGAGGGTGACGTAGCCCTCTTCACCGCCCTGAAGACCAACTACAACAACCTCAAGAAGGCTTACGACACGTATGGCCCCGAGGCGGTGGACAAGGAGGACGAGGCTACCGTGAAGACGGCCACGACGAAGCTGAACAGCGCCATCAGCGCCTTCACCAACACGGCCTCGAACACCACGAAGACGAGCAAACGCGTGAACAAGACTGAGTTCGATCCCAACTTCCACATCTACCTCTGCTTCGGACAGTCGAATATGGAGGGCAATGCCACGCCCGAGCTCGAAGACTACTCAGGTTCAAGCACCCGTTTCCTGATGATGTCGCCCGTCAAGATGAGCACCTATAACCGAATGAAGGGCTACTGGTACGTGGCACGCCCTCCCTTGTGCCGCGACTGGACGGGCCTCACACCTGCCGACTACTTTGGCAAGACGATGATCAAGAACCTGCCCGACAGCATCACCGTGGGTGTCATCAACGTGGCACTGGGTGGCTGCGCCATCGAGATGTTCAACGAGGACGGCATTACGAACTATATCAAGCAACAGGCCGACTGGCTGCAGGGTTATGCCAAGGAATACAACAACAACCCCTTCCGCTACCTTGTGGACCGTGCCAAGGAGGCCCAGAAGGTGGGTGTCATCAAGGGCATCCTGCTGCACCAGGGCTGCAGCAACAACGGTCAGCAGGACTGGCCTGACAAGGTCAACCTCATCTACACCCGTCTGCTCAAGGAGCTCGACCTCTCCCAGGACGAGGTTCCCCTGCTCGTGGGTGAGCTGCTGCAACAGAACCAGGGCGGCGTGTGCTGGGGTCACAACAGTGTGATTGCCAAGGTGCCCAGCGTCATCCGCAATGCTCACGTCGTTTCCTCAGCCGGCTGTCCCGGTGCCAGCGACGGTCTGCACTTCACAGCCAAGGGCTATCGCATGATTGGCGAGAACTATGCCACCGTCATGCTGAAGGCTCAGGCCCGCTTCATGAAGAACTACGAATACAGCATCGGCGAGTTGAAGCCACAGGAGGCCGTCTTCAGCATGGCAGCAGCCAGTACGCGTCCCCTCTATATCTGGCTCACTGACAAGGAGGGTGTGAAGCATGACGTGACGGCTTCGTGCGAGTTCTCGTGCGACAAGCCCGAACTGATCAGCTTCAAGGGCGTGAATGCCATCTCCACCAACGTGGAGGGAGACGCCACCATCACGGCAAGCTATACTAACAAGGACGGTGAGACCGTCTCCACCAGCTTCCAGGTCTCGATACGTCTGTTCCCCCTCGAGAGCGGCACATTCAATCCATCCATCCTCCAGAAGGGTACCTTCAGCGTGGCCAGCACGGGCATCGGCACGTTCAAGAGCGTGAAGAACGGAATGGGTGGATGGCTCTACGACAGTCCCGTCGACCTGTCTGATTACAAGTTCCTTACCGTCGATCTCAAGAGCATATCACTGGCAAAGCCTGTGCTGCGCATCTACGACGTCAAGGATCCGGAGTCGGCCTCATACTACAGCTTCAACATGGCAGGACTGCGCCAGGCCGTGGTGGACCTGCACAACATGACCGACGAGGCTGGCAACAAGATTGACCCCAGCCACATCTACATCGTGGGTCTGGCTACACAGAGCACGTCGTCCGTCATGATCAACAGTGTGACGGTCAGCAAGGAAGATCCGACGGGCATTCTGCTGAACAAAGCCGATGAACGAACCATCGAGACCATCTACGACCTGAGCGGCCGACGTGTGAACGTTGCAAAACGCGGTCTTTACATCAAGAATGGCAAGAAGATACTTGTCAAATAACGTCTAAGCCTTGAATCAATCGAACCTGTAAAGAAATGAAAAAACTATTTGTGGCAATCACGGCCCTGGCCATCAGCATGACAGCCTGGGCGCAAGACAATCTGTGGTACAACGCACCGGCCAGGGACTGGCACGAGGCCATGCCTCTTGGCAACGGACGTATGGGTGCCATGGTCTTTGGCGGCATCCAGAGCGATGAGATGCAGCTCAACGAGGGTACCTTCTGGAGCGGAGGTCCCCACAGCAACAACAGTAGCGAGTCGCTCGCCCATCTCAAGGAGGTGCGGCAGCTCATCTTCGACGGCAAGGAACAGGACGCTGCCAACATGGTGGACAAGCATTTCATCAAGGGCCCCCATGGCATGCGTTTCCTTACGCTCGGAAGTCTGCACTTCGACTACGCTAATCTGAAGGACGACAAGGTGACCGACTACCGTCGCGAACTGGACCTCAAGACGGCCACCAGCACGGTCAGCTTCCGTAAGGAGGGGGTCAAGTACACACGTACTGCCTTCGCCTCCATTGCCGATACGGTCATCGTCGTACGACTGACGGCTGAGGGTGGCACCATGGATCTGAACGTCTCGCAGGACTGTCCATTCCCCATTGAGAGTTCGGCCGATGGCAACACGTTGGTTTCCAGCATCAAGGGTGTTGAACAGGAAGGTATCCAGGCCAAGCTTACGGCTCAGTGCCATACACGCGTTGTCAAGACCGATGGTAAAGTGAGCACGGCCAACGAGACCGGCAAGGGCATCCTGAAGGTGAGTGGTGCCAAGGAGATCATCCTCCTCGTTTCGGCTGCCACCAACTTTATTAATTATAATAATGTGAACGGCAATGCCGAGGAGAAGATAGCCCATGCGCTGGCCAATGCGGCTGCCAAGAATTACAAGAAGCTCTACGCACGCCACCTGGAAAGCTACCAGAAGTACTACGGTCGTGTGAAGATGAACCTGGTCAACAACGAGCAATGGAACCAACTGCCCACAGACGAGCGTCTTACACAGTTCGACGGTCGCGACCTCGGCATGGTGAGTCTGCTCTTCAACTACGGTCGCTACCTGCTCATCGCCTCCAGCCAGCCCGGTGGGCAGGCCGCCAACCTGCAGGGCATCTGGAACCGCGACGTGAATGCGGCATGGGACTCGAAGTACACCATCAACATCAATACCGAGATGAACTACTGGCCAGCCGAGGTCTGCAACCTGACTGAGATGAACGAGCCTCTCTTCTCGCTCATCAAGGACCTGAGCGTCACCGGCAAGCAGACGGCCCGTCAGATGTACGACTGCGGCGGCTGGATGGCTCACCACAACACGGACATCTGGCGCATCGCGGGTCCCATCGACGGTGCGGCCTGGGGTATGTTCCCCAATGGTGGTGCCTGGCTGGCCACCCATCTGTGGCAGCACTACCTCTACACGGGCGACAAGAAGTTCCTCAAGGAGTGGTACCCCGTCATCAAGGGAACGGCCGACTTCTACCTCGACTACCTTCAGGTACACCCCACCTACAAGTGGCTCGTAGCCGTGCCTTCCGTAAGTCCCGAGCAAGGTCCCGTGGGCAAGTCGACGCCCATCACGGCCGGTTGTACCATGGACAACCAGATTGCCTTCGACGCGCTGAGCAATACCTTGCAAGCCGCTCAGGCTCTGGGTGTTGACGAAGCTTATCAGCAGAAATTGCGTCAGACCATCGACCAGTTGCCTCCTATGCAGGTTGGTCGTCACAAGCAGCTCATGGAGTGGCTTTGGGACGGTGACGATCCCAAGAACGAGCATCGCCACGTCTCACATCTCTACGGCCTCTATCCCTCCAACCAGATCAGTCCCTACAAGCACCCCGAGCTCTTCTCGGCTGCCAAGACTACGCTCACGCAGCGTGGCGACGAGGCTACGGGTTGGAGTCTGGGTTGGAAAGTGAACTTCTGGGCACGCATGCAGGATGGCGACCATGCCTATAAGATTCTGAAGAACCTCCTCAAGATCATCCCCACACGCCCCGCCGGCGAAGGCCGTCGTGGTGGCTTCGGTGGTTTCGGTGGTGGCAACGGTCGTATGTATCCCAACCTCTTCGATGCGCATCCTCCTTTCCAGATTGATGGTAACTTCGGTGCCTGTGCCGGTATTGCCGAGATGTTCCTTCAGAGCCATGACGGAGCTGTGCATCTCCTGCCCGCTCTGCCCGCAGCCATCGAGCAGGGTAGTGTCAAGGGTCTGCGTGCCCGTGGCGGCTTCGAAGTGGATGAGAGCTTCAGCAACAACCAGTTGACCGAGGCCACCATCAAGTCGACCATCGGCGGTACCCTGCGCCTCCGCTCAAGCGTACCCTTGCAGTGCAGCAACGGCCTCCGTCCCGTCATCGACGAGGAGCATTGCCCCAACGCCCTCTATCAGGGAGCTGAGGTCAAGCAGCCCATCATCTCACAGGAGACGGGTCGTCTCAACGACGTCGTAGTCCCCTACTACTACGAGTATGACATCGACACCAAAGCTGGCAAGACCTACACCGTCAAGGCCATCGCTCCCAAGGCAGGTGAGGCTCCCCGCCCAAAGCTCGACCCCAACCTGTACTACATCAAGAGCAAGTAATAACCAAAAACTAAAGAATAAAACTATGAGTACAAATCAATCTTCCGGAAGCAAGAGTTACCTCTTCTCCATCGTGTTGGTAGCCGTGCTGGGCGGTCTGCTCTTCGGCTACGACACTGCTGTAATCTCGGGTGCAGAGAAGGGCTTGCAAGCCTTCTTCATGAGCGCCCAGGACTTCCAGTACACCGACTTCTGGCACGGCTTCACCAGCAGTAGTGCCCTCATCGGCTGCATCATCGGTGCTGCCATCTCTGGCGTTCTGGCCTCAAACTGGGGTCGTAAGAAGAGCCTTATCTTTGCCGGCGTCATGTTCTTCATCTCGGCTTGGGGTTCTATGTGTCCCGAAACCATGGTACTGCCCAAGGGCGAGGCCAACATGACCCTGTTCGTTGTCTTCAACATCTACCGTGTCATCGGTGGCGTGGGCGTAGGTCTGGCCAGCGCCGTCTGCCCCATGTACATCGGTGAGATTGCCCCCAGCAACATCCGTGGTATGCTGGTTAGCTGGAACCAGTTTGCCATCATCTTTGGTCAGCTGGTGGTTTACTTCATCAACTTCTTCATCCTGGGCGACCACACCCAGCCCCTCATCGAGAGCATCGGTCAGGGCATGAACCAGGTACTGCCCGAGAGCGATCCCTGGACCATCGAGACCGGTTGGCGCTATATGTTCGGTTCCGAAATGGTGCCCGCAGGCCTTTTCGCCATCCTCATCTGCTTCGTGCCTGAGACACCGCGCTTCCTCGCCTCCGTCGGTCAGGACACCAAGGCTGAGAGCATCCTGGCCAAGATCAACGGTGCCGACAAGGCCAAGGGCATCCTGAAGGAGATCAAGGAGACCATGACCGTCAAGACCGAACCTCTCATGACGTACGGTTTCCTCTGCATCTTCGTTGGCATCATGCTGAGCGTCTTCCAGCAGGCTGTCGGCATCAATGCCGTGCTCTACTTCGCACCCCGCATCTACGAGGCCATGGGCTTCGACAATCCCATGGTGCTCACCGTCTTCAATGGTGTTGTCAACCTCGGCTTCACCTGCATCGCCATCTTCACCGTCGAGAAGCTGGGCCGCAAGCCTCTCCTCATCGTCGGTTCACTCGGTATGGCCATTGGAGCCATGGGTGTTGCCCTTACCTTCGGTAACGAGAATCTTACCCTCTATTGCATGATTTCGCTTATGGTTTACAGTGCCTCGTTCATGTTCTCATGGGGTCCCATCTGCTGGGTACTCATCGCCGAGGTCTTCCCCAATACCATCCGTGGCGGTGCCGTAGCCATTGCCGTTGCCTTCCAGTGGATCTTCAACTGGATCGTTTCCACCTCGTTCGTTCCCATGGCCAATAGCCTTGGCTACTGGTTCGTATATGGCATGTACGGTGTCATCTGTGTCATCGCAGCCATCTTCGTCTGGCGCCTTGTGCCCGAGACCAAGGGCAAGACACTCGAGGACATGACAGCCATGTGGCGAGGAAAGAAAAGATAATAAGGTAAAGTCCAAAGGGATATGATACAGATACATCAGAGAAATCTTTTGCAGGCCATCCTACTACTGGTATGGATGGCCTTGCCACATTGCTCACAAGCTGCTCAGCGCGAACTCATCTGGCCCAAGGGCAAGATGCCTCACCCACAGGCTCACCAGATTGCAGCCATGACCGACGAGGCGGGACAACCGGGCTTCAAGGCCGACAAGCATCGTACGGCCTACCTCGAATGGTTCGATGCTCCGGCCAAGGACGTGGCCAACGGCACGTGCATGATACTCATCTCGGGCGGTTCGTACATGAACTGCTGCGACGTGGGCCTTATCAAGCAGTGGCGCGAACGCCTGACAGCCGAAGGCATACAGTGTGTCAACTTCGTGTACCGCACACCTCGTCCCGAGGGGCTGGAGATCTACCAGTCAGCATGGGAGGACGGACAACGTGCCGTACGCATGGTCCGCAGTGAGGCCAGGAAGCGCGGCTTCGATCCCGAGAAGATTGGCGTCATTTCCATGTCGGCAGGTTCACACCTGGCACTCTTGCTGGGCACCAGCTCACAGACCAAGGCCTATGAACCCGTTGATGCGCTCGACACCGTGCCCTGTCATATCAACTGGGCACTTGTCAATGCTCCTGCCTACGTCACCACGGATGCCGAGACCGGCACACCCGCCACGCGTCAGGGCTATGGCATCGACGTCAAGCTGACCAGCGCCCTGAAATTCGACGCAAAGACGTGTCCCATGAGTCTGCACCACGGTGGAACGGATGTGTATTCGCCCAACGGTTCCACACTCGTATACAGACAATTGCGACGCATGAAGGTGCCTGCCGAACTGCATCTCTATCCTGGCAAGGGACACGGTGCCTTCGGACTGGAGCGCGGCATCGAGTTCATGCGTCAGATGGGATTCCTCGGTGCGTTACAACCAGAGGTGGACCTCATGACACGCTTCACGAGCGATGAGTTCCGTCGCGAGATGCGCAGCCAGGACATCTGGCCCGCAGGCAAGATGCCCAACGAACAAGCGGAGCAGTGTAAGCCCTACCTTGAATGGCATTTCCCCAAGGAGCTGAAGACGAAGGCGATACAGATCATCTACAGTGGTGGAGCCTATTCGGGCAACAAGCCCGAGGGCTTCGAGGTGACACCCGCCCGACGATATCTTAACGAACGAGGCGTGACGGTGGTGACCATGAAGTACCGTACCCCGCGCCCCAAGGGACTGGCCAAGCACACCACGGCCTGGCAGGACCTGCAACGTGCCATCCGAATCGTACGCAGTGAGGCCGCCCAGTATGGCCTCGACCCCAACAGGATCGGCATCATGGGCAGTTCGGCAGGTGGACATCTCACACTGATGGGCGTCACCTCGTCGCTCCACCAGAGCTACCAGCCCATCGACAACATCGACAAGTTGCCATGCAACGTGCAGTGGGGCATCGGCATCTACCCGGCATACGCCCTCACCGACGGAGCGGACGGCCACAATGCTGAGGGTGGAAACGAGGACAGCAACACGCTCGTGCCCGAGTTCAGCTTCGACCTCAAGACGTGTCCCATGCTCTTCCTCCACGGCGATGCTGACGGCTACGCCTCGATGGGCAGCGTGAAGGCCTGGGAGAAGATGCGCAGCATGGGCATCCAGAGC
>JAZLFZ010000008.1:0-67463 GCA_045616065.1 Bacteroidaceae bacterium | reverse complement strand
GGTGGTGACGCCCTCTGGACGCAGGAGGTCGACCATCTTGCGGTTCAGCTCGTCGGGGGTGAAGGGGGCGTAGAGGCGACGAATAAAATTCGCCGCAGACGAACGGCGACTACCCATGGAAGAGGACGAGGGGGAGTCGGCGGATGCTGCGGGCGTGCTGTCGAGGAGCTGCTTGCAGGCGTTGTAGACGTCGTCGATGAGGGCTTGCTGTCCGCGCTCGCGCAGGAGGGCGATGCATGCCTGGAAGGCGATGAAGTCGCCGATGCGTGACATGTCGATGCCGTAGAAGTCGGGGTAGCGTATCTGGGGCGCTGAGCTGACGATGACGATGCTGCGCGGACGGAGGCGGTCGAGGATCTTGATGATGCTCTCGCGCAGGGTGGTGCCGCGCACGATGCTGTCGTCGATGACGACGAGGTTGTCCTGGCCGGGACGGACGACGCCATAGGTGACGTCGTAGACGTGGGCGGCGAGGTCGTTGCGCGAGCTGCTCTCGGTGATGAAGGTGCGGAGCTTGATGTCCTTTGCCACGATCTTCTCGGTGCGCACCTCGGGGTCGAGCTGCCGCATGCCCTGCGTCATGCCGTAGTAGGCCACCTCGGCGGTGTTGGGAATGTAGGAGAAGACAGTGTTGCGGATGTCGCCGTCGACGGCATCGGCAATGGAGGGGCATAGCTGAAGGCCGAGCTGCTTGCGCTCGTGGTGGATGTCGGCATCGTTGCCACGGCTGAAGTAGATGCGCTCGAAGGAGCAGGGCTTGACGGCGGGTGCGGGGTCGATGATCTGCTGCAGGGTAAGCTGTCCGCTGCGGTTGACGATGAGCGCTTGTCCGGGTTGGAACTCGGTGATGTCGTGCTGCTGCAGGTCGAAGGTTGTCTGCAGGACGGGACGCTCGCTGGCGATGGCCACGAACTCGTCGTTGGCATAGTAGAAGGCGGTGCGTATGCCCCAGGGGTCGCGCATGGAGAACATCTCTCCGCTGCCCGTCATGCCACACATGACGTAGCCGCCGTCGAAACGCGGCATGGAGGTTCGCAGGACGTTGGAGATGTCGACGTGGTCGTCGATGAAGCGCGTGATGTCCCTCCCCTCAAGGCCCTGCCCTGTGGCAATGCGGTAGTTGCGCTCCACCTCGCGGTCGAGGCGGTGCCCCATGAGTTCGAGCAGTATGTAGGAGTCGCTGTAGATGCGGGGCGACTGTCCCTGCTCGGCCAGGCTCTGGAAGACCTCGTCGATGTTGGTCATGTTGAAGTTGCCGCAGAGGCAGAGGTTCTTGGCACGCCAGTTGTTACGACGCAAGAAGGGGTGGACGTATTGCATCCCCCCTTTTCCGGTAGTGGAGTAGCGCAGATGTCCCATGTACATCTGGCACCCCTCGCCCACCCCGTTGCGGTAGGCCTGGTCAAAGATCTGCGTGATGGCATCCTTGCCGAGCGCCTTCTCTCGGAACATGTATTCCTGCCCCGGCTGCTGGTCGATGTTGACGCACGCCAAGCCGGCGCCCTCCTGTCCGCGGTTGTGCTGCTTCTCCATCATGAGGTAGAGCTTGCCGAGCGCCCAGCCGTCGGATCCGTACTTCTTGCGGTAATAATCCACAGGCTTCAGAAGCCTGATCATTGCGATTCCACACATAATTACATTCTCTCTTTTTTTCTCTGCTGCGCCGTGTGGGCGTGCAGAATGGTTACCTTTTGCTTATGTTCTTTTTGTTACCGAATCTTCCCGCTCCCCTGCAAGATTGTCGTGGGGGAGCGGGAAGGACGGTCACACTTGTATTTACTTCTTCTTCAGCGAGAAGCCGACCGTGAAGTAAGCCTTCTCAGTGCTGGGATTGGCCGTGATGGAGGCGAAGACGGGCAGCTCGAAGTGAGGCTTGTCGACCACGGTGTAGGAAGCAGCCAACTGGATGTTGGTGACGGCAAATCCCGTGGCGTCGGCATAGAAGGAAGTGGCGTAGGGCACGGCACCGAGGGTGGCCGTCCAGTCGATGCCGCCCAGCTTGAAGGGAGCGCTCAGCTCAAAGTAGCTGGAGTAGGCACGCTTGCCGCTCTTGTTGACACCGTCGTCACCGGCAAAGTTGGTGAACCACTGGATGTTGAGGAAACCGAAGTCGTAACCCACGTTGGCTTCGAAGACGTGCGAGGTGTCGTGCGCCTTGTAACGGAAGTACTTGTTGGTGTCGAACCAATAGTCGGTGATGCCCACGTTGAAGCCACCAATGCTGTAGGCGAGGGTGAGGTCAAACTCCTTGGTGTCGCTGGGCTTCGAGAGGCCCACGCTGCCGAAGGCGGAGAGCGAGAGGCCTTTCCATCCGATGCCCAGGGTGGGTTGGATGGACACTTCGCCCAGGGGCTGTCCACGCCAGATGTACTGGCTTACTACGTCGGCCGACAATTCGGATTCAACCTTGTCCTGCGCCATGGCAGAACCTGTGATGGTAAACAATGCCGCTGTAAGGAAATATCTTGCTTTCATGTTGTTACGGAATTAAAAGATTTATTTTTTAATAAGTGGTATATTATAGTTGAACGCGTCTCTGCGTTCGTTTATTTTAATATTAATCTTATCACACCACCATTGCAATCAGTTATACGCTGTCTCGCCGTGCTCGTAAACGTCAAGACCTTCCTCCTCGATGATGCGGTCGCAGCGGAGGCCGTGGATCTTGTTGAGCGCGAAGAAGATGATGAAGCCCATGACGAAGGTGAAGAGGGCCACGACGCATGCACCGAGTGTCTGTACGCCCACGCTGCACTCCACACCGTCGATGCTGGAGTCGCAGAAGATACCCGTGGCGATGGTGCCCAGGATACCGCCCACACCGTGTACCGAGACGGCACCTACAGGATCGTCGACCTTGAGCACCTTGTCGACAAAGGCTACCGAGAGGCACATGACGATGCTGATGACGAAGCCGATGATGGCTGCCGCACCGATGCTGACGCAGTCGCAACCGGCCGTGATGCCCACAAGGCCTGCCAGCACGCCGTTGCACACCATGGAGAGCGAGGGCTTGCCGTCGACGAGCCAAGTGTAAAGCATGGCGGCGATACCACCCGTGGCAGCGGCCATGTTGGTGGTGACGAAGACGTGGCTCATGCTGACGCTGTTCTCATAACCCGTGGCGGCCACGGTGCTGCAGGGGTTGAAACCGAACCAACCCATCCAGAGGCAGAAGACGCCCAGGGCGCAGAACACCAGGTTGTGACCAGGGATGGCACGGCTCTGGCCGTCCTTGCTGTACTTGCCCGAACGGGGGCCCAGCACGATGGCACCGGCAAGGGCCATGGCACCACCGGCGAGGTGGACAACGGTGCTGCCCGCAAAGTCGTGGAAACCAAGCTCAGAGAGCCATCCGCCACCCCATGACCAGTGACCCTCGATGGGATAGATGAAGGCCGAGATGAGGATGGAGAAGACGACGTACATGGAGAACTTGGTGCGCTCGGCCATGGCACCGGAGACGATGGTGGCTGCCGTGGCGCAGAATACCGTCTGGAAGATGAAGGTACACTCGGCAGGCACGTTGCTGTCCTCGCCGATGAAGCCGAAGCCCTCCCATCCCAGGAAGCCGTTGCCGGCACCGTACATGATGGAGAAGCCCAGAATCCAGTAAAGAACGGAGCCGAACATGAAGTCGACAAAGTTCTTCATCAGGATGTTGGCAGCGTTCTTGGCTTGCGTAAGGCCTGCCTCTACCAGGGCAAAGCCCGGCTGCATCCAGAACACCAGTATGGCGCCCAGGAGCACCCACATCGTATCAAGACCATTCACAAAGTCCTTTGATTCCTCCACAACGGGAGCAATACTATCTAATAAAGTAATCATAACGAAACATTCATTTTACAGTGAAACAACCCTTTCTTTTTACTTCTTGTCTCTCAATACCGTGTCACCATTCTCGCCCGTGCGGATGGAGTAGCAGTCGAGCACGTCGGAGATGAAGATACGTCCGTCGCCCACCATACCCGTGTGGGCAATGTCGAGGATGACCTTAACGGTGGGTTCCAGAATCATCTCGCGACACACAATGGTGATCTTAATGCGCTGGATAACATCGGTGCTGTACTGCACACCACGGTAGACACGCTCCTGACGGCTCTGGCCGATGCCATGGACGTCGTGGTACTCAAACCAGTCGATGTCGCTGTTCAACAAGGCTTCCTTCACCTCCTCGAACTTCGTCTTACGAATAATTGCCTCGATCTTTTTCATAACTTAATACCTAATTAATAATAATAATGCAAGGGGAAACGTTTCCTTGAGGTTTTTGATTTCGAGTGCAAAGTTACGGCTTTTCCAGCAAAAAGCATAGGAAAAGCAGCATTTGGAAAGCAAAAACATCATCAAGATTACAATTTAGCACTATCCAGCGCTACATTTCTTTCAAAATGTAAGCCGATTTACAACTGTTCGTAACAAAATGCAACTAAAAGCGCAAGAAAATGATATTTTATTGCAAAAAATTATTGTTTTTCTATCAAAAATAACTAACTTTGCACTCGAAAACGACAAAAAGTAACCAAAAGATATAGAAATAGCGCAAAAAGAAAGCAAAAAAGGTATGGCATTAGTAAACGAGTATTTTCTGAGATTATCGAACAACTATCTGTTCTCCGACATCGCCAAGAAGGTGAACGCCTACAAGCTGACACACCCCAAGGAGCGCGTCATAAGCCTCGGCATCGGAGACGTCACACAACCCCTCTGCCCCGCCGTGGTGAAGGCCATGCACGAGGCAGTGGACGAGCTGGCCACCTCGGCACAGTTCCACGGCTACGGCCCTGAGCACGGCTACGACTTCCTGCGCGAAGCCATCGTGAAGAACGACTACCAGAGCCGCGGCATCAGCATCTCGCCCAGCGAGGTGTTCATCAATGACGGTGCCAAGAGCGACCTGGGCAACATCGGCGACATCGTGCGGTGGGACAACTCGGTGGCCATCACCGACCCCGTCTACCCCGTCTACGTCGACTCGAACGCCATGATCGGACGCGCCGGCACTTGCGTGGACGGCAAGTGGAGCAACATCATCTACATGCCCACCACCGAGGAGAACGGCTTCGAGCCCCAGCTACCCGACCAGCGTGTGGACATGATCTACCTCTGTTACCCCAACAACCCCACGGGCACCGTGCTCACCAAGGCACAGCTGAAGAAGTGGGTCGACTATGCCCTGAAGAATGACTCGATCATCTTCTTCGACTCGGCATACGAGGCGTACATACAGGACGAGGACGTGCCACACAGCATCTACGAGATACGCGGTGCAAAGCGATGCGCCATCGAGTTCCGCTCCTACTCCAAGACGGCCGGCTTCACCGGCGTACGCTGCGGATACACCATCATCCCCAAGGAGGTTACGGCCTCTACACTGGACGGTACGCAGAAGGTGGAGCTCAACCACCTCTGGGAGCGCCGACAGGCAACCAAGTTCAACGGTGCCAGCTACATCTCGCAGCGCGGTGCGGCAGCCATCTACTCGCCCGAGGGCAAGGAGCAGATACGCCAGACGATCGACTACTACATGGGCAATGCAAAGCTCATGCGCGAGGGATTGGAGGAGATGGGCCTTACCGTCTACGGCGGCACCAACGCCCCCTACCTCTGGGTCAAGACGCCACGAGGACTCAGCTCGTGGAAGTTCTTCGAGGAACTGCTCTACACCTCGGCACTCGTCTGCACACCCGGTGCCGGATTCGGCCCTTCGGGCGAAGGCTTTGTCCGGCTGACCGCCTTCGGCCGACGTGAGGATTGCATCGAAGCCATGAAGAGGATAAAGGGATAACCCCTCCCTCCTCCGAACGTGCATGGCTCCCCGAACGCGCATAGCGAACGGCACGAAACCATGCCGAACAGACAGAACAACATAGGAAAGAAAGAAAATAAAGTTTGTAAATTATTGGTTAAATGTAAAGGTCATTAGTTTGACAGGTATTAAGATTGTTTTTTTCAAAGATTTATCGTAGTATAACAGAAATTGAGGTCAAGTGAATATGACAAAAGGATTATATAGTTCCGCTTACGAACACGATGCGTGTGGCGTGGGCATGGTAGTCAACATTCACGGTGGCAAGAGCCACGATTTGGTTGACAACGCGTTGAAAGTGTTGGAGAACATGGAGCACCGAGGTGCCGAAACCCGCGACAAGACGGGCGACGGTGCGGGCATCATGGTTCAGATTCCCCACGAGTTTATACTTCTGCAGGGCATCCCCGTACCCGAGAAGGGACGCTACGGCACAGGCCTCGTCTTCCTGCCCAAGCAGGCGGACGTGCAGCAGGAGATCCTCAGCATCATGATCGAGGAGATCGAGCGCGAGGGTCTCAACCTCATGCACATGCGCACGGTGCCCGTCAACAGCGAGGTGCTGGGAACGGCGGCACGCGAGGTGGAACCCGACATCAGGCAGATCTTCATCACCGGCATCAGCGACGACCGTGCCGAGCAGTTGGAGAGCATACTCTACAAGATACGCAAGCGCATGGAGAACCGCATCGAGCACCCCGACTTCTACATCTGCTCACTCTCCTGCCAGAGCATCATCTACAAGGGCATGCTCACCAGCGGACAGCTGCGCCGCTACTTTGCCGACCTGAGCAATAATTACTTCACCAGTGGATTGGCACTTGTTCACTCGCGCTTCTCCACCAATACCTTCCCCAAGTGGAAGCTGGCACAGCCCTTCCGCTACCTCTGCCACAACGGCGAGATAAACACCGTGCGAGGCAACCGAGGATGGATGAAGGCACGCGAGAGCGTACTCTCCAGCGAGAAGCTGGGTGACATCAAGGACATCCGCCCCATCCTGCAGGAGGACATGAGCGACTCGGCATCGCTCGACAACGTCTTTGAGTTCCTCGTCATGAGTGGCATGTCGCTGCCTCAGGCAATGGCCATTCTGGTGCCTGAGTCATTCAACGACAAGAATCCCATCTCGGAAGACCTCAAGGCCTTCTACGAGTACTACTCCATCCTGATGGAACCCTGGGACGGCCCTGCCGCCCTCATGTTCAGCGACGGACGCTACGCCGGCGGTATGCTCGACCGTAACGGCCTCCGCCCCTCACGCTACACCATCACCAAGCAGGGCATGATGGTAGTGGCCAGCGAGGTGGGCGTAATGGACTTCGAACCCGCCGACGTGGTCAGCAAGGGTCGTCTCGAACCTGGCAAGATACTGCTTATCGACACGCAGGAGGGCAAGATCTACTACGACGGAGAGATCAAGGAGAAGCTGGCCAGCCAGCACCCCTACCGCCAGTGGCTCTCGACCAACCGTATCCAGCTGGAGAACCTCAAAAGCGGACGCCACGTGGAGAACAGCGTGGAGAACTACGAGCGCAAGCTCCTGAACTTCGGATTCGGACAGGAGGACATTGACAAGACCGTCGTACCCATGTGTACCGGCGGCCAGGAACCTGTAGCAGCCATGGGTAACGACACCCCGCTGGCCGTCATCAGCGACCGTCCGCAGATCTTCTTCAACTACTTCCGCCAGCAGTTTGCACAGGTCACCAACCCTGCCATCGACCCCATCCGCGAGGAGCTGGTAATGTCGCTCACCGAATACATCGGACGCGTAGGCAGCGGCATCCTGAACCCCGACGAGAGCAACTGCCACATGGTGCGTCTGCCACAACCCGTGCTGACCAACACGCAGCTCGACATACTCTGCAACATCCGCTACAAGGGCTTTAAGACGTGCAAGCTGCCCATCCTCTTCGACATCGAGAAGGGTGCCAGTGGCCTTCGCCAAGCCATCGAGGACCTCTGCAAGCAGGCAGAGCAGAGCGTGGACGAGGGTGTGAACTATATCATCTTGACCGACCGAGACATCGACGAGAAGCGTGCAGCCATTCCCTCGCTGCTGGCCGTCAGTGCCGTTCACCACTACCTCATCAGCGTGCAGAAGCGCGTACAGACGGCTCTGATCGTCGAGAGCGGTGAGATACGCGAGGTGATGCACGCCGCCCTGCTGCTGGGTTACGGTGCCAGCGCCATCTGCCCCTACATGACCTTCGCCGTGCTGGACAACCTGGTGAAGAACCACAAGATCCAGGAGGAGTACGCTACGGCCGAGAAGAACTACATCAAGGCCGTCGGCAAAGGATTGAAGAAGATCATGTCAAAGATGGGTATTTCAACCATCCGTTCATATCGCGGCGCCAAGATCTTTGAGAGCATCGGCCTTTCGGAGGATCTGCTCAAGCGCTACTTCGGCAGCGAGATAAGCACCATCGGCGGTATCGGCATCAAGGAGATTGCACGCGATGCCATCCGTCTGCACGACGAGGCCTTCAAGCCCGCCGAGATCAACGAGTTCCTGCCCAACAATGGCTTGTTCAACTACCGACGCGACGGCATTGAGCACGCCTGGAACCCCGAAACCATCGCCAACCTGCAGATTGCCACCCGACTGGGTTCGTACAAGAAGTTCAAGGAGTGGGAGTCGATGGTGGACGACAAGCAGAAGCCCATCTTCATCCGCGACTTCTTCCGCTTCAAGAAGGCAGGCGCACCCGTAGCGCTGGAAGAGGTGGAACCCGTAGAGAGCATCGTGCGCCACTTCGTGACGGGTGCCATGTCGTTCGGAGCACTCTCCATCGAGGCACACGAGGCACTGGCACTGGCCATGAACAAGCTGGGTGCGCGCAGCAACACCGGTGAGGGCGGTGAGGACAACGAGCGCTACCACACCGAGGTGGAGATGGCCGACGGAAAGGGTGGCACACAGAAGGTGTCGCTCAGCTCGAAGACGAAGCAGATTGCCAGTGGCCGCTTCGGTGTAACGGCCGAGTATCTGGTCAACGCCGAGGAGTTGCAGATCAAGGTTGCACAGGGTGCAAAGCCCGGTGAGGGCGGTCAGCTGCCCGGCTTCAAGGTGAACGAGATCATCGCCAAGACGCGTAACGCCATCCCCGGCATCTCGCTCATCTCTCCCCCACCTCATCATGACATCTACAGTATCGAGGACTTGGCTCAGCTCATCTTCGACCTCAAGAACATCAATCCTACCGCTGCCGTCAGCGTCAAGCTCGTAGCAGAAAGCGGCGTGGGTACCATCGCCGCCGGTGTGGCAAAGGCAAAGGCCGACCTCATCGTCATCTCGGGCGCCGAGGGCGGTACGGGTGCAAGCCCTGCCAGCAGTATGCGCTTCGCCGGTATCTCACCCGAAATAGGCCTTTCGGAGACGCAGCAGACGCTCGTCATGAACGGCCTTCGCGGACAGGTTCGCCTGCAGACGGACGGTCAGCTGAAGACGGCACGCGACGTCATCGCCATGGCCATGCTGGGTGCCGACGAGTACTCATTCGGTACGCTGCCCCTCATCGTGCTGGGTTGCGTGATGATGCGCAAGTGCAACACCAATACTTGCCCCGTCGGTGTAGCGACCCAGGATGCACGCCTCCGCGAGCGCTTCCTTGGCAAGGCAGAATACGTGGTCAACTACTTCACCTTCCTGGCCGAGCACGTCCGCGAGTATCTGGCCGAGATCGGTGTCAAGTCGCTCAAGGACATCATCGGACGCACCGACCTCATCGAACAGGCAATCCCCGCCTCGGCATGCGAGGCAACCATCGAGAAGTGGAAGACGATCGACTTCATCCGTCTGCTGGCACAGCAGGAGGTACACAAGCACGCCAAGGATGGCAAGGAGATCAGCTTGGCCATGTACTGGGATCGCAGCGAATACACTAAGGTCAGTGGCGTGAAGGATGAAGAGATCATAAAGGCTGCCGCTACCGCCATCGAGCACAAGGAAGAGGTAAGCCTTGACTACGCCATCAAGAATACCGACCGTGCAGCTTGTACGATGCTCTCGGGCGTCATTGCCAAGCAGTATGGCGAGGCAGGTTTGCCCGACTCGACCATCAACATCAAGTTCAAGGGTTCGGCAGGTCAGTCGCTCGGAGCCTTCGCCGTTAAGGGTATCAACATCAAGCTCGAGGGTGAGTGCAACGACTACTTCGGAAAGGGCCTCTCCGGTGGTCGCATCTCTATCCTGCCTCCCGCACGTGCCAACGCCGACTTCGTGGCCGAGAACAACATCATCGCCGGTAACACGGGCCTTTACGGTGCCACCTCGGGCGAGCTCTACGTCAATGGCCGCGTCGGTGAACGATTCGGTGTCCGCAACTCGGGTGCCACGGCTGTCATCGAGGGTGCCGGCGACCACTGCTGCGAGTACATGACCGGCGGACGCGTTGTCGTACTGGGTCGCACGGGTCGCAACTTCGCTGCCGGTATGTCAGGCGGTTTGGCTTACGTATGGGACAAGGATCACAACTTCGACTACTTCTGCAACATGGACATGGTGGAGATAAGCCTTGTCGAAGAGGCAAGCCAGCGCAAGGAACTCAAGGAGCTCATCCGCAAACATTATCTCTACACGGGTTCTGCACTTGCCGGACGCATGCTCGACGACTGGAACCGCTACGTCGAGGAGTTCATCATCGTCATCCCCATCGAGTACAAGCGCGTGCTTGAGGAGGAGAAGATGAGAAAGCTGCAAGAGAAGATTGCCGACATCGCAAGAGATTATTAAAGAAGAAGACTCTCCCCCGCCCTCTTTGGAGGGAGGGGGTCTCAATACCGCTCAAAACAGTACCAAACAGTCATCGATTACTCAAGATTTTTTGAAAATTGACAAAAGAACGACTGACAAAAATGTTTGAAAAGAGCAGAAAAGAGAGTCTTACACAATAAACATTAACCTCTGCATTACCCCCCAACGGAAATGCAGCCCCCTCCCCAAAGGGAGGGCGGGGGGAGAGTCTTATGGGAAATCCAAAAGCATTTCTGACCGTGCCTCGCAAGGAGGCGGGTTACCGACCAATAAATGACCGCATCCACGACTTTGGCGAGGTGGAGCAGACACTCAACACACGAGATCGCCAGGAACAGGCAAGCCGCTGCATGGATTGCGGCGTACCCTTCTGCCACTGGGCATGTCCGCTGGGCAACAAAGACCCCGAATGGAACGATGCACTCTACCGCGGCGAATGGGAGACGGCATACAAGATTCTGAAGAAGACGAACGACTTCCCCGAGTTTACCGGACGCATCTGTCCAGCTCTCTGCGAGAAGGCTTGCGTGCTCTACCACACCACGGGCGAAGCCGTGACAAACCGCGAGAACGAAGCCGCCATCGCTGAACGAGCCTTCCTGGAGGGATACGTCACCATCGAGCACCCCGAGCGCAACGGCAAGAAGGTGGCCGTCATCGGTGCTGGCCCTGCCGGCTTGGCAGCTGCCAACCAGCTGAACTACCGTGGCTACGAGGTCACCGTGTTCGACAAGAACGAAGCTGCCGGCGGCTTGCTCCGCTTCGGCATCCCCAACTTCAAGCTGAACAAGAAGATCATCGACCGCCGCATCAACGTCATGGAGCAGGAGGGTGTGAAGTTCGTGTACAACACGCCCGTCACGACCGACAACGGTGAGATCAAGATTGCCGGATGCGATGACAAGTTTGATGCCTACGTCATCTCGACCGGTACACCTGAGGCACGCGACCTCAAGGCACCCGGACGCGAACTGAAGGGCATCCACCTGGCACTGGAGCTGCTCTCGCAGCAGAACCGCGTGCTGGCCGGCCAGACGTTCAGCGACGAGGAGCTCGTCACCTGCAAGGGCAAGCGCGTGCTCGTCATCGGCGGTGGCGACACGGGTAGCGACTGCATCGGTACGGCACACCGTCAGGGTGCGGTGAGCGTTACGCAGATCGAGATTATGCCCAAGCCTCCCGTGGGTCACAACGACAGCACGCCCTGGCCGAACTGGCCGGTCATCCTCAAGACGACCTCAAGCCACGAGGAGGGTTGCGAGCGTCGCTGGCTGCTGAACACCAACAAGTTCATCGGCGACAAGAAGGGCCACGTAAAGGGCGTAGAGGTGGAAGGAGTAATCTGGGAACCCAACCCCGAGGGTGGACGTCCCATCATGAAGCTGGATGGCAACAAGGAGGTACTCGACGTCGACATCGTCTTCCTGGCCATGGGATTCATCAAGCCCCAGCAACCGGAGTTCCCCAAGAACGTCTTCGTGGCCGGTGATGCTGCCTCGGGTGCAAGCCTTGTGGTGCGCGCCATCGCCAGCGGCCGCAAGGTTGCCGAGCAGATCGACCAGTACTTCAAGTAAGGGTACATTTCTGCCCTGGCAAAGCGACAATGCTTGCCAGTATCAGGATTACTATACCATAGCTTTAATAAGGTATCACCACTTTCGAAACGAAGGTGGTGATATTTTTTTTTGGCAAATGTAAACCAACAGAGGCAAAAACCCGTCATACAAGAAAACGCCACGAAATATGAAGAAAAAGTTTACACTCATTCTGACAATCCTTTGCATAAGCCTCAGTGCAACGGCACAACACGCCTTCGGCAACTTTGACATGGGAGCCATAATGAGCAACATGCCCGAAGGCCCTACTGGACACGTCGACTTTGAGTCGTCCGACCTGCCCTTGATACAACTCTTCACGGACAGCCTTCGCATTACGAAGCAAAACAAGATAACGGCCAGGATGAAGATTACCGACTACGGTCAGGGCAAGCGAAACCGCCCCTCCGACCCTGCCAACGTCTACGACGGATTCATCGCCATCAAGGTGCGCGGAAACAGTTCGGCAGCGTTCACCCAGAAACGCTACACCCTGGAACTGCGCAACAAGGAAGGAAAGTCGAAGGACGAAGAACTGCTGGGTATGCCCGCCAACGACGACTGGGTATTGCTTGGCCCTTACAACGACCGCTCCATGATGCGCGACGCACTGGCCTTCGACCTCTGGACGCAGATGGGGCACTGGGGTTCGCGCACACGCTACGCCGAACTGCTGCTCAACGGTGAGTACCGAGGCATCTACCTGCTGACGGAAAAGATTAAGCGAGGACACGACCGCCTCGACATCGGCAAGGCAGGGGTGAACAAGAAGGGAGCGCCGAAGGGTGGTTACATACTGCGCATCGACGTTACCGACGATGACTGCCACGCCTTCCAATCCACCGTGGAGGGCGTAGGGGCGGCCAACGGATTTGGCGCAGCCATGCTGCTCCCCGTCACATGGAATGTTTTCTATCCCAAGAAGGACAAGCTGAAACCCGAACAGCAGACATACGTAGAGCAATACGTGGCAAAGGCGGAACAAGCCATCAAGGACAGCGTGCATTACGACCAATACATTGACATTGCCTCATTTGTGGATTACTTCATCCACACCGAACTGAGCCTCAATGCCGACGGCTTCAAGCGCAGTGCCTACTTCTACCTCGATCACACAGGCAGCGATGACCAGGAGCACCGCTTGCATGCCGGCCCTGTATGGGATTACAACCTCGCCTACGGCAACTGCAACTTCTGCTCGGCAAGCGACATCAACGCCTTCGTCTACAATGGCTGCGAGACGAATCCCACGCCCGCCATGTGGAAAAGTCTTGCCTCCAACCCATCGTTCATGAAACTGGTGCGCAAACGTTACGCAGAGCTTCGCAAAACCATACTTAGCAACGAGCACCTCGACACCTACATCGACCAACGTGCACAACTGCTCAGCGAGGCACAGCAACGCCACTTTGCCAAGTACCCCACCCTGCTTGAGGGCGGCACCGTGCCACAAGACAACACACAGACATCCGGCAATAGAAACGTGGCTTCGCTACCTGCTGGCGGCTTCCCCGGATTCGGTGGCGGTCAAGGCTTTCCTGGTTTTCCTGGATTCGAAGGCGGGCAAGGTTTCCCTGGATTCCCTGGTTTTGAAGGTGGCCAGGGATTTCCCGGATTCGGTGCCTTCGGAGGGTTTGGTGGCATGGGCGGCGGCGACACATCCTGGTTTGATGCCTACACCCCAAAGGACTTTGCCGACGAAATCCAGATACTGAAGAAGTGGCTGGCTGACCGACTCAGCATACTTGACAATCATTGGAAGTAAACAAAGACATTACTGCGTCAATCCAAAAAAGAATGCTGCATAAACCCAAAAAGAATGCTGCATAAACCCAAATAGAACGTTGTTGCCTAAATAATTCTACACATTATACATTATTTATAAAATAAATGTGTATCTTTGTGGCGAAATTACTAACTAACAGACTTCTCCAAGCATTGTGAACGGAGCATGCCTCCGATGAAACACTGCCGGCGAGTTGTATACAAACGCCAAAACAACAAAATGAAAAACAAAAGAAAAATGCTGCACAGCCTACTGACCGCATGGCTGATGCTATTGTCCACCCACACGATGGCAGCTGCCATTGCCACAGGCGACTACTACATCGTACACGACTTCAGTTCACTGCTGCTGTCCTACGACAGCGGGTCACCCAAGAAGGTCAAATACGATAGTGCGAACGATGCGAACTATATCTTTACGGCCGAATCACCTTCGGGCAACTACGTCAAGCTGAAGCATAAAGCCACTGGCTTGTACTTGACAGCCAGCACAAGCAACGGGTATAGCGTACTGTTTTCAGGCGCAGGATCGGGCGACCAATACTACTGGCAACTGGAGTCGGTACAACGCTTCAGCACCCGCATCACCAGCAAGAAGAACGCGGGCAAGCGCCTCGGATGCGACCTGAACGGTGACGGCGTGTACTACGACAAGAACGTGGGTGGCCTGAACTGGTTCAGCATCATCCCCAGCAACGGAAATGGCTATGAGGCATCGCGCAAAGCCACCAAGACCACCACGACGTTCACCAACGAGTATGGTGTAACCGAACGCGACGTCTACTGCGTAACAGAAGACATCACCGTCACCAACAGCGGCAGCAACTACACCGACCTGCACATCATCAGCAGCACTCCCTTCGACGGTGGCACCGTCAACCTGTCGAACGACAAGTGCTGGCTGGTATTCGAGAACGTACGTCCCAGCGGTGTGAAGAGCGAGTTGGCAAACGTCAGGATTGCTGGACTGCCAGCCGTGGCAGGCACCAACTGCCGCATCGAAATCTACCTGCACGGTGCGGTGGTCATCCCCACTCCCAGCGTGGATCCCTTCGTGGCCACCACCTCAAGCGGCACATTCTCGCTGAAGAACGGTAGCAACGGCGACCTAAAGGAGAACAACAACAAGGCCATCTCCTTCACCCTCAAGCGCGGCTCCATGGCTACCGTGGCATCGGGCAAGAACGGAGGCGGATACAGCCAGGTGTGGGTGGCCGACCACAAGGACCTCACCGTCACCCTGCCCCAAGCCCTGAAGAACCGCGTCAGCTCCGTCTGGGTGCGCAACTGGCACTACGCCAGCAAGTCGGGCTATGGCAGGACGGGCAACTACATGGTAGAATGCGACAAGCTGGGATCGTCCTGGTACTGGAACTGGGACGCCAACCTCAGCTCGTCGGAAGATATCGAGTACGTACCCATCAAGCAGCACATCTACTGGCCGGACAACGGCAACTTCTGGAAGTCAGGTTCTACCGCCATGATGCTCTACAACGAACCCGACCACAGCGAGCAGCACTCGGATGACTGCGGGAAAACCATCAGCGAATGGACAGCATACGAGCACACGGGCGAGTTCAACTCATGCGGCCTTCGCATCGGTTCACCCTCTGCCACCAACCTCTCGTGGATCAAGACATACCTCGACAACTGCTGGAACATGGCGCAGCGTTGCGACTTTACCTGCACGCACGGTTACTGGACCAGTGAATGGGACAACAACCTCAGCACGCTGGACGGCTACGGACGCCAGGTGTGGATCACGGAATGGAAGTACGGCGCTTCGTGGACAAGCGGCAGTGGCCCTTCGTCTGTCGACCAAAACGCCGAGCGCGTACTGGCCATCCTCGACAAGCTGGAGTACAACGACAACGTGGAGCGCTACGCCTACTACCCCTTCGACACGGGTGGCAGCAACGGCTGGATGACCACCGTCTTCTGGGATGGCAACGGCAGCAAGGGTGTCAACCCCACCGGTACCGTCTACAAGAACGTGAAGCAGCACCTGGGTTACAAGTCGAGCAAACAGCCAGCCCTCAACTGGTGGGCGCCCGACATGAACGCACCCACTATTCAGGGCGCCTATCTGCAGGACGGCAAGTACACTCTCAAGGTAGAAAACAAATACACCGACAACACCAAGCTGCTCACCATCATGGCCAAGAACAGCAGCGGGAACTGGACAACAGTGGCCACGGCCGATCCCTCCGAATATGACAACAGCACGCTCTACGTCGGCATAGACCCAGCCATCCTGGGCGACGTCTTCACCGTCAAGGCTGTCATCAGCAGCCTGCACAACAGCACCACCAAGGAGAGTGCATCAAAAACCTTCAACATGTCCACCGAACTGGCCAGCTACCGTCAGTTGTCCGAACTGCAGAATCTCAGCTTCAACTACGGCACCTTCGTAAAAGATGGTGTGGCCACCTATGCCAAGGACAAGACAACGGGCATGAACATCTCAGGCATGCAGCCGGTAGATGGATGGACCATCACGGAAAACGGCGATGCCAGGGCGGCAGCACAGTACAGTTGGAATAGCGGCTACGTGCTGGGCGGGAAGGGTTATCCTGCTGCAACCCGCAACAAGGAGAACACCACGACGGGAGGCGGATTGGGCATCGTATCCGTATGGACAGCTCAGACGCAGTACACCCAGAAAGTACTCTTCCCAGCCGGACGCTACACCCTCACCATCCCCATCTACAACACCAAGGGCACCGGCAGCATCAGCGAGAACCTCTTTGGTTTCGTAGAGTCCAGCGGCACTAAGCACTATGCGACGAACAAGACCTTTGCTGAAGGCAAGTGGACAACAGCCACCATCGAGCTCGAATTTGCCGGCCCAACCACTGGTTCGCTGAGCCTTGGCTACACCGCCGCCGATGCAGGCTCAGGCAGCATGCCCCATCTGTTTGTCGACGAAGTTAGCATTACCTCCGACGACCGCACCTGGCCACTCGTCGGTGATGCCAACGGAGACGGCACAAACAGCGTGGCCGACATGGCCACCCTCATCAACAAGCTGAGAGGCTCCGTCAAGTCGTTCCTCGAACGCTGCGATGCCGACGGCAACGGTACGGTCAATCTCAGCGACGTAGAGGCCATCGTCAAAAAGATATTGCAGAAGTAGAAATGATTCTTCGCTCGCAGGAGAAGCCAATGAAAAGCTAACTCCCAAAGCAAAGCGATAAATCCCCAAGCAAAGCAATAACTCCCAAGGCGAAGCGATAACTCCCAAAGCAAAGTCACAAAAGCCAAACTGGACCTACTCCGGTTTGGCTTTTTTCGTCTCGAAAAGCAATTTGCAGCCGCCACCTTACAATTCGACAGCTATTCAACGATTTTGCTTACAATATCACACAAAAAGACACAAAACTAACAAAGATTAATATAATTTTGCATTTTTGGTATCATTTTGTTGCCATTCTATTTGTTTATTATAACATTTTGTCGTAACTTTGCACAAGATTTAAACAAATAGAAAGCAAAAAGTATTAATTAATATTGTATTATGTGTAGCATAGTAGGACTTTTCAACATAGAAGGAAAAAAGCAGGAGCTTCGCACCAAAGCACTCAAGATGTCGCAGAAGTTGCGCCACCGTGGTCCCGACTGGTCAGGCATCTATTGCGGCCAGTCGGCCATCCTTGCGCACGAACGCCTCTCCATCGTCGACCCCCTTTCGGGCGGCCAGCCGCTCATCTCGCCCAACGGCAAGCACATCCTGGCCGTCAATGGTGAGATCTACAACCACAAGGAGATTCGACGCCGCACGGATTATGCCTTCAAGACGGGCAGCGACTGCGAGAGCATCCTTGCACTCTACGAGGAGATGAAGGCCGACGAGAAGAAGGACTTCAACTGGATGATGGAGCAGCTGAACGGCATCTTCGCCTTCGCACTTTATGACGAGGAGAACGAAGAGTACCTCATCTCGCGCGATCCCATCGGTGTCATACCCCTCTACATCGGTTACGACCCCGACGGCACCGTCTACGTGGCCAGCGAGCTGAAAGCCCTCGAAGGATTCTGCCAGACGTACGAACCCTTCCTGCCCGGATGCTACGTGCACGGCAAGATAAGCAAGGGCACGCCCGCAGGCACCGAAAAGCCCTACGAACTCGTACGCTACTACCAGCGCGACTGGATGGAGTTCGACGCCGTGAAGGACAATACCGCCTCGAGCGAGGACGTCAAAGTGGCCCTCGAGGCAGCCGTGAAGCGTCAGCTGATGAGCGACGTGCCCTACGGTGTGCTGCTCAGCGGCGGTTTGGACAGCAGCGTGACGAGCGCCGTGGCCAAGAAGTATGCCCAGAAGCGCATCGAGACGGAGGATCAGCACGATGCCTGGTGGCCGCAGCTGCACTCCTTCGCCGTTGGCTTGAAGGGTGCGCCCGACCTGGTCAAGGCACGTGAGGTAGCCGACTACATCGGCACCGTGCACCACGAGATCAACTACACCATACAAGAAGGTATTGACGCCATCCGCGACGTCATCTATTTCATAGAGACCTACGACGTGACCACCGTACGCGCCTCAACTCCCATGTACCTGCTGGCTCGCGTCATCAAGTCGATGGGTATCAAGATGGTACTCTCGGGCGAGGGTGCCGACGAGATCTTCGGCGGTTACCTGTACTTCCACAAGGCCCCCTCGGCAGAGGAGTTCCACAAGGAGACCGTCCGCAAGTTGGCCAAGCTCTACCAGTACGACTGCCTGCGTGCCAACAAGAGCCTTTCGGCATGGGGTGTGGAGGGTCGTGTACCCTTCCTCGACAAGGAGTTCCTTGACGTGGCCATGCGCCTGAACCCCGAAGCCAAGATGTGTCCGGGACAGACGATGGAGAAGAAGATCGTTCGCGAGGCATTCGCCGACATGCTGCCCGAAAGCGTGGCTTGGAGACAGAAGGAGCAGTTCAGCGATGGTGTGGGCTACTCATGGATCGACACGTTGAAGCAGATCACCGAGGAAGCCGTGAGCGACGAGCAGATGGCTCACGCTGCCGAGCGCTTCCCCATCAACACACCTCTCTGCAAGGAGGAGTATTACTACCGCACCATCTTCGAGGAGCACTTCCCCAGCGAGAGCGCTGCACGCAGCGTACCCCACGAGGCCAGCGTGGCTTGCTCAACGGCCATCGCCCTGGAATGGGATGCCGCCTGGAAGGAGATGAACGACCCCAGCGGACGTGCCGTAAAGGGAGTTCACGAGCAAGCGTATTAATAAAGCCTCTCCCCCTCTCCCGACCGCTTCGCCAGGCGAGGGGGAAGCTACCGCGAAGACAATTATGAATTATGAATTGTGAATTATGAATTCGATAAAGTTTACCAAAATGCACGGAGCGGGCAACGACTACATCTACGTCTACACGCCCGACTACCCCATTGCTGATCCCGCCCAGGCGAGTATCGAATGGAGCAAGCCACACTTCGGCATTGGCAGCGACGGCCTTATCCTCATCGGCAAGAGTGAGCAAGCCGACTTCACGATGCGCATCTTCAACAACGACGGTTCGGAAGCCATGATGTGCGGCAACGGAGTTCGCTGCGTGGCCAAGTTTGTCTACGATCACAAGCTGACCGACAAGACCACGCTGGCCATCGACACGCTCTCGGGCATCAAGATCATCAAGCTGCGACTGGAGGACGGCCAGTGTACGGGTGCTACGGTCGACATGGGCGAACCCCGACTCTCCCACCCCACACAATGCGACACACCCGACGGCACGCTCAACGACGAGCGCGGCACCTTCGTCAGCATGGGCAACCCACACTGTGTGAATTTCGTGCCCGACAGCACCACGATCGATGTAGCGGCCATCGGCAAGCAACGTGAGTTCGACGCACTCTTCCCCGAGCGTTGCAACATCGAGTTCGCCACGGTTCGTCCCGACGGCAGCATCCGCATGCGAGTCTGGGAACGTGGCAGCGGCATTACCCTGGCTTGCGGCACCGGTGCCTGCGCCACTGCCGTAGCAGCATGTCTGCGAGGCCTCACCGGTCGCGAGGCCGACGTGGAGATGGACGGAGGAACGCTGCACATCGAATGGCGCGAATCAGACAACCACGTCTACATGACCGGCCCTGCCACTACGGCCTTCGAAGGAGAAATTGAGAGTAAAACAATATAAAAAAAGCATACTTATACAAAACTTTAGGTATTATGTCAAGTACGTTAAGATTTCAAGTTGTAGGTGAGGCATTTGCCAAGAAGCCTATCGAGATTGCCAACCGGACGGATCGTCCCAGTGAGTTCTTCGCCAAGTACGTCTTCACCCGCCAGAAGATGTTCAAGTACCTGCCTGCCAAGGTGTACAAGAAGATGTGCGACGTCATCGACAACGGCACCACCCTCGACCTCGCTACGGCCGATGCTGTAGCAGCCGGCATGAAGAAGTGGGCCATGGAGCTCGGCGCCACCCACTGCACCCACTGGTTCCAGCCCCTCACAGAGGGTACGGCCGAGAAGCACGACGGCTTCGTGGAGCACGACTGGAAGGGCGGCATGGTAGAGGAGTTCACCGGCAAGCAGCTCGTACAGCAGGAGCCCGACGCCAGTTCATTCCCCAGCGGCGGTATCCGCTCTACCTTCGAGGCACGCGGCTATTCTGCCTGGGATCCTGCAAGCCCCGTCTTCGTCATTGGCGACACCCTGCATATCCCCACCGTATTCATCTCATACACCGGTGAGGCACTTGACTACAAGGCACCTCTGAAGAAAGCCCTGAAGGCCGTCGACAAGGCAGCCACCGCAGTGGCTCAGTATTTCTATCCCGAAGTATCCAAGGTTGTCAGCAACCTGGGTTGGGAGCAGGAGTACTTCCTCGTGGACGAGGGCCTCTATGCCGCACGTCCCGACCTGCTGATGACGGGCCGCACCCTGATGGGTCACGACTCAGCCAAGAACCAGCAGATGGACGACCACTACTTCGGCAGCATCCCCGCTCGCGTAGCCATGTTCATGAAGGACCTGGAGATGCAGGCACTGGAGCTCGGCATTCCCTGCAAGACCCGCCACAACGAGGTAGCTCCCAACCAGTTCGAGCTGGCTCCCATCTTCGAGGAGACGAACCTGGCCGTTGACCACAACATGCTCATCATGGGCGTTATGCGCGAGGTAGCTCGCAAGCACGGCTTCCGTTGCCTGCTGCACGAGAAGCCCTTCGCCGGCATCAACGGTAGCGGTAAGCACAACAACTGGTCGCTCTCAACCGACACGGGCGTGCTGCTGCACGGTCCTGGCAAGACGCCCCTGGACAACCTGCGCTTCGTGACCTTCATCGTAGAGACATTGATGGGTGTACATCGTCACAACGGCCTCCTGAAGGCATCTATCATCAGCGCCACCAACGCTCACCGTCTGGGTGCCAACGAGGCTCCTCCTGCCATCATCTCAAGCTTCCTGGGCAAGCAGCTCTCTGACCTGCTCGAGCACCTGGAGAACAGCACCGAGGACGAGCTCATCGACCTGGCTGGCAAGCAGGCCCTCACCCTGGACATTCCCCAGATTCCCGAGTTGATGCTCGACAATACCGACCGTAACCGCACCTCACCCTTCGCCTTCACCGGCAACCGCTTCGAGTTCCGTGCCGTAGGTAGCCAGGCCAACTGCGCCGCTGCCATGATCGTGCTCAACACCGCCGTGGCTGAGGCACTGGAGAACTTCAAGGTACGCGTCGATGCCCTCATCGCTGACGGCATGGACAAGGCCAAGGCCATCCTGAAAGTCGTTCGCGAGGACATCAAGGCCTGCAAGGCCATCCACTTCGACGGCAACGGCTACAGCGACGAGTGGAAGGCAGAGGCTGCCAAGCGCGGTCTGGACGTAGAGTCGTCAGCACCCCTGATGCTCGACAACTACATGAAGCCCGAGACCATCGAGATGTTCACCAAGATGAACGTGCTGAGCGAGGCAGAGCTGAAGGCCCGCATCGAGATCAAGCAGGAGACCTACACCAAGAAGATCCAGATCGAGGCACGCATCTTCGGCGACCTCTGTCTGAACCACATCATCCCCGTGGCCAAGCGCTACCAGAGCCAGCTCATCGACAACGTCAGCAAGGTGAAGGGCATCTTCAGCGATGCCGACGCAGCCGAAATCACGGCCGACGACCTGGACATCATCCGTCAGATCAGCCAGCACTGCACCTACGTCACCAAGAACGTGGAGGCAATGATTGAGGCACGTCGCGTGGCCAACAAGATCGAGGACGAGCGCGAGAAGGCCATCGCCTACCACGACACCGTGGCTCCCATGCTCGAGGACATCCGCTACCACATCGACAAGCTCGAGCTCATCGTTGACGACGAGCTGTGGCCTCTTCCCAAGTATCGCGAGCTGCTGTTCATCCGCTAATATTATAAATAAGGAACAGGATACATTATTTGATAGAACACGATACCTTTTGCTTTCTGCTCCGCCCCGCTTGCCTCGCTGCAAGTTCGGGGTGGAGCTTTTTTTTTGCAGAGAACAGTTTGTCGGCACGGATTCCGCTCAAACCTTTTTACCCAAAAAATTTGCAAGAAAAGATAATTATCATTAAATTTGCAGCAGAAATAACAGAGCACACCATCGCATTGACCAAAATGTCAAGACTCATTACCATACTGCTGCTGGCCGCACTCTGCCTCACGGTCAAGGCTCAGGAATACCCAGAGGCATACTACACGAAAGAAGCCTGCACTGCAGAGAACCGGCTATTGGCAGACAACACCACACGGACAGCAGCTGACGACACACTGACAACTGCGGAGGACACGCTGTCCGAAGCTACCTCGTCACCACAGCCCGCAGTGGCCACACCACCGCAGTTCGTGCCTCACGACACCTACAAGACGTGGTTGGGCGAACGCTGCCTCGACCTCAGCGGCCAGAAGAAGATGTACTACGGATGGAATCGCGACGTCTCCTACACGGGATTGCCGCTCATCGCCTCAGCCTTCCTCATCAAGAGCCAGAAGAAGGCCTTCCGCTCGGCCCGCTTTGCCATGGACGAGAAATGGAAGACGGAGATTGACAACTATACACAATACTCGCCCTACGCACTGCTCTTTGGCCTCAAGGCATTCGGCTACCAGGGACGCTCGTCGTGGGATCGCATGATAGTCTCAGCCCTGCTCTCCAACGCCGTCATGGCAGCCCTGACCAACACGGCCAAGTACTCCATCAAGGAGATGCGCCCCGACAACTCCTCACGCAACTCCTTCCCTTCCGGCCACACCGCAACCGTCTTCACCGCCGCCACCATTCTGCACAAGGAATATGGCATGACACGCTCGCCCTGGTACTCCATCGGAGGCTACGCCGTGGCCATCGGCACAGGCTTTATGCGCGTACTCAACAACCGCCACTGGATCAGCGACGTCATGGCCGGCGCAGGCATCGGCATCCTGTCCACCGAGATGGGTTATTTCCTGGCCGACCTCATCTACCGCAACAAGGGCATCTGCCGACTTGAGAAGCCCTTCGACACCATTTCCGATCACCCATCCTTCTTCGACATACAGATGGGCGTGGGCATGCACACCCGCAACCTCAAGGCCACCGACGACCGGGGCATCCTGCGACAGTTCAACCTGGGCACCAGCACAATGGTAGGCATCGAGACGGCACACTTCTTCAACCGCCACATCGGTGTGGGAGCCATGGCGCGCATCACCACCACCCCCACGACGGGCATCGAGCTCAAGAACGAGGAGAAGGACATGCTCGTCCGGATGAACCAGAAACTGGAAGCCTACGACATGCCACGCATCAACGATGTCAGCATGGCAGACAACCATTTCATAGATGCCAGCCTCGACCTCGGTGCCTACGGCAACCTGCCGCTCAGCAGACATTTCGCGTTGGGAGCAAAAGTACTCGGAGGAGTCAGAGCCTACAGCGGTTTTGAGTCAAAGGCCACAGCCGGATACCCCGACAAGGAAGACGGCAACGAACGCTTCCAGAGTGGGGAGTACGCCCTGTCCAAACTATCTGGCGGCCTGTCGTTCAACTACGTGCTGGGCCTTTCGGCCACCTATCGCTTCCGAGGAATCTACTCCTGGAAGGTGTTCTTCGACTTCGATTCGTCGCGCAACCGTTACAGCTACACCATGAACCTCTTCAACGACGAGACGATGCACTACATGCAGCAACGCATCGACTCCATGGACAAGCTCCAGGAACAACAGGAGGCCAGCCAGCAAATACAAAAAATCAAGGAGGAGGGACAACGAGGAATGAACTTCACCAGCCGCTTCAACCTCTTCACCATCGGCGGCGCCTTCTGTGTCAGCTTCTAATCGAACAACTTCAGCTGACGCGGATCCTTGTAAGGATCGTACTCTTCCACCGGCTTGTCCAGCACCTCCTCTTCGAAAACCTCATCGAAGCAGAAGTCGAGCTGCACGGCCAGGTCGGGTTTCACCGCATAAATGCCATAGCGCAGGCGCATGAAGGGCGAACGCCGCATGCGCGACTGACGCCACAGATACAAGCGTATCATCTGGTGCAGTTCCTGATAGTCCAGCCTGCGGTCAAAGAGATTCGTATGCAGATTGTACACCATGCGGCTCACGTCCGACACATGCATGCCCTCCTTGCCCTTCATGAGCAGGAGTTGCATGATATCGCTATGGTAGACATTCCTCATTAAACCGAAGCCGCAAAAAATAATGGTCAGCACACAAATTATGGCTACAAAATTAGTGCATTTTGTGTTATCTGCCAAATTTCAGCACTGTTTTCTTCGTTTAATTTTGGAAAAAAGCAACCTTCTTTGTATCTTTGCAACCAAAATCGAAAAAACAATGACAAAGAAAACTCTGCTCATCCCCTGCGCAATCCTCGCGCTCGGCCTCACGTCCTGCATGAAGGACTCTTACCGCCACACCATCTCCATCGCATATCCCAACCCCGTTTCTGTCGTCTTCGGCGACCAGACAGCCGACTCGATCATCTTCGACACCTTCGACAGCTACGAGGTCAAGTCATACCAGTCGGAATGGATCAAGGTGCTGCACACCATGGACAAACCCAGCCACGCCACCATACAGAACACCTACTACAACCTGGTGCGCTGTGCCGTCGACCTGCAAATAGAGCCCAACACCACACAGAAGGCACGCAACGGATACGTCTCCGTGCGCTCCTACGGCAACGACTGGGATCAGACGGGACATGCCTACTACAAGCAGTACGGATGGCACAACGTGCAGAAGCCCAACCCCGTCTATAAGTACGACAGCAACGAGATGATTGAGTCCTGCACCTTCGAGTCTAACGACTCAGCCCTGCAGACGGCCGACACATTGCGCTTCGTGGCTTACGATAACTGGACGCTCGACGTGGAGCCCAACAGCTTCGTCAAGGCACCCAGGACGGAGGGTGAAAGCGGCGCCGTCACACTCGTCATGCAGGTAGAGCCTAACGCCACCGAGCAGGACCGCTCCACCACCATGAAGCTCAAGAGCCAGAGCGGTGTCGTCACCACCGTCGTCTACAAGCAGAAGGCCATGAAGAAGGAGGAATAAAAAGGCGACAATCGACAAGATAGGGCTGATGACACACGTGCATGCTCTATCATAATAATGCCGAACCACAAAAAATTCGAAAGAATTTATCGATTTCACCTTCACCCTTCAGCCAAACCTCATATAACTCTACAATACTGACAGTTACAAAGTTTTTTACTTTCAGTTTACTTTCAGTTTACTTTCAGTTTGGCGATGATATACTATTTGGCACGAACTGATAATCGAACGCACTTTTGGCGACGGCCTAAAGTGCGTTTCAAAAAAACATTCTGTGCCTAATCGTATATCGTTCCCTTCAGTTTAGCTTCAGTTCAGCTTCAGCATGCATTCAGTTCAGCTTCAGACCTACGGATTGGAGCTGGCCTGAAAAGGCTACTGATGAAGAAAGCGAAAACAAGGGTGATGTGGGGCATGGAGGCGGTTGACTGAACGCAGGAATGAAAGTAACTGAAAGTAGAAAAGCTTTACTTTCAGCCATATAACACACTGCCGCACAGAGACTTATGGATCAAAACTGAAGGCTGAAAGTAAAATTTGAGAGCGCAGTTGAATGAGGGGGATCACTGTTGCTTCTGGCACGAGGCTGACACACACGTATGCAGCCGTCTAGCAAAGGCTGCGTACGACTGCTGCAACGAAAACGAGTCGACGCAGCGGGCAACAAATTTTTCCGCAGCGTGAAAAGTTTTTTTCCGCTGCGGAAAAACTTTTTCTCCGCAGCGGAAAAAAACAATCTTTGCAGCATCATTTCTCTCGCCCCGCACAGCACGACCGGGAAAAGCGGGCGGACAGACAGAGGAGACCTCGAAAAGAAAAGGTGATGACACACCTCCCTGCAAATCCCTTCACCGGGATGACATTACCACTCAATACCAAATACTATATCGTTCCGCAAAAAAATTGGCAGAAAGATTTTGCAGTGTCTTTTTTTCTTCGTACTTTTGCCCCACAATACCAACAACAAACAATACCGAAACGAGATGAAGAAAAAACTGGTGGTGCTGACAGGTGCCGGAATAAGCGCAGAGAGTGGTATCAGTACGTTCCGCGACAGCAACGGACTGTGGGAACAGTACAGAGTGGAGGACGTGGCGAGCATCGAGGGATGGTACAGAGACCCTGCCCTGATGACACGCTTCTACAACGAGAGGCGCAAGCAATTGCTGGAGGTGGAACCCAACGAGGCCCACCGTGCGCTGGCCAGGCTTGAGGACAGCTACGACGTGACGGTAATCACACAGAACGTGGACAACCTGCACGAACGGGCCGGCTCGAGCAAGATCATCCATCTGCACGGCGAACTGATGAAGGTGACCAGCAGTTCCTCGCCCAACGACCCACGCTACATCCGCACACTCGCACCCGACGAACTGGAGGTGCACATGGGCGACAAGGCAGAGGACGGCAGCCAGGTGCGCCCCTTCATCGTATGGTTTGGCGAGGCGGTGCCCGAGATCGAACCTGCCATCATTGAGACTGCCAAGGCCGACATCTACCTGGTCATCGGCACGAGCCTCAACGTCTACCCCGCCGCAGGCTTGCTAAACTACGTGAGCCCCGACACACCCATCTATCTCATCGACCCGAAGCCTGTACAGTGGAACGCAGCCAGCGGCTTCCGTCACATCATGAAGGGAGCCAGCGAAGGCATGCAGGAACTGGAAAAGGAGCTTCGAGGCAGCGCGTCTCAGTCCTCGAAGTCATAGTGGTCGAGCTTCTTGCCGCAATTGGAACAGAAGATCTCGTGTTTGTAGATGACGCCACCGCAGTCGTTGCAATGGAAGACGCGGGGAGTGGTATCGGTGGGCTGATTGGCAGGCTGGTTGTTGTGGAGTGTTTCCATGAATACTGATTGTTATTTATTTTAAGTAATAAGGATTCCTGCGGCAGCGTTCAGAATGCCACGTCGAACGAGTCGGTAGGCTCCTGGGTGAGCCCCATGCGCTGCAGGCAGTCATCATAGAACTGGCTGAAACGGTCGAGGTCCTCTTCCGACATGTCGTGCATCACGGCTTCCATCTTCAAGCCGAAATCCGTAATGCGTCCCTGAATGGCACGCATGGCCGGCATGACATCCTCTCCGTCGCGACCACGGCTTTCCAGGGCAGCATACTGTTGCATGAGGCCGTCAAGCTCGATGATGAGCGAGTCGACGGGCCTGTTGTTCTCCACCACGGGGGTGACGTACTCAATCTTGCGCTGCTCGCCGCGCGACGAGCAACTGGTCATCACCGCACCGCCAAGGAGCGGCAACAGGAGAAGGAGAGGACGGAAGTAATGCTTCATAGTGACAAAAAAATGATTATCTGCCACAGGGCAGAGGTTGTTTTACCAGTTCTTTTTGCAAAAATACACATTATTTTCTTTCGCACAAAAGAATTGAAGATTTTTTTAACGTTTGGGATAGTGATTGTTTGCAAAAAAATGCGTAAATTTGCGTCATGCGACAGAACTACAAAGAAATTAACGACGATTGGCAGCTCGCACAAGTGCTGCACGACGAGACGGAACTGGTGAGGCGATGCGCCTTCAAGAGCGTCAACCTGACGGCTGAGACGGAGCTGGCCATGCGCCACCGCTACGAGGACTGCATCTTCCTGGGATGCACGCTGCCAAAGGGATTCAAGAAGCTCATCAAGGATAGTCTCGTCTTCCCGAAGATGGGAGAGGCATTCGACACATTCCGAAGCCGGCTCTACACCGCCGAATCGCTCTACGAGGGCTACCAGCTCGGGCACCCCGAGAGCTACGAACGCTGCTACGACAGCATCGTCTACCGCCACTACCTCAAGGAAGGAAAGCAGGCCACCAACATCAAGGAGACGCTGGCACGCAGCCTGCACGACCACAGCATCAGCACGGCTCTCCACGAACTGCTGGAGCAGTACGACCCGAGGAGCATCGTGGGCGTAATGGGCGGCCACGGACTGAAGCGCACCGAGCCGCAGTACGAGCAGGTGGCCCGCCTGAGCAAGCGGCTCACCGAGCTGGGAAGCATAATGATAAGCGGAGGCGGCCCCGGAGCCATGGAGGCCACCCACCTGGGTGCATGGATGGCAGGACGCACGGAGGAGGAGTTCCTGGACGCCTTGCAGACGGTGCGTCAGGCGGCTTGCTTCCAGGACGAGAACTGGCTGGACACGGCCATGCAGGTGGTACACAAGTATCCGCAAAGGGACTACATCAGCGTGGGCATCCCCACCTGGCTCTACGGTCACGAGCCTTCCACGCCGTTGGCAACCTGCATTGCAAAATACTTTGACAACAGCATACGCGAGGACGGCATCCTCACCCTCGCCTTCGGAGGCATCATCTACACACCGGGCAGCGCCGGCACACTGCAGGAGATCTTCCAGGACGCCGTACAGAACCACTACCTCAGTTTCGGCTACGCCTCTCCCATGTGTTTCATGGGCTGCAAGTTCTGGACCGAGGATGTGCCCGTCTACCCTTTCATCGAGGACATGATTGCCCGCGGACGCTACAAGAACCTCATCACCATGCTCAGCGACGACCAGGAGCAAATCGTCCAGGAGCTGATGGATTTTAGAAACAGTTTCATTGACAAAATATGAGAAACGACAGCATAGTAATCATCCCGACCTACAACGAGAAGGAGAACATTGAAAGCATCATTCGGGCTGTGACCTCGCTTAGCGAGGGACGCAACAACAGCGATGCCAATCCCAAACACGCCACACAGACCTACGAGCACCACTTCGACGTGCTCATCATCGACGACGGTAGCCCCGACGGAACGGCTGCCATCGTGAAGGGCCTCATGCAGACAGAGGAACTTCGCGACAGGCTCCACCTCATCGAGCGCAGCGGCAAGCTGGGACTTGGCACAGCCTACATCACGGGATTCGAGTGGGCCATCGAGCAGCAGTACGACTACATCTTCGAGATGGACGCTGACTTCAGCCACGCTCCCTCCGACCTGCCGCGACTCTATGCCGCATGCCACGACGAGGGTTTCGATCTGGCCATCGGAAGCCGCTACGTCAGTGGTGTCAACGTGGTCAACTGGCCCATCGGACGTGTGCTGATGTCCTATTTTGCCTCCAAGTACGTGCGCATGGTCACGGGCTTCAAGGTGCACGACACCACGGCGGGCTTCAAGTGCTACCGTCGCGAGGTGCTCCAGACAATCGAGCTCGACAAAGTGCGGTTCAAGGGTTATGCCTTCCAGATTGAGATGAAGTTCACCGCCCACAAGTGCGGATTCAAGATTAAGGAGGTGCCCGTCATCTTCGTCAACCGCGAGCTCGGCACCAGCAAGATGAGCGGCGGCATCTTCAGCGAGGCCGTCTTCGGAGTGATGCGCCTCCGCTGGGACGGATGGTTCAAGAAATACCCACGCCGTATTGGTGCTAAGTAGAAACGATGCTATGAAGACACTCATCACGAACGCCACACTCGTTAACGAGGGCACGGAGCGTGTGGCCTCAGTATTAATCAAGGACGACATAATCCTTGACATCCTGCCCGCCCTGCCCGCCAGCCTCGACGAGGCAGAAGCCGACGAGGTAATCGACGCACAAGGCATGCTGCTCCTGCCGGGTGTCATCGACGACCACGTGCACATGCGAGACCCTGGCCTGACGCACAAGGCCGACATGGACTCGGAGACGCGTGCCGCTGCCGCCGGTGGCGTGACGAGCGTCATGGACATGCCCAACGTGGTGCCGCAGACCACTACCCTCGCCCACTGGCAGGAGAAGATGGACTATGCCAAGGAGCATTGCCGCGTCAACTACGCCTTCTACCTGGGAGCCACGAACGACAACCTGGAGGAAATCAAGCAGATGGACGTCACACGCGTACCCGCCCTGAAGCTCTTCATGGGCAGCAGCACAGGGGGCATGCTGGTGGATGGCGAGGAAGAGTTGCGACGCATCTTCCGCGAGTGCCCCAAGCTCATCATGACACACTGCGAGGACACCGAACGCATCAACCAGCGCATGGCAGAGGCCAAGCAGCAAGGTGCTGAGGACCCCGACGTGGAACTGCACCCCTGGATTCGCGACGACGAGGCGTGCTACCGCTCCTCCGCGCTGGCCGTACGCATGGCCAAGGAGACGGGCGCCCGACTGCACATAGCCCACATCACCACGGCCAAGGAACTTGAACTGCTGAGCAAGGAAGAAGACACAAAGGGACCTGGAGCCATCACGGCCGAGGTCTGCCCGCAGCATCTCTTTTTCACCGACCAGGACTACAAGCGACTGGGCACGCTCATCAAGTGCAACCCGGCCATCAAGGGGCGCGGCGACCGCGAGGCCCTGCGACAGGCCCTTCTCGACGGACGCATACAAGTCATTGGCACCGACCATGCCCCCCACCTGCTGAGCGAGAAAGAGGGAGGCGCAGCCAAGGCCGTCTCCGGCATGCCGCTCATACAGTTCTCCCTCCCCCTCATGCTCACCCTTTCGGAGCAAGGCATCCTGCCACGCACCTTGCTTGTCGAATTGATGTGCCACAATCCGGCTCGTCTCTTCGGCATCGAAGGACGCGGCTTCATACGCCCCGGCTACAAGGCCGACCTCGTGCTCTTGCGCCACCAGCAATGGACCATACAGCCGGAGGACATCCTCAGCAAATGTGCGTGGTCGCCCCTGACGGGCCAGACGATGGACTGGAAGGTTGCCTGCACCTGGGTAAACGGACACCTTGTCTTCGATGGAACAGAGGTAAAGGACGATGTACGAGGCGAAGCACTGACGTTCCGCTAACTCCCCCTCATTTTACTCCTGGCCCATGATTCTAAAGTTTGCCCTTCACGAAGTTGCCCCCTACATCAATTGGCTGTACTTCTTCCACGCATGGGGCTTTCCGGCACGCCTGGGCAGCATTGCCAAGGTGCACGGATGCGAGGCATGCCGCCTCAACTGGCTCTATTCGTTCAGCGAGGAGGAACGCCCACGGGCACGCGAGGCCATACGCCTCTTCGACGAAGCTCAGCACCTTCTGCAACGTCTCGATGCTGACTACCACACCCATGCCATCGTCTGGATTGGACAAGCCCACAGCGAAGGCGACGACATCGTCCTGGACAACTGTCCCGGCACGCTGCGTCTCCCACTCCTGCGCCAGCAGACACCAGGCGAGGACGGCATCTGCTGGTGTCTGAGCGACTTCATACACCCTGTGGCCGACCGCATCGGATGCTTTGTCTGCTCGGCCGAACGTGCCATCGAGCAACAAGCTCCCGATGACGAATACCAGCACCTGCTTCACCAGACGCTGGCCGACCGTCTGGCCGAAGCTACGGCCGAAAAAATGCACGAAATTGTGCGCTGCCAGCTATGGGGCTACGCACCCGATGAACACCTTACCCCCGACGAGATGTTTGCCGAGCGTTATCAGGGAAAGCGTCCTGCCGTGGGTTATCCATCCCTGCCCGACCAGAGTATGAACTTCCTGCTCGACAAGGTGCTACACTTCCAATCCATCGGAGTCACACTCACCGAAAACGGAGCCATGCAACCCCATGCCAGCACCAGCGGCCTCATCCTTGCACACCCCGCCACACGCCACTTCAGTGTGGGGCGGATCGGCAACGACCAACTGGCTGACTACGCCAAGCGTCGCCAGCTTCCGTTGGAAATAATGAAAAAGTTTATTGGAAAATAAGTTTCTTTCCGCGCTTTTACTCCGCTGTTATCAATACCACTCAATATTGCTGCTGTAGCTGCTCTGCTTCTTCCACTTGAGGAGGTCTGCCAAGGTGCTCATCTTACACTGGAAGGTAAAGTTGAAACTACGATAGGGAGCAATTACCATGGAGCACGACATCGAAAAGCAATGCAAGTCGCGGCTCAGGGAGGCTGTCGTCATGGACAGCTTGTTGTAGTTGAAGTCCCAGCCGGAAGAGAAGTTGATGTTCCAGTTCTCAGATATTGACACATTGCCCGAGAAGTTGAGCGTGTGGGTCAGCTTATAAGGATAGCGCATGTTGCGCTCGTTGATCTGCGCGCTGGTGTTTTCACGCATTGACACACCATAGCTTACACTGAAGTTCCAGGGTATCTTGAACTTGGTGTAACCGTCCTCATCCGTCTCGGCCGCCTCACGTTTTCCGCTGCGCCCACGGGCACGATCAGGGTCCACGTTCTGCATCTCGGGATCCACCTCGTCCTCGTCCTCGATGTCTTCATCGTCGTCGTCAGCGTTACCACGCTTTCCGTTCTTCTTGCCTTTACCGTCCGACTTGTCATCCTTCTTCTTGAAGAGCTTCTTCCAGGTATCATTATTAAAGGTGTAGGAAAGATTCTGCGACATACCCTGGAAGCGACCGAATCGTCCCTGCGACCACTCAGTATGCTTGCCGACGGAGATGTTACCATTGGCATCCTTCTCATAAGCATAGGTTGCAAAGACGGCATTCAAGGAGAAAGTGTAGCTCTTGGTGAGCTTCAGGCGGATGCGCGTGCTCAGGTCGGACCAGTTGCGGTCGGGCGCGGCCATGTTGTAGCTCAGGCTGGCTCCAAGCTCGTCAATAAGGCTGATCTTCTTCGTGCCGGTGGAGTCTTTGTCTGTTCGTATTTTCATCTCCACGTTGTTAGAGACGTCGACACTGATGTTGCCTTGCATACCCTTGGGCGCGGTGCCATACATTCCGTTGGCAAAGGGTGAGTAAGTGACGGGCTCGGTGGAGACATTGCCATCCTTGTCAGTCTTTACATAACTCTCGTACATGCCGAAGCGAGAGGCACTGAAGTCGGGCGCATAGCTGAAGCTGATCTGCGGACGGAAGACATGGCGTATGGCCTCAATCTTCTTACCACCAGCCCAGGGCAGCGGCGTGTACATACCGTAGAGCGTCGTGTTGGCCGACAGCGAGAGGTTGTAATTGAACACGTTATAGAATCCGTACTTGGTCTCCTTCTTCACGCTCTGTGTCTCCTGATCCCACGTCTGTATCTCCTTGTTGCTGTACATGCGGTCGGTGAAGTTGAAGGAAGGAGTGACATTGATGTAGTCGGCAATGACGAAGGAGGCATTGATGGGAATGGTGTGGCGCATGGCGTTCTTCCAGTCCTTGATGAGACTCTTGTGCAGAATCTCATTCTCCTTGGCGGTGATACTGTTGCTCAAGGTTCCCGTGTAGCTCATTGAGATCTTCTCATACCAACGTTCCTTACCCGCTGCCTTCTTTCGCTTGAAAGGGTTGAAACGTGCGAGGCTGATATTGAGGGTGGGAAGCGTGACGGAGAGGGTACTGTCGCGCATATTCTGCGAGAGATTGAACGTACCGGAGATGGTAAGACCCAGGTTGCTGAACGTCTTGGAGTAGCTGATACTACTGGTTCGGGTGCTCTGTGTCAGACTCTCGGGATTATACATCGAGGTTAGGTTGTTGCGCTCGTAGCTGCTCGTAGCAAAGTTGACACTGGCAGAGAAGGACTGCGAAGGATTGGCTTTGGCATCGGTACGATGGCTCCAGGTGAGTTTGAAGCTTTTTGAGACAGAGTAGTCGGGCATGTTCTTCTCGCCCTCGACAGAGTTCTGATAACTGAAGTAGAGGTTGCCACTGAACTTGTAGCGTTTCTTGTAATTTGTCTGCAACGAGACACCCCACGAGCCTTTTGTATAGACCTCGCCAAGCACCTTGGCATCGATCTTGTCGCTGATGGCAAAGTAGTAACCACCGTCACGAAGATAAAATCCGCGAGTGGTCTCGTCGCCGTAGGTTGGCATGATGAAGCCGCTGCTGTAACTCTTGGAGAAGGGGAAAAAACCGTATGGAACGGCCAGCGGAAGGGGCACATCCTCCACAACCAGATAGGCAGGACCGAAGACTACGTCCTCGCCCGGACGCACCTTGGCACGTGAAAGCGAGAGGTAGAAGTGAGGATGCTCTGCGTCGCAGGTGGTGTACTTACCCTTCTGGATGTACATCACACCGGAGCTGTCGCGCTTGCTGTCCTGACTGATCATGATGCCATCACCCTGACTGGTGTAGACGTTGCTGATGAAGGCTTTTCGCGACTTGAAGTTATAACTGATGCTGTCGGGCTCATAGGTTTCGTCGCCCTGCTTGAAGACAGGCTTGCCGATGATGTCGTCCTTGCCGGCCGTGGTGTCGCGGCGGCCGTTGGCATGCACGACGCTGGTGTCGAGCGAGAGGGTGATAAGGTCGGCATCGAGCTCGAAGTTCTGGTAGTTGAGCTTACCACTGCCGAAGAAATGGGCATGGCGTGTGATGTAATCGAAGGTAATGGAATCTTTGGCCTCGAACTGCACGGGCGCGTCAAGGGCACTCTTGCTGCGGATGGTGTCGCGTTTCAGCGTGTCTCTGCGCGTGGTATCTGCCAGGATTTCCATCGTCTTGCCCGAGGCAATCATCTGCATCATGCTGTCTTGCGAGAGAGAACGCATCACGCTGTCCACTGTGAGAACCTTCTTGACCTCAAGCAACGAGTCAACTGCAAGCGTATCAGTCAGCTCGGCTATAGCAACAGAGTCGGAAGATACGATGACAGAATCGGAGGGCACAGTGTTATCCTTTACGATGTCGGAAAGGTTGCTCATCTGTCGCTTTGCCGAGGCCTTAGCCGTCTCGCTCAGGGAAGGTGTTCCGGGATGAGCGGACGTTACCGACTGGACGGAATGACGGCAAGCCACTGCACAAAATGCAATGCAAAGAAGAATGAGTATGTATCTAAAGGCCTTCAATTCGAACCAATTCTCTTAAATCAAGATGCAAAGTTACACAAAATCCGCGAATTTCCACGGCTAAGGAAACACAAAAATGGTTAAAAACACGGTTTTTGGTCGCTACACACCAAAAAGTTGATACCAGCGCTCGAAAACCTCAAGTCCTTCTTCACCGAACCGCAGCAAAGATTTCCTAACCTTCTCGTATGACTTCTCGGTTTCGAGGTGTGTCTTGCTATAAAACTTGTCGGCATAGCAGATGAGCTGCTCTTCCATCGTCTCGGGACACAGATCTTGGGGCGGAAGCGGCAACTTCTGCTCAATGATGCTGCGCGCAGTGAGGCCGGTCCCGGTATGGCGTTCGGCAACACGGGCATGCCTGGGAAGCCCTTCGGCGCGCAGTATCTCTCCACCCAGCAGACCATGGCAGAGATAAGGCTCGGTGCCGTGACAATGGATGCCGGGAGCATCAGTGCGCACGATGCCGATGTCATGCAGCATGGCTGCCTCGTAGAGGAAAGCCTCATCAAGCTGCATCTCGGGATGCTTGCGGGCAAGGCGCAAGGCCATGTCGGCCACCATCTTACTATGAACGAAAAGCGTATGGCGCAATTCGGGATTACCTTCACAATATTTGTCAATCAACAGAACAGGATTCATGGTCTTCTGTGTATTATCTCATTCATCGTTACAAAATCTACAAGCATCACCTTGCCATCACCTTGCGTCCGTTGCGGATGAAGATGCCACGACCGGGACGACCGATCGGACGTCCTGAGAGATCATGGAGGGAAGCGGGTGTCCAGACATCGTCGGCAGTAACGCACGGCAAGGCATCTACAATGTCTTCCTCCTGCACCTTGAAGGAGAGTTCGTGACGGATGGTCCACGGCTGACGGGTCAGGTAACGGTAACTTTCACCTATCCTGAGATGGTGGAACTCAACAGTCTCACGCCGGGTTTCTCCACCCATCAGCTGGATGATATTGTAGTGGCGTGTATCAGTTTCTGCCCCATCGGGAAAGAGGCAATAGGTATAAACATCGGAAGCACCGCCTCCATCTGACAAATTACTGACATCGAACGTGATACGAGCTACGATATCATCGGGTTGTCCCGGCACGGAAAAGCGCAGCAGTTCGCAACTGGCTTCTCCAAATTCGTATACGGGAGACACACCCGGCTGTATGGTGACGGGCTGTGAAAAGGGGATCGTCTCGTCATCCGCACTGCACCCCAGGATGCGATCGCCCAACTCCGTAAAACGGCAGAAGACGGGCCAGACGCGATGTTCACCTGGAGCCAGGTTGACAGAGGTGAGCCCCACGTAGTCTGCCTGCTCAAAGATAGCGGTGTCGGAAGGCAGGTAGGTAAAGACCTCGAAGGTGTAGTTCAAGGAGTCTTGCGACGTATTCGTCAAGGAAAAGTCTGCACGCAGGTAGCCTTGCAGATCGGGCTGACGCGAAAAACGCACTTGTTCAATCTCTACACTGCGCAAGGCCACATCAACGGAAAGGGTGTCCCAGATGTCAATCTCAAAGTCATCGGGATGCATGAAAAGAGCGGTTTGATTGTTAAACATGCCCGTCTGCATTCCCATGGCAGTCAAGTCGTTGAGTGGTTCGAAGGGATTCATGTAGTCGAGGTCTAGATAGAGCGTCATGTCACTCTCGCCCCAGTTCACATGATAGTAGCCTTCCTCGTCCACTCCATCAATATTGAAGCAGTGGCCACCGAGGCTATAGGTATGACCGGTGTAGACGATGGGCCGCCCGCACTCCAATTCATGTCTTAGCATGCGGTTCCATGCCTGTGGCGTATAAAGTCCACGCTGCACAAAGGCAACGGTCTTGTAGTCGAAGGCATCATAGAGCGGATCGACAGCACGGAAGAGGCTGGCACCAGAACTCTCAAGTCCCCAGTTCATGTGTACGGCGACTCCAAGATAGTAAGTAAGGTCTGCTATAGCCTTAGCCTCATCGGGGCTGAAATTGCCATCGGCATAGTTGGTTTTAATGTGGTCCCAGTCGATACGTGTACCGGGGAGGACGTCAGGGATGACATAATTGTCAGTCTGCCATCCGTGAAGCGTGTCCTTCAGTTCGGCAGGATGGTGCCAGAAACTTACAACCTGCTCAAGGGCAGTGGCCACGCATCCAGAGACGCAGCGCTTGTCACTCTGTACTCCGTCCTTGGCAAAAAAGGGAGCAGAACCATTGTAGGGAGGATCCTGTGTGCGTGTGCTCTTGAGCAGCGGTTCAACATAGGGTCCGCGGAGTCGCTGTGCATACCTTCGGCCTGGTATCTGGTAACCCCGCAGCATCTCACGTATGCCCTCGGGCAAATCGTAGATGTGGAGCGAAGGGTCAAAGTTGTCCGAGTAGGCCAGAACTTCTCCATTGCTTCCTAAAATCTTGTGGCGGGCAGACTTGGCTCGTGACTGAGCCGTGGTAATGGTGGGAAAAAGCAAACAGCAGGCTAGCAATAAGAGTGACCGAAACATACAGGATAAAAGATTTGAAATTACAGATGAAAAGACTTGTTTGCCGGGGCTGCGATAGTTACAATCTCATACATGGTAAAAAGAAATAATCCACACGGCAAAAAGATAAGGATGACAAAAAGATAAGGAAAGGCGCCTCTTGGTTGAGGCGCCTTCCCATGAGATATTTATCCTCCGAAGTTATCGAAGCGAATCATGTCATCTTCTACGCCGAGGCTATGCAGCAGGTCGAGCACAGTCTTGGCCATCATTGGAGGACCGCAGAGGTAGTACTCGCAATCCTCGGGAGCCTCGTGCTGCTTGAGATAGGTGTCGCCCATCACAGGTGCTACGAAGCCAGGAGTGTACTTGAGTCCAGCTGCATCGGCCTTGGGATCGGGACGGTCCAGTGCCAGATGGAAGTGGAAGTTGGGGAAGTCCTTCTCCAACTGCAGGAAGTCGTCGAGGAAGGGGATCTCCTCCATGGCACGTGCTCCATAGAAGTAGTGCATGGGGCGGTTGCGATCCTCGGGCTTGATGCCATTGCCCTTGAGCATGTGCATAATCTGCGCACGCAGAGGAGCCATACCGGCACCACCGCCGACCCAGATCATCTCACGGCCAGAACCGTACTGAGGACGGAACTCTCCGTAAGGACCTGACATGATAACCTTGTCGCCGGGCTTCAGAGAGAAGATGTAGGTTGATGCGATACCGCAAGGTACATCCATGAACTCGGGACCGTTGGGACACTGATCCTTGGGCTTGAAGGGAGGCGTAGCGATACGCACGTTCAGCGTGATGATATCGCCCTCGTCGGGATAGTTGGCCATAGAGTAGGCACGGATGGTGGGAGTCTCGTTCTTCTGCTTGAGCGAGAAGAGCTTGAAGTTGTTCCATGCACCCATGTAGGTCTCGCCGATGAGCTCTTTGTCGAAGTCGCGATCGTAATCGATGTCGTATGCGGGAATCTTGATCTGTGCGTAAGAACCGGGCTCGAAGTCCATGTGTTCGCCGGGAGGCAGAGCCACCTTGTACTCCTTGATGAAGGTTGCCACGTTCTTGTTGCCAATAACGGTGCACTCCCACTCCTTGACGCCCATTACCGAGTCGTCAACCTTGATCTGCATATCGCTCTTCACCTTGCACTGGCAACCAAGGCGCCAGTTGTCCTTGATCTGCTTACGGGTGAAGTGGCCCTTCTCAGAGTCGAGAATCTCACCACCGCCATCGGGTACCTGGAGCTTGCACTGGCCGCAAGAGCCCTTACCACCACAGGCCGAAGGAAGGAAGATTCCCTCCTGAGAGAGAGTAGAGAGCAAAGAGCCGCCCTGACCCACAGAAACGGTGTCCTTGCCATTGATTGTAATGTTCACATTGCCGCTGGGCGACAGATAGGTCTTAGCAACAAGCAGGATGATAACCAATACGATGATGATTACCAGGAATACTGCAATGCTAGTCAAAATCAAACTTGTATTCATTGTCAATTCCTCCTACTTTTAGATTTTCAAACCTGAGAAACACATAAAGGCAAGAGCCATCAGACCTACGGTGATGAACGTGATGCCCAGACCCTGGAGGGGCTTGGGAACGTCGGTGTAGGCCATCTTCTCGCGGATAGCAGCCAGACCCACAATGGCCAGCAACCAACCGATACCGCTACCAAGTGCGTAGGCAATGGCGTCGCCAAAGCCGGCAATGGCCTGACTGCTGGTCTCGGGATCCATCTGCACACGCTGCTGCATGAACAGAGAGGCACCCATGATGGCGCAGTTAACGGCAATAAGGGGAAGGAAGATACCCAGAGAGGCATAGAGAGAGGGACTGAAGCGCTCCACGATCATCTCGACCAACTGCACGATACCGGCAATGACGGCGATGAAGAGGATGAAGGCCAGGAAGGTGAGGTCGACGCCTTCAACGAGGGCGTTGGGACCCAGCACGTAGGTCTGAAGCGCATAGTCAACGGGTACGGTTACCAGCAACACGAAGGTTACGGCAACACCCAGACCAAGGGCAGTCTTTACATTCTTGGATACAGCCAAGTAGGAGCACATACCCAAGAAAAATGCGAATATCATGTTGTCCACAAAGATGGAGCGGACGAACAAACTAATCATATGTTCCATTATTCTTATTATTTAAATATGGTATGTTACTTCTTTTCTTCTTTGTTTATGCTACGGTGTGCCCAGATGAAACAGCCCACGATGACCAGTGACATGGCAGGCATAACCATCATACCGTTGTTCATGTAGCCAGCCTCGTAGAGTGCGTCGGGAACAACCTGGAAGCCCAGCAGCGTACCGAAGCCGAAGAGCTCGCGAACGAAACCTACGACAACGAGTACGAGAGCGTACCCCAGACCGTTACCGATACCGTCGAGGAACGACTCCCAGGGACCGTTCTGCATGGCGAAAGCCTCGAGACGACCCATCAGGATACAGTTGGTGATGATAAGACCCACGTAGACGGAGAGCTGAACGCTGACGTCGTAGGCAAAGGCCTTGAGCACCTGGCTCACGATGGTAACGAGCGTGGCAACGACCACCAACTGCACGATGATACGGATACGGTTGGGAATGGTCTTGCGCAGCAAAGAAATAATCACATTAGAAAAGGCCGTGATGATGGTCACGCTGAGACCCATCACAATGGCAGGCTCCAACTGAGAGGTAACAGCCAGAGCGGAGCAGATACCAAGCACCTGAACTGCAACAGGGTTGTTCAAGTTCAAGGGACCAGTCAGGGCAGCTTGGTTCTCCTTAGAAAACAATTTACTCATATTCTGTTCCTCCTATATTAGTTTGCTTGTTCAACATTTGCTTCGGCCTCGCACTCGCCACAGCACTCGCCCTCGGCCTGCTGGCACTCGCCTTCGGCCTCAGACTGGCACTTGCCGCAGCACTCGCCCTCTACCTTGTCGCAACCGCCACAAGCAGGAGCCTCAGCAGCACAGGCGGCCACGCCCAGGAAGTCCTTGTAAGCATTCAGACCCTCATTGACCATGCCAGCAACACCCTTGCTGGTCAGAGTAGCACCGGTAACACCGTCCACCTCAGTCTCGGCAGCGGCTGCACCAGCCTTCACAACGGTCAGGGCGATGTTGCCCTCGGCGTCGAAGATAGGCTTGCCATTGAACTGCTGCTGGAACCAGCGCTCGTTGATACGGGCACCCAGACCGGCAGTCTCGCTCTCGTGGCTGAAGTAGGTTCCGTAGACGTGGAGCTTGTCCTCGTCGACTGAGATGTAGCCCCAGAGGCCACCCCACAGACCACGGCCTTTGACGGGCAGCACGTACTTGACAGCACCGTCCACGTTGGCCTGATAGTACTCATTGCCATTGCAGTCGAGCGTATCCGAGATTACCTCAGCATACTTCTGGTCAACGGCATCGCCCTTCAGACCCTCGATGTTGAGGGAGGTCAGGATCTGATTCTTCGTATCACGCAATACATTGGCATCCTGAGTGGGCTTCAAGACATCGCTCACGAAGGCCAGCAGGAAAGCCACGATAACAACCATCACCACAGCATAGATGATGGTGTAGGCATTACTGTTCGTATTAATGCCCTTCTTCTTATCATTTGTTGCCATAGTTCTGATTATTATTTAATTGCACGCTTAGCACGCTTGTTAATATTGCTCTGAACGAAGAAGTAGTCGATCAGAGGAGCAAAGAGGTTCATGAGCAGGATGGCGAGCATCATGCCTTCGGGATAACCGGGGTTCATGACACGCACCAGTACTGCTACGATACCAATAAGCAAACCGTAGATGTACTTGCCACACTCGGTGCGGGCAGAGGTAACGGGGTCGGTGGCCATAAAGACGGCACCGAAGGCGAAGCCACCCAGAACGAGGTGAGAATACCACTGCATCTCGGTAACACCAAGAGCCTCGAGCAGGTAACCCATAGCAGCACCACCCACGAAGACACTCAGCATAGTCTTCCAGCTGGCAACGCCAGTGAAGAGCAGCAACAGGGCACCGAGGCCAATGGCGATCACGCTGGTTTCGCCCATAGCACCGGGAATGAGACCAATGATGGCATCCTGCAGCTGTGAGCAGTCATAACCGGCAAAGTTCTCGGCAACAGCCTGACCCAGAGGAGTAGCAGAGGTGAAGGTGTCGGGAACGGCGTAACCCAGACCGCAGATTGCATCCTGAGCTACCCACACATTGTCGTCACCCGTCATCACGCTGGGATAGCTGAAGAAGAGGAATGCACGTGCGATAAGCGCCACGTTGAAGATGTTCATACCGGTACCACCGAAGATCTCCTTGGCAAAGATGACGCTGAAGGCAACAGCCAGAGCAAGCATCCAGAGAGGAGTGTTGACAGGGATGATAAGAGGAATGATGATACCGCTGACGAGGTAACCCTCAGCGATTTCCTCCTTCTTCCACTGAGCCACGGTGAACTCGATACCGAGACCAACCACATAGCTGACAATCAATTTAGGAAGCATGGCCAGGAAGCCATAGAAGAACATGCCCCAGAAGCTTGCCTCGGCCAACATGCCGGCAGCAGCAGCGTTCTGGTAACCGATATTGTAGCAGCCGAAGAGCAGGGCGGGCACCAGGGCGATGACCACAAAGCTCATCAAGCGCTTGCTATCGAAGGCATCGTGCACGTTGACACTACCGCGACGGCTCGTCGTACTGGGTACGAAAGCAAAGCTCTCGAATCCCTCGTAGAGGCTGCGGAAAGCGTGCAGTTTGCCACCCTCCTCGAAGGAGGGCTTGATGTTATCGAAAAATTTTCTTAACGCTTTCATATAAATTCTTATAAATAATGTATGCTATTATGCATTCTCCTTACGCAAGATGTCAAGACCCTCGCGAACGATGCGCTGCAGCTCAAGCTTGGAGCTGTCGACGAACTCGGCGATGGCGAAGTCCTCGGGAGCCACCTCGTAGATGCCCAGAGCCTCCTGACGGTCGATGTCGCCCGTGATGATGGCCTTGATGAGATAGCCGGCATAGATGTCCATGGGGAACACCTTGTCGTACTCACCGCCCACGATAATGTGGCGCTCGCTACCCTTCACACGTGCATCCAGCGTGTACTCCTTGTTGGGAGTAAGCCAGCTGAAGTAGGTGCGGCTGGTAGAGAAGTGCTTCAGACGGAAGGGGCTGATCCAACCCATGAACTCGGCTACGTCGTCGCCCTCGGGGATAACGTTCACCTCGGTAGCGTGAGCAGCCAGATAGCTGTCGGCCGTGGTCTTGAAACCGGTCATCACGTTGCCGTTGATGACGCGCTGGTGAGCCTCGCTCTTCTTCACGTTGCCGCTGAGCAGCGTGTCGAGCTTCTGGCCGACCATAACCTTGTAGTACTTGGGAGCCTCGACCTCGCTACCTGCCAGCGCAATGGTACGCTGCAGGCAAACCTTGCCGGTCAGCATCAGACGGCCGATGAAGATAACCTCCTCACCGCTCAGGGTCCAGACAACCTCGCCCTTGTTGATGGGGCTGATCTGGTTGATCTGCACGCCTACGTTACCAGCGGGGGCGGGACCGTCGTAGATGGTCACGTTGCAGTCCTTGACATCGGTCAGCGCTGACTTCTTGCTTACGCCCAGCTCTACCTTGGCAATCTTGGCCAGCGCAGAGATACCAGCCTGGAATTCCTTCTCCTGTCCCTTTACGACATAGTCGAAGTCCTGGCTCAGGGGCATTGAGTTGAGGGCGGTGACGAAGATAGCCTTGGGCTTGTCCTCGGGGTTGGCCACTACGTCGTAGGGACGGCTGCGGAAGAAACCGAACAGACCGCTCTCCATGAGCAAAGCCTTCACATCACCCTTGACATCAAACTCGCGAGCCACCTGCTCCTGGTCGGCCTTGACACGGATGCTGAGCAACTTACGGCGATCGCCGCGCTCCACCATGCTTACCGTACCACTTACGGGGCTCACAAACTTCACTTCGGGATGCAGTTTGTCAACAAACAATGCATCGCCGGCCTTCACTGCGTCACCTTCCTTCACTACAACCTTTGGCTTAACACCCCAGAAGTCATCGGGCACCAGAGCATACTCTCCGGGGCACTTGACAGTGGCAGTTTCCAAAGCAGCAGTGCCCTTCAGTTTCACATCGAGGCCTTTACGCAATTTGATTACTTTTGCCATATAAGTTTTATGGATTTATGATAAAAATTATTTGTTTTTACGTGTATGTACACTCTATAAACGCGGCAAAATTACAAAAAAAAATCTAAATATCGTTTCCTTTTGGCCGAAAATCAAAATAAAAACACTAATTTTGCCTTAAAAAGAATAAATATCGTTCCAACTGGCCTGCCAAAAACGGGCAAAAGGAACCGAAAAAGACGCTGACCTGAATATACTGAAAAGAATAACCCGATGGGTATTCGGAATACTGCTGTCGCTCATCCTTCTGGTGTATTCCTTTACCTCAATCCCTTTCTGCCAACGATGGATGGCGGAAAAGGCCGCAGAGGCATTGTCCGAACAACTACACACCCGTGTCGAGATAGGGCGCATACAGCTGGGACTTCTGGGACACATTGTCATAGACGACATCCACGTGTGGGACCGACAGCAGCAACCTCTCCTGAACGCTACGCGCACAGGCGCCCAGATTGACCTCTTAGAACTACTTGAGGGCGAGGAGATTATCATCAATTCGGCACAACTGTTCGGTGTGCATGCCAACATAAGACAGGAGCACCCCGATTCCGCGTTCAACTTTCAGTTCATCCTCGACGCATTCGCCAGCCAGGACACCACGAAAAAACCCTTGCCACACATTGAAGTACACTCCATACTGGCCCGTCACACAAACATCAACCTTGACAAGAGCTGGGAGCCATCCGTCACAGGCAAGATAGACCCCAACCATCTCAGCATCAACGACCTTTCGCTCAAAGCCTCACTCGACATACTGACTGACGACACGCTGGGCCTGGAGGTCAGCAAACTCTCGTTCAGCGAGAAGTGTGGCATGAGAATCAACGACATGTCTGCCAGACTCACCCGTGGTATCCACACGGGATGGCAGCTACACAACCTCATCCTGACCACGTCCAACAGCCGCCTTCATGTACCCTTCGTGCACTACACGAACGGCCATGCCGACATCGCACTCGAAGCACGCATCACACCCTCCGATCTCAGTCCTGTCGTCCCCATACTGCACAAGGCAGACGACGCATGGCACCTGAACCTGCAAGCCACGGCCGACCCATCTACCATCACGTTCGGAAGCCTCGAACTTGCCCATGTGGACAACGCCTTCAACCTGCTTGCCGACGGTGAACTGCACTACAAGGACAGCATACCTACGCTGCAAACCCACATCAGCAATCTGTCCTTCACCCCCCACATCAAGGACGTCATACTGCCTCTTCTCAGCAGTCAGGAGGAGACCACGAAACCGGACAAGACGTCGCACGAGACGATAGCCTCCATCCTCTCACACCTGGGGCAGACGAACCTGAAAGGCGACTTGTCCATGAACAAAGATGGGCTACTCACCAATCTCTCCATGAAGAGTGCGCTTGGCAACATCGAAGGAGAGGGAAGCTACCACAAGGGACACCTCAAGCTGCTGGCCAGCACAGAGAGCTTTGATGTAGGAACGCTGCTGGCCGCGACAAGCCGCGACAGCGTCTCCGACATCGGCCATCTCACGGCAACAGTCAAGGCAGAGGGCAACATTCAAGGCCGGATCTCGGGCAACATAGAGGCCACGATCAACGAACTGCAGCACAAGGGTTACACGTACCACGACATCTCGCTCACGGCATCCCACCACAACGAGAAATACGAAGCCCGCCTTCAGGTCAGCGACCCTTCCGTGCAGGTTGAGGCAGACATGAGGGTATCAAGGGCACGGAACGAGAGCTACATCCAGGGATTCGCCAACATCGACAAGCTGGACCTGCAAGCAACGCACCTGAGCCAGTCACCACACATCCTGGGTATTGCATCGCGGATTGGCATCGACCTGCAAGGCAGCGATTTCCAAAACATGGAAGGCCACGTCAGCATCCCCCACTTCATTGTCACGGCGTCAGACACCACCGTTTACCTCTCCAACATACAGCTCATCAGCCAACCGGATGACACGCTGCGTCACGTCACCCTGCATTCGCCATACCTCACGGCCCAAGCCGAGGGCCATTTTGACATCCTCTCCTTAGGTCAGAGCATACAGCAAGTGGCTCACAGATGGTTGCCAGGCATCGTCGACGAACCGCGCAGGACACCAGCCAGCGCGGATGCCAAGTTCCAGATCAGGCTCACCAACCCGGAGCCCTTGAACTACTTTGCCGGCATGGACATCGACCTGAAGAAAGGACCGCTCGACATCGATCTCACCCTGCAGAGCGAAAGCCAGTTCATCGAAGCCAACGTCAGGTCGGAAGGCATCACGCTTTCGGGCACTGAGTTCCAGGACGTTGTAGCCTATCTGTCGGGCGAAGGAGAGGACATGCACACAAGGGTCAACATGAAGAGAATGATGAAGAACACCCCCACCGAGTTCCTCCTGGACCTGACAAGCCAGCACGACCTGCTCACCACCCGCCTCGCGTGGGACAACCATCAGAGCGTGCGCAACGACGGAGAAGTCATTCTGAACGGTAAGCTGAAACGCGAGGAGAACGGCAGGCTGACCGTCGACGCCAACCTCAACGCATCGCAAGTGCACATCAACGATACGCTGTGGAACATACACCCCACCCTGCTCAGTTTCCACGACAAACACCTGTACGTTGACGACTTCGAGCTGTCCACCAAAGACAACGACCGAAGCCTGAGAATCCACGGAACGGCCTCGCCCCACTCCAACGATTCGCTCTACGTCTCACTCAACGACATCGACCTCGACTACATCTTCACCATTGTAACCCTGAAGCCCGTTTCCTTCAGCGGACATGTCACGGGAAGCGTGGTGGCGCACAGCGTCTTCAAGAATCCCATTGCCATCGGCAGCATCGTCGTTCCCCATTTCTACTTCAACAAGGCTCACATGGGGCTCCTCAACGCCTACCTTGACTGGGGAACCACTCCGGGCACACTCTCCATACGGGGTCTCATCAACGACACCGAGCACCAGAGCAACCTATTGGCAAACTGCCAGATACACCTCATCAAGGACCCCGAGCAGACACTTGACATTGACGTGCGCACCCAACGGGTCAACCTGGCCTTCGTGCAGCGCTATCTGGACACCATCCTTGACGATTTCCAAGGGCGGGCATCCGGCCACGTCCGCGTCTTCGGCACCTTCAAGGACGTTGACATCGTGGGCGACGTGCTGGCTCACGAGACTGCCTTTACCATCACGCCACTCGGCACACGCTACCACACCGTCAACGACAGCATCCTCATCAAGCCCGGGCGCATCCTCTTCCGCAACCTCATTGCATACGACCGGGAAGGAACACCCGGGATGAAAGAACACTCGGCCGTAACGAACGGCGAACTGACGCACGAGTATTTCAGACGCATGGGCTTCAACCTCAACTTCGACGCCACGCACCTCCTGGGATACGACCACACCGATTTTGGCGACATGCCCTTCCACGCCACGATCTATGCCACGGGAAACGTACAGCTGAAAGGCCAGCCCGGACGCACAGAGATAAACGTCGATGCCACTCCCGTCGGACACTCCACCTTCACCTACAATGCCTCCGGACCGGAGCGTATCACCAAGGCGGGCTTCCTGACATTCGTGGACCGCTCCGAGGAACTGAGGCGGCAACTCGAAGGCGACGACAAGAACGATGACGAGCCGAAGATCTCAGGTGACATGTACATGAACTTCAACCTGCACCTCACCCCCGACACGGAGCTTCGCCTCCTCATGGATCCGCGCACCGACGATGCCATCTCGCTCTTCGGCAACTGCAACAACCTCCATGCCACCTATTATAATAAAGGTAAGTTCCAGATGTACGGCACCTATCGCGTGGACCACGGCACCTATCGCATGACCATCCAGGATGTCATGCGCAAGGACTTCAAGATGAGACAGAACGGAACCATCGTCTTCGGAGGTTCACCCTTCGAGGCCGACCTCGGCCTGCAGGCAGCCTACATCGTGCCCAGCGTCTCGCTCAACGACCTCTCTGCCAAGGGAACCTTCTCCAGCTCCAACACACGCGTGGACTGCATCATGAACATCGGTGGCACGGCCGGCCAGCCACACGTCAGTTTCGACTTCGACATACCCAACGTCAACGAGGACGAGCGCCGCATGGTACGCTCGCTCATCAGCACCGACGAGGAGCGCAACATGCAGGTCATCTACCTCCTGGGCATCGGACGCTTCTACACCTACGACTACAGCGGCAGCCAGACACAGAGCGAGACAGCCATGAACTCGCTGCTCAGTTCCACCCTCTCCGACCAGCTCAACAACATGTTCAACAACATCACCAACAACACCAACTGGAACTTCGGCGCCAACCTCTCAACCGGAACGATGGGATGGAGCGACATCGACGTCGAGGGAATGCTATCGGGCCGTCTGCTCAACAACCGACTGCTCATCAACGGCAACTTCGGTTACCGCGACAACCCCGTGGCAGCAAGCAACTTCATCGGTGACTTCGACGTACAATACCTCCTCAACAAGCAAGGAAGCATCATCCTCAAGGCCTACAGCGAGACCAACGACCGCTACTTCACCAAGTCGGCCCTCACCACACAGGGCATAGGCATCCTGGTCAAGAAAGACTTCACACGCCTTACCGACCTCTTCTCTTTCCTCCGCAAAAAAAAGCAGAAATAAGACAAAAAAGAGCGCTTAGGCTATAAGTATGCCACAAAAAAACACTTTTTCGTAAAAAAAAGCTCCAAAAGAGTGGGCGTTTACGATAAAATACGTATCTTTGCAGCGCAAAACAATAACAAAGTGTTATGACAAACGTCAACCGCGCATACTTTTATTCCTATTTTTACTTTTACTTTAGCCGATGAAGTGAAGCGGGTTGTCGTATGCAAAATGACAGAAACAAACAAAAAAATTTATATGGCGTCCCGCTTTCCTGCAAAGGAGGCGGGATATTTTTATTAAATAAGGTATATATGAAAAGAATTGCCATACAAGGCATCAAGGGGTCATTCCACGACATTGCCTCGCACCAATACTTCCAGGGCGAGGACATCGAGCTCATCGAATGCGACACTTTCGAGCAGGTCTTCCAGCATCTGAAGCAGGACGATGAGGCAGTAGCACTCGTGGCCATCGAGAACACCATAGCGGGCAGTCTGCTACACAACTACGAACTGCTGCGCGAGAGCAACGCCACCATAGTGGGCGAGCACAAACTGCACATTCAGCACTCGCTTATGTGTCTGCCCGACGAGGACTGGGACGACCTGCAGGAGGTCAACTCACACCCCGTGGCACTCATGCAGTGCCGCGACTTCCTCAAGAAGCATCCCAGCATGAAGGTCGTCGAGGTGGACGACACGGCTGGGGCAGCTGCCAACATCAGCAAGCAAGGCCTGCACGGCCACGCTGCCATCTGCCACAAGGACGCTGCCACAATCTACAACATGAAGGTGCTCGAGGTGGGCATCGAGACCAACAAGCACAACTACACGCGCTTCCTCGTCCTCGCATCGCCCAACAAGGCCGAGAGCCTGCGACGTATCGACACGACCAACAAGTGCAGCATGGTCTTCAGCCTGGCACACGAGGAGGGAAGCCTCAGTGCCATCCTCAGCGTGCTGAGTTTCTACAAGCTGAACCTCACCAAGATACAGTCGCTCCCCATCATCGGCAAGGAGTGGCAGTACCTCTTCTACATCGACCTTACATTCAGCGACTACATGCGTTACCGACAGGCCATCAATGCCATCGCACCCCTCACCGAGGAACTCAAGATACTGGGTGAGTACTGCGCAAACTAAAGATTGAAAAATCGTTGAAAATTGAAGATTGAAGAATCGTTGAAAACTGAAGATTGAAAATTGAAGCCAGGGCCGTTATGGCCTGATAAAAAGATAAGAAGCAATGATAAGTCCAGCAAAAAGATTAGATACCGTACAGGAATATTACTTCAGCCGCAAGGGCAAGGAGGTGGCACAGATGAACGCTGAGGGGAAGGATGTCATCTCGCTCGCCATCGGAAGCCCCGACATGCCACCCAGTCAGCTCACCATCGACACCCTCTGCCACGAGGCACAGAACCCCAACGCGCACGGCTACCAGCCTACCGTCGGCATACCCGAACTGCGTGGTGCCATGAGTCGATTCTACAAGCGTTGGTACGACGTGGAGCTCGACCCCGCCACCGAGATTCAGCCCCTCATCGGCTCGAAGGAAGGCATCCTCCACGTCACGCTTGCATTTGTCAACCCTGGCGACAAGGTGCTCGTGCCCAACCCCGGCTACCCCACCTACACGAGCCTGAGCAACCTGCTCGGTGCCGACATCGTCAACTACAACCTGCTGCCCGACGGCCAGTGGCAGCCCGACTTCGAACAGCTCGAGCACATGGTCTCGGAGAACGAGCAGCAGCGTGCCAGCGGAGAGTCCGTCGCCCCCTTCAAGTTACTGTGGATCAACTATCCTAACATGCCCACAGGAGCCAAGGCGCAGCGTCAGACCTACGAGAAGATTGTAGCCTTTGCCCAGCGTCACGGCATCGTCATTGTCAACGACAACCCCTACTCCTTCATCCTCAACCAGGGCGAGAAGCTCAGCATCCTGCAGATTCCCGGTGCCAAGGACTGCTGCATCGAGTTCAACAGCATGTCCAAGTCGCACAACATGCCCGGCTGGCGCGTCGGCATGCTGGCCACCAACGCCCAGTTCGTGCAGTGGATTCTGAAGGTCAAGTCCAACATCGACTCCGGCACCTTCCGTGCCCTCCAGCTTGCCGCCGCCCAGGCCTACGACAACACCGAGCAGTGGCACCAGCAGGCCAACATCGAGACCTACGCCCGACGCCGCCAGATGGCCGAGCAAATCATGACGATGCTCGGCTGCCAGTTCGACAAGGACCAGGTAGGCATGTTCCTCTGGGGACGCATCCCCGACAGCTACACCGACGTGGAGCAGCTCACCGAACGTGTCCTCCACGAGGCACGCGTCTTCATCACCCCCGGCTTCATCTTCGGCTCCAACGGCAGCCGCTACATCCGCATCTCGCTCTGTGCCAAGGACGACAAGTTTGCCGAGGCTGTCAAGCGCATCGCAGCAGTCTTTGCCGTCTGAAATTTTAACTCTTAATTTTTAGCTCTGAAATTTTTAAATTTTTAGCTCTGAAATTTTAACTAACTGTGCAAAAAGATTTTTATAATGGTCAAACAGTGTTGTCATTCTGAGCGTAGCGACTTTTGCCAGCGGGCAAAATGTAAATCTCCGTCCAACGCTACGTTTTGTGAATCCTCGATGGACTGAGATCTACATTTTGATCAAGTCAAAAGTCCTTCGTCGGGATGACAGGTCCTCTTGCGTCATTATAAAAATAATTTTGATCACTTACTTAGCTCTGAAATTTTAACTCTTAATTTTTAACTCTTAATTAATTAAGATATGGAACTTGAACTCCAACCATTAGGTCTGCCCAGCGACAGCGAGCGACCCTTCGTGATAGCAGGTCCCTGCAGCGCAGAGACCGAAGAACAAGTGATGACCACCGCCACCCAGCTGGCCCACAAGGGATGCCACATGTTCCGTGCCGGCATCTGGAAGCCGCGCACCAAGCCTGGAGGCTTCGAGGGCAACGGTGAGACGGCGTTGCCCTGGATGCAGCAGGTCAAGCAGGAGACCGGCATGCTGACCGCCACCGAGGTGGCCACCCCCGAGCACGTGGAACTGGCCCTCAAGTACGGCATCGACTTGCTGTGGGTAGGAGCCCGCACCAGTGCCAATCCCTTCGCCATGCAAGCCCTCGCCGATTCGCTCAAGGGCGTTGACGTGCCCGTGCTGGTCAAGAACCCCGTCAATCCCGACCTCGAACTATGGATCGGAGCCCTGCAGCGCATCAACGGTGCCGGCATCAAGCGCCTCGGAGCCATTCATCGCGGCTTCTCCAGCTACGACAAGAAGATCTACCGCAACCTGCCTATGTGGCAGATACCCATCGAGTTGCACCGCCGCTGTCCCAACCTGCCCATCGTCAACGACCCCAGCCACATCGGCGGACGTCGCGACCTCATCGCACCGCTCTGCCAGCAGGCCATGGACCTTGGCATGGATGGCCTTATCGTGGAGAGCCACTGCGACCCCGACAAGGCATGGAGCGATGCCAGCCAGCAGGTTACGCCCGACGTGCTCGACTTCATCCTGGACCGCCTCGTCATCCGCGAGAAGATGGAGACAACCGAGAGCATCGGTGCGCTGCGTAAGCAGATCGACGAGTTGGACGACGCCCTCATCGACCTCCTGGCCAAGCGCATGCGCGTCTGCCGCGAGATTGGCCAGTACAAGAAGGAGCACGGCATGACCATCCTCCAGACCACCCGCTACAGCGAGATCCTCGACAAGCGCGGTGCGCAGGGCAGCCTTATGGGCATCGGTGCCGAATGCATCAAGAAGATTTTCGAGGAGATACACGAAGAGTCAGTCAACCAGCAGGTTGCCGTTATGAACAAATAAGCAGTCCGTTATGAAAATTCTTATTCTCGGAGCCGGTAAGATGGGCAGCTTCTTTACCGACGTACTGAGCTTTGAGCACGAATGTGCGGTCTACGAGATCGACGCCAAACGCATGCGCTTCCTCTACAACACGCAACGTTTCACCACGTTGGAGGAGATTGACGAGTTCCGTCCCGACCTCGTCATCAACTGCGTCACCCTCAAGTACACGCTCGATGTCTTCCGCCAGGTCATCCCCCACCTGCACCGCGACTGCATCATCAGCGACATCTCCAGCGTCAAGACAGGCTTCAAGGAGTTCTACGAGAGCACCGGCATGCACTACGTCAGCACGCACCCCATGTTCGGTCCCACCTTTGCCAACCTGGGCGCACTGAACAACGAGAACGCCATCGTCATCAACGAGGGCGACTACCTGGGCCGCGTCTTCTTCCTCGACCTATATCGCCGTCTGGGCCTCAACGTCCACGAGTACACGTTCGACGAGCACGACGAGGCCATGGCTTACTCCCTCTCCGTGCCCTTCGTCTCCACCTTCGTCTTCTCGGCCGTCATGAAGCATCAGGATGCCCCCGGCACCACCTTCAAACGCCACCTCAAGATAGCCAAGGGCGTGCTCTCCGAGGACGACACGCTGCTGCGCGAGATCCTCTTCAATCCGCGCACCAAGCACCACGTCGAGAACATACGTGCCGAGCTGAAGGAACTCATCCAGATCATTGACAACCATGACGAGGACGCCCTCAACCAATATCTGACCAAGATCAGAGGAAACATCAAGTAAAGAACGGGAATCAACGGAGCGAAACCGCGGAATACCGGAATACCGAAATACCGAAATACCGGAATACCGGAATACCGGGACACCGGGATACCGGAATACCGGGCACCGGGACACCGGAATGCCGGGACGCCGGGATGCCGGGATGCCGGAACGCCGAGCTATCGCCCCTTTTCCCTCAACCCTAATCCAACTAAACTCCTATGAAAACCGGACTCGTACTGGAAGGAGGTGGTCTTCGCGACCTCTTCACCGCAGCCATCCTCGACGTGATGATGGAGCGCGGAATACGCTTCGACGGCATCATCGGCGTGAGCGCTGGCGCCACGTTCGGCTGCAACTACAAGTCTCACCAACCCGGACGCACGCTGCGCTACAACAAACAGATGGCTGGCGACTGGCGCTTCTGCTCCGTGCGCTCATGGCTGACCACGGGCGACCTCGTAGGTGCTGAGTTCGCCTACCACACGCTGCCCACCGAGATCGACATCTTCGACAACGAGACCTACCAGCAGGACCCCACCGAGTTCTGCCTCGTCTGCACCGACGCCCTCACGGGACAGCCCATCTACCGCCGCATCGCTTCGTTCGACCGCGAGGGACTTGAGTGGCTGCGCGCGTCGGCCTCGCTCCCCATCGTGAGCCGTCCCGTCCGGGTGGGCGGTTACACGATGCTCGACGGTGGCATCTCGGACAGCATTCCCCTCCGATACTGGCAGAGCCAGGGCTACGAGCGCAACCTCGTCATCCTCACCCAACCCGCTGGTTTTCAGAAGCAGCGCACCAAGCTGATGCCCCTCTTCCACATCTTCGTGCGCCGCTACCCCGCCATCATCGAGGCCATGGGCCGCCGCCACGAGATGTACAACGCGGAGCTCGCCTACGTGGCCGCCGAGCAGCAGAAGGGCAACACGCTCGTCCTCTGTCCCGACGTTCCCCTTGAAATCGGGCGCACGGAAATGAACCCCGACAAGATGCAGCAGATATACGAAAAAGGCCTCGCCTATGCACTTGAGCACATAGACGAGGTCGAAAAATTCTTGAGAGACGTTTAGGAGCCTTTCTTATCCAGCCGTTCCCGAACGTCGTACCTCTCTCTCTTTATCCCTACTTGGCCATCTTGTAGATAGCCTCCATGTCAGCCTTGCGGAGCACCTTGAGGCCACCGATGGTCTGGGTGTCGCCCGTGCTGCACTTGTCGGCCATATCCTCGATTTCGGCGTCGGTGATTTCCTTGCCGATGAGGTCGTGGATATTGGTAGGCATGCCGATGCTGCGGAAGAACTGCTCCATGGCCTGGATGCCAGCCTCGGCAGCTTCGAGGTCCGACATGCCGGTGGTGTCGAGTCCCATCACGTTCTTGGCAAAGCGTGCAAAACGAGGCATGTTCTCGCCACGCGTATAACGTGCCCAACTGCCCCATACGGCAGCCAGACCTGCACCATGACTCACATCGAACATACCCGAGAGCTCATGCTCCAGGCAGTGGGTAGCCCAGTCGCCCGTGGTGCCGCAACCCGTCAGGTCGTTGTGCGCCAATGAGCCCGCCCACATGATCTGCGCCCGGCTGTTGTAGTCGGTGGGGTTCTCCAGCACCTTGTGAGCCTCGGTCATGCAAGTGCGCAGCAGAGCCTCGGCCAGTGCGTCGGTGATCTCCATGTCGTCGTCCTTGCTGAAGTAGCGCTCCATGGTGTGCATCATCATGTCGGTCACACCGCATGCCGTCTGCCATGCGGGCAGCGTGTAGGTCAGTTCTGGATTCATGATGGCAAACTTGCAGCGGAACTCATCCACGCAGTAGTCCTTCTTCAGCCAGCCTTCCACCTCGTCGTTGGTGATTACGGAGCCGTCGCTCATCTCCGAGCCAGCAGCGGGAATTGTCAACACGCAACCGATGGGCAGGTACTTCGTGGCGTGATCCTTATGCTGGTAGAGCGTCCAGACGTCGCCCTCGTAGAAGCGGCCCGAAGAGATGGCCTTGCACGAGTCGATGACAGAGCCTCCACCGACAGCCAGAAGGAAGTCGATGCCCTCCTGCTTGCACACCTCGATACCCTTGCGCACCATCGACAGACGAGGGTTGGGCACTACGCCACCCAGCTTGACATACTCGATGCCAGCCTCGCTCAGCAGCTTCTCCACCTTGGGCAGCAAGCCCGACTTGATGGCGCTCTGTCCGCCGTAATGCAGCAGCACCTTCTTGCCGCCATACTTCTTTACCAACTCAGCCACCTGACTCTCTGCGTCACGGCCAAACACCACATGTGTGGGTGCATAAAACTTGAAATTCTTCATTTTTATCAGTTATTCTTCTGGTTAATTCTTTGTTTGCTATTTACAGTTCAAATTCGGCGCCCTCCAGCAGCGGGCTGCTGAGCATCAGACGGATGCGTCCGTTGCCCGTGCGCTTGACGTAGGCCAGCAGGCGTCCGTTGTAGACACGCTCGCGGGCGTCGGTGTGGTCAGTCATGTCGGCATTGTTGCTGCCCTCCAGGCCCAGCAGACGCCCATCGCCCATCACGCGGCAGGTCACCTCGTTGTCAGCCAGTCGCACCAGCACGTCGTGCTCGTCACGAATCTCAATGAGCACGTGGGTCACGCCGTCGGCTGCAGTAGCAGGTTCGCCATCCACGCGGGCCACAATCTTGTAGGGACGTCCGCTCGTCTGAATGCTGTAGCGGCTTTCGGCCTTGCCGTCCTTGTCCAGTCCCTCGCACACCAGCGTGCCGGCCTCGTAGGGGATATCCCAGTAAATCACACCGTTAGAGTCATCGTAGGGTTTCACCTCGCCCACCTCCTTGCCGTTCAGCAGCAGGTGAGCCTGCGGGGCGTTGGTGTAGCACACCACGCGCACGGTCTGTCCGGCACGGTAGTTCCAGGTGTCCATAGCCTCGGTCGAGACGGGCGTCTGTCGCTGGCGGTTTCCGTTGCCACGACGCTGTCCGTCACCCCCCTGTCCCTGGATGGCGTATGTACCGATGTAGCAGGTAGGCTTCTCGCTCCAGAGAGCCGCACGGAACCATCCTCTGGGCTTCTTGAACGAGCCGAAGTCCAGCAATCCCGTGTGGAGTCCGCGCGAAGGCCATCGTCCACTCTCGCCCAGATAGTCGGTGCCGGTCCAGATGAACTGTCCGAAGATATGTTTCTTGTCACGCACGTCCTTCCAGTTGCCGAAGCCCACGCCCGTCTCGCTGCCGTAGATGATGCGGTTGGGATAGAGCTTGTGGTCCTCGTCGTAGCGGTTCTCCGTATAGTTGTAGCCCACCACGTCGATGGCCTCGGGGTACTCCGTCTGGTTGCTCATCACCACACCCGCCAAAGCACCCGTGACGGGCCTTGAGGTGTCGATGCTGCGCACCACGGCCGAGAGCCTCTTGGCAATCTTGCCGATACGCTCGGCATTGGGAGCATCCTTCTTGTAGCCACCGAACATGGGCTGGTTGATGGCCGCATTGTTGCCGTCGAGCACGGGGTGTGAGTAGGGATCGTTGGGATAGTCCACCTCGTTTCCGATGCTCCAGAGGAAGACGCAGGGGTGGTTGCGGTCGCGGCGCACCATATCGGCCACGTCGCGGTCTATCCATTCCTCAAAGAAGTCGAACGTGCCCTGGTAGGCCGGTTCACCCTGGTTCCAGCCCTCGACCCACTTTCGCTTGGGGAACTCCCACTCGTCGCTGGCCTCGTCCATCACGAGGAAACCCAGCTCATCGCACAGGTCGTAGAGGTCGGGGGCCTGGGGATTGTGGCTCATGCGGATGCCGTTGGCCCCCATCTCCTTGAGGTTCTGCAGGCGGCGTCGCCACACGTCCTTGGGCACGACGGCGCCCAGCACACCGGCATCATGGTGCAGGCAGACGCCCTTCACCTTCATGTTCTTGCCGTTCAGGCTGAAGCCCGTGTTGGGGTCAAACTGCAGGGTACGCAGTCCCACGCGGCACTGTGCCTGGTCAATCTCGCGACCATCTTCGAGGAGTTGCGTCGTAAGGGTGTAGAGGTAAGGGCTGTCGAGGTCCCACATCCGGGGCTTGCCGACGTTAAGGCTAACAGTCTGCTTGTCAGCCGTTTTAGCACAAGAGCGGGAGGCCGTAGCCACCGTCTTGCCATCCGCATCGCGGAGCGTGGCCACGAGCTTCAGGGCCCCCTTGGCCTCGCTGGCTCCCTCCACCTGCATCTCCACCTCGACGGTGGCCTTCGAACGTCCAATCTGCGTAGCCTTCCATCCCAGTCCCCACTGGCTGAAGTGCGTCCGTCCGGCAGCCACCATCCACACGTCGCGGTAGATGCCGCTGCCCGTGTACCATCGGCTGTCGGCCTGCTGGCTGTGGTCCACCTTGACGAGCAGCTCGTTCTCTCCATCCTGTCGGAGGTAAGGCGTCATGTCGTACATGAAACTGGCAAACCCATTGGGACGGTGGCCCAGGCGATGACCGTTGAGGTAGACCGTGGAGCGGCAATAGACACCCTCGAAATAGATGTAGTGCAGCGGGTACGAGTCGCTGATGGTGAACGTCTTGCGGTACCATCCAATGCCGGCGGGCAGATATCCCTGGCAACTGGCCAGTGTGGGGCTGGCCTGTCCCTCAATGCTCCAGTCGTGGGGCAGCGTGAGTCGACGCACGTTCTGCTTGCGCTGGAAGGCTGTGCTGTCCGCTCCGAGTGAGAACTGCCATTCGTCATTGAACTTGGAGGCGTTGCCAAACGACACCTGCGCCTGGGCTGCCATGAGGCCTGCCAGTAGAGCAAGGAAGGAGAAAAATCTTTTTTTCATGTTAAGTTATACCTTATTTTTTATACTAATAGATACGCGAAGGCATGTTTAGTTTAATCCTTTGGCAAAAAAAATGAGCAAGAGGCACGACAAGCGTTTTTTTTTCAGTAACTTTGCGGGCACGAATAGTAGCAACCATCAATCCATTTTTAATTTTTAACTTTTAACTCTTAATTTTTAATTTTCAACTCTTAACTTTTAACTCTTAACTCTTCCCTCTAAATTTTAATTTTTAACTTTTAACTTTTAACTTTTAACTTAACATGCTACACTTCGATACCGACTACATGGAAGGGGCGCACCCCGAGATATTGCAGCGCCTCGTAGAGACCAACTTAGAGCAGACCGTGGGCTACGGGCAGGATGACTACTGCCGCGAAGCCAAGCAACTGGTGCGCCAGGCCTGTGGCGACGACACGCTCGACGTCCACTTCCTCGTGGGCGGCACGCAGACCAACTCCACCGTCATCGACGCGCTACTGCGTCAGCACGAGGGCGTGCTGGCTGCCGACACGGCCCACATCAACGTACACGAGTCGGGCGCCATCGAGGCCACCTGCCACAAGGTGCTCACCCTGCCCTCGCACGACGGCAAGGTCCGGGCCGGCGAGGTGCGCAGCTACATCCGCCAGTTCTATGCCGACGAGACCTACGAGCACATGGTGGCGCCCGGCATGCTCTACATCAGCCAGCCCACGGAGTACGGCACGCTCTACTCACGCTCCGAGCTGGAGGAGCTGCACGCCATCTGCCAGGAAGCGCGCATCCCGCTCTTCATCGACGGTGCACGCCTGGGCTACGGCCTGTCCAGCCCCGCCTGCGACATCACCCTGCAGGAGCTTCCCCGCCTGTGCGACGTCTTCTACATCGGCGGCACAAAGGTGGGTTGCCTCTTCGGCGAGTGCGTGGTGGCACGCCAGGGCCTGCTCCCCCATTTCTTCCCCCTCGTCAAGCAGCACGGAGCCCTGCTGGCCAAGGGTCGCCTGCTGGGTCTGCAGTTCGGCACGCTCTTCCGCGACGGCCTCTACCTGCGCATCGCCCGCCATGCCGTCTCGCTGGCCCTCAGACTGAAGGAGGGCTTCCGCAAGGCGGGCTTCGAGCCCTTCATCGACTCGCCCACCAACCAGCAGTTCTTCACGCTGCCCAACGAGGTGATGGACCGCCTGGCGCAGCACGCCACCTTCGAGGTGTGGGGCACACGCGGGGAGACACACACGCGCGTCCGCTTTGTCACCAGCTGGGCCACGAAACCAGAGAGTGTGGAACAACTCATTGCCCTGTTATGAAGCGACTTACACTGCTGCTAAACCTGCTGCTGACAGCCCTCCTCCCCACCATGGGGCGCAACCTCGTGGCCTCGCCCAACGGACACGGCACGGCCCCGGGCACACCGCATGCCCCCCTCGACCTGCCCACGGCCCTGCGCCTGTTGCAGCCCGGCGACTCGCTCTTCCTGCGCGGCGGCACCTACCTGCTGACGGAAGGACTGACGGTGAAGACCAGCGGCACGTCGGACGAGCAGCGCACCTACCTCGGAGCCCTGGCCGGAGAACGTCCGGTGCTGGACTTCCGCCTTCAGCCACACTACAAGAACGGCGTGACGCTGTCGGCCGACTACGTCCACCTGCATGGCATAAGCATCTGTCATGCAGGCTACAAGGGACTCATCTGCACGGGTTCCCACTGCCTTCTGGAGGGCCTCGACGTCTACGGCTGCTGCGACTCGGGCATACAGATGAAGGGGGGCCACAGCAACCTCATCACGGACTGCGACTCGCACGACAACTTCGACTACACCACGGGCACCCTCGACGCCGCCGACTGGGGTGGCAATGCCGACGGATTTGCCGACAAGCAGTACACGGGCACGCCGGGCAACACCTACGTGCGATGCCGGGCCTGGGGCAACTCGGACGACGGATGGGACTTCTTCCAGCGCGTGGGCGGCACCACCCGGCTCATCGACTGCGAGTGCCTGGACAACGGCCCCCGGGAGTACGACCTCTCGCAGCATCCGCGCCGCCAGACGGACCGCGACTTCCTGGACCAGTTTGACGGCGAGGGCCTCACCATCACGCTGAAGAAGAGCAAGAAAGCCACCAGCGACCCACCCCGCCAGGTGCGCTGCTCGCTGGCCCACTTCTACAACAACGGCAATGGCAACGGCTTCAAGCTGGGAGGCGGCAGCACGCAGCACGACGTGGAGCTGACCGACTGCCGTGCCAGCGGAAACCGTGTCAAGGGCTTCGACCAGAACAGCAACGCCGGACACATCAGCCTCCTCGGCTGCCAGGCCGACGGCAACGGCCAGAACTACGGCTTCTACAACGACAACGGCTACACGCTGCACGTCAAGGACTGCACAAGCACGCACGGCAAGGCTCCCGACACGTTCAAGGGGAGCCACATCACGATGGAGGGCGGCCTGTCTCGGTAAATTTTCCCCGCTGCATTTGGCATTTCGCGCAGTTATTTGTACCTTTGCAACGGAAACAGAAGAGAATCAAGCAATGAACACATACCTCACGGATGCCGAACTGGCAGAGATACTGGAGAAGAACGACATCTTCCACCTCATCGGAGACACGGCCGAAGAACTCGGAATGGACGCCTACGTGGTGGGAGGATTCGTACGCGACATCTTCCTCGAACGACCCTCAAAGGACATCGACGTCGTCGTCGTGGGACGAACCCAGCCGGGCACGGAAGCCCAGCAGGACGACGGCACCGCCCCCCACCCCGCCGCCACACTCCCCCTTGCCGGCAAGGACGGGCCAGGCATTGCCGTGGCCACCGCACTGGCCAAGCGCCTGCGCCGCCTGCACCGCAAGGCGCACCTCAGCGTGTTCAAGAACTTCGGCACGGCGCAGGTGAAGAGCGACGTCGAGGTGGAGTTCGTCGGAGCACGACGCGAGAGCTACAGCCGCGACTCGCGCAAGCCCATCGTGGAGGACGGCACGCTGGACGACGACCTGGACCGCCGCGACCTGACCATCAACGCGCTGGCCATCTGCCTCAATCCCAACCGCTTCGGACAGCTCATCGACCGCTTCGACGGCCTGGACGACATGGAGGACCACCTCATCCGCACGCCCCTCGACCCCGACATCACCTTCTCCGACGACCCCCTGCGCATGCTGCGCGCCATCCGCTTTGCCACGCAGCTCAGCTTCCAGATCGACGACGATACCTTCCAGGCACTGGAGCGTAACCGCGAGCGCATCCGCATCATCTCGCAGGAGCGCATCATCGACGAGCTCAACAAGATCATGCTCGCGCCCCACCCCAGCACCGGATGGGTGGAGCTGAACCGCTGCGGGCTGCTCCCCATCATCTTCCCCGAACTGGCTGCACTCGAGGGCGTTGAGACGGTCAACGGACGGGCCCACAAGGACAACTTCTACCACACCATGGAGGTGCTGGAGAACGTGGCAAAAAGCCTCGCCCCCGACCCCGCCCCCAAAGGGGAGGAGAGCCCCCTCAAGGCAGGGAGCGAAGGAAGGACGAGCACGGGAGAGAGGCTTTTCCTTCTCTGGGCCGCCCTTCTGCACGACATCGGCAAGCCGCGCTCCAAGCGTTGGGAGCAGGGCACAGGCTGGACCTTCCACAACCACAACTACCTGGGCGAGAAGATGGTGCCCAACATCTTCCGTCGCATGAAGCTGCCCATGGACGAGCGCATGAAGTACGTGCAGAAACTCGTGGGCCTGCACATGCGCCCCATCGTCATCGCCGACCAGGAGGTGACCGACAGCGCCGTGCGTCGCCTCCTCTTCGAGGCTGGCGAGGACATCGACGACCTGATGCTGCTCTGCGAAGCCGACATCACCAGCAAGAACCGCGAGAAGAAGCAGCGCTTCCTCGACAACTTCAAGCTCGTCAGGCAGAAGCTCAAGGACCTGCAGGAGCGCGACAACTACCGCACCTGGACCAACCCCATCACGGGCGAGGAAATCATGCAGACGTTCCACCTCGCGCCCTGCCGCACCGTGGGCGACCTGAAGCAGGCCATCAAGGACGCCATCTGGGAGAGCCGCATAGAGAACACGCACGAGGCCGCCTTCCAGTTCCTCCTCGAGGAGGCTGCACGACGGGGAATCACACCGCACGAGTAGGGAAAAGCCTACGCGCTTTTCTGCATTCCCCCCCCGCACGGTAACGCAAAAATGCCTACCTTTGCAGCAGAGAAACAAAACGAGAACCTGTTATTATAAACATTACGATTATGAAGAAGAACAACAACATCCTCCAGACGATGCTCATCGTCCTCACAGCGTGCTTCACCATGACCTCGTGCGACGAATGGCGACTCATAGACGATGACTACGACCAGTCCAAGGTGCTCTCGGGACAGTGGCAGGGCGACTTCGGCATGAACTACACCTACCGCTACAACGGCCGCACCTACACCTTCGACAGCTACGACACCGACGTCGTCTTCTACCCCGACCACAACGGTGCCACCTACGGATGGGGCAAGCAGGTCGACTGGTACGAGTACGGCCCCTACGAGTACATCTACAACCGCGTGGAGTGGGAGATCGTCAACGGCATCCTCTACCTCACCTACCCCGACGAGCCTCGCATGAACACCGACATCTACGACTACCACATGACCAACGACTGGTTCACGGGCTACTTCGACAACACCGACGAGCAGTTCCGCCTGCGCAAGATACGCGACTACTACAACTGGACGCCCTACGTCAACACCCACGGATACGGCAACCGCTACAACTGGTACGAGGGCTACCGCTACTACGCCAAGACACGCGGCGGCGCCAGCGACAGCCTCAGCGTCAGCCTGCCTGACAGCCTCAGTGGCCCCCTCCCCGCTGACGGCGAGATCATCGGGATGGGAAGGAGAGTGAACCCCAAGTGAGCCCCCACCCCCGCCCTTACGCATACAGAAGGTGGCTAATGGAACGATCCATTAGCCACCTTCTTTTTTTTTGCATGTACGGAAGCGCTGCTTCCCGAGCGGGGAGCAAGCAGACTACCACTCCACCTCGACAACCTCGTCCCCACGCACACCGAACTCGCCGTTGTACTCGGGGATGGTGGACTCGCAGAGGAGTGAGGCCTCCTGCATGCATGTCAGTTCGCAGAGAGGTGACTGATAGGGCTTCTTGCCGTCGGTTGTGTGGCCGGCACGGAGGCCGGCATTCTGTATCTGTTTCATCTTGATCATCTTACTACGGTTTTCTTGTTGTTCTTGATGTAGAGACCACGCTGGGCAGGCTGCTGCATCTTGCGGCCGCTGAGGTCATACCACTGTACGGGCTGCATGCGTCCCGTCTGGGCATCGAGGTCAGAGAGACCCGTGGTGCCGTCGGCGTTGACGAAGCGCACGCTGATGGTGCCGGGCAGGTTGTTGTTCTGCTGGCGCACACGCTGCTGTGCAGAGGCGAGGGGGTTGCTGTCATCCTTGTAGAGCAGGTAGGCATGGCGTGCCTTGATCCTTGCTCCGGCGGCAGCCTTGACGAACTGTCCCTTCTCGATCTCCTCGCCCGCACCATTGGTCTGGCTCTGGGCAGCAAAGCCGTAGACACGGCCCAACTCGTCGGCATTGTTCTCAGCGTTCCACACCTTATCGTACAGGCTGCTGACCATCTGCCAGTCACCGCAGGTGGTGCTGCACTGTGAGTCGTCGGCACGGAAGGTAAGGGTGGCACCCCCCAGTAACTGGATGAAACCATCCGAGGTCCTGTCCTCCTCCTGAGTCAGGGCGATGTAGGGCGTATGGGCCTTCAGGCTGCCCGTGGCCTCCTTCATCGTGGCCACCCACTTGCCCGTCTCGGCATCCTTGTCGATGCCGTCGAAGGTGTAGAACGTACCGGTGATGTCTTCAGTCTCGATGTCGAAGGGCAGGCTGATGGTGGAAGGCGTGTTGTCCTCAAACCCACGGGCGACAACGACCTGGTCGGTGGTAGCTGTGAAGTCGACGGGTGTCTTGAAGACATGGTCAGCATCAAATACCATTCCTCCGGTGGCAGCGTACTGGCCTTCTGCGTTTGCTGCCAGTTCGACAGTAGAATAGTAGTCGTCGGTAGGCAGGCAAATCACGGGACTGTAAGTCATGGCTGGCATGAGGGGCTCATCGCCATCATAATTACCACAGTAGAAAGCCACATAATAGGTACCGGGTTGTACATTCAACGGATAGTTGATGGAGTAAACTCCATCATTGAACACTTTCGTGCCGTCCTCGCCGGGTACGCAAGAGTAGAAATAATAATATATATCGCATGCCTCCATGTCCGGCTCATAGCACGCGAGCTGAAGGGCAGCTCCCTCCTTCACCTCAAGCTTGTAGACAGATTGAGAGAGCGCGTTTTCAGGCCAGAAATCTTCATTATCATCCGGATGGCACACCACCTCTCTCGTCTCGCCCCACGCTAATTCACCTGCCAACTGGAGCTCGTCATGGCAACGGGTGCACTGGCCCTGTTCGTTCAGGAGGTGACCCAGCGAGGGAACATAGAGTGCACACACCTCGTCATCGGTCATCGACTGGCCATCGGCAGTCACATAAGCCCCGCAGTCATGGCACTCGTAATGCTCACTTATGCCGTCATATACGCAGTCGGGATCCTTCGATGCCAGCTCCCAGTGAATATGGTCACATGGCTTCCCGCACCTCTCGCATACGCCTTTGTAGTATTCGTGATATTCGAAGCCGCAAACGAGACAGAGGCAGTTTTCGTCAAGTTCGTGGTCGTCCCAGCCATCATACCTGCAGCCAGGAATGGTGCAATAGTGGCCCCACGAGTTACGTTCCCACTGGTGTTCGGTATGTCCGGGCCAGTAGCCGCAGACGGTGCACTTGCCGTCCTCCATGGTGTGATCCTCCCAATCGCTATGCGCCTCACAACCGTAATTACAAATATGCTGGCTGATGATATTGCCATCATACTCATCTTCATATACACTCCAATAGTGGTTGTCAGGATTGATGTCGGTGATGTTGCATATATATGCCGCATCGCAGTAATTGCAGTTCATCACGGTGTAGCCGTGCTGTGTGCAGGTCGCCTCACGTTCGTCACCACTATACCAATCATGGCTGCCTCCGTTGGGACACTTAGCCTCAGGATCTACGGCCTCCGTCATCTGATAGTGGCAGTAATAGCACTCATACACCGAGACAGGCTTACCCTCGCCTGCCTCGAGAGCCTCGAGAGTGGCCTGGAGGCTTTTTTCGTAAGACAAGAAGAAGTTGTGACTCAAGCACTGGTAGCCGCAGACGTCACACTGACCGTCCTCGCCGGATGTGTTGTGCCAACCAGATTCGCCACACAAGCTGCAATAGTGCTCATCGCTGGCACCCTCATCATACGTGTCATACACCCAGTCGTGCACGCAATCTCCTCCCTGCAGATAGAGGTGCACATTCACGTCCTTCGTGGTCATTTCCGCATCTTCGTCATAGAACGTAAACATGAGATAGTATGCAGATGAATCGGAAAGGGTTGTGAGGTAGTCGGTATAATCCAAATATCGATCAGTATAATAGCGGAACTTCTCGTCTAAAATGGTAACAGAACAGCCCTCGCAAGACAGCTGGTTCCAGAGCTCCATATTGGTGGTTTTGGGCACTACCCGGTAGAGACACGAACCGGAAAGAATCGGATCCGGCGCTTCATTACGGTTCGTCATGGTGACGTGGCATTCCTCATCGAGCGTGAAGTCGCCAGCCACGTTAATATGGATACCGCAGGTCGTACAGCAAGCCTGATCCTCATCGTAGGCATGGCCCAGGGCATCTTTATTGTAAACGTCTTCCCGGGTCAACCGCTCCTTGCCGTCTGCATCTGCAAAATGTAAGCCACAATCACTACACATATAGTGTTCTATATTTCCCATAGATTCACAGGTAGCCTCCCGGGCTTCAACATATTCCAGATCCGTGTGCTGGCACGCGGTATGGCAATCCTGGCACACACCATTATCCCAGCTGTGATGCTCATAGCCACAAACGATACATTTGCAGTCGACCACCTCATGTTCAGCTCGCTCGCCGCAGTTGCACTGATGAGACCAACAGTCGGTATTCCACTTGTGCTGCAGGTGCTCTGTCACCTCATGGGCCTCCCAAAGGGTTACATGCTGTGAGCTCTCACTGTCGTCGGGTTCGACACCATAAAAAAGATGCGTATTTTTATCATAGCTGTAATCAATCATCAGGTACTGACCGCCTCCAATCTTTACGTGGAAGGGGCCCGTCTCCTTCGGCTTCTCGACGACGGGGACATCCGTACTGACGGATGGAACCTGCTTACGCCCACTGCGCAAGGGGCGATTTTCGGCGTGGTAGTATGTGAGGCTTACGCCCGGCAGCGAGATGCCGTCCGTGCCGGCCACGAAGAAGAGACCCTCCTGATAAACATGGGGATAGTCGAAGAAAAACGAAGGATCTACTTCTTCTGCATCCACATAATCATAAGCAGGAGAAGAATTATGTCCAACCTTCAGAAAGACATCACCGTACGAAGAGTTCAGCAACATGTACACATGTCCCTCCTCCAGCTCGGTGGCGGGTTCGGGGCTGATGTCGTAGTAGACAACGTCCTGTACAACGTCCTGTGCCTTGGCAGCAGTGTTTGCCAGCATCAGGACACACATTAGTAATAGATATTTGAGCTTCATAAATTTGAAATTAGTTGTTCTCTTAGCCATCTTGCCAATCGGCACATTCTAAAGGATTTGCAAAGATACAAGAAAAAAGAATCATCTGCAAGCAAAATGGCAAAGAATTTGCAAAAATAAGGAGAAATGCGCAAAGAGACAGGGCATTGGCGGTTTTTTAAAAAAGAACTTTACGTCTCTGCGTCTCTGCGTTCAAATACACAAAGAGAGACAGGGCATTTGCGCTTTTTCTTGATAGAACGCAAAGACGCAGAGGCGCAAAGATTATTTCTGATTCTTCTCCAAATCCATTAAAAACTTTGCGTCTCTGCGTCTCTGCGTTCAAGGGTCGCAGGGACAGGGTCCGTTGACCCAGTTCTGGGTCAAGGCGACCTGTCCCTGTGACCCGTTTACATGCAGCTCGCCACCCCGAAAGCGGTAGCCAGCGCAGCCACAAGGCTCGTGAAAAGCTTCCAGAGGAAGCTGATGGTTTCTTTCTTCATAGGTTAACTGGTTTTTTTGGGTTAGACATTCTTGTACTCAGCCGAGGCGTCGAAGCAGGGGCAGGCCTTGCGGGCACCGAGGTCGCGATGCCCCACGACACGGGCATCCGGAAAGCGTCCGAGCAGCTCCTTGACGAGCCTTCGCAGCGTGGCCCTCTGTGCATCGGTGCGTGTGTCCTTGGGGTTGCCGTGGGCGTCCAGTCCGCCGATGTAGCAGATGCCGATGCTCTTGCTGTTGAAGGGTGCTGCGTGTGCGCCAATCTCCTCGATGCCGCGTCCTTCGTGAACGCTGCCGTCGCGGTAGATGACGTAGTGGTAGCCTATCTTCCTGAAGCCCCTCTGCCTGTGCCACCGGTCGATGTCCCCGACCGTGAAGTCGCGTCCCTCGGGCGTCGCCGAGCAGTGGATGACGATTAGGTTGATCTGTCTCATAAGTAACTGTGCAGAATGATTTTTATAATGGTATATTAAAATTATATTAAAAAAATATTAAACTCCATTTTGTGACACTTTCAAGGTTTAATCTTATTTTAATATTAGTTTAATTTACCACAATAATTATAAAAATA
>JAZLFZ010000007.1:0-40416 GCA_045616065.1 Bacteroidaceae bacterium | reverse complement strand
AGGATTCGTAGATGGACGGAGAGGTTGTTGTTGCCATGGTGCAAAGGTACATCTTTTTTTTGAGAATCTCTACCGTTGCACTCTGATATTTTGGGTAGTCAGTGATGTGGATTGCCACGGAAAATATCTACTGAGCCATTTCATTCTTATTGCAGATTGGGAGAACAACATCCTTCAGAATTCGACAATCCTCTCCAAAATCTCTTGAATGAGAGTTTACAACATAGACAATAACGTCACAACCAGGAAGAATCTGTTTGTACATTTCTTCGTACTTTGCATCCTTGTCAACATCATTGTTCAAGCCTGGCATATCGTATAGCGAAAGATTAAATCCATCACGCATAGGAAACACCTTTTCCACAATCTCACTAGTACCTTCTGCAAGATTTGATGTATAATTAGTCAAGCCAAAAACGGAATTCAATGTTGTTGACTTTCCAACTCCAGATTGACCAATCACTGCAACTCGAAAAGGTTTATTCTGAATCTCTTCTTCAATCTTTTGATTGACTTCTTTCTTTTCGTCATCAGAAACTTTGCCTTTTTCTAAGACCCTGTCTAAAATCTGGTTGACAAGGAAACGAGCATCTTTTTTTTCTGTCATTTCTTTTTTGTTTTTAATAATAATTGGAAATCCACACCCTTATAACATTCTAAATATATGTTGAATTATCATCCCAACCTAGGAGGTATTTCTGCCAAATCCTATATGCTTTTAGAGTCCTCTTTGGGTCTAATGAAACACAGCAAAGTAGAGATTCCTCGCTTGTTAGATAATGACAATCTTCTCATGGGTGGAAAAGTTTAGTGAATAATATGTGATTTCAGCTCATTAATTCCATAATTTCGCACTGCACAAACAGGAACAACTGTAAAAGGAAGGAATTTACCATTAAACTTATCAAACAATAAATTTGTCCTTTCCTGAATGTTCCGTCTACAAGCCTCACTTGGCTCATTTGACTCGTCGTTCCAAGGAATGTACAAACTATCTTTATCTGTCACTATTCGTGAATCTATATGATTGAGTGCGATTACAAACTTTACATCCCTATCTGTGCTGACCTGTTGCTTTAGCCTCATCAACAGCCTTTGCGCCGGTGCATCAGTTCTATCAAAAGTAGTAACTAAAACTATGCAATCAGCGATACTCACTGCATGTTCATAAAAGCGTTCATAAACAGTATCTTTAGAAAACTCACCAATACCAGGGGTATCATAGACATTTATCGCATCATATCCAGGTATACTGTCATCCATAATTGTTACAGAAACAAGTTGTTTTGTACAAGACACTAACGAATCTGTAGCAAATCCAGCATCCCAGATTGAATTAATCAATGATGATTTTCCATTACCTGTTCTTCCGATGAAACAGATGTTATATGTTTTCAATTGACTCATTTAGACATGTTTTTTAACCTTACCTTTTAAAACAACATTCTTTTTCCCATTGTCATCCGTATGTAACCAACATTTGGAAAGAACATCATACTTTATGCCAGCAACTAAAGAACCGCCATCCTCTTCTTCATACAAGTCACTCTCACCTCCTATACAAACAAAAGAAGAACACAACTCAGGCTTGTATCCCCAAAAAGCAAGGACTCTAAGTATCGAATCCTGTTTTCCATTGGTCTTTAGCCAAATAGTATTCAATTCATCATTACCCAAAGAACTAACAAGATCTTTCCATTTCCCACTATCAAATGATTCCTTTGTTAACTCTGAAAGGAAAGGCAGAAACAACTCGACATTTTCAGAGAACACTTGCTTTGCAGGCTTTACTACAATAGAATTCTTAAGTTTGTCGCTCTCTGTAGGACAATTTGACATTGTTGGCTTCATTGCCCCAGATTCTTGACTCTGACTTTTTTTCAATGACTCAAATTCCTTTCGCAAAGCAACATTTTGACGTTTTAAAGACTCAATATCTCTTTCTATATTTTCTTTATTTGTCCACGCGCAAATAACATCTTTAATGAATCCCATAAAAAAACTTATACTGGTTATACTCTTATTTATCCGATTCTTTCACAATTCAAATCCGTCATATTCAAGCAACCTGCCTTCTTGATGTCAATACCATAGATACGGTAGAAGGCATCGATGACGGCTTGGCCACCATTGTTGTTGACGGGGTTGCTCATGCTTTGGGTTACTACCTGAACTGTCATGCCTGGTTCAATACGAATACCGTTACATTGTTTTCGATTTTTCGTGGTAATTTGAAACATTGACATAATTTATAAATTTAACGTTAATAATGTAAATACTCGACTTTGTCGCTTGGTCTCACCAAGAACTATCGCGCAAAGATAATAAGAGAATAGAACTTAAGTGGAATAATGGTATGTGTTTTTCTTCTGCAAAAGAAAGAAATGTCTGCAAAACGTAGTGACATACAAAATCACAACAGAAGATTCTGTTGCTTATTGAGCTTTTAGTTATAGAAGACAGTTCTAACATCATACCGATTCTTCTATGACCAAGACTCCCCGATAGTCTCTCTTGATATTATTAAGGTTGACACATAGACAAAAAAAGCGTGGGAGCCAGTCCTGTTACTCGTCCCACATATTGAGGCTCTCGCATTGCCCTGTTAGTCGAAACGAGCAACGCTGAAAGCCCCACGCCTGTGTATGTTGAACCAACATCAGCGCAGGGCATACAAAACTCCGAGAACTAATGAAGGCGTACAATACACCTGATTGGGGCGTTCCCGTTGCTTTGTTTTTGACTAACAGTTGTGAATTTGCGAGATTCCAATATGTCAAAACCAAAGCGTAAAGGTACGCCTTTTTTGTATATATGTATCTATACCCACCTTCCACCCATGGGGCTTTCAGCAAGATTAAGACAACACAAAGTTACACATTATTTTTTAAATAACACTCAAAAATGACAAATAATTGTTGTATTTGGTGCAAATTATAAATGTTTGTTCCCCAAAACAGGCATTGAAAAGCACTATTTTTTCAAAAAAAGTTTGCTTATTACAACTAATATTTGTAATTTTGCACTACAAGAACCCGCCAAGCCTCTTGACAATGCTTAAATCGGCGGGTCGTTTTTGTTAATAGGCTATGGCACACTACACCAAGACTTATTCTGTGCCATCAGACCTCGTTGCCCTATTGAAGACCAGAGGTATGACCATTGATCATGATGCCAAGGCGCGACAATACCCGAAGGGTGTGCTGCAAGGATCCGCAGGTCAAGACCTCCGGTTACCGGAGCAACGATCTATCTGAGGTCTTTTCATTTATACAGGTTGAAATAATTTTGATCACCTACTTTTGAATTGTGAATTATGAATTATGAATTAAATAAAGTGGAAGCGCTGAGAGCGTGGATGAAGGAGAATGGGCTGAGTGCATTCATCTTTCCCAGCACCGACCCGCACAGTGGCGAGTACATACCCGACTATTGGATGGCACGTCAGTGGATAAGCGGTTTCAACGGTTCGGCCGGTACGGCAGTGGTGACGCTGGACAAGGCAGCCCTGTGGACCGACTCACGATACTTCCTGGCCGCTGCTGAGCAGTTGCAGGGCACGCCCTTCCAGCTGATGAAGCAGGGCCTGGCCGACACGCCCACCCTGAGCGAATGGCTCGGCGACGTGCTCGAGGAGGGTCAGGCCGTGGGCATGGACGGCTGGGTGAACACCGTGGCCAGCGTGATTGAGATGGAGGAGGAGCTGGACAGCTACGGACTGGAACTGCGAACCGACCTCGACCCCACCGCCGAGCTATGGCAGGAGCGCCCGGCCCTACCCGACTCGCCCGTGGAGATACAGCCCATCGAACTGGCCGGCGAGACAACGGCCAGCAAGCTGAACCGCGTCCGCAAGGAGATGGAGGCGAAGGGTGCCGACGCACTCATCGTCAGCCAGTTGGACGAGGTAGCATGGCTACTGAACCTGCGTGGCTCGGACGTGCATTGCAACCCCGTCTTCGTGAGCTACGTCATCGTGACCGCTCATGATTGCATATTATATATAAATAAGGTAAAGCTGACGGACGAGGTCACGACCTACCTAGACGAGCAGGGCGTCAGCGTGAAGGACTACGACGAGATAGGCAACGACCTGCAGGACTTCGACGGCGAGACGGCCATGATGGACTATCGCACCAGCAACAGTCAGCTGTGCTCGCTGCTGCCCGAGGACGTGGTGATACTGGACGAGAAGTCGCCCATCGCCCCCCTGAAGGCCATCAAGAACGAGGCCGAGATACGCGGCTATCGCAGCGCCATGCTGAAGGATGGCATAGCGCTGGTCAAGTTCCTGCGCTGGCTGAAGCCTGCCGTTGAGGCGGGTGGACAGACGGAGATGAGCATCGACCAGAAGCTGACAATCCTGCGGGCCGAGCAGCCGCTCTATCGCGACATTTCCTTCGACACCATTGCGGGCTACGGCCCACACGGTGCCATCGTACACTACGAGGCCACACCCGAGACGGACGCCACGCTGGAGCCTCGCGGATTGCTCTTACTGGACAGCGGTGCACAGTATCAGGACGGCACGACGGACATCACCCGCACCATCGCCCTGGGTCCCCTCACCGAGGAGGAGCGCCACGACTACACACTCGTGCTGCGCGGCCACATCCGCCTGGCCATGGTGAAGTTCCCGGCCGGGTCGAGCGGCACACAGATGGACATCTGCGCACGCTATGCCATGTGGCAGGAGGGCATCAACTACCTGCACGGCACGGGCCACGGCGTGGGCAGTTTCCTGAACGTGCACGAAGGGCCTCACCAGTTCCGCATGAACTACATGCCGGCTCCCTTCGTGGCCAACATGACGGTCACCAACGAACCGGGCATCTACAAGGCTGGCAAGCACGGTTGCCGCACGGAGAACACGATGCTCGTCACCCACTTCATGGACGGCGAGTTCGGCGAGTTCCTGCAATTGGAACCGCTCACGCTCTGCCCCATCGACACGGCTCCCATCAACCTCCACGAGATGCAGCAGGATGAGATCGACTACCTGAACTGGTACCACAAGATGGTATGCGACACGCTCCTGCCCCACCTCGATGACGAGGCCGACAAGGAATGGCTCAAAGCGAACACGCGCCCATTGCCTCTCTCATAAACTTTGGCAAAAAAAACATGTTAAATAACCTCTGACCACAACATACCCCCATGGAGTCAGTTGTAATCACTCCCCTCCCTTTATGGGAGGGGTAAGGGGGTGGGGCTTTTATGGCAATAATCAAGACACTTGCGGGGATGCCTGCTCCCCGCTTCGGCAAGCACTGCTACTTCTCAGAAGGTGCAGTGATAGTAGGCGACGTAGAGATGGGTGACGACTGCACGGTATGGTTCAATGCCGTAATCCGTGGCGACGTACACTTTGTGAAGATCGGGAACCGCACCAACGTGCAGGACAACTCGTGCATCCACACGCTGAACGGCAAGGCACCCTGCATCCTGGGCGACGACGTGACCATCGGCCACTGCGTGACCCTTCATGGCTGCGAGGTGAAGGACGGTGCACTCGTGGGCATGGGAGCCACCGTGCTCGACCACGCTGTGGTGGGTCGCGGTGCCATCGTGGCTGCCGGTGCACTGGTGCTGAGCAACACGCAGATTGGCGACGGTGAACTGTGGGGCGGCGTACCGGCCAAGTTCATCAAGAAGGTAGACCCCGAACAGGCACAGTCGCTCAACAAGACCTACGCCCGCCACTACATCGAGTACAGCGACTGGTTCCGCAAGGCCGACAGCGCCCCCAAGAACACACAGATCGTCACCACAAGCGAGGACTACCGCAGCTGACACAGACGGTTGGCTCAGGTAATAACACGAATGGCCGGAAGTATCTCCACTTCCGGCCATTCGCGTTTATTCTACTTTCTATTCTTACGTATTCATTCGACCTAAGGCCACAACCCTAAAGTTTTATCTGACTGAAGATAGCATCGGCAGCACCCGCATTGCCGTGGATGTACTGGCGGCTGGCGGTGCCGGCGGCATGGAGCGCAGCCTCATCGTGCAGCAGGTCATTGAGCGTGGCATTGAAGTCCTGCTGGTCGTGCACCTCAAAGCAACCGCCCAGACGAAGGAGGTCCTGCGCCTCGCGGAACTTCTCGTTGTTGGGACCAATCAGCACGGGTACGCCATAGACCGCAGCCTCGGGCACGTTGTGGATGCCTACACCGAAGCCTCCACCCACGTAGGCCACCTCACCGTAACGGTAGATGCTGCTCAGTAGGCCGAAGCAGTTGATGATGAGACAATCCACCTTGGCAATGTCGAAGGTATCGTTCTTCTCCGCCTTCTGCTCGGCATCGGTATAGCGACGGAAGGGACGCTTCAGCTTCGTCTCGATCTGACGCAGATGACTCTCGTCGATGACGTGCGGCGCCAGGATGAGCTTCAGTTCGGGATGCTCATTGAAATAAGAAATGAGAAGATCCTCGTCCGGTCCCCACGACGAGCCCGCCACCAGCACCGTCTTGCCTGCCTTGAACTGCTCGATGAGCGGCAGTTCCTTGGCGGCACGACAGATGTCGATGACACGGTCGAAGCGTGTGTCGCCTACGATGGTCACATTCTTGGTGATGTTCAGCCTGGCCAGCATGCGAGCCGACTCCTCGTCCTGCACGAAGAAGTGCGTAACAGTCTTCAGCACCTGCGCATAGAGACGTCCGTACCAACGGAAATACACCTTGTTGGGACGGAAGATGCTGCTGATGCTGTAGAAGGGAATCTTCTTGGCGGCACAAGCCAGCATGAAGTTCTGCCAGAACTCGTACTTGATGAAGAAAGCCATCTCGGGCTTGACCAAGCGGAAGAAGCTCAGTACATTGCCCGGCGTGTCAAAGGGAAGGTAGCAGATGACGTCTGCCCCCTCGTAGTGCTTCCTCACCTCATAGCCCGAGGGCGAGAAGAAGGTGAGCAGAATCTTGTACTCCGGATGCTGCTGGCGGAACCGTTCCATCAAGGGACGTCCCTGCTCGAACTCACCCAGCGAGGCAGCGTGAAACCACACATAGCGAGCGTTGGGGTCGATCTGTCGGCGCAGGATGCGGAAGGTATTCCAATGGCCCTTCACCATCAGCCTCGCCTTCTTGTGGAACAGCGAGGCGATGATGATGCCAAACATGTAGAGGTAGATAGCTAAAGTATACAACTCAACAGGATATTATGAATGGATACTTAAGCCAGTGTTTCGATAGCAAACTTCATACGACGGAGCGTCTCCTCCTTGCCGAGGAAGGCTGCCAACTCGTACATATCGGGACCTTGACCGGCTCCTACGAGACATACGCGCCATGCGTTCCAGGGACGCAGTTCGTTCTGCTCCACCCAGGGGTCGATCTCGGCCTTCAGTCCCTCGGCCGTCCACGTGGCCACCTCGGCCAGTCGATCGGCAAACTTCTGCATCTCGGCTGCGGAACCTGCGCTCTCTTCCGAAGCGGGCTTCCAGTTCTTCTTGATGAACTTATCCTCGCGGTCAAACTCAGCAGGAGCCACGAAGAAGAACTTGGTGAGGGGCCAGAGGTCGCTGGCAAACGAGATGTTACGCTTCTTCTTGTTGCCCTGTCCGTCCACATACTCGATGACCTTGGTCTTCATCATGCGCACCACGTCGGCCATCTGTTCCGTCGTAGCCTCGATGCCCTGCTCGGCGAGCACCTTGCCAAAGGCGGGAGCCCAAGCCTCATCGGGTTGCTGGATGAGGTACTGATGGTTGAACCAGGCTGCCTTGACGTAGTCGAACTTGGCACCGTTCTTGGAGCACTTCGACAGGTCGAAGTACTGCACCAGTTCGTCGAGCGTCATCATCTCGTCGTGTGCCTCGCCGGGGTTCCATCCCAGCAGAGCCAGGAAGTTGTTGACGGCCTGAGGCAGATAGCCCTTCTCGCGATAGCCGCTGCTGATCTCGCCGCTCTTGGGGTCGTGCCACTCAAGGGGGAAGACGGGGAAGCCGAGCTTATCGCCATCACGCTTCGAGAGCTTGCCGTTGCCGATAGGCTTGAGCAGCAGAGGCAGATGGGCAAAGCGGGGCATCGTATCAGCCCAGCCGAAGGCCTCGTACAGCAACACATGGAGGGGTGCACTGGGCAACCATTCCTCACCACGGATGACGTGCGTCACCTCCATCAGGTGGTCGTCGACGATATTGGCCAGGTGATAGGTGGGCAACTGGTCGACACTCTTGTAGAGCACCTTGTCGTCGAGCACACTGCTGTTGATGACAACCTTGCCACGAATGATGTCGTCCACCACGACGTCGCGTCCACCGTCAATCTTGAAACGTACGACGTACTGCTGACCGTCGGCAATGAGCTGGTCCACCTCCTCCTTCGAGAGGGTCAGCGAGTTGCGCATCTGCAGACGGGTAGTGGCATCGTACTGGAAGTTTTCAATCTGCTGACGCTTGGCGTCCAGTTCCTCGGGCATATCGAAGGCGATGTAGGCCTTGCCGTTGTCGAGCAACACCTGCACGTACTTCTTGTAAATGTCCCTGCGCTCGCTCTGGCGGTAGGGACCGTGGTCGCCACCGAAGCTGACTCCCTCGTCAAACTTGATGCCGAGCCACTTGAAGCTCTCGATGATATATTCCTCGGCTCCGGGCACAAAACGCGTGGAGTCGGTATCCTCAATTCGGAAGATGAGATCGCCGCCGTGCTGGCGGGCAAAAAGGTAGTTGTAAAGAGCCGTGCGCACACCGCCGATATGAAGGGGTCCGGTGGGACTTGGTGCAAAACGAACTCGTACTTTCTTGTCTGTCATAACGTATTTTTGCTTATTTTGCGCAAATTTACGACTTTTTTTCGTAATAATACATATATTTTTCGTATTTTCGCATCGCATTACAGATTTTGGAACAGAAAAACTATCTTACAGAACATAATGAGCCGCTATAATCATCCACACAACACCACCACCCTCGAATACATTCTGCGCAGTGTGTTCATCGTAGTCAGCGTTGCCCTGCTGGGCTTCTTCTGCCCTCGCGAATCGTCTCTCAAGATGGAGTATCACCTCAACGAACCCTGGGATGGCGATGCCCTCATTGCCAAGGACAGCTTCATCATCCATCGTAACGACAGTGCCATTGCCCACGAGCGCATCAAGATACAGAACGAGCACGAGCCCATCTACGAGATAAAAACAGAGATAGCAGCCAACCAGGTGTCGCTCTTCAGGCACATCCTCGACTCGGTAGGCAACAGCCTGGGCATGCCGGCCGACAAGCGATACCGCGTGATTGCCACCCTTGAGGAGGCATACGCCGGTGGCATCCTGCCCGACAGTTGCTACCGCAGCCTGAAGAGCCGCAACATCTCGTCGGTCCACCTGTTCGCCTACAACGAAAGCTATCGTGTGGACGCAAATCGTCTCAAGTCGGAAAAGACCGTCTACGAGGAGCTGATGAACCAGGAGGAAAGCGTGCGGCAGGTGCTGCTTCACATCAAGGTGAACCGCTACGTGCAGCCCAACCTCGTCTTTGACGAACTCAAGAACAACAGCGAGATACAAGCCAAGCTCGACAACATCCCCATATTCAAAGGCCGCGTACAGGTGGGCGAGAAAATCGTTGACAAAGGACAGATTGTCAGCGAGACGATAGCCGAGAAACTGGACTCCTACATCAAGCACGAGCACAGTCGCGAGAAGACCTCGGCCGAACAGTGGAGCCAGTTTGGCGGTCAGATACTCTACATCACCCTGATGCTCATTGCCCTGGGACTCTTCCTGCACCAGTTCCGCAGCGACTACCTCAGCAGCCTGCGCCACATGTTGCTCATCTGGATCATGTGCATCGTATTCCCCCTCATCACCTACATCTGCATACGCAACGGATGGACGGACGTCTACGTCATACCATACTGCATGATACCCATCCTGATACGCGTCTTCATGGATTCGCGCACGGCCTTCATCACCCACTTCATCAGCATTCTGCTCAGTGCCATTGCCATCGAACAGCCGTTCGAGTTCGTGGTCGTACAGTCGCTGGCCGGCCTTACCGCCATATACTCCCTCAAACAGCTCCAGCAGCGTTCCGACCTCTTCATGGCAGTCGTACTGGTCATTGGCACGTCACTCCTGGCCCACCTCTGCCTTGACCTCATACACATGAACTTCGTGAACACCAAGGGCATCGACACCGACATCTACATCGGCATTGCTGCAGGAGGCGGACTGTTGCTCATTTCCTATCTGCTGCTGTTCCCCATCGAAAAGCTGTTCAAGTTCACCTCCACGGTTACACTGGTGGAGCTGTCGAACATCAACAACCCCATACTGCGACGCCTGTCGGAAGAAGCGCCTGGCACCTTCCAGCACTCCATGCAGGTGGCCAACCTGTCGGCCGAGGTAGCCAATCGTCTGGGTGCCAACGCCCAACTGGTGCGTACCGGCGCACTCTATCATGACATCGGCAAGCTGAAGGACCCCGTCTTCTTCACCGAGAACCAGAGTGGCAACAATCCGCACAACAACCTTCCCTTTGAGGACAGTGCACAGATTATCATCCAGCACGTCAAGTACGGCCTTGAACTGGCGCAGAAGCACCGTCTGCCACAAAGCATCAAGGACTTCATCGCCTCGCACCACGGCCGTAGCAAGACAAAGTTCTTCTACGTATCGTACATCAACCAGAACCCTGGCAAAGAGGTAAACAACGAGATTTTCACCTATCCCGGGCCCAACCCCAAGTCGCTGGAGGAGGCTATCCTGATGATGGCAGACTCCGTTGAGGCAGCTTCGCGCAGTCTCAACGAATACACCGAGGAGAGCGTCAGCTCGCTGGTGGACCGCATCATCGATTCGCAGGTCAAGGAGGGCTACTTCAACCACTGCCCCATTACCTTCGAGAATATCGAAACGGCCAAACAGACTTTCAAGGAAAAGCTGAAAAGCATCTACCACACCCGCATCAGCTACCCAGAGCTGAAAAAAGTGTAGAGTAGCGGAAAGTGGAGGGGTGAAGAGCGAAGAGTGGAGATTGGAGAGTTTATAAATACAAGTCAGTCCACGTCGAAATACACCTGGGCCGACTTGTAGCGGTCCTGCTGCATGAAGTGGCGCTCTATCTGGCGCAGACGTTGCCGCGCCTCGCTGAGGTTCAGGTTGAGTTCTATTTTCAGTAATATCTTGCGGATATAGAGGTTTTGCACACGTCCCACGGGAGGTGTGTCGGGCCCCAGTACGCGTTCGCCAAAGACCTGCCGAAGCACCTGGGCCATCTCATAGGCCAGGGCATTGAGCGTGGACTCGTAACGATGCTTCATATACACGCACACGAGACGGTAAAGGGGAGGATAACGGAAGAGGCTGCGCTCCTCCATCTGCTGTGCATAGAGCGTTGCATAGTCATTCCGCACCACCTGCTGCACCACGGGCAGCTGGGGTGTCTTGGTCTGCAGGATGACCCGTCCCTGCTTGTTGCGGCGTCCGGCGCGCCCTGCCACTTGCGACATCATCTGGAAGGCATGCTCGTAACTGCGGAAGTCGGGGATATTGAGCATCGTGTCGGCATTGAGGATGCCCACCACACTGACACGTTCGAAGTCCAGTCCCTTGGTAACCATCTGCGTTCCGACCAATATGTCCGTGTTGCCGTGCTGGAAGTCCAGCAGCAACTTCTCATAGGCCGTGCGGCTGCGCGTGGTATCGAGGTCCATACGGGCCACGCGTGCCTCGGGAAAGACCTTCTTGATATCATCCTCTATGCGTTCCGTGCCGAAACCGACACTTTCGAGCTGCTCACTCTCACAGTTGGGACACTTTGCCGGAAGGGGTTCCACGTAGCCGCAGTAATGGCACGTCACCTGATGCAGACGCTGGTGATAGGTCAGGCTGACGTCACAGAACGGACAGCGAGGCACCCACCCGCACGTATGACACTCCACCGTGGGAGAGAATCCGCGCCGGTTCTGAAAAAGGATGACCTGTTCGTTGTTCTCCAGGGCATCGTGCATCTCCGACAAGAGTACAGAGGTGAAAGGGCCTACCATCATCTTCTTACGGCGTTCCTCCGCCATGTCCACCACCTGGATGTCGGGCAGTTGCACCTGCTGGTAGCGTTCAAAAAGTTCCACCTTGCCATACTTGCCACGCTCGCAGTTGTAATAGGTCTCGAGCGAGGGCGTGGCCGTGCCAAGCAACGTCTTGGCACCCGCCATATAGGCCAGCATCAGGGCTACGTTGCGACCGTGGTAGCGGGGCGCGGGGTCCTGCTGCTTGAAACTCTGTTCGTGCTCCTCGTCCACGATGACGAGTCCGAGACGCTGATACGGCAGGAAGACGGACGAACGCACGCCCACGATAATCTCGTACGGTTCAGAGGATAACTGCTTCTTCCACAACTCCACGCGCTGCGCATCACCAAACTTGCTGTGATACACACCCAGCCGGTCGCCGAAGACACGCTTCAGGCGGTTCACCAGCTGCGTGGTGAGTACGATTTCCGGCAACAGATAGAGCACCTGTTTCTTCTGCTCCAGCATCTGATAAATAAGATGTATGTAGACCTCCGTCTTGCCGCTCGACGTGACACCGTGCAAGAGGCATACATTCTTGTCCGCAAAACAACTGCGGATATTGTCGAGGGCCTGCTGCTGGACGGGGCTAAGCTGATGGAGCACCATCTCGACGGGCATCTCGTCGTGGTCCAATCGGTCCACCTGCTTCTCGTAGGTCTCGAGGACACCCTTCTCTACGAGCGAGTTGAAGATGGCACTACTGGCTTCGGCAGCCTTGATAAGTTCGGCCTTCTCCACCTCGAGGCAGAGCGAAGGATTATTCAACGTCAGCGAGGCAGCCACCTTGCTCATCTCGGTATACTTCATCAGCAAGGCAGCCTGCTTGGGCGAGCGCTTCAGTTCCATGAAGGCACCCAGCAGCTTGCCCTGGTTGAAATAGGCCTCTGACAGGCGCACAAACGACACCATCTTGGGCTTATAGCCCGACTCCTCATCCTGTTCCTTGAGGCCGCTGGGCAAGGCCGCCTTATAGACCATGCCGAGGGGGCACAGATAATAATCGGAAATCCACTGCCACAACCTCAGCTGAAGGGGCAAGAGAACTGGTTCATCCTCGAGCAGTTCGAGGGCCTCCTTTACGGCATACCCCACAGGCTTCTGGTCATGCACGCGCAGGGCAATGGCCGAGTACGTCTTCTTGGCCCCGAAAGGCACAGTTAGACGGCACCCTGACTGTACGCGCGACGCCCATTCGGCGGGAAGCGCATACGTAAAGGTGCCGTCTAACGGCAGTGGGAGGATAACGTCAACGTACTGCATGGGAGGGGTCAAACGACGCACGGGTCAACGGCGCTGTCTGCGCGCCGAAACACGCGAGGCCGACTTCGGTTCGGCAGCCTCTTCCTTCTTGGCTTTCTCCTCACGACGGTTTGTAGCGGCAGGAGCCTCAGCCACCTCCACCTCCTCGGTCTGCGTCTTGGTGGCGGCCACTGTCTTGCGTGCAGCCTTCTTCTTGCCAGCCTTCAGGGCCTTCTCCTCGGCCACAGCCACACTGTCGAGCGAGTCACGCTGCTCGGTGTGTCCCCACAGGTGCTTCTCGAAGTCGGTCAGCTGCTTCTCGATGCGCTTCTGCTCCTTGACCATGTCCGAGTCGGTCTTGCAGTAGTCGGCAATAACCTTGCCCTGCATATTGTTGGTCTTGTAGATCTTGCCCTCATAGCGGTTCATGGTGAAGTAGTCGTCGGCCGACATGTTCGACACGTTGTTCAGGTCGCTGGCCATGACGGGCAGCTTGGACAGGTAGGGAGCAATGTCGTCGTACTTCATCCAGAAGAGAGGCTGCGAGGTGACGAACGAGTCGTCATCGCTGCTGCTGAACTCGGCTCCTTCGAGCAGGATGGGACAGATGGCCAGCACCTTGGTGTGGGTGGTGCCCGTACGCTGGTCCAGGTAGCTGCTCTCCTTGATGTAGTAACGCTTCACCTGGGCACTGGGCACGTCGGCATCAGCCACCGTCAGCTTGCCGTTGTTCTCCTCGTAATAAATGCTGTATCGTTTCAGGAAGTCCTGGATCTGCACCTTGTCAGCGTCCTCGAACGACTCGTTGCCAGTTATCTTGTAGTCGTAGGCGTTGACACGACCGGTCAGCATGAGACGGAAGAGGTACGTGAACAGGTTCACCTGCTTGCCGACAGGCTGCACGGGATAGTACAGGGGCGCATTCTTGTCGCGCGTCAGGTCGAGCTGGCGATACACGTCACGCTTCCACGCCACGTCGTCGGGCATGGGATCGCTGGTGGGAAACATCAGCGAGGCACGGTCTATCCCCTTCTGCTGCGTCTGCGTCCGGGCAGTACCGGTGGCCTTGGCAGGACTATCCGTAGGCACGGTTCTGCGCTTTGCGGGCTGTGCCATTGCCGTCACGCCCCATACGGCAACCAATGCCAAGAGAAATATCTTCTTCATATCTTTTCTTTATTTTTAATTCACAATAACCTCCATTGCACCATTCAGCGTACGCTCCACGCCATCAGGTCCGACAGCCTTGATCTTGCTGATGTAGAAGCGCTTGCCACGCGACAGCTGACGGATGACATTCTTCTGACGCTCCGTGAACGAAGCACCGGCCGACACCTCGGGCACGGCATTACCCATGTTGTCGAAGAAGGTTGTCTCGAAGCCCGTCACGCGGAAGGGAATGTTCAGCAGACCATCATCGATAGCCGCTCCGAGATGGTCGGCAGCCATCAAGGCCTGCTTGCTCAGTTTGCCGCCCAGGAAGTGGTCATCGCCGTTCTGGATAAAGGCAGTGGGATCGGGCAACTTGCGCACACGGAACTTGAACTGACCCATCTGCTGGTTGTTGGCCGACACGGTGAAGGTGACCTCACCACCCACCTGCGTTGGCTTGGCGATGTACTTGCCCTCGCCCTTGGGCGTAAGGCTACCGCCACCCGACATGGCGAGGCTGATCTGGCTGGTAGGCACACCGGGCACGCTGACGCTCATGGGGTTGTCGTAACCGGCATAGAGCACGTTCATGATGTCGGCGCTCACCGTGGCACCGGGGGCAATGACCGTGTACTTCTGTTCGAAGTCACGCTTCACCTTCTCGCCGCTACCGTTCAGCATCTCGATGTAGCCCTTGAGAGTGAACTCGCCCGTGCTTCCGCAACTTACCTCGTAGATGCCCTTGTCGTTCTTGAACTCCTTGCCTCCGATGAAGATGGTGGGCCGGTTGGTGGTGTCGACCGCCGCCATGATGATCTGCGCATGGAACTTGCCGCCCTGCATGATGGTCTGGCTCTCGGGGATGACGTAGGCGTTGAGCTCGTTGACACGGATGTCCTTCACGTCGATGTTGCTCACCAGTCGGTGGAGCACCTCGCCCTCGGCATAGCGCACGTCGCTCTGCAGCTTGGTCAGCAGCGTGACAGCCGCACTGGTGGGCATGGTCTCGAACATATACTCTTGCCAGTTCTTGTTCAGCGACTTAGCCTTCTCGGGCACCTCGGTAGTCAGGTTGCTCTCGATGATTTTCTTCTGCTGCGGGTCTGACACGAGCTTCAGAATCTCGCTACGATACCGGTTGATGGCATCATAGAGTTCCTTGCCGCGCCCGGTACCCGGTGCCAGCATGACCTGCGTAGCAGCTTCAAGGTCCTCGCGGTTGACGATGTTGTGCACGTCACCCTCTTCGCCATCGCTTTTCTTCACGATGCCTACTTTCAGCTCTTCTGCCAGGTTGTAGAGCTGGTCGCTGATTTTACGTACGTGCTGCGCTTTGTCATACCATTCCTTCACCTTCGTGGGATTGCTCTTCAGCTGTTCCTCAAAGGTCTTGTATATGCCTTGGTTCACCGCATTGGCGTTTTCCGTCGAACGGTTCAGGCTCTCATCCACAAGCGAGAATCCGTTCAGCACATCGCTGCTGACGTTCAAGGCAAGCATTGCCATCAACACCACGTACATCAGATTGATCATCTTCTGACGTGGAGTGACTTTTTTCTTTTTAAATCCAGCCATGTTTCTATTTTAATGGGGAGTAAACAGGGAGTAAATGGGACGTTAACAGGACGTTACAGCCATCCTCTCCTTGAGCCCACTATGAACTATGAATTATGAACTTTGAACTACGAATTAACTTCCGGATTGATGGGAGCCGCAGCAGCGCCCATGTTGACGGTCAAGGCAGCAATCATGCGGGCATATACGTTGTTCAGCTCCTCGATCTGCTTGGCCATACGCTTGGTCTGCTCGTCAATCTGCTCAATGGTAGACACCTGCTTGCTGATGTTACGCAGCTGCAATTCGTAGACAGTAGCGATGCCGGTCAGCGTGCGGTTCAGGTTCTCCATCTCCTCGCTGTCGGTGCTCATGCGGGCAGCCTGTGCCTTCACGCGACCCAGCACCTCGGTCAGGTCGGTCAGCTCCTCGGCATAGTTCTTTACGGCCTCCTCGATGGCAGCGGGGTCGGTAGCCTTGATGGCAGCGGGGTTGATGCCTGCGCCACCATTCTGCAACTGACTCAGGGCCAGCTGTGCCTCGGCAGCAGCCTGACCGGCAGCAGCCAGGTTGGCAGCGGCTGCACTCAAGCCAGCACCGGCTGCCACAGCCTCGGGATCCAGGTTGGACACGTCAACGCCCTCACCCTGCACAATGGGACCGCCAGCCACCACAGGACCGCCGGCCACGACAGGGCCACCGGCCACCACGGGACCGCCAGTGTAAACCACACCGCCCTGCATGCCACCGCCCACAACGACGGGGCCATTGGCAGCAGCCACCTCGCCGCCCTCACCGGCTTCGCCAAGCACAACGGGCTGTTCGCCAGTCACGCCAGTCACGCCCATGGGCACACCGATGGCAACTCCCTGCACGTTAGAGGGTGTGCTCTCCTCGGGCAACTTCTCCGTCACACGCTCGAAGGCGGCGATGAAGAATACGAAGACCTCGGTTCCCATACCGATGAACAACATCAGGTTGGCACCGGGGATGTGGGTCAGCTTGAACAGCGTACCCAAGATTACGACGGCAGCACCCCAGCTGTAGGCATACTGCATAAAGGTTTGTCCGGCGAACGTATCCATCCACTTCTGGATGCGGACTATAGGATTCCAACTATTTGCCATGTTTTCGTTCTATTGTTTTTCGTTCTTATATTATTTATAATGTGTATTCTTCGAGATTTCGAGGCATCGAGGCATCGAATCGTCGGATTATCGGCTGTCGAGCCATCGAGCCACGGCTACCTCCTCACTTTTCGTGTTGTGGCGCCTGCCCCTGCGCTGCCGCCCGACTTGGGCGACTTGGCCTTCTTGGCACCGCTTCCCTTCTGGGTGGCAGGTCGGCTGGTGTCGGCCACCATGGTGCGTACGCAACGGAAGCCGATGTAGGAGCGAGGCTGGTTCTGGTACTCATAGCTGCGCCATGCCGAGAGGATCATGCTCTCGGGGTCCTTCCACGAACCACCGCGCACGGACTTCTTCTTCAGTCGGTAGGGGTCCTCCTTGGCTGCGTTGTATTTCAGCTCGGGGTTCATGTCGCTCATGCTCTCCACGCCGGCCTCGGTGTAGACCGTGCTGGTCCACTCAGCCACGTTGCCGGCCATATCGTAGAGACCGTTCGAGTTGGCACTGAAGATGCCACACTTCGACGTAATCAGGCTTCCGTCCTTGGTGTAGTTGCCACGGTCGGGCTTGAAGTTGGCATAGAAGCAGCCCTTGTCGCTCTTCACGTCGCCACTCTCCCAGGGATAGGGGTTACCCTCCTTGCCACGGGCAGCGTACTCCCACTCAATCTCCGAGGGCAGACGGTAGCGCTGGATGTTGCGTGCAGCCGAACCGAGTCCCTTGAGCAGGAAGTTGGTGCGCCAGGCACAGAAGGCATTGGCCTGCTCCCAGCTGACGCCCACCACGGGATAGTCGTCGTACTGGGGACTGGAGAAGTAGAGCTTCAGGTAGCGCTCGTTGTCAGCGTTCTGGAAGTCGTTGACCCAGCAGGTCGTGTCGGGGTAGATGTTGACGATGTACGTATTCAGGAAGTCCCATGGACCGCTCAGGGGGCGCGTGATGGTCTGACGCACAATCTTGCCGTCGTCGTCAATCCACGCCGTATCCTTGCTGATGAGTATCTCCTCGCGGCTCACGGCATGGTCGGTGTTGAGGTCGCGCTCCTCGGGGTCCAGACGGTACTTACGCAGGGCCGCAGCCGCATAGTCGTAGATTTCGTACTTATAGTTCATCTGCTTGGCATCCAGCATCTTCGTTCCATCAATGGGATGCGTCACGTAGACGCTCTCGATGGCACGTTCCTCCTCCTCATTGGGTTTGCGAGGCAAGGGCTTGCTCCAGTTCAGGTAGGGCGTGATGGGATTTCCATCCTTGTCCTCCTCAATCTTGTAGGTCTCGTCACCACCGTAGGCAGGGTCGGCCAGACGTTCACGGATGATGCTGTCGCGCACCCACATCACAAACTGGCGATACTTGGAGTTCGACACCTCCATCTCGTCCATCCAGAAGCCGTCGACCGAGATGTCGCGCGTGGGCAGCGTGATGCCCCACAGCGAATCGCTCTCCATACCCACCTTCAGCGAGCCCTTGTGTACGGCCACCATACCGAAGGGCGTAGGCTCGTTGAAGGCCTGACCACGCGAGCCAGTCACCTCACCGCCTGTCGCCATAGCATTCGACTGAGCGCCCATACAGCTGGTCAGTGCCACACCGACCACAGCCAATGCTGCTAATACTATTGTCTTGATCTTCATATCCTTATGATTAATTCATAATTCATAATGCATAATTCATAATTGGCCTTCCGCGGTAGCTCCCCCCGCCCTTTAGGGGAGGGGGTTAGGGGGAGGGTCCTTGGCCTTCCGCGGTAGCTCCCCCGCCCTTTAGGGGAGGGGGTTAGGGGGAGGGTCCTTGGCCCTTCGCGGTAGCTCCCCCCTCGCCTTTGGGAGAGGGGGTTAGGGGGTGAGGCTTTATTTTTACAGGATCCTCACCGCCTGGTGCTTGTTCTTCCCCTTCTTGAAGAGGTTGAGGTCGGTGCTATAGCCCAGCGTCAGCTCGTGCGTGCCGTTCAGCGCACCGATGCCACCAGTGTACATCTCGTAGCTGTAGCCAATGTTGACGCCGTGGAACGTAGTTCCCAGCAGCAAACCCACCGACACCGTCGGACTGTACGTCAGGCCGCCATACAGCTTTATCTTCTCGCCGTTATAGGCCAGACGGGCCGTCACATCGCCACGCCACGCCACCAGGTCGGTGCGCAAGATGGCCGAGGTGTAGAGCAGGATGTCCTTGCGCCGGAAGCCGAACGTATAGCCGGCTGTGGCATTGAACATCGGGTCGATGCTCACCTGATTCACCTTGTCGTCGCCCAGCTTCACCGTGGGGGCCAGGCAGTGCATGGCTCCCAGGCCCACGTACCAGCGGTTCTTGTACGAGTAGCGAAGACCTGCATCCAGGTCGAAACCCGTGCCGTTCACCTCCGCTGAGTTGAACACAGGGTCGCCTGGCTGGGCCACATCCACCTTCGAGCCGTCGAACGTCTCGTTGAGCAGGGCCGCCCTGACTCCGACGCTCAGCTTGCCGCCCTTGAGAGGCTGATGGTAGGCATACTGCAGGTAGAACTTCTTGTTCGAGAACAAGCCCACCTCATCGTTAAGGAAGCCGGCACCCATGCCATGCTTCGGTCCGATGAAGAATACGGGCAGATCCACACCGACATACATCGTCTTCGGAGCGTTCTCAAAGCCCAGCAACTGCAGCGAGTAGGCCGCCTGCACGTTCAGTTTCGAGTCCAGACCTGTCGCTGCAGGGTTGTAGAAACTTTGCAGCGCCCAATAGTTGGTGAACGCCACGTCCGACTGCGCGCTTGCCTTGAGCCACGCCGTCAGCACTACTCCTATCAACAACAGTTTCTTCATTCGCAACCTATATAACGTACGCACTATCCTTTTTATTGTGCCCAACGATAACTTTTTTCGTTTTTTTATATGGTACAGGCGTTTTCTGCAATCCTGATGCCAGCCAAACGATAACATGACGTCTGGCGACATAATATCGGCACGCAACAAGCGCTGCCGGAGGAATGGGAAGTTGCGGCATTTCATCGATGACGACAACACGTCCTCTGCCCCACTCTTTCCAATAGACAAAATCCTTACAATAAGGCGCATTTTTTTGTACGCTTTTCACGTTCATCTAGCACAGCAAAGAAGACTTTGAGGCAACGAGCGACTCTTTTTCGGCCAATAATCGGCCAAATTTGGGGTAACGCAGCGGTAAAAAAATTCTGACGCAGCGTGTAAATTCTTCACACGCTGCGTTACTTTTCTTCGACCGCAGCGGAAAAATCGCTCCAACGCAGCGAAAAAATGGCATTTTCGCAGCAGTTTCGGACCATTTTTTCGGTAGGAAAAAGTTAACAAACTGAGCACCAAATAGTTATTAGATTTGCGTATACGCGTCCCACTTTCGGCACGCTGACTTTCACGCGATTCTCAGAGGGGATAATTTACCGAATCTTCTTTACATTGCAGACATAGCGTTTCACCATAGAGACTGCACCAAGACTCATGCATAAGACCCTGCACAAGAAAAAAAGCACCGGAAGAGAGAAAAAAGAAAGGGAGCGATATACGATTAGGCACAGAATGTTTTTTTTGAAACGCACTTTTGGCGACGGCCAAAAGTGCGTTCGATTATCAGTTCGTGCCAAATAGTATATCGTCGCCAAAAGAAATGCAGCCGTCCTGTAAGCCGGGTTCTGTACTCCACTCGTAGCGGAGTGCCTGTCATTTATCCAGTACGGATGTCACCATCCGCATCCCGGTATGCGGCGCGAACCGCATACGCCTATCGTTCTACCCTCCGGCTCGGGCGGGCCGCCCTGGTAGCGCCGGTTTACGCGAACTTTCAACTCCCGGTGTGCACAGCACGCATGTCACCACACGCCTGGTGAGCTCTTACCTCACCTTCTCACCCTTACCCCCAGGAACGGGGGCGGTTGTTTTCTTCTACACTGACTAAGCCTCACGGCCTTCTTCCCGTTAGGAAGCGGGACGCCCTGTGTTGCCCGGACTTTCCTCTCGCCCCGTCAAAAAGGAGCCAGCGACAAGCCGGACGACTGCATTTCGGCTGCAAAGGTACGAATTTTAATTCATAATTCATAATTCATAATTCATAATTTCGCAAAATGGGAGGAGATTCGGCTTTGGAGACAAGCAATCGAAGGGAAGAAACTGAAGGGGAGGGAAACAGAAAAAGCCCCGCTGCAGCGAACTGCAACGGGGCCATACTTATATGTGGAGAGTAATCAATAAGGATTACTTCACCAGGAGCTTCATAACGTCGCCATTGGACTTGCGGACGATGTTGACGCCCTTCTGCAGACGGCTCTGCTGCTGACCATTGAGGTTGAAGATAGCAGACTTGCCGCTCAGAGCCACTGCGTCGATAGCGGTGGGAGCAGTGGTGCCCAGGTAGAAGAGCTGGAAGTTATCAGCCTTATACCAGGTCTCTACGCCGGCAGTACCGAGGTTGACCATACCACCCTCGCAGCCGAAGTCGAGGCTAACCTCAACAGCGGTCTCCTTGCCAACACAGACTGCCTCTGCCTCACACTCGCCGGCGTGCAGCTTGACAACCTTCTCAGCGTCGGTAGCTACGACACACTTCAAGGTGTAGTAACCAGCGGGCAGGCAAACGTCCTGACTGATAGCGTAGCCTACGGTACCCTGATTCCAGGTATTGTAGAGGAACTCACCGTCGCAACCTTCCATGGTATAGGTAGCGTTAGCGTTCTCCTTGATGCCGGTATCGCCATCGCGACGCTCCACGTTCCAAACCTTCAGACCCAGCTGACCGTTCTGCTCGTCCCACTCCTCGAAGCTGTTATTGAGGATGATGCCGGACATCTCGTAGGGTGCGTCAATGGTAGCTGCAGCCATGCCCTCCTTAACCTCTGACTGGCCCAGGAAGAACTTAGCCCAAGCGGGCTTGAAGCCAGCCACGATTTCCTCGATAGCCTCTACGCTTGCGATACCCTCCTCGGGATCCTTCTCGATAAGGTTGACGAGCGTCTCGTCGTCGCTATCGAAGCCGGCATTGTTGTAAATCTCGGTATAGAGGTCACGCTGAGCCTCCCACTGAGCCACGGCAGCCTCACAGGTCTTAGCGTATGCGATGGCATCCTGCAAAGCCATGATGGCAGCCTGCTTAATGTCATTGCTGACAGCCTCGCCCTTGGCTTTGTCGCCGTCACCGATAGCATCGTTCAGGTCGTTGTCGGCCTTCTCTACCAGCGTCACATACGAGTCGCCCATCAGACGAGAAGCCTCAGCCTGCAGTGCAGCAATCTGCTCGTCGATGATGTCGCTGGCGCCCACATTACCCTTATAGGTAACCGTGAAGCCGCCCCATACAACCCAGGCGTTGCCCTCGAGCTCCTCGCCCATGACACCGAAGGTCAGGTCGCCCTCCTCAAGGAGGACAGTCTTGACAACGTTCTCTGCCTCACCCTGCTCATAGAAAGCATAGTGAGCATCGTTGTTCGAGTTGGCCACGAAGAGGCCATTGCCCAAGTCGCCTGAATGGTTTTCTGCATTCTCGGAAGCATACTCAGCCACATTGTGCATCAACTGCTTGTTGAGACCTGCATAGAGGTAAGCACGACCAATGACGTTGTCCTCCTCGAACTCAGCATAGTTGTCCAGGTTGGCAGCGCTACGGTAGTAACCATTGGCCTTGATCTCGTACACACCGGCAGGCAGGTTGCCCAGCGTCTGGTGTACGTTGAAGTGGCTCTGGTTCCATACCTCAGCGGTCTGCACACGGCTCAGGAAGGCGGTAGTACCGGTTTCGTTAGCCCAACCGTCTACGTTGCTGTTGGCATAACCGAGGTTCTTCTCGGGGAAGAGGCAGGTGATGTTGATGTTGTGCTCCTTGTTGTCAGCCACAGCGGCCTTGAAGATCTCATCAACCTTACCCATGATGAGTGCGTCGAAACCGTTGATGATGGCGTCGATCTCGTCAGAGGTATACTCGCCCTCCTCATAGGCACTCTGGTAGGTGCTCTGCATGTCAGAGAGGTCGTTGGAGAGATCCTGCATCTCGTCGTTGCCATCGTAGGCAGCCACGGCATCAGACATCTTGCCATCGATGAAGGCAGAGAAAGCAGCATACTTGGCCATGCTGGCACGGATCTCGCTGATGGCATTGTTGACCACAGTAGCGGCAGCGGTGTTAGCCTCAGCGTCAGAGCTTGACGAATTTACCAGATCCTGAGCAGCGGCAACGGCCTCCTGGAGCTTGTCGTTCAGGGCGCTGTAGTAGGGCTCGTCGCTGTAGAGATAGTTGCTGGCACTGTTGACAGCACCACGAAGCGCGATAAGGCTGGGATCGATGTCGGTCTTGCCATTGAACATCAGGGTGAACTCGTCGATGAACAGGTGAGGCATTGAGCCTGAGCCTGCATTAGCAGCGGCATAACCGATAGAAATCATACCGTCGGTCTCCTCCTCGAGGGTGAACTTGATGGTCTCGTTCGACCACTTCTTCTCGGGGAATACGGTGGTCTCGGCCAGATACTCGGTACCATCCGAAGCGATGAAGCCGCAAAGGTTCTTGGCCACAGCACCCGTACCACGCTCGTTGTAGGTGGGGATGGTGATGGTGTACGAACCAGCGGGGAGGGTTACATTCTGCGAGTAATAAGAAGACTTGCTCCACACGCTGATGAAGCCGAACACGTTACCCTGGGTAGAACCGTTGGCCTTGGTGGCAGGAACCACGTCGCCCTTGCTACCCAACCATACGGTCTCGGGTGACCCAACGGCGAAGAGACCGGAAGCACCGGCATTCTTGCCGTCGGTACGACCGTCGACAAGCGTATTGTCCGTGGGCGTGTTGGCGGTCCAGCTCTGGATGGGCTGCATGCCGTAGTAAGTGGTCTCGTTCTTCTCCATGTCATAGTCGTAGGTACAGATACCATTGTCCATCGGAGTGCCCTGAGCGAAGTGAGCGTTGTTGATGAAGAAGTCGGTGAAGTCGGTCATGCTGCTGGCATTGTTGGCCTTCTGGATCTCGATAGCCTTCTGCACGTCCTCCATGGTGGCATCGGGATTGTCATATACAGAGAGGGCATACTTGGTGTCAACACCCAGCTCCTCACCAGCCTGGATGAGAGGCAGCAGCTGCTCTTCCTTGACAGCGTCAACCTTCTCCTTGATGATGGCCTTAGCATCAGCCTCGACAATCTTGACACAATCGAAGAAGAGGTGAGGCATCTTGCCGGAACCGGCATTGGCAGAAACATAACCCAAAGAGATGACACCGGTGGTCTCCTCCTCGAGCAGGAAGGTGATCTCGTCCATCATCCACTCAGCATCAGCGGCCCAAGCGGTCTTGCTGATGATATACTCCGTACCATTGTCGGCAATGAAACCACAAAGGTTCTTGGCAACGGCATCGGTACCGGCTGCATTCCAGGTAGGAATCTGGATGGTGTAGGCACCGGCGGGGAGGGTAACGGTCTGGGTGTACTGGATAGTACTGCTCCATACAGCAATCATACCGAGTGCATTGCCCGTGGCTTCCTCGCCAGCGACATTGAAGTCAGGCACATAATAAGCACCGCCCAACTCAGCAGCATGGTCGCCCTCGTCGTTGTAGGCACCGATGGCAAAGACACCGGCCGCACGGGCGTTGGCACCGTCCTCGCGAGCAGGATCGCCGCTGGTCTGCATTACCTTGATGTTGTCAGACAGATTGAGTGCGTTCCAACCGGTCACAGCCTGCTGGCCGAACAGGGTAGTACCGTTGTCCTCATTCATGTCATAGTCATACGTACAGATGCGTCCTGTGACGGGCGCATCCTGACTGAAGTCGGCGTTCTTCAGGAACCTCGCGGTGATATCGTCACCAGGGGCGGCCTGCAGAACGGATACAGTGGAAGCCATCGCAAGGATGGAGAGTACACGTTTCTTCATGTAGTTTTTAGTTTTAGTTAGTAATAAGTTAGTTGCTTCGCCGGCAAAGTTACAAAAAAAGAGGCACACGACAAAAGCGCATGCCTCTTTTTTTTATTTAATACGTTTATTTAATGCAAAATGCTGATAAATGGAACATAAAACGTCAAGTAGAGATTCACTTAACGAGAACCTTCACGGCTTCGCCATTAGCCTTGCGAACGATGTTCACACCCTTCTGCAGGCGGTTCTGAAGCTGACCGTTGAGGTTGAAGATCTGTGCATTGGCAACAGCCATGCCCACCTTATCAATAGCGTCGGCGGAGTTGGGACCGAGTGCCTCAATCTTGAAGTTGTCGTATACACACCAGTTGGCATCCACCACATTGCCCACAAGCTTCAGACCCAGGGTGATAGCCTCACCCTCGTTGATCTTCACGATGATGGTGTTGGTGTAGTAGCCCATCTCGAAGTAAGCACCTGCCGAGATCATCGTATTGGGCATGTAGACGGTAGCACCGTTCAGCTCAACAGTGGCCTCGCCGTCCGCGCCGGTAGCCTCTGCCTGAGCATAATCGTATACGCTGGCCATGGGAACGGACTTCTCGTTCACATAGAAGGCCATATCGCGAGCGTTGTCGGGATTCTCGGCATAGATGGCAGCAGCCTCGGGCGTGTTGTTACCGGGACGATAGAGACCCTGGCAAGAGATGCGATAGTAGCCTGCGGGCAGGCCGACTACGGTCTGGTGCATATCGAACGCCTTCACCTTCCAGTACTCGAAAGCATTGTGTGAGCCCTCCTGCTGCGTGGTGTTGTTCCAACCGATGTGGCCACCGTCGCCGTTGGTCCAGTCGAACGTCCAGCCGGTAGCACCGCTCTGGGTGTTCTGACCCTCGTCGAAGCTGGCATTGACCAGCACGGGAGTTATGTCGACAGGTTCAGCGTCGCTGGGAGTAAGTCCCTCGTTGACAACGATAGCGGTATAAATGTGGCCAGCACGGAGCTGAGGCAACTTCTCGAGCCAGTTCTCAATCTGCTCTACGCTCTCGAACTCCTCGGCCGTAACGGCATTCTCCGCTTCCTCCATCATGGCAGCAAATGCAGTGCCGTCAGCATCGTAGGTGTTCAGCACTTCCTCGTACGACTCTACGAGATCCATAATCTGATGCACCATCGAGATACCCTTCGTATAGTATTCCATAGCCTCGTTCAGCTGGTCAATGATGCCCTTGATCTTCTCCTCGCTGTCCGTCTCGGCAGCATTCTCCGATGCCGTGTAGGCAGCCGTGAGCTTGTCTGATGACGCCTTGACCATGTCGACATCGCTTGCGTTCAGGATAGTGGCCACACGGGCAGCCACGTTCTTCATCTCCTCATAGAGGGCATCAGAACTTACACCTATATAATATACGCGAACGTCACTCCAGATGGTCCAGCTATTGCCTACCACCTCACCATCGACACCATTCTCACGGAAACCAATGCGAAGGGGATCGCCATCGTTGAGCAGGTTGGTGGTCAGTACATTTACGTAAGGAGTGTTCTCCACGTCGAAGTATACACGAGCACCCTCCATTGAGTTGGGAGCCCAGAGTGCCTCGTGCTCCTCCTCGGCAGGCAGACCGGTCAGGTCAACGTCGTTGGTGTAGAGCTTCTCTGCACTGGCACCCAGTGACTGGTCGGCAACCTTGACAGCGCTGTTGTTGGCATAGAACTCAGAAGTAACAGGGCTGACACCATTGGCCATCAGCGAGTTGTAGCTGTCCACGCTGCTGCCACAACGAGCCAGGGCATGAGCGGTGATGCGGTAAGCACCAGCAGGCAGGTCGTTCAACACAGTATAGGCATCGAACTTCTCCTGCCATACCTCGGCCGTGTGAACACGAGCCTTGAAGGCTGCAGCCTCGCAGTTCCAGTTGTTCGGAGTCTTGCTCTCGGTCTGGTTCTCCTCGAAGCCAAGGTTAGCGTAGAGACCAGTCACCTCGATGGGGTTCTCTGCGGTGGCCTTGGGCAGTGCAGCCTTGATGCCCTCGACGATGTAAGCATCGTAGCTCTCAATCCAACCATTGATCTCGTCGATAGAAGCAAGTTTATCCTCGTAGGAAGCCTTATACTCGTCGTACTTGTCACCAAGTTCCTCGATGAAGGGATACTTAGCCACATCGGCCATCACCTTCTCCACGAACTTCTCCAACTTGCCGTATGCAGTCACCTCTGCTTTTGCAGTTGACAGGACATCGTTGATGGCACCGGCAGCCTCCAGGCAAGCCTCGCTCGAACCACCCTGTGCAGCCTCGCCAGCCTTCACGGCTGCCTCGAGTGCAGTCTTGGTAGCCTCGCTGTAGTAGTGGGCAGCATCCTCAGCATAGTAATCCAAATAAGGCTCAGCAGCAGACAGGGCACTTGCCAAAGCCACAAGACCAGGATTGTCTACGGGACCGGCATAGAAGAGTTTCACGTTGTCGATGCCGAACCACTTCACGCTACCGGGAGTAAAGCCATAACCGATCTTCAGGTCACCACCCATGTGGGTAACCATCAGTTGGTAACGGTGGGGCAAAGCGCCACCGGGAGCGTCCCAGCCATTCTTGTCGATATCGACACCGTAACGGGCAGCGCCGCTCTCAGCATAGAGCTGAGCACCTGAAACAGGAGTCTCGGCATTCACACCGGTTGCAATAGCATCGGCCTGAAGGATGTAGGTACCCTGGGGCAGATTGCTGACAACCTGGTAAATGTTACTGTCGGTAATGCTACCTGAACTAGTCCAGTTCTGAGAGAAGTTCTGGAAACCGAACTCACTGCTCTCCACACCAGCCTCATCATCCCAGATGTGGTAGTCCTTATTGTTCTGGATGAGCATGTTGCCGAACTCATCAATCCAACCGGCAGGCTCAGCACCACGTGCACCCTCGAAGGTGGGGTTCTGGATCTTGCCTGTCACGTCGTAGGGATTCTCAGGAGAAGCGTGGTTGTAAGCGTAGTTGATGATCAGCTCGTCAACAGCAGCCGTTGCAGCAGCAATGGCCTCCGTGTCTGAGCTGGTAAGCTGAGAGGCATAGTGGGCCAACTCGGCCTCAGAATAGCCTATCTCGACAGCCTTGTTCAGCTTGTCGTAGAGGGCCACCTGTGCGTTGTAGACAGCATAGTTCTCTTCGGTCATGAATGCCCACAGGACGGAATAACCCTCCATGTTGGCAGGATCGACCATGTAGACACCCTCGTGGGTACCCATGGGGTCGCCAGAACCCTGGTTCAGGTCATCGCGCTCGGGGTTGTAACCCAAGAGGTAGGTATTGTAATCAGTGTCGTTGTTGGTGTTCACCTCGTCACCATAGTGAGGGTCGTTGGCAGCCGTGCGGATGTGGTAACCGCCGTCTACTGCCACGAAGTCCCAGATCAGCCCCCAGTCGGCCTGTGCCTTCCAGTCGGTGTACACGTCCTCGATAGACTGACGACCCAGCAAACCATTGTTGGCACCGGCCGAGCAGTGCAGCTTGTAGCCACCATCCTGCTGAGCCTGCATCTCATAGAGAAAGGCTACAGCCACTTCGGGCTTGATACTGGCATGGTTGCCCCATGCACCGCCCTTGGTCAGGAACATCTTTTGCTCTACATTATAAATGTACGCCTTCTCGGGCACTTGGTCAGTGACGAGTTTGATGGACGGTGCCGTCCAACTCTGTGCACTAACTGCCAGCACCATAAGGGCCAGAGCAAAGAAAGAAAGTAAACGTTTCTTCATTGTCAGTTTGTTTTAGTTAATAAATAGTTATTTATGGATTTGAGGACAAAAGTATAAAAAAAGTGGCACACGACCAAATCATGTACCACTTTTTTCCACATTATCGTAATTTATCAAGTTTTGAGTCACGTTTCACGACCTTACGCTGACGACTGCAGGGGCATTCCGCTAACTAGCGAAGATTCAGAACTGCCACCATTTCTTCTTGGGAGGCTCGACCGTACTGCTCAGTTCTTCGGTCAGCACCTGCTCGTAGGTCTTACGTTCTGAGATCATCCGATAGATGGTACCCCAGTCGGGCAAGCCACCCACGTTGCGGTCGTCAATCCACATATCAACCTTGAGCTTGCGACTGAAGTGAACGTTCTTCTCCACGTCTTCTTCGGGAAAATCCTTGTTGACAGCATAGAACTCCACGCCACGCTTGCGGCACCATTCCACAGCCTCCTCGAGCAACGATCCCTCGCGCACCGACCATAGGATGAGTTGGTGTCCATCGGCAATGAGCATCTTCAACGTCTGGGTAGCAAACGGCAACTCGGTACCTATCTGGGGATATCGATGCGTCACTATCGTTCCGTCAAAGTCCACTGCTATAGTCATAGTTGGAGAATACTTTGGAGGTTGGAGGACAGTGTTTACTTAGCGTAGCTTACAGCGCGTGTCTCACGGATGACGGTAATCTTGACCTGTCCGGGATAGGTCATCTCGTTCTGGATGCGTGTGGCGATGTCGCTCGAGAGAATCTCGATCTGCTTGTCATCAATCTTATCGGCACCCACGATGACACGCAACTCACGACCAGCCTGGATGGCATAGGTCTTGGTGACACCGGGATAACTCATGGCAATGTTCTCAAGGTCCTTCAGACGCTTGATGTAGGCCTCCACAATCTCACGACGGGCACCGGGACGGGCACCACTGATGGCATCACAGATCTGAACGATGGGAGCAATGAGGGTCTCCATCTCCATCTCCTCGTGGTGAGCACCGATGGCGTTGCAGATATCCGACTTCTCCTTGCACTGCTCAGCCAGCTTGGCACCATAGAGTGCGTGGGGCATTTCGGGATCCTCGTCGGGCACCTTACCGATATCGTGCAACAGACCGGCACGCTTGGCCTTCTTGGGATTCAGTCCCAGCTCGGCAGCCATCACGGCACAGAGGTTGGCCGTCTCGCGAGAGTGCTGCAAGAGGTTCTGGCCGTAGGAACTGCGGTATTTCATCTTACCGATGATGCGGAGCAGGTCGGGGTGCAGACCGTGCACTCCGAGGTCGATAGCGGTACGCTTACCCGTCTCCATAATCTCCTCCTCCACTTGCTTCTTGACCTTGGCAACCACCTCCTCGATACGAGCCGGATGGATACGTCCGTCGGCCACCAGCTGATGGAGAGCCAGACGGCAGATTTCACGACGCACGGGATCGAAGGCTGAGATAACGATAGCCTCGGGCGTGTCGTCCACCACGATTTCCACGCCAGTGGCAGCCTCGAGGGCACGGATGTTACGACCCTCACGACCGATGACACGGCCCTTGACGTCGTCGTTGTCGATGTGGAATACCGTGACGCTGTTCTCCACAGCCGTCTCGGTGGCCACACGCTGGATGGTCTGGATGATGATGCGCTTGGCCTCCTTGTTGGCATTCAGCTTGGCCTCGTCCATAATCTCGTTCACGTACGAAGCTGCGGCGGTGCGAGCCTCGTCCTTCAAGCTCTGGATGAGCTGTTCCTTGGCCTCCTCGGCACTCAGTCCGCTAATCTCCTCCAACTTGTTGCGCTCCTGTTCCACGAGGCTTGCCTCACGCACGTTCAGGTCGGACTCACGCTGCTGGAGGGCAGTCTGCTGCTGCTCGGTGCGGGCACGCATATTCTCCACCTCCTGCTTCTTGCGGTTGAGTTCGTCCTGACGCTGGTTCAGGCTCAGCTCGCGCTGCTTGATGCGGTTCTCACCCTGCTGTATCTGCTGGTTGCGCTGCTGCACTTCCTTCTCCAGCTCAGCCTTCTTGTTGAGGAACTTCTCCTTGACCTCAAGGAGTTTCTTTTGTTTCACCACTTCGGCGTCCTGCTCTGCCTTAGCCTGAGCATCAGCCTCCAATTTCTTGATTTTGGCTGGCACTGCCACACGGTAGAAGTATAAAGCCCACCCTGCGATAACAACCAGTGCCACCACTGCCGCAATTATAAATTCCATACTATAATAGCTTCTCGGTTTTTGATTAATATTAGTTATTCATTCAGTTAATTCATCTCAAAACCGACAGCCACAAAAGTGGAGAGAGAATAAAATGCTATGCTGTGTTCCCTGTTACTACTTCTCGGCCAGGGCTTTCTCTATATCCGCCACAAGTTCCTTGATGGAGTCGAGCCCGACGCCGGCTTCGCCCTCCACACTCTTGAGCTGCACCGCTATCTCCAGCGCAGTCATTGTGAGGTACATCTCATTTCCCATTCTGGGATATGAATTAGCGTAATAGTTGAACCTCTGATTGATGAGTTTTTCCGCCTCACGGTAGTATTCCTCATCCTTCCTATTGATAGTCATAGGAAGTATCTGGCCCCCCAGTTTCAGGGTTATGGAAAGTGTATCACTGACGTTTGCCATTATCGTTCGGCTTTAAGTATGGCGATACATTTGTCAATATCTCTCACCAGCTTTGCCATACGCTGCTTGGCGTTGCGTGTATCGTTGTCGCTCAGCTGCAGCATACGTGCTGTCTTCAGGTCGGCATATTGGGCAGCAAGCTGCTTCTTCTCTTCCTCGAGAGTCTGTATACGAGCATCATCAGCCGTCACCTGCTGCCAGAGCTGGGCATTCTGTGCCCGCAGCTCCTTGTTGCGCAGGATGAGTTCCCGGACTCTTGTCTCGAGCAACTTAACCAACTGAGATTCTTCGCCTGTCATTACTGCATATACACCTATTTCGGGACAAAATTAGTAAATTTACCCGAAGTTTCAAAATTATTTGCCACTTTTTTGCCATTCCCGGCCTCCCAACGGACAATGTTGCCGCAAAAGATGCCATCAGGAAACCGTCAGAACGGACTTTGGCACAACGCATCCACAGACTTGCGCACTATCCCTCCACAGATGCCCTGGGCTCCTTCTTGGCCAGCATCACGATGGTGTGGACATAGTCCGTCATCCAGGCCTCGCTGTAGTTGAGCGTCTGCTGATACTGACGTATGTTGACACAGGTACGTCGCACTCCCTCGTCGCTCCAGTTGGGCTTGGTCATAATCTGATGGATCTGCTTGGCCACCATCTGCTTCAGGGCATCCTTGAAGAAGCCTGGCAGACGGAACTTCCACTTCATCAGGTTGCCCATCAGCATCATCAGGTCCTGACTGAAGCCCTGGAACGTAATGAAATACGTCTGCACGTCCTGCGGTTTCTTGCAACGCTTCTTCACACTGGCATCAATCTCTGAGAAGAAGGTGTCGGACAATCCGTACATGTCCATGATAAGCTTCTGGCAGTGCTTCTTCTCGCCCAGTCCCAACTTGTTGTTGATGGTAGGCACGTGGAAAGTCTGCTTGAAGACTCTCAGGTCGGGCAACGCACCCAGGTTATTGATGCCAAGCTGTGCTGCCATGACGGCTTGGTAGTAGACACGAATCAGCGTCATGAAGTCCTCCATGCCGCCCACACGTATATCGTCCTCGGCTTTCTTCTTGCCGAACAATTTACTAAAAAAACTCATTGTTACTTTCTATTTTATTATATTTATTTTCTCTGTCTTAAAACATGCCCTGACAACCCTCAAAAAGGCACGGTTCGGAACTTTCAGAACGCTCGCAGCAGACCTTCGGGACGCTCGCAGTAGACCTTCAGAACGTTCGCAGCGGGCTTTTCGCGAGCGCGTGGCACTTGTTACGGGCGCCTCAACAGCACGGCGCCATTATCGCTTCAACTCCTCGATAACCTTGAGCAGGTACTGACCATACTGGTTCTTGAGCATGGGCTGTGCCAGTTCGCGAAGGTGCTCCTCGGTTATCCAGCCTCTGCGATAGGCGATACCCTCGAGACAGGCCACCTTCAAGCCCTGCCGCTTCTCGATAACCTCGATGAAGGTGCTGGCCTCCGAGAGCGAGTCGTGCGTGCCCGTGTCCAGCCAGGCAAAACCACGTCCGAGCGTCTGCACCTTGAGTTCGCCATCCTCCAGAAACTGCTGGTTCACACTGGTAATCTCCAGTTCGCCACGTGCCGAAGGCTTAATATTGGCTGCCACGTCGACCACCTTGTTGGGATAGAAGTACAGGCCCACCACGGCATAGTTACTCTTGGGCACAGCGGGCTTCTCCTCGATGCTGAGGCAGTTGCCGTCCTTGTCGAACTCGGCAACACCGTAGCGTTCCGGGTCATTGACCCAGTAGCCGAACACCGTAGCCTTGCTCTCCTCATCAGCCGTACGGACAGCCTCCTTCAGCATGCCCGAGAATCCGGCACCATAGAAGATGTTGTCGCCCAGCACCAGGCAGGCACTATCCTTGCCGATGAAGTCGCGACCAATAATGAATGCCTGGGCCAAACCATCGGGCGAAGGCTGCTCAGCATACTCGAAACGCACGCCATAGTCGCTACCGTCGCCCAGCAGACGCTGGAAGGCAGGCAGGTCGTAGGGCGTGGAGATGATGAGAATCTCGCGGATGCCGGCCAGCATCAGCACACTTATCGGATAGTATATCATAGGCTTGTCGAAAATGGGCAGCATCTGCTTGCTGACCCCCTTCGTGATAGGGTACAGGCGCGTGCCAGACCCACCAGCCAAAACAATTCCTTTCATATCTTTCTTCTTTTTTATTAACGAGTGAAGGCTTTGCGATTTTTCAGTTTTGTGGCTTTGCAGCCTTGCGATTATGCAACTTTGCGACTTTGCGGTTTTGCAGCTTTGCCTATCGGATATCGTCCGTACAAACCCACAACCTAAAACATCGCCTTGCAGACGATCTTCACATCCAGCCACAAAGACCAGTGTTCCACATACCAGACGTCAAGCGTCAGACTATCCTCGCCCTGGCAGCCATGCACCTGCGCCCAACCCGTCAGGCCGGATTTAAGGTGGCGACGTTCCAGGTGCATCCCGGCATCGTCAGCACCGTGGGCAGCCGGACCGACAAGGCTCATCCTGCCCGTCAACACATTGAACAGACGAGCCAGCGAGCGCTCCTCGTCGCGGAACGACACTTCGGTGAACCTCCTTCCATCGGGGCCGCAGCAGGGACGGAACGAGAAAGAAGGACCGCTCTTCTTCCGCTTCAGCACAAAAGCCTTGTACAGGTAGACGAAGGGGAAGAACGTCAGCAGAAACACGACCGTCAGGAGCAGGTCCATGCAACGCTTTAGCAAGCGGTTGTGCACGTACGAGAGGGGCTCCCTGCGAGGCGCCAGCACCAGCCCACCGTCCTGCCGCGCTATCTTCCAGTCGGCCTCCACGTCACTGACCACGGGTAGCACGGCCCGGAATGCGACGGCACGCGTCTTGCAAGCCCCCAATATGGAGGCTACGTCCTCCTTGCGGATGCGCGACGTAGAGCAGCAGACCAGCCCCACCTCATGATGGGCAGCCAGATAGGACGGTACATCGTACACTCCACCCAGGCGCACCACTCCGGCAGGCATCGCCTCCTGCCCGTCGCAGAAGAGGCCCACCACATCGTCGCGCTGCTTGAGTCTGGACAGACATTCCGTCAGCTCCTCGCCGTCGCCCACCAGTATGATTCCCTTATGTTGCTTTTCGTTCATTTCATGCCGCATTTAGCCATAATACATTGCAAAGTTAAGAAAAAAAACACAATGAGCCCGCCAAATGCTGCATCAAAGAGAACTTTTATACCTAATTTAATAAAATAAAGGAGTAAAAAATCACGTTTTGTGTTTTTTTTTCGTACTTTTGCACGTTAAATTCATCAGAAAACGCCAAAAACAAAACAACAACACGTATGGCAGAACAAACTAACAGGGAAAGGAACGTAACAGAAGAGAGTCAGAACGGTGGATTCTCGCTGAGTCAGATTTGGGACATCGTACTCCTGCACTGGCCTTGGATTCTCTTGAGCGTGGTCATTTGCTTGGCCGGGGCATTTGCTTACCTTCGCTATGCCACCCCCATCTATTCGGCACAGGCCAAGATTCTCATCAAGGACGACAGCAGCAACCACAAGAAGGCTGCCTCGGGAGCCATGGGACTCTCCGAAATGGGTATCATCAGTAACACCGACGGCTTCGACAACGAGCTGGAGATTATCAAGAGCACCACCATCTCCAATGCCGTGGTCAAGGCACTGAACCTCAACATACGCTACTTCACGCCCGGACGGCTGCGCGACATCGAGCTCTACAAGTGCTCACCCGTCAACGTCAGCATGACCGACGAGGACATGAGCGAATTGAAGAAGAACGTACGCATGTCGCTCACGCCCAACGGCATGGGCTTCCATGCCAGGATAGAGATACAAAGCAGCAACCCCAAGGCACCCATCGTCAAGGAGGAGAACGTACGCAAACTGCCCGCCTCCATCTCCACCTCTATCGGCACCTTCTTCTTTGAGCGCAACAGCGATGTCAGCAACTTCGACATACCCATCAAGGTACAGATCGTGCCCACGAAGACAGCCGGAAGCATATACTCGGCCAAGTTGGCAGCACAGGCCAGCAGCAAGACCACGACTGTAGCCGTGCTGGGCCTCACCGATTCCGAGCCCCAGCGTGCGCTCGACTACCTCACCCAGTTGATGAAGAGCTATAACGAGGATGCCAACCAGGACAAGAACGAGGTGGCCAGCAAGACCAAGGAGTTCATCAACGAGCGCATCGAGGAGATCGGTGGCGAGCTGAGCAACACCGAAGCCAACCTCGAGCAGTACAAGAAGGAGAACGACCTCATCAACCTCTCCAACGACGCCACCAACGCACTGGCCAACACCACAAACTACCAGAAGGAGCAGGTGGAGATTGAGACACAAATCACCCTGGCCCGCTCGCTCAACGACTACATCAACAACCCCGCCAACGAGAACCAGGTCATACCCGCCAACCTCGGCATCAGCGACCCGCTCGTCAACGCACAGATCAGCAAGTACAACGAGGCACTCCAGCAGTACAACCGGCTTGCCAAGTCGGGTGCCGAGAACAACCCCGTCATCACTAAACTGGCCGACGACATACAGCAGCTCCACGGAGCCGTGGCACAGTCGCTGCGCAAGATCAACTCCGACCTGCTGGTACAGAAGCGAAGCATCGACAGCCAGCTGGCCATGTTCTCCGGACGCATCTCACGCACTCCCACCCAGGAGCGCATCCTCAACGACATAGGACGACATCAGGAAATCCAGGTAGGCCTCTACCTCACCCTCTTGCAGAAGCGCGAGGACAACCTCATCTCACTGGCCTCCACCGCCACCAAGGCCAAGTGGATTGACGAACCGCTGATGGGACAACAGGTGTCACCACGCAACAATATAATCTGGCTCATCGCCCTACTCATCGGCTTCGGCCTGCCCATAGGCATCTTCTACCTCATACAGCTGCTGCGCTACAAGATTGAGGGACGAAACGACATAGAGAAGATCACCTCGCTCTCCATCCTGGCCGACATACCCCTCTCGCCCAACTTGAAGGAAGGCGAACGGTCGATTGTCGTGGAGGAGAACAGCAACAACTCCATGGAGGAGGCCTTCCGCGGTTTGCGCACCAACATGCGTTTCATCATGCAGGAGAACGAGAAGGTCATCCTCTGCACCTCCTCCATTCCCGGAGAGGGCAAGACCTTCGTCTGCACCAACCTGGCCATGTCCTACGCCCTGCTGGGCAAGAAGGTGCTCGTCATCGGCCTCGACATCCGCAAGCCACAGCTCGTACGCCTCTTCAAGCTGCCCAGCAACAAGAGCGGCATCACCAACTTCCTGGCCAACGAGGCATGCGGCTTCGACGTCCTCGAGGAACAGATCTTCCATGGTGTCATCAACAGCAACCTCGACGTACTTCCTGCCGGCATCATACCGCCCAACCCCAGCGAGCTGATTGCCCGCAAGCGTCTCGACGATGCCATCAACTATCTGCGCGACAAGTACGACGTCGTCCTACTCGACACACCGCCCGTAGGCCTTGTCAGCGACACACTCGAACTCGGACGACTGGCCGACGTCACCATCTTCGTCTGCCGTGCCGACTACACGCCCAAGGCCAACTTCAACCTCATCAACACACTCAAGGACGATGAGAAACTGCCCAAGATGTCACTCGCGCTCAACGGCATAGACATCCGCAAGAAGAAGTACGGTTACTACTACGGCTATGGCAAGTATGGCAAGTATGGCAGGTACAGCTACGGGCGCTATGGCCACTACGGTCACTACGGTCACTATGGCGTCTACGGCAACTACGTCCAGAAGGAGAACGAGCACAAGGGCAAGAACCATACCGAGAAATAAATTCTGCCGGACCGCAGTGTCCGCGCAACACATGACAATGCTTTATATTATTATATAATGTATACAGTGCTATCCATCCCCCTGCTATGAACAAACACGCACTGACAATACTCACACTCCTGTGCTCTACGACCCTCAGCGCACAGATTTCCCGACTAGGAGAGGACATCGAATACCAGGCCACCGCACAAGGACAGTTCGGAGAGGGCGATCACACCCCCTTCTGGCAAATGGCCAACCGCTTCGGACTCGCCTCGGCCACCAACAACGGAGGCTACCTGCGCGCCGCCATCCGTCGCAGCACCGAGGCCGACAGCCTGCGCCTGTGGCGCATCGGCTACGGAGCTGACCTCGTCGTCCCCTTCGGTTGGGACAGAAAGTTCGTCACACAGCAGCTCTATGCCGAGTTCGCCTACCAGAAGGTGAGGCTCTCGCTCGGACAGAAGGAGCGACACTCCGAGCTGAAGAACGACGCACTTACCTCCGGCAGCATGGTGCTCGGCACCAACGCACGGCCCCTGCCACAGGTACGCCTCGAGACCTCCGACTTCTTCGCCATTCCCGGCACCCGTCACTGGGTGTCGCTCAAGGGACACGCTGCCTACGGATGGTACACCGACAACCGCTGGCAGCGCGACTTCAACCACGGAGTGCGCGGAGCCATCTTCACCGCCAACTCGCGCTATCACAGCAAAGCAGGCTTCATGCGGGTAGGAAACCTCGACCAGTTCCCGCTCGTATTCACCGGTGGAGCCGAAATGGTGTGCCAGTTTGGCGGTACCGTCTGGAATCGTGGCATCACGAATCGTCCCGACGGAGGCTACGACATGCCCGCCGGCGTGAAGGAGTACCTGCAAGCCTTCATCCCCACAGGCAGCGACGTAACAGATGGCGACAACCCCAACGTCATGGGCAACCAAGTGGGCTCCTACCAGGTGAGGCTCGACTACCACGGCCACGGATGGATGGCCTCCCTCTATGGCGAGCATTTCTTTGAAGACCACAGCCAGATGGGCTGGGATTTCGACTGGAAGGACTTCCTTTGGGGAGCAGAATTCAACCTGCCCAAGAACCCCATCCTCTCCACCATCGTACTCGAACACCAGCGCACCACCGACCAGTCGGGTGCCGTATTCGTCAACACCAGCCAGCACATACGCCCCATCGGTGGCGTGGACAACTACTACCACCACGGACTCTACGGCAGCTACCAGCACGCAGGCTTCATGATGGGCACGCCCCTCATCCTCTCACCCATCTACCGCACCGACGGCCACCTCGAACCCACCGACTCACGTCTCACAGCCTGCCATGTCGGCATCAGCGGACAGCCTCACTCCGACGTGGCCTACCGCGCACTCTACACCTACGAGAAGAGCTTTGGCACCTACCCGAAACCACGTCAGGAACCCACCCCGGCCCACTTCCTGCTCGTCGAGGCCACCTACCGCCCCCATCAGGTCAAGGGCCTCTCCCTCACTGCCAGCTACGCCCAGGACTTCGGTTCCCTTCTTGGCAGCAACAAAGGCGCCCTCCTCTCCCTCTCCTACGCAGGCTGGATTAACAAGTCGAAGTAGGACCAAGGCTGTAAGGATTTAAGGTTATCAGGTTATCAGGTTATTTGGCTAAAAGAAAACGGACATGAAACAACTCCTCCCCATCGCACTGCTGACCATCCTCACCCTCTCCTGTGAGGACTTCCACGAGAACAACGGTCATCTCGGAGGCGTATGGCAGCTCACCCAGTGGAACACACGCAGCCACGCCACCGGACAGATTGACTCGCTCGTGGCCAACAACATCTACGACGATCCCACCGTCCCCAATCCGCGCAAGCTTTACTACTGCATACACCGCGAGGACATACAGTTCCAGGATGCCACGCACGATGCACGCTACAGCTATTTTGCATCCTTCCGCCACACCGCCGACTCACTCGTCATCGGCACCGTTGTCAACAAGAAGGACTCCGTCTGCCACTACAGCGACCTCCACGACTTCGGTGTCCCAGCCGACGGACGCTTCCACATCGACGTGCTCAATTCCGAAAAACTTGTCCTCTCCACGCCACAAGACATACTAATTTTCCGCAAATACTGACAAATATTTGGCCAATAGCACATTTATTCGTACCTTTGCAACCAATTAGTCACAAAAACGGATGGAAAAAGAGCTCGTATCTGTCATAATGCCCTCCTATAACGCCAGTAGATTTATTGGCGCAAGCATCGATAGTATACTCTGCCAGACCTACCAGAACCTCGAGCTGCTCATCTCCGACGACCACTCCACCGACCCCGAGACCATCGAACTCCTCAAGGAGTATGCCGCACGCGACAAGCGCGTACGCATCTTCCTCCTGCCCGAGAACAACGGACCCGGCTACGCACGCAACAACAGCATCAAGGAAGCGCGCGGACGCTACATCGCCTTCTGCGACAGCGATGACCGATGGATGCCCGACAAGCTCGAGAAGCAGCTCGAGTTCATGCAGAAGCACGACTGCTGCCTCTGCTTCTGCAGCTACCTCATCTGCGGCGAGAACGACGAGCACAAGGGCATCGTCATCGCCCCCTCCACCCTCTCGCTCACCCACATGAAGCACGACAACAAGATAGGCTGCCTCACAGCCATCTACGACACACGTCCCTACGGCAAGTTCTTCATGCCCACCATACGCAAGCGCCAGGACTGGGCCCTCTTCCTCACCATCCTCCAGAAGTGCGGCAAGGCATACGGCATGATCGAGCCACTCGCCATCTACCGCAAGACCCAGCAGGGCATCAGCCGCAAGAAGCTCCGCCTCCTCTCCTACAACGCCAAGGTCTACCAGCACGTCTTCGGCTACTCCAAGTTCACGTCCTACCTCTACCTCTTCCTCATCTTCCTCCCCACCTATTTCCTCAAGCGCTTCACCAACTGGATCGCCAACTTCTGGAGATAAATCCAGCAAGGAAACACCTTCTCGCGCCAACCCCCTCACCCCCCTTCACTACGCCATCATATTCAACAGACATTATGCACGTCATGGCAGTGAAGGGATTATCCAGCCCCTCACCAACTCTGCACCAAGTATTCACCGAGCAACAACATTTGGAAAAGCCGCTACGCTCAGAATGACACCCCCTGTGCCTAATTGTATATTATCTCCATTTTTAATCATCACTTATGGTTCTTCTGAGATTTGGAGTGATGATTTTTATGAGTCATCTGGAATTTTGAGTGGAGATTTTTAGAAACTATTTTGAGTTTGATTTTGAGGAGCGTAGCGACGACCTCCTAAAAAAGAAGGCGTACAATTGATT
>JAZLFZ010000006.1:0-8872 GCA_045616065.1 Bacteroidaceae bacterium | reverse complement strand
GGATAAGCGCATTGTTTAGCTCATGGGGCAGATCGCACGATTGGTGTGCTGCCCCTTGGGTTGTTCTGTCATTGCAAGTTCATCTATTTCATTGGCGTTTAGTGGTTTTATATGTTATTATTATGTTCAGTTTAAGAAGACATTGCTACCAATACTGGGTCATTTTGTGCGTCTTATATAGTACTACCGCTTTTCAGACCAGCGATGTTAGTTTCTTAGTCCATATTTGCATGCGTTCTGCAGGCAGAACAACAGTGTAAAGTTTCACCATCGTCCATTCCTTGGATACTGCAAAGGTAATCATTCTTTGTGGAAGTGGCAAGAAGTTTGCGACATTTTCTTCATTATGCTGCGATTTTTGCGTATTTTGTCATTGGGTCAATACCCTGATGGAGGGTCACAAGCAGGGACAGGTCGCCTTGACCCAGGCCTGGGTCAACGGACCTTGTCCGTGCGACCCTGACAGCACCACCTTCTTCAAGGCTCAGCCTGGCAACCGCATCCTGTCCACCATCGACGAGCTCCGGTTGGGCGCTGGAGTCTATGCCGGTGCCAACTACGTACCACAGGCTGGCTCTCCCGCCCTCAGCGGTGCCAGCTTCACCGATCCCCTGCTCTCTTCGTGGTTCGAGCCGACCGCCTACGTCGGTGCCTTCTCCACCCAGGACGACTGGCTGCGTGGGTGGACCGAGTTCGACCCGCAGAATGCCGATTATTGATGTCGGTACCCATTACCTAAATTCGTGGGGCTCTTCATCCTACCGGAATGGATGGGGAGCCCTTTTTTCGTGCGTCAGTTGCTTACCAGCATCGAGTAGTTGATGCCGTCGCACTGGATGGAGGTGCAGGTGGGGGAGAGGGAGGCAGAAGCATCGTGGGTAGCCTGTGTTGCAGGACGGTTCACGTACTTGACCTTCTCCACCACCTTCTCCTTCTCGATGGTTTGGGTGAGGTAGAGTGTGTCGTGGACGGGTCGGTCGACACGGATGGTGTCGGTGGCGTAGACATACTGCACTTCGGGTGCATTACTGCCCATCAACAGGGGCAACGAAAGACCGACAATGATGCCGATGACGGCTGCCACGGGAGCGGCAATCCAGCCCCAGTAGGTGCGGCGATTGATCATCGGATTCTTGGGGACGCGCAGTTGTGCGTTCTCTTTCGCTTTATTTCGCTGTGCTGATTCGCGGAGAAGATCTTCAAAGTTTGTCATAATGTTGTAGTTTCTGTTTGAGATGGTGAGTTAGGTTGTACAAGCGCGATTTGACTGTGCCTTCGGGGATGCCGATGATGCTTGCTATCTGCGGTACGCTGAGGTCCTCCTCGAAGCGCAGGGAGAAGAGGAGGCGCTGGTCAGGCGACAGCTTAGCCAGCTGGGCTTGCAGGATGCGGTCGAAAGTCTCACGGTCCAGTTGCATGTCGAAGGTGTTGTCCTCGGCTTCTTGCTCGCTTTGCTTGACTTCTTGCTCGTAGGCTTGTTCGTAGGCGAGGTGACGATAGCGGTTCTTGCAGAGGTTATAGGCAATGGCGAAGAGCCAGGGGGAGAAGCCTCTCCCCCCGCCCTCCCCCCAAGGGGACTTTTGCCTACGGGCAAAATGTAGAGTTGCAACGTTCGATGCGTAGTTATTGCGGTTGGCCCAGACGCGCAGGAAGGTGTCTTGCGTGAGGTCGGCAGCGAGGGCTTCGTCGTGGTTCAGTTGGCGAAGGAAGAAGCCCATGAGGCGACGGGCATGACGACGATAGAGCTCGTCGTAAGCCCTTTCGTCGTCCTTGCCGGAGACGCGCTCCATCAACTGTTCGTCCGTGAGCGAGCCTGTTGTTTTGAAAAGTGAGATTTTCATTTCGCCGAGCCGTTCGATATACTTTTCTTCACGTTTTGCATGGATTCCTGCAGAAATTCCTTGAGCATGTCGTCCTCTGGATATCTGTCCAGACACTTCTCCAAGATGGCGTACAGGCGGTTTGCCTCGCTCTTGTCGCCATTCTTCCAGAGTTTGGGCACGAGTTCGGCGAGCAGCGTCACATGGTTTATGTCGAGCATCGAGCTCGTCTTCCACTTGTTGGGATGCAGGTCGGGTTCTGCCAGATATTCAAGGTGATAGACCTCCTTTGCGTTGCGCATGGCCACGCCAAAGTTGTCGTACTGATGGTCGCTCCACTTCAGCAGGATGCCCTCGTTGTAGATGCTGTCCTTGTTGAGGTCGGCATGCGAGAGGACGTCGGTGGAGAAGTAAGCGGGACGCTTGCTCTCGCGGATGAGGTACATCATCATGTCGGCATAGAACTGCTTGCCCCAGTCGCCGTCACGCTGGTAGTAGTCGTTCCAGTCAACCACCATAGGCTTGATACCGAGACGCTTGAAGAGGACGTCGCGGAACTTCTCGACATAGAGATAAGACATCGGGATGACGGTCACGTCCGTTCGTTCGCCAAGGGCATCCTGCAGCATCTTCATGGGTGCGGTGACGGCGTCGCCGTTGGCAAAGTAGATGGCCCCCGGCTGCATGCTGCTCAGCATGTTCCAGTTGTAGCGGAGGATGCGCTCGGGTAAGTAGCCACTCTCGTAGGTGCGCTTGTTCAGCTCGGCAAGCAGAGGGTTCTCTGGGTCAGTTACCCACAGGCGGCAAGCCAGGTAGTCAACGTCCTCGGCGTTGGCATCCTCGGGCATCAGTTCGATGGCACGGAGAATGTTGTCGCCACGTCTGGCAGCCGAGTCGGTAGTCAGGCAGAAGCGTCCCTTGCAGAGATTGAGCACGTAGCTGTCGGGCAGCGTAGCTTCCATCTTTCGGATTACGTCGGCCGTCTTGGACTCATCCTGGTCGTCGCCAAAACCATCCGCAAACTGATCATAATAATAGGTGGCGCGGAACAGGTTGCGCCATGCCCATTGGTCCTTCGGGTTCTCGTCCACCTTCTTCTGCCAGGCCAGAGCCTGTGCGCCATACCACTCCGGCTCATTAGGGTAACCGTTTTCTACAAACGACACGATGGTCTCTGCTTCGGTGATGTTGCTTTGTGCAAAACCCAGTGTGCAGCACAAGAGTGCGATGGCTATAATGATTGTCCTTTTCATTTTGTTTAGTCGTTTGGGAAATTAGTTGTTTAGTCGTTTGGGACTGCGCAGCCAATTATGAATTATGCATTATGAATTATGAATTGTTTGAGGCGCTCTCACTATTGCATACACACAAGTTTGGTAATCGTTCACAAAAATACAACTTTTTTTTGTTTTTTCGCCTTTTTCTTGCCGGTATCGGCAAAAAACGGTACTTTTCCGTGGTTTTGCAACTAAAAACTTGCCGATAAAACTTACGCAAAAGACAATTTTTTGGCCGTTCTCCAATACTTTCGGATAAAGCCATAATGTGCGCGTGTTCCATCTGCTTGTAAAGGAATATACAAGTTATTGGCCTTTCTCCTTGCGTTATTGTTCAGCTCCGGCAAAGTGGCTTGCGTATGAGCCAAGGAGCGCATCGTTGATAATCAGTGGTTTAGGAGTCCTACCCTGCGTGAACTTGCCTCGAAACGCTAAAAAAAGGGCGTTTTGACGCAGCGTCTCCCGCCGTGAGACGCTGCGTTACAAAAAAAAAGACGCTGCGTGTTATGTCCAGACACGCAGCGTCGCACGCTAAAACATGTTGCGTCACTCCGAAAACGGCCCTTTTTGCCCCGAAAAGCATCGGAACGTCACCGTCGCCGTTGCTGGAAGAGCAGAAAATCGTGCAGGAATTTGTCCTGCTTTTTGACCGCCCGTCCTTTGGCAGGAGAAAACACAGACTGTGATTTTCTCCCCCCCTGCGACTATTCTTCCTTGAGAATGTAATTGTCAATGATCTCGGTAATGTCGGCCACCGTCACCTTGCCGTCGCCGTTCATGTCGGGACCGTGTGTCTTGACCGTGACGTAGATGACGTCCGAATCCTTGTAGCCCTTGCACTTGGCGTATGCGGCAATCCTGTATTCCGTGGGGCGCTCTATGATGTATCCGCCACGATTGTCATCCCAGACGGTCTTGGGCGTGTCTATATGGTATTTGACCACCACCTCGGAGTATGGCGTGACGGGATAGAAGACCAGCCTGCCATCCTCCATGCTGAGGTGGGGCGTCAGGCAGCGCTCGTCCGTGTCGCCCTCCTCCATGTTCTTGATGTTCTTGAAGTATGCCCATACCACGGGGCAGTCCAACGATTCTTTTTTCAGATATTTCAGTAAGTCTATGTCCACTGTGCTCGTAACGTACAGGGTGGCGTTGCTGAAGACGGGGGCATAGAGTGCGCCGAAAGCGTACATTGATACTTTGTAGTCTGACGAGCTGATGTTGTCGTCGTAGTTGTAGATGCTTTTCAGTGCGTCGCAACATGCGAAGGCATCTTCGCCAATAGAGGGAGCCGAACTGGGAAGGGTGAGCTTTACCAGTCCGCTGCAATAAGAGAACGCTCTCTGGCCGATACTTTTCACGCTCTTCGGAATCTCTATTTCAGTCAGTGAGGGACAGTTAGAAAACGCATAGTCGCCGATGGTGGTGACAGAGGAGGGTATGCGTAGGTTGGTCAGATAGCTGCACTCGTTGAAGGCTCCCTCCTGAATTTCGCTTATCGTCGAGGGCATCTCAAGCGTCCTCAGATGCTGACTGTTCATGAAGGCGTATTTACCGATTATGTTCACGGTGTTGGGTATGCGGTAGTCACCCTCCTTGCCTTCGGGGTAACGCAGCAGCGCGGTGGCGTCCTTGCTGAAGAGCACACCGTCCTGGCTGCAATAGCTCGGGTCCTCCCGGACGTAGATGGTGGTCAGCATGAGGCAACCGTCAAACGCACTGCCTGTATCCACGCTGGTCAGTTTGCCACCCATGTAGATTTCCTGCAGACGGTCGCAGTAGGCAAAGGCGTATTGGCCTATCGTCTCGATGCCGTAGGGCAGGTTCAGCTTGTACAGCGCGTCGCAGTTCTGGAAGGTTCCGTTCTCGATGGATTTGAGATACCTTTGGGGCAGTTCCATCGAGGCCAGGTTCTCGCAATCCTGGAAGGCGTGATGGCCTATCGTGCGCGTTTCGTTGGGCAGCGTGATGGTCTCGATATTCTGACAGCCCTGGAAGGCGTACGGGCTGACAAACGAGGTGGCACTCGGGGCGGTGAACTCGGTGTGCGCACGGGCTGGTGGGTAGCGCTTCAGCGTGTTGCTGCCGCGGTACAGCACTCCGTCGAGGCTGCTGCCGTGATAGTAGTCCAGCTTGCCGCCCTTGAAGGACTGCAGCGAGATGCAGCCGTTGAAGGCCTCGTCGGGAATGTCCAGGTAATAGCTGACCGCAGGCAGGGTGACGGATGTCAGATCCTGGGCACCCTGAAAGGCGTTGGCATCGATGCCCCTCACTTGCACGTCGTGAGACAAGGGGTCCTGGTAAGCCATGAAGGTTCCCTTTATCACGATGTCGCCCTTGTAGCTTCCGCTTCCGTCTGTCGGGGCCACGACCTTAGCCTTCCAGGTGTCGGAGGACTTGTCCGTAATCTCGTACCATACATTGTCCACTTTGCGAATGTCGCCAGCCGCCATGGCAGCCAACGTGCTGGCTAAAATTGCCAGCATTAGCATGATTCTCTTCATTGTTGATTTTTCTTTTAGGTGATTGTATAGGTCTTCTTGATTCAAGTTTCGCCAGTTCTTCGAATTCTTGAAACTTTGAGGGGTTGAGAAGTCATCGCTCCTTCGTCGCTGAGGAGTTAAGACGTTACTGATAAGCACGAGTGGGAACCTCCCAGTGCGTGCCCGTCGTGCAGGCCCCTTGCTTAGGGGGGCAGGCTGAAGGGGGTGGTGTAGGTGGTGCGGATGCGCCATTCCTGCGGATAGAGGTTGTTGGCGCGGTTGCCAATGTTCTTGACGAAGCCGAGCGGGATGCCCTTGAAGGTGACGCGCACGATGCCTCTGGGAGCCTCGATGCGCAGCACCTCGTGGCGCAGATAGGCGAGGGCCTCCTCGTAGGTGAGTTCGCAGGAGGGGTAGGACGTGTCGCTGAGGTGCTCCGTGCTCATGGCCAGGGCGTGCGAGGGCACGAGGTCCTTGCCTTTCTGCGTGGGGGCGGGGATGCCGCTGTGCAGGACGTGCAGGCCGTGGACGAGTTTGTTCTTCATTCGTTCGATGTCGGTGTCTTTCCCGATGAAGTCGGGATTTTCTGCCTTTCGTATCGCTGCAATGAAGAAGCCCTCGCCCTTGTCGCGTCCGGGCAGGAAGTGACGTTGTTCGAGCACTTCTCCCCCCAGCGTCCGGGCTATCCAGCCCACGTTGTCTTCGTCCTCGAAGTGGTTGAACGTACAGGTGCTGTAGACGAGCAGGCCTCCGGGTTTCAGCGTGGGCCAGATGTCGGCGAGGATGTCGCGCTGACGCTGCCAGCACAGCGCTACGTTCTCCAGGCTCCAGTCGCGTATGGCTCCCTCGTCCTTGCGGAACATGCCTTCGCCCGAACAGGGCACGTCGGTGACGAGGAGGTCAAATTGGTTGACCAGGGGGGCGAAGTCGGCGGGGTAGTTCTGGGTGACGATGCTGTTCGGGTGCCCCCACTTCGTCATGTTCTCCGCCAGCACATGGGCACGCTTCGGCATGGGTTCGTTGCTCACCAGCAACCAGTCGTCGGGCAGCTGGCTGCGCAGCAGGGTCGACTTGCCACCGGGGGCCGCGCAGAGGTCGAGGGCTGCACCCGAGGCGGTGGGGCGGAAGTGACGTCTGAGCACCTCGGCCAGGTACATCGACGACGCCTCCTGCACGTAGTAGACACCGGCATGGAAGAGCGGGTCGAAGGTGAAGGCGGGACGCTCGGGCAGGTAGTAGGCGTCGGGACACCAAGGGACCTTTTCGAGTTCAGGATTATGGATTATGAATTGTAAATTGTGGATTTTCTTGGGGTTCAGTCGTATGGACACGGATGGTTCCTGCGAGAGTCCCTCAAAGAGTCTCTCGGCCATCTCGTCGCCATACTGCTGGCGCATCATCGTACAAAAGTCATCTGGCAGTTCCATGTCTTCGTACATTCTTCATTTGCGTTCAAAGGTATAAAGTTTTCTTCATTTGTACAAGTTTTGGCACTGAAATGTAAAATTTCGATGCGTTTTGTTAGTTATTCTTGCCAAAAGTGCATACTTTTCACATTAAATTACTATCTTTGTCGCCACATATTTTATTAATATGTAAAAGTGCAAATCAGTTTAATATGTAAAAGTGCAAATCAGTGTATTCACTTATTAACAACATAAAATGAACAACGCTATGACAAACAATTTGAAAAACTTGACTCTTTTACTCTTATGCTTCTTCGCAGCAAACAGTGCGTGGGCACAAGTGTTTGAAGTGGACGGCTATTACTATTGGCCAAACAGCTCAAAACCTGATGAGTGTTCCATAACTTTCAAGGATAAGAACTATGCGTCTTACTCGGGTGACGTGGTCATACCGGAGACAGTGACCTACAACGGCCAGACACTTCGTGTAACGGAGATTGGCAATCAGGCGTTCTATAAGTGCGATGGATTGACAAGTGTGACGATTCCCTCGTCCATCCTGAAGGTGTCAGTTGAAGCATTCGCAAATTGTTCTGCATTGAGGACGATCAGTTTTCCAAATAGCGTAAAGGAATTCGGAACAAAGGCCATGGAGAATTGCGTCAGCCTGGAGGAGGTTGAACTGCCAGATGGAATTTCGTTGATACCATCAAATATGTTCAACAATTGCGAGAAACTGAAGGCAATCGACATTCCCGGGACGGTAACGGAAATCGGAACTCTTGCCTTCAGCGGTTGCAAGGCATTGACAACCGTGGTGGTGCCCAACTCAGTAACAAAGATGGGACAACGTGTGTTCGAGTATGACTGGAATCTGGAGAAGGTGGTGCTGTCTGAGAACCTGCAGTCAATCGGTACGAGTATCTTCCACGAATGTAAAGCACTCACCCAAGTCAACATCCCCGAGAGCCTTACTGCAATTCCCTCTAAGGCGTTCTTAACATGCAGTTCGCTCGAAGCCATTTATCTGCATAGTGGCGTCACTTCCGTGGACTGGACATCGGCTTTCGAGGGCACCGACAAACTGGCCACCATCGTCATCGACAAGAACAATTCAACGTACACCGTGCTGGGCGAGATGGTCTATGCCAAGGATTTCAAGACCATCCACTACTGCCCCAAGCCCAAGGCCGGCGACATCATTGTGCACAAGAAGGTGCAGACGGTGGCCGAAAAGGCTTTCTATTATTGCCAAAACATCACTACGCTCAAGTTGCCCAAGAACATCAAGACGGTGGGAGCTAATGCGTTTTCGAGCGTTTTCGAGCAGCCGGGCTTTACGGACTTGTATTGCTTCGGTACCAGTGTGCCCACTCTAAAGACAAACTCTATTAATAGTAATAGTAGCAAGCTTAAACACGTGAAGCTGCACGTACTGAAGGACATGGCTGCCGAATACACGGAAAATTCAATCTGGAGGCGCTTCACCGATGTCGTGGGAAAGCTCGAAAACTTCGATGAAGGCGACATTAATCACGACCATCGCATCAGCCTCTCCGACCTGACGGCTCTCGTCGACCTGCTCATCCATGGTGAGATTACTGATATCGATCCGTACGTCTCTGACGTGAACGATGACAACGAGTTCGACGCAGGTGACGTGAAGTCGATAGCCGAGTTGTGTCTCGGCTTGGCCAACACAATCAGCAAGTGATAGACAAATTGCTGTTACAAATACAATATAATGAGTCCACTGTAAAAAGTCAACGTGTTTTCAATTTATAACGCAAAGACGCAGAGACGCAAAGATTATTTCTTTTTTTGCCTCTAAATCCATTAAAAACTTTGCGTCTTTGCGTCTTTGCGTTCAACCAAATTACAGATTG
>JAZLFZ010000005.1:0-85601 GCA_045616065.1 Bacteroidaceae bacterium | reverse complement strand
AAAGCAGATTCTTGGGAAACTTTTCTTTTATTTCGGAAAAAATGTGTACCTTTGCATTCAGTTAGATGTGAGTTCTAACACTTTCACTTGATTTAATTTTGCCCACAAAACCAGAACCTAATTTAGGGCATCATTTTTAGTTCTTTGAATACGCGTTTTTGAACGCTAACCACCTCCAACGGACGTTAAAAAACTAAATTCCGTTAACGTCAAAATCTCGGGAACACGTTGGGAACATCAGCAATTTTTCTCATTTACGTTTAGCTGATTATCAACACGTTAAATAACACCCAAGTCCCACTTTTAGTGGCATCTATCCAGACAATCACGCATAAAGCGAACGAGGGTGATGTGGAACGATTGCGTGACCGCATCCATTTCGTTATCATAGACGAAGCGCATCATGCCATGGCTACCACGTACAGGAAGCTGTGGAAGATGTTCCCAAAAGCCCGATTCCTTGGTGTGACCGCAACACCATGGCGCATGAATCACTCGGGATTCCGCAGAATCTTCGACCGACTCATTCTGACGCAACCTGTCAAGAAGTTCATCAAGCAAGGTTATCTTGCTCCCTACAACTACTATTCGCTGAAGCCCAACAGCTGTGTGCAAGGTGCTATCAATGGCATACGTAAGTTTGATCAATGGGGCGACTATGATGAGCACGCTCTGATTGACACGATGGACCTGGGACACATACGTGCTCAGTTGGTAAAGAGTTACCAAAAGCTGGCATGGGGCAAGAAGGGTATCATCTACAGCATCAACAAACAGCACAGTGCCAATATCTGTGAGGATTTCCGCAGGTTGGGTGTGCGTATTGTAGATATTGATGACACGACTCCTTCGGCTCTCCGCAAGCAGTATGTGGAAGACTTCAAGACCGGCAAGATAGACATCATCGTGAATGTGAATATCTTTTCAGAAGGCTTTGACTGTCCGGACATTGAGTTCATTCAGCTAGCTCGACCTACACGTTCGCTAACGATGTACATCCAGCAGGTGGGACGTGGATTGCGCAAAGCCGAGGGCAAGCAGAAGTGCATCATACTGGATAATGTGGGTATGTACTCGCGTTTCGGTCTTCCTGATGCCAACAGACATTGGAGAGCACACTTCAATGGTCAGGAGGTTGACGAATCTCCGAAAGGAATCAGAGGAAGCGGATGGGGCGAGTTCATGTACGAAGAACCCGACCTGAGCGAGGGCGATGAAGATATGCTGTTGATTCAGGAGGCCGATAATGCAGCTGAATATGACGCAGAGGAAATAGAGGACATTGAGGCAGAGGAAGTTCAGAAGGAACGGCATGCAACAAAGGTAGAACAAGTTGCCGATTCAGCTGAATCTCCTGCGAAGAAAGAAAATGTCGCTCCCAAGACAGATGGCAAGAAACTGAAGAAGATGCCTGCCATGAAACCCAAGTACGCATTGGAAAGCCTTGCCTTTGCAGACGGACAGCTTTCTGTAGTTGCCGACAACAGCTTCTATTATGTAAAATCACTACTCTCTGGCAACTGCTACTTCATAGAACCTGTATCTTTGTGAATGGTTGCTTCTGGCACGGGCATGGTCTCGCTCCGCTCGAAGTGAAGAGTGAAGAGATAAAAGTGAAAAGTGACGATTACGCAACGCTGCAAAGTTCTGAGTGCTGCAAGATTCCGAAGACAAATAGGGAATTCTGGGTGAGGAAAATAAGGCGCAATCAGGAGCATGACATCGAAGTCAAGAAGAAGCTTGCCTCAATGGGTTGGCACTCCACCACAATTTTAGGAATGCGAACTGAAGCCGTCTGTCAGGGAATGATCAAGTCAAAAGTCCCGTCGTCGGGATGACATTACTGCTCAATGCCTAATAGTATATCATTCCCTAAAAAAATCAATTTTCAGAGTCACGATGCCACGCTGACAGCCCCGAAGAGTCGCTGATACTCGCTCTCGAAGTTGGGCGTGAAGACACCCTTGCCCATGGAGTCCGCCAGTTCGGCTGGCGACCAGAAACGCCCTCCATCCGTCTCAGCACTGGGCATGACAGGAGCATCGTAGGTGAGGCGGAAGGGATAGACGAGTTCGCGCTCACGATCGCTCTCGAAGACGTAGGGGGTGAGGGCTTCGGCTGTCTCAAAGGTAATGCCCAGTTCCTCCTGTGCCTCTCGGTGCAGAGCCATGTCCACATTCTCGCCCAGGTCGATGTGTCCCCCCACGGCCGTGTCCCACCGCCCGGGCTGGATATCCTTCCACTCCGGACGCTTTTGGAGGTAGAGTTCGCCGGCAGAATTGAAGACATGAAGGTGAACTACAGGGTGGAGCTTCTTGCTGCCATCGTGGCACTCGCCGCGAGTGGCTGCTCCGATGATGTGTCCGTCGGCATCGACCAGTGGGAACATCTCTTCCGCATTGTCTTTAATGGTAGCTATCATTGTTCGTAGAATTTTCTATCCAATTTTCCGTTATAGGTTCGCTGCACCTTGTCAACCTGTTCGTAGAGTGTGGGCACCTTGTACTGCTCGAGATGTTCCTTGAGAAAGAGAGCCAGATGTCGCTTGTCGAGCGTGAGAGAGTCATCGAGAACCACAAGGAACTTGAGTACGGTGCCGATGACGGGATGCGTGGCGGGGATGCAAATGCAATCCTTGAGTCCAGGGTAAGCAGATGCCGCACTCTCCACCTCGAAGGGATCCACCTTGAAGCCACCGATGTTGATGACGTGACCGCGGCGACCGGTGAGGTGTATCATGCCCTCCTCGTCCACATAGCCCAGGTCGCTGCTGTGGATGCCATCGGGCTGGAGGATGCGTGCCGAAGCCTCCGGTTCGCCAACGTATCCACTCATGATGGTGGGGCCGGCAACGACGACATGACCATCGGGGGCTATGGTGACCTGCGAATGGTGCATGGGACGCCCGATACATCCTTCCATGTAGCGTCCGTCATTGAAATTATACGTACACACGGCTCCTATTTCGGTACCACCATAGGTATTGTAGAGACGCGAGTGGGGCAAAGCCTCGGCCAGACGCTGCATGTCATGGTGCGTGATGGGAGCCGCTCCCGTCTCGATGAAGTCGATGCGCGAGGCTTGTTCACAGAGTTCCTTGTAGGAGAACTGCATGAGCATGCGTATACTGGCCGGAACGAGAAAGGTGGCGAACTTACTGAACGGAAGGCGGAAGACGTCATAGAAGGCATTGAGATTCTTCAGTCCGTCGAGGATGCATACGGTGCCCCCAATCATGAACATGGGATGCAACTTGAAGAGGGTGGCAATGTGATTGAGAGGACCGCTGACGATGTAGCAGAGCTCGGCCGTGTACTGGAGGTCATAGATAAAATTCTCCGCACAGGTGACAAGGGCCTGACTTGAGAGCATGACCCCCTTGGCGTCGCCCGTGGTTCCGGTGGTGAAGAGGAGGTCTGCAATATCGTCGGCATAGTCGTACGACCGTACCTTCTGGCTCGTCTCCTCCAGCTTCTCTTGCGAGACGGAAGTCTCGAGAGGCGTGGCAATGGCCCTCAGCACATGTACTGCACAGTAGGTGAGGAGGAAGTCAATATCCTGACTGGCCCGATAGACGTATGGACGGTGAGGCTCCACGCCTTGCAGGCGCAGTTCCTCAGCCCTTTGGCCGATACCAGCCCACAGCTGGGCGTACGTGGCCTGTTCGTTGCCACAGACTACGGCCACCTTGTCGGGCGTTAGTGATGCAAAATGTTCTATACTTTGTTCGAGGGTCATGGTTTGGTTCTTGTCACTTATTTGGAGATTGAATGAAGTAATTGCGCGTCAATTCAGTTTCCGACGCACCATCTCTACGATGGAGTCGAGGTTGCGAAGGTTCTTGGGCGTAGCATCCAGTGCACCAAGCTCTATCTGATAATGATAAGCCAGGGTCATGAGGATGGTAGCCAGACTGATAGAGTCGAGTTCGGTAAAGAGGAAGTCGGCATCAAGGTCGACAGTGGGGAGTACCTCACTCAAAATTTCACGTATCTTTTCTTTCATATCTATTGGTTTTGTTTAGTATTCTCGAAGAGACGCGGCAGGAAGTCGACAAGGTAGCGTCGCCAATTATTCCAGGTGTGACCTCCCTCGGTCTTGCGGTAAATATGTTTGTAACTCTTCTTTGTAAGGTCTCGGCTCAGCACGTCAACGGGATGCTGCACAAAATCGTCATGTCCCACCGCCATATAGAAGAGGCTGGGCTGGAAGGCGAAGAGGTCATCGAGCTTGCCGTCCAGATTGTCGTACTGACTCAGACCGTTCTTCTTATCCACAAGACTGCTGCGATCCTCGGAACCATTCTCCGTAAAGGAGGAACGTAGGCGACGTATCTGCGAGGCGATGCCGCCAGCAATGCGAATGCCAGCCTTGGCAAAGGGGTTGCCGTTAGGCTTTATCTGGGGCGAGAAGAGTCCTATGTAGTCGAACGAACTGGGGTTATTGACCGTGATAAAAAGCGTATGGAAACCGCCCAGCGAGAGCCCCGCGATGGCTCGATGCTTCTTGTCGGGAAGGGTACGATAATGTGTGTCAACGTAGCCCACCACATCGTGCATAAAGGAAGCTTCGAAGAGACCATACTGCGTGGGGGGCGTATGGGATGGTTCGGAATCCTCGAAATGGATGCGCTCATCAGGAGCCGCATCGGCCGTAGTGTCGCCATTTGGCATGACGACTATCATCGGCTGGATAAGCTTACCGGCCAGCATATTGTCGAGGATCTGCATGGCGCGACCGCAATCCTGCCACGAATCCTCGTCGCCCCCCGTTCCGTGCAACAGATATAGCACAGGATAACGGCGCAGCGTGTCAGTATCGTAGCCGGGAGGCGTATAGACAGTCATGCGTCGCTGTGGGGTGAGTTCCAAGGAAGAGGGATGCCATATCTTGCGCACAGTGCCATGGGGCACGAGGGAGTCGATGTAATAGTCGGCCGTATCGCCCGGCACAATGAAGAAACTGAACAGTTTGTCGATGTCACGCACCACATTGGGATTGCGGACATCGAGCGAGTCGCCATCATCCTCGCCATCCACCTCATAATAATAGAGATACATGTCAGGTTTGAGGGCCTGTGTCGTGTATGTCCAGAGTGTGTCGTTCTTTCGCGTCATCTCGATGTCGTTGTGAAAACGGATGGAGCCGAAACCCGTAGTGAGTCTGAGGCCACGGTTAGGAATGTCGCCACAGACCACGACTTCGTCTGCCTCCGGCACGGTGAAGTTGAGCGTCACCGTGCGATCGGGATGGATGACGGGCGACTGAATCTGTGCGGCAACTGGCAGCACAGCGCACAGAAGCAGGGCCAGGCAGATGAGATGCTGCACCCAAGTGACTAGTTTGCCAAGCAGATATAAGAACGTCGTCATACAGCGTGTTACGTAATGTTTACAATGAATTCATTCGCTCCGGCCACACCTTCATGAGCCACTTGAAGAGCAGGGGTGGGATAAGGTAAGCCATCAGTACTACACAGAACATGCCCACGATGGTGACCTCGGCCAGCGAATGCATGGCGGGATGCTTGGCCACGATGAGCGTGCCGATGCCCACAAACATGATAAGGGCGGAGAGGATGATGCTGTTCTTGTAGGAAGCCAGGACGGGCTTCTTGTGGATGTACTCGCTGATACAACCCTCGGTCATGAAGATGGTGTAGTCGTCGCCCTGACCGAAGATAAACGTGGCCAGGATGATGTTGACAATGTTGAACTTGATGCCCAGCAGTCCCATGATGCCCAGAATCCACACCCAGCTGACAGCCATGGGTATGAACGATATGATGGCAAGCTCGATGCGACGGAACGAGAACCAGAGGAAGAAGAAGACGATAAGAGAACACGCCCAGCCGATGTAGTTGAAGTCGTCAGAAAGACTGTTGGCCAACGCACTGTTCAGCGTGCCGATGTCAAAGGTGTCGGGCAGACGGGAAGTAACCTCTTCGGCCATTTCCTTCCTCACATGAAGCACGTCGACTACGGAGTGGCGCTGTGTCTCATCGTCCACACTGAAGTTGCCGCTGAAGACCATCGACGTGAGTGGAGAGAAGTACGAGAAGGGCTGAGGAGAAAATTCGGTAGCAGTGAGTTCCGCAAATGCGCAGAAAGCATCAGCACTGAACCCATGGCTCGTGGAGACCTCATTGAGGCGCTTTAACGACTTGTCGTTGCGCTGCAGGAAATCCTTCCACATAGCAAGTCGCTCCTGCTGCTCTGACTGGGAGCAGATGAAGGAACAAACCCCATCATGCGACTCAATGATGCCGGCCTCAACAAGCGAGTCAATAGCCGCCTGACGGGAGGATGACAGTGTGAGGGCTTCGTCGTAGTCGTGGGCCGAGGACACCACATATAGCGTCTTGTTCTGCTGGCCGCTCTTCTCAAGCAGCTCCTGGAAGTAGGCCATGTCAGCACGCTGCTCGTCGGTCATGTAGTTGATATTCGACATGTTGGAGTCGAACTCCGTTTGGAAGCTGAAATAGCCGAAGACGACAGTCAACACCACCACTGCCGCCACCACATAGCGGTTTGCCTCAAGCTGCACACCGGACAGACGCTGGATGAACGTTGGCTTGTGAGGCTGGGCGGACTGGTCGGCATGCAGGCTGCCGCTGGCATTGTCCACTGCCCCACCCTGCTTGTGCGTCTTGATGAAATGAGGCAGATAGAGCAGCACAAAGAGCATCGTGCCGACAAGCAACAGAGAGGCAAACAGGCCCAGGTCGCGAAGTGCCGTCGACTGGAGTGGCACAAGGGCCATGAAGGCACCCACCGTGGTGATGTTGCCCACCAGCAGGGGTGTGACAATCTCTCCGATGGCCGAACGCACATCGGGCTGATGGTCGACGTGAGCTACAAGATGAAGGGGATAGTTGACGGCAATGCCCAGTATGACACTTGAGATACCAATGACGATGATGGACACGCTGTCGTGAAGCAGCGACATGCCGCCCAGCGCAAAGAGCCATCCCCAACTGATGGAGAGGCCAATGAGGACGATGTTGCGGAAACTGCTGAACGACTTGGCCAGCAGCAAGACAATGAGCAACAGGGAGAGTGCCACAGCCAGCATGCTGTCGTACTTGATTTGCGTTGCATTGCCTACGGCTATCTGAGGGCCGCCCACGACGTGTGCCTTGACATCGGGATAAGTCTCGTTCATGGTCTCGAGGCTACCCTCCAAGAGGGTGAGCAGACGTGCGTTCATATTCGTCTCACTATTGCCAAAGGGCGAGGTCATCATCACCACGGCACGTGTCATATCGGGCGTGAAGATGTAGCCGTCGTACATCTCGAAACGTAGTTGTTGCTGCGACTTCTGCAGGCGGCTCAGCACGGGAGAGAAGAGGTTGAGCGGATCACGACCAATGTTCTGGGTCAGCATGTTTCCAGACGGGAACATAAGCATCTCACGGTCAGCTTCCAGTTGATTGTCAACGAATTGCGGATCAGCGAGCAGACTGTCCATACGAGCATAGTCAGCGGACGTAAGGAAATATGGTACGTGCTGGTAGACAAAGTCGCTCACCTCGGAGAGCCGCTCCATGTCGAAGGTTGCCGTGAGATCGGCACACCAACCTGCAGTGTCGCGCTCCATGACCGTCTCGGTGAAGAGATTGATAGCCTCGACGGTGCGGTCAGCATCGTCGGGATTGTCGAACATGACGAACATGCGGTTGGCTCCGGAGATGTCCTGATAGACCTTCATCGCTTCCTTTTCCTTGTCACCAAGGGGCAGGAAGTCGCTGATATCCTCCTTGTAAGAAAGGTTGAGCACAAGGGCCACGAAAAGGAGGGACAGGGCCAGGAGCGAAGACCACATCACGGCCTTGTGGCTGTGCAAATAGTCGTATATCTTACTTATCATATTTCTTCTTACTATCTACGGGTCCGGAATAAATGCCGAGGAAGATATCGACAAGGGCATCAATATCACATTCCTCGGTGTACTTTGACAGCTTGCTGCAATGCTTCAGGAAGGCAGCCTTCTGCTCGTCCGTGTACATGTCGGCAAATTCGGTCTTGCCATAGCGCAAATCGTGGGCAATATAATTGTTGGGGGTAAGGCGATATGCCCTGCAGATGCGTTCGTCAAGAAGCTCTGCCACCTGACGATTGAACTCGCCCGAGGTGCTGTTGTCAAAGACCATAAGGTCCTCACGCGTAATGGGTTGGCACAGCTCAATGTGGACCTTCCCTTTGAATTGCGAGATGCCCGTCAGAATGCTGTTGAGGTCTTCACCGGGCTTCTTCAGGTACGGTCCCTGACGACGGGCATAGAGCTCGATGGCTTTCATCACGTCGCACGATTCCCACTCGTAAGAGATAGCAACCGGGACAATATGCAGTTCGTCCAGCGAAGCTATCTTATCGTCACGCCGGCTCATGCCGAACATCTTGATGATGCCCTGGTCGGTACGGTCGATGCCATCTTTCGTACGTCCATTGCGCTGGGCAATCCATATTGACTGACCACGCTGCGTGATAGCGGTGCGAATGTAATCAGAGAGGTGGAACGAAGACATGTAGAACTCCTTGACGCTGCCACCCGGACGCTCCACCCTGAACATCTTGTTCGACTTGCCTACGTCGATGACAAGCTGCCCCTGCATGAGATTTGCACCAAACGTGATCTCGCAGGTATTGAAACCATGCTCGATAAGGATATTCTGCATTAGCGAGGCATCGAGCATTATATCGCGATGATTGGAAACATAGAGATAGTTCATCTCCTTGCTCAGGAGTTCGATGCCACCATACGTCAGTCCCGTGGTACTCTTTTTGATAATCTGCAGGTTAGCAGGATACATCACCTGAAGTTGAAACTCACGGGTGGTCTTGTAGTTCTTAACCTCCCTGCGAACATCCTCGATAGGACGGTCGGGAAACACGTAGGAGGAGAGCAGAGGAAACGAAGTGCTGTCGGCAATGCGCTGCATGGCCGCTGGAATCTCCTCTTCGTAATAGGGGCGTATATCGTCAAATCTGTTCATAGTTCATCTATCCATTTCAAGAAGGCCGTCATCCATTGACGCGACTCGGATGTACCTTTTCGGGCAGAGGCACCGAAGCCGTGCCCGCCTGTCTTGTATTGTATATAGGTATGGGGGATGTTCATGGCCGTCAAGGCCGAGTCGAGCAACTCGGAGTTATAATACTTTACGACGGGATCGTCCTTGCAATTGACAAGGAAAACAGGAGGACAATCGGCCTTGACATGCTTCTCGAGCGACATGGAATCGCGCATCAGCTGTTTCCCCTTGCCCGTCTCGCCGAGAAGGGCCCTGCGCGACCGCTTGTGGGCGACGGGGTGGGACAAGCTGACCACGGGATAAATGGGAGCCACGAAATCGGGACGGAGCGAGACATTGTGCTGAATGGAGCAACGGGCCAGGAAATCGGTGTCGAAATAGGTGGCCGCGCTCATGACCAGGTGTCCACCAGCCGAGAATCCCATGGCTCCAACCCGCTTTATATCATACTGTTGGCTGTTCTCGCGCACATACTGTATGGCACGCTGCATGTCGGTAATCATATCGGGATGCTGATTGCCTCTGAAGAGCAGTCGGCTATGGGTAACGTAGGGAATCTTGCCCTGCACACGATAGTTAAGTACAAAGGCTGTAAAACCATGCCTACTCAGCCATCGCGCCACTTCAACGCCCTCCACGCCATAGTCGTGCCAGCAATAACTGCCGCCCGGACAGACGATTACTGCAGTCTGACGGGAAACCCCACCTTCAACGGGCGGAAAGATCTCGAGCGTGACGGAACGAGCCTTGACAGCTGTGCCATGCCAAAGATGTATCTTCTCCTCCGCGGCCAGGGAGAGTCCCATCATAAGAGCTAATAATATAATAAGGTATCGCTTCAAAATGGTACGGTTTCGTTTATCTTGTTAATGACATAATCGGGGCCAAGTATGGCTTCGCACGTCTTGACTGCCGTTAATGGCACGCCACAGAAGCCGTGTAGACTTACACACTGTCCCGTGAGAAGAAGGTTGAGAGCCTTGGTCTGGACAATGAGCTGCGAATAGATGATATTCTTGTAGTCCTTCGAGAATCCGTACATCGAACCCTCCTTCACGCCATAATAGTCACGGATGGTGAGGGGCGATGCCGTATTGATGCGGTCGATGCAATTGCGAAAGCCGGGATGCATCTCCTCCATCTTGTCAAGCAGTATCTCGGCACATTCCTGTTTCCACGCCTTATAGTCGTCGGTGCGATGCCCCACGGTGGTATGCTCCCACTGCTTCACCTTCTCCCATGTCATGGGCACGGTGAGGATGATCTTCGACGCATACTCACCCTGGTTCTCATCAGGGGGCGTGGTGTAGAGGAAGCCACACGGCCATGGTTCGCTGTTGTCACCCAGCTTCCATATCTTGTCGTAGCCTTCGGAATAGTAGACCGTATGGTTCTCGTACCGGAATGTATTGGGCTTCAGCTTGATGTTAACCGTGAAGGCGGAGTAGGAATTGGGGATATTGTTAAGACGCTTGCGATACATCAGGGGCAAGACAGAGGGATTGTCGAGCAAACTGAGCAGGGTGCAGGGATGTATGTCGGAAATGTAGTAGTCGGCCTTGAGCTGCACACCCTTACGTGTAGTGATATGCGAGACGAATTGGTCTTCCGAGGCAATATGCTCTACCCCATCGTTCAGCAGGATGGTGCCTCCATGCTGACGGATGAAATCGCCCAGGAGATCGGCAAACTGCTGACTGCCACCCATGAAACGACTGGAGCCATTAAGGTAAAGCAACGTGATGACAGAATGCACGAAGGCGGGCGTCATATCGGCCGTACCACCATAGAGGGGAGCCAGATAGGCCACAATGCTACGCAAGCGCGGATTCTTGATGTATTTGGCAATGAAGTCTTCCGTACGGGAAAGGTACTCCGTTGTATGGTCGAACATGTCACGAGTGGTAGGACGCAGATAGAAGAGGTCCAACTCGTTGGCCACACGTTCCATGGCATCGATATAGTCATTCAGGTTCTGACGTTCGTCGGGGAAATACTGCAAGAGCCCTTCAACGAAGGCCTCACGTCCGGCCCGGAGTGTGTAGGTTTTCTTATCCTCCGAGAAATAGAGAACATCCATGCAATCATCGTCCACATCGAGCACCTTGACCTGGTCGAAGATACCAAGATACTGGAGGATGCGACGAACACTTCCGCCCGGACGCATGCCACCGATGATGTGCATACCCGTATCGAACGTCTCGCCAAAACGGACAAAACTCTGCAATCCTCCTCCAAGTGTGGTATTCTTTTCCACAATGGTGACCTTCAGGCCTTCCTTTGCCAGAATGGCTCCGGTGAAGAGTCCTCCCAGTCCACCACCAATGATTATCGCACTTTTATTCATTATTCTTTATTTCTGCACTTTTTATATGTTTCAAATCTTTATCTCTATAGGAGCCAGCGCACTGCACGTCACAATGGTACCCACAATGACACCCATCATGCCGTGCGAATTGACATTCTGCCCGGCAAGGAGAAGATTGGGCACCTTGGTACGATAAGGCACACGCCCGGCTGCACCCAGCGAGATATCCTTGGCAACACCATACATCGAACCATCCTCCGTACCGGTATAGTCGAGGTAGGTTAGAGGGGTAGACGTATAGTAGCTCTCCACGGAACTGAGGAAGCCAGGATGATGCTTCTCCACTTCCGCCATGAGTTGTTGGGCACGCTGCTGCTTGAAGCGTTCATAATCCTCGCCCCGACGTCCGATGTAAGTTCCGCGCCAGGGGGCCACATCGTCAATGTTCATGTACGACAATACGACGCCGCTTCTTGCCCAACGCGCCTTGTCTTCATGGCACATGTGCATGTAGAGGAAGCCCTTCGGCCACTCATCCTGGGTGTAATGTTCACAATCCCAGGGAGTATTGTATTTGTAGCCGTAATAGTTGGTATTCATGTACGGCATGCTCTCGTCCTTGAACTTGACATAAACGGCAAAGCCAGGAGCCGTCTGTTTGATTTGCTGGATACGATGACGGAAAGCCGGTCGGATAAGTTTCGTGTCGAGCATCTCGAGCAAGCGGTTGGGATGCACCGTACTGACAACGTAGTCAGCCGGATAGAACTGCTCGTCGGCTGTCTCGACACCCGTGGCCTGGGTGTCGTTGCAATGTATCTTCACCACCTTCCTGCGAGCCAGCACTCGACCGCCCATACGCTCAATGCTGCGCACTAACGAGGTGGCGATGGCATCGCTGCCACCCACCACACGGAAGGCACTCTGATTGTAGAAATCCATGATGAAGGCATGCTGCGAGAAGGGGGTCTTGTCGCGCTCGGCAGCATAGAGAGGCAGGTCGCCGGCCAATACGTTCTTCAGCATCTCGTCATGGAAGAGCGTATCGAGCACCTCATTCATCGAGCGCATCTGGTACTCTGTGTTGGCTGCCATGTCGCGCTCGTCCGACGTCAGGGAGTTGAGTGTCGAGGCAGAGGCGATGCGGTTGACGATGTCCACATAGCGAAGCAGAGCGTCTTTTTCCGATGGGAAGTAATCGGACATGCGCTCCACAAAAGATTCGCGTCCGCAACACATCCGGAACTTGTCCGCGCCAAAGGCTATGGTATTGTAGGCCGACTCGTCGAGCGAACTGAGACGCACGTCATCGAGCAGATTCAGATAATCCATCACACGGTACATCGTCTGGCCCGGAGCTGCGGACCCGATGAAGTGCATGCCCGTCTCGAACTTGGCGCCACGACGGGTGAAGCACTGAAGGCAACCACCTATCTGCGCACCTTGTTCAAGGACGGTCACGTCAAAACCGTTCTTCTGAAGGATGTAGCCGCACGATAGGCCGCCCAATCCGCTTCCTATGATAATTACCTTTTTCAATTATGTTGTTCTTTCTGTTCTTACATTATGTCAGAGGATGCAGCGTCCCGCTGCCCTACCAGCCTGACGTCCGTCTATACATCCTGCTCTATGCGGTTGCACATCTCGGTGTAACGCCGCTGATAGTACTTGCGCATCCAGGAGGCCTGCAAACGCAACGACTCACCATGTCGGGCCAGTTCTGCTGCTGGTATACGCTTGTCAATCTCTATGCGGATAGGGCCCTTGTGCAGGTATTTGCTTTTCTTGGGCAGCACCTTACCGGCTCCATACAGCACCATGGGCAGCACGTCGAGGTTGAGCGACTGGGCTATGTGGAAAGCACCCTGATGGAAACGCAGTATGTGACAATCCTCCGAGCGGGTGCCTTCGGGATAGACAGCAATACTGTAGCCACGTTCCACAAGCGACTTCAACTGTGGCAGCAGGTTTTCCACGCCTGCCGAGACTGGATGGAACTCTGCATTACGAATGACGTAGCCATAGAAGGCATTGTTCCACACCCAATCGTTGGTCAGCACAATCATCTTCTTCGTATGCATAAGCATCATCATCAAGTCGAGGTGAGACTGATGGTTGCACACAATGACGGCAGGTTTCCGGAAATCCTCCTTGTGAGGATTGCCTACGGTAATCCTGGTGCCCGGTATGCCGTGCGTCACCGTCACGGTTCTGGCAAACCAGTTGATGAGGGCATGCAGACCAATGCGTTTCTTCTCCGACATCTTGGTGAACCTGAGATAGACGAAGGCTGCCGGTAGAACGATGACATCCGTCAGAACGAAGAAGAAGAGAACGCTATAGACCGTGCGAAGAACCGTCATTAGACCACGCCAGCACTTCAGGGGATAGCCGTAGACAACAGCCAGTATGCACAGCACGGTATTGAGAATGGAGATGCGAGTGAAGTCGAGCCCCGGCCGGAAGTGTGACACACGTTCCTCCCGCGAGGGATAGAAGACGTTGACGGGTTCGCTCACCAGCTTGACACCATGCCACGAGGCAAAGACCATCAGCTCAAGCTCAGCCTCGTAGCGTGAGGTTAGCAGCGCGAGGCCATGCAGCTTCTTAAGGGGGTAGAGTCGGTAACCCGTCTGTGTATCCTTCAGTCGTTGACCCGTTTGCACGGCAAACCAGAAGTTGCTGAACGCGTTGGCAAACTTGCTGCCACCGCTGCGCTCGGCCTTCTCCAAGTCCTTGCGCTCACCCACGATGAGAGCTCCCGGATGCTTCTGGTTAGCCTTGAGCAGGAGAGGGATGTCCTCCGGAAAATGCTGTCCGTCCCCATCGAGCGTAATGGCATAGGCAAAGCCTGCCTTGCGTGCATAGCGGAAGCCTGCCTTTAAGGCCGCTCCCTTTCCCTGGTTCTTCTTCAGATCCACAATGACGGGCTTCGTCGGCATGGACTCCAGCAGAGAGAGCGTATTGTCCGTACAGCCATCGCAAACCACAATGACGTCGCAACACTGCGTCAAGGCTCGTTCTACGACATCATAGATCGTCCCTGCATTGTTGTACGTAGGGATTATCACACAGATGGCTCTGTCGCGCAGCGTCTTCTGCTGTTCTGTCATTTCGGGATAGGAACTTACGCTTTGATCTGGCATACGAAAGATAGTTTGGCATACGTTGTCTCGCCCTGCGTCACCTTGACCTGTACCTTGACGCTTTCATCCTCCACGACGAGATTTTGCAACGTATAGCATACCTCGCACGTATCGACAGGAGAAATGATCTGCAGGAACTTCACGTTCTTTACCATCGTTATTGACAAGGGTTTGCCAACAACAACCTCAAGCAGTTCCTGGGCAATCTGGATGATACAAACACCGGGCGTGATAGGCTGCTCGGGAAAGTGAGCCTTGTAGATGACGTGTTCGGGATGGAGACGTATGGTGAAATCGTGTCCACCCTCAGCGGCCACATGCTGTTCTATCGTAAAGAGGCTATTGTGCAGTTTCATTGGTTAGCGGAGCGAAGTTATATCGTATATTGTATTTCTTGTTCTCGTGCTGCAGCGTCTGTCCCGGATTGGCCAGAAGCTGCGGCATTATTTTTTTCAGATCGGACTTCAGCACACGTTTGATGTACCATTTGTTCATGGGTTTCATAATGCTGAGTATCTTCACCTTCTGCTTTGTAGTGTCGTAACGGTAGGTCATAGCCGAGACACCAAACTCGTTCATGATACTGGCTGTCACCTGCTTGTCATTCTCGTGCATGATGCAGATGCCGCTGATGTAAGCCTGACGGACGTCGATCTGCACGTTGTAGCGACGATTTCCGTTTGTCGCGCCGTCATCCGCATCGTCGGATTCCCTCTGTGACGCGTCGTCCAGCATCTGTAGTTCCGTTCCTGTCTCTTCAATGACGGTGTGTGCGATTGCGGGAAGAGCAACGGAAGCCGAGAGGAGCCACAGGATTATGTATAATCTCTTGAGCATAAACGATTTCTTTCTTGTCTGACGACAATTTGTTCATCAGTTGACATTGAAGATCCTCGCGTCAATGGCCTTGTTGAGCTTGTTGTTCTTCAGCTCAATAACGGTATAGTCACCCGACTTCTCGTGCATCTCAACCTGCACAACCGTATTCTTGTTGCGGTCGAAATGGAGAATCAACTTGGTCCACATCTGCTTCATGTCCTTCTTCTGTGGGAGGAGCGTGGCAATCCATTCGTTGGGCGTTTCCTGGATGCTTGTCTTGAACGACTTGTCATCGGTCAGGCACTTTCCCACGATGCTGTTCATCATGATGCGGGCTATCTCCTTGAACATCTTGTTCTGGTTCACGTCGATAACGTCGGTTCGACGGCTGTTCTTCAGCATCACCTTGTTATCGTTCAGGATGAACGTATAGGTATAGGGTGCGGTGTATTCCCATCGCAGCTTGCTGGATTGCTGATAGTACATCCTGCCATGCGACACCATCTTGTCGTTAAGCATCTTCAGGTGCTTCGTCTGCACAAAGTCGCATTCCATCGTTTTCATCGCCGCATTATGCTTGTTGATGGCGGCAATGATGGCCGACTGGTCCTGTGCCGACGCGATGACCGACACCATACACATTATTAATATATATATAAGCTTCTTCATTTCGTCCTTATGTTTACGTTTCCTCTTACGTCTGCCCTGTAGCCATCCGCCCGGTCCTTACTTGGCAATGAAATAGCAACCCGCCATGATGAGCAGCACTCCAATCCACTTCATGGCATTTACGTCCTCGTGGAAGACCACCACAGCCGCAATCATGCCAAAGACATAGCTGAGCGATACCATGGGATAGGCCATGCTGAAGGGGAAGTGCTTGATGATATAGAACCAGAGAAGACTGCCTGCCCCATAGCAGAGGCCGCAAAGCGCGAACTGCCAGTTGGCAAAGAACGAGCTCCAGAAGTGCCAGTTCCAACCAAAGGGCGCCATGCGCTGCAGGCCTATCTTCATGAAGACCTGTCCACCTGCCAGTAGCAGGCTCTGCAACACAGCCAAAGGCAAAACACCTAATTGCATCTCCTCTTGTTCGTTACATCATTTATTATCTGGCACGTAATACGGCCGCCTTACAATCACTCATCGCGGACAAGCACGAGACTTTGGGCAAAGATGTCATCGGGTGCGCTCTGGCCTGCTCGCTCCACAAAGGAAGAGAAGGTAGGCGTGGACTCGTCAAACGAACCGACCAGCACACTCTTGGCCTTGCCCGTGCGGATAAGGCGCTCGGCATCACGCATGGCCCACTCCATCGACTTGTCGCCTTGCGAATAGGTGATGTTGTAGCCATGGCACTTGGTGCGGATGGCAATGGCCGACGACAACGTATTGTGCGTGCTTTGCATGAAGAGCGTCGGCTTCAGCAATTCCTCACCATTGGCATGGATGTCCTCAAGGAACTGTTCGCTGATTTCGAGCATACCACGTGAGGTGGCCGTAATGATGGCATCGGGGCATGCTATGCCAGCTGACCTCAGGGCTCGCAGCGAGGAGAGGTAGGCTGCCTTCATCAACTTGCCCATGCGACGGGATTCCATCGGCGAGACGAACTCCTTGAGCCCTTTCAGCTCTTCGGCTTCTCTGACAGTTTCGTCGGCTACCGTCTTGATGCGGTACTCCGTAACGACATCTGACAAGCCCGCAGCATCATTATCCTGCTGGACACGGAGCTGTGCCGAAGCGGCTTTGCTCAAGACCAGTGACGAGTCGTTGCCACCGAAGCCGAACGAGTTGCACACCACGTTGTCAATCAGCTTGTTGTCGCCACCCATAGTAGGAGTGATGCCACCCTCAATCTGGTTCTTCCAACCCAGGTTACCGGGCGTGAAGCCATGCTGCATGGCAAGCAGACAGATGACCGTCTCGATGGAACCCGATGCCGAGGTAGTATGTCCGGTAAACGACTTCGTGCTCGACACCTCGGGCATCTCATCGCCGAAGACACGCTTCAAGGCCTGACTCTCAGAGAGGTCGTTGTTGGGCGTACCCGTGCCATGGGCATTGACATACTGGATGTCGGAGGGCTTCAGTGCAGCCATGTCGAGTGCATCCTTCATAGCCAAGTAGGCACCCTCGCCGTTGTCCGACGACGCTGTCTGATGGAAGGCATCGCATCGATTTCCATAACCGGCCACGTTGGCAAGGCTGTTGTCAGCATCCTTCTGCAACACCACAAAAGCAGCACCCTCACCGAGGTTAAGGCCGGCCCGGGTGTCGTCGAAGGGACGACAACGTTCCTTGTCCAGGATCATCAGCGTGTGGAAACCGTTGAGGTGGAAAACGCTCAAGGCCTCCGACCCACCCGCGATGACCACGTCCACCTCATCGCGCTTCAGCATTTCGGCTCCGACAATGATGGAGTTGAGGGCTGACGAACAAGCCGTGGAAATGGTGCAGACCTCAGCGTGCTGGAGTCCGGCCATCTCGGCCATCTCGACCGAGGACTTGCCACACTCGTTGTTCTGGGGCAGGTGCAAAAGCGTATCATCGGTCTTCATCTGCTGGAAATACTGTTCCGTGATGTCCATGCCACCTACCGTGGTGCCCGATATCACGGCCACGCGCTTGCTGTCCAGGTCCTGAATGCCAGCCTGTTGCAAGGCTTGCCGAATGGCGATGGCTCCCATCAGCGAAGTACGGCTGACGGGATTAGTGTCTGCAATGCCCAGCATCTGCTTCATCTCCTCGTTGGAGAGCTTCACCTCGCCCACGGGCAGATAGTCATGCTTGGACTTCAGGTATTTCATCTCACAGACCCCCGACTCTCCCCTTTTGAGCGAGGCGAGAACCTGTTCAGCATTATTACCGATGGCACAGATGATGCCGTATCCGGTTATTGAAATCATAGATGGATTATTTCGTTCTGTTCTTTTCTACGTACTCTGCAATGGTGGCCACGCTCTTGAAGATGGACTTGCCCTCGGCGGGACTTGCCAGCTTGATGCCATAGTGCTTCTCCAGCAGCACGATGAGTTCAAGCGCATCGATTGAATCAAGACCTAAGCCGTCACCAAAGAGGGGTGCATCGTTTTCAATTTCTTCGGGAGTCATCTCTTCGAGGTTCAGTGCCTCGATAATCTGCTCCTTAAGTGTTTCAATCAGTTCGTTCATAATAAATATAATAATGTATTGTTTATAAATTCATTTATTTTCTCTCTCTACAATCATCAGCTCGGCGACGAAGTCGTCCTCATCCGGACAGTCTATCCAGCCAGTTATCATGCTCTGCAGGGTGGGATCGTCAAAGCTCGTCAGGGCAACCTTACGCATCAGCTCATCATCCTGTCGTGGCAGGATGTAGAGCGACGTCTCTGCCTTGTACTGATGCTTGATGGCTATCTCGCCCGTCACAATGTTAGGCAGGGTGTACAGGAAATCTGCCGGGCTGGGGAAATAGTTGTCCTTGTCAAGAATAGTGGTCAGGAACTTGCGGTCGGCCACAATGGAACTTGTGCCATTGAACAGTACCACCGCACGATCCGACTTTTTGCTTTCATCACCCTCTGCCTTGATCAGCAGTTCCGATGCCACGAAAGCGAGTCGGCCCAACGCATCCATCTTGTAATACTTCGTGTATCCGCCGATGCGTTCCTTGTAGATTTCTGTCAGCAAGGCTTTGCCCGTGGCATGTGTGGGAAGCTTCTCCCCATCGACATACAGCGCATCCCTGGTCAGCCGGACGGTATGCGTGGTATGACACACGGGCGCTTCGGCCTGACGACTGTCGGCACATGAGTCAGGCCGTGCATCGTCGTGAACTACTCTTTGCAGAAGCAAGGCTCCGTTGCAGCCGCCGAAACCGGATATTATCTTCAGGAACGACTGTTTGTCAGTCGTTTGCAGCGTATTACAGATATTCACCTTTCCGCTCACGCCAAGCTCCTCGAAGCCTTGCGTGGGCAGTATGACGCCCTCCTCGAGGGCACGCATCGTGATGACAGTCTCGAGTACGCCCGATGCGCCCAACGTATGCCCGACATACCCCTTGAGGGCCGAGGCAGGCAGTTGGGACAAGCCGGCTTGTTCGATGGCCTTCGACTCCATCTGGTCATTGAACATCGTAGCGGTGCCATGCACGCACACCATGCCCAGTTCATCGGTTGACACATGGCTGAGCATGGTCTGCAAGCCCCGGTATACGCCCTCACCCTGTGGCGAAGGCGCACTTACATGATAGGCATCATTGTTCAGGCAACCCTCGCGCAGCACCCAGTAGGATGCCGAGGGCGCCGCACCATCCGCGGACTCGCGGCTCAGCACCATGGTCGAGGCAGCCTCGCCCAGATTAAGACCCAGTCGCTCGATGTCGAACGGACGGCAGGCAAAGGGTGACAAGGCCTTGAAAGACTGGAAGCCTGAGATGGTAAACTCCGACTGACAGTCGGCACCGCACACCACCACGTGGTCGTAGCTCCCGGCCTCCAGCAGACGCTTGGCCAGCAAAAGACCGGTGACACCCGAGATGCAGGCATTGCACACCACGATGGGATCGGTGGTAAAGCCCAGCTGCCGAGCCACCTTGCGGGCGGCCTGTCCGGGGCTGCTGTAGCCCGACGTATCGTCCTTGCAGAGTTCCTCCACATTGGCCTTGGTAGTGGTCAGCACAAAGAGTGTGCGGGGCGACGAGACGTCAAGAACAGTCTGTGACAGAGCCTCTTGCACGGAATGCACAGCCAACGACTCGAAGCGTGTGAGGCCATCCATCTTCATTGCCTCCGACTGCCCGTCGCTGAACAGGCCAGCGCTGATGACTCCGGGAAGCCCGCGCCACCCGTCATACTGCGACAAGGCGGAACAACCAGACTTCATGGCCTGATAGTTCTGCTCTGTGTTAGCGCCCAGCGGCGAGGTTATGTTAGTTGCAAGAACTCGTATCATTCTAATCCCATTTCTTTCTTCCACGCTGTGTAGAATGCAGGGCTGAACCACATCAACTTGTAGTCGCGGTCCATGAAGACCTGCACGCTGCGGGCGGTCAGATGCACCAGGCCCGTCTCGGGGTCCCTTATCTCGTAGTCGAAGACTATCTTGGCCGACTCGGTAGGCTTGTACGTTATCTTCACAATGGGCTTCATGCCATAGTGAAGCGGCATCTTGTAGTTCATCTTCAGCTCCACGATAGGGGCGAAGACGTTCTCCCTGAGATAGCGCATGTACGAAAGACCGTACTTGGCTCCGAACGCTTCGCGGGCATCCTCGAGGTAAAGCGGATAGGACCCGTGCCAAACCACGTTCATGATATCCACCTCGCTGAAGCGTATCTCAATCTGCTTCTCGCACGACAATTCTTCCATCACGCTCTCCTACTCCACCTGTCTGACCGACAATTTGATCTCCGTCTCCGCAATCGTCTCGCCCTCGCACGTCACGATGGCATTGGCCAGCGTCATACCGAAGATGTCCTGAAGGATGTCCACCTTTGTCGTAATCACCTGACCCACACGGGGCAAGCGGTGCACCACAAAGTTGCGAACCGCCCCGATGAAACCAATCTCCACGCCCTTGAGCAAAATATACTTGTTGACGTATCCCACACGGGCCGCACACGTCTGTGCGATGTTCTCTATCAGTCCCGAGGCCGTGAAGACGCCGTCTGTGACAAAGATATTCGTCTCGCGGATGGTGGTCTCGGTAGTCGTATTCGACATTTCGAAATGTACCATCGTATCAATCATCACGAAGGGATCCTGCTGTGGCAGAATCTCGTGGATGTCTATCGAACGGAGAAACTCCTCCGTGGGTTTGCTTGCGTCCATTGTCTTGCTTGTCAGTTCCAGAATTCAAAGAAGTTATACCATTGCGTGGGGTACTGTCGCACGCGCTTTTCCAGTTCGGCAACGTAGGCCTCGGACAACTGCCGTATCTGCTCCTTGCGGGGAGCATTGCGGTCGTAGTCGATGGGAGTGATGTAGATCTTGTACTTCGTCCAACCCTCCTTCATCACGTTGACGGCCAGCACATCGAGACCACGCATGGTGGCCACGCTGAACGGCCCTTGGGGGAACCTGGCCTTGTGGCCCAGAAACGTGCACTCCACGCTCTTTGGCGACCCATTGATGCGGTCGGCCGGCATGGTGACAATCTCACCGTTGCTGAGTGCCCGGTCAATCTCAAAGAGATGACTCATGTCGCTCCGCACGGCAATCATGCGTGTGTTGGTGCCCTCGAACATCTTGTTGCGGTTCTCCATCACCGACTCCTTCTCTCCCGCAAAGACGAGGGCGTTCATCACCTTCGTCTCGGCCACAAGCGTGTAGCCGGCTATCTCGTAGTTGCCTACGTGAGAGCTGAGATGCAGAAAACCGGGTTCACGCTTCGAGCGCTCCAGATAGTGTTCGAACCCGACGGTTTCCACCTTCATGCGCTTTCCGGCATACATGGCAAACTTATCAATCACCACCTGTGCAAACAGGCAGTGATTGACGTATGTGGCCCAGCAAGCCTTACACACGCTGTATCCCAGTATGCGACGGAAGTAGTGGTACGCCGTCTTCCGGCTTGGATTGAGTACAAGGCAGACAGGAATGACGAAAACAGCAGAAAAGACGTAGAGCAGACGCACGTCGATGAAACGCAGCGTCCGGATGAGCCACTTGTGCATCCATCCGTTGCCGTACGTATTGCCAGCCCACTGTTTCTCGTCAGCCATAGTCTATATCCTCGTTTTCTGTACGTTATGCCACCTTGGTCTGAATGTAGTCGCAGAACTTCTGGTAGGTGTCGACACCTGCCATCTCCTCGGGCTTGATCTTGAAGCCGAAGTTTCTCTCCACGATAACCACAATGTCCACAAAGTCGAGACTGTCGATACCCATATCGTCCTTCAGCTTCGCTTCGGGGAAGATGTTTTCTTCCTCAATCTCCAAATCTTCAATGAGGAAGTTCTTTACCTTTTCCTCGATCTCTTCTCTTGTCATACGATAAATGTTGTTTTATGGAAACGGTCCGCACGTACGTACAACATTATATATATTCACGCGCACACGTACGCGCGAGCCGTTTCAGTTAGCTATAGAATAGTTCTGTTTTTCTTACTTCAGCTTGGCAACCTGCTCAGCCAGCTCCTCGAAGCAATCGCAGAAGCTGCCGTTGGGGTTGGGGTTGGCACCGCCGTCCACCTCGTCGACGTCGATAACCACGAGCTCCTCGCCGCTACCAGCGTCCGTGATGGTCATAGTGCCCCATACCTTGGTTGCGTTGCCGGGAATGAAGCCCATCACCTTGTAGTACTGGTCCATGTTGGTGATCTTCATGGTGAACTTGTACTGAGCATCCTTGAGGTCGCCCTCTACCTTAACCTTCTTGCACTTATCGTTGAAGGTTTCGGTGAAACCCTTCAGCGCAAGGTCCATCAGTTCATTCAGGTTGCTGAAGTGCTTGCCCAGAGGCTCCTTCTTGTCATAGGTTGCACCATCCCATACGAATTCTACCACAGCGCTACCGGCAGCCGTCTTGAAGAACTTCTTATCACCCTTGGTGACCTTGATGTCGAGACCAGCCATGGCGTTCATGCTAATCATACACATTGCTACAAGAGCAAACAAAAACTTTTTCATAATGTTCACGTTTTTAGTAGTTAAAAATATTATTAATAATACACACTTGCTAATATGGCGCTGGCCCGATGCCTTACGTTTCAGTCCTTCACCTTCTTGATTACCAGCGCACTGTTCGTGCCGCCAAATCCGAACGAATTGCTCAGCACCACGTCGATGTTCGTCTCCACGGTCTGTCTGGCCAGGTTCAACTTGGCCGAGTGCTCGTCGGGGTTCTCGAGGTTGATGTTGGGAGCCACGAAGCCGTTCTGCATCATGATGATGCTGTAGACAATCTCGCTCGCACCGGCCATCCAGCATTCGTGGCCCGTCATGCTCTTGGTCGACGAAATGAGGGCCTTCTTGCCGTGGAAGATGCGGTCGAGGGCAATAGCCTCGTACATGTCGCCCTGGTGCGTGCTGGTGGCATGGGCGTTGATGTAGTCCACCTCGTCGGCCGAGACACCGGCATCCTTCAGCGCACGCTCCATGGCAATCACGCTGCCCTCGTCGCTGGGCTGGCTGATGACAGACGTACCATTCGAGGAGAAGCCATAGCCACACACCTCACAGAGGATATTGGCACCACGCGCCACGGCATGGTCGTAGTCCTCGATGACCAGGGCCGCCGCACCGCCACTGGGAATCAGACCGTCACGACCGCTGTCGAAGGGACGGCTGGCCTTGGTGGGCTCGTCGATACGATTGGAGAAGGCTCCCAGGGCGTCGAACGAAGCCATCGAGTAGAAGTTGACCTCCTGTGCACCACCGCAGAGCACCATGTCCTGCAGTCCCTGCTTGATGAGCATATAGGCCAGACCGATGGAGTGGCTACCGCTGGCACAGGCTGCGCTGACACTGAAGTTGACACCCTTGAGGTGGAACACCGTGCTCATGTTCATGTTCACGGTCGAGTTCATCGACTGGAAGATGAGTCCCTGACCCAGCAAGCCCGTGTCCTTCTTCTCCTCCATAATCCTGTAGGTCTCGATGACAGGCTGTGCCGACGAGTCGTTGCCGAAGATGCAACCCACCTCGTTGGCCAGGAGGTACTCCTCGTCCAGCTTGGCCATCTCGAAGGCCTGACGGCTGGCCATGTACGCATACTCAGCCTCCTCCGAGAAGCCGCGACGCATGTGTCGGTCGATGAGTCCCTTCAGCTTGGGACGCGGCACGATACCCGTCAGCGGCGACTGGTAGCCGTATTCCTTGCGGGCCTCCTCGATGCCGATGCCCGATTTTCCGTTGTACAACGATTCCTTTACTGTCTCAATATCTTGTCCGAGGCAGGACCAGATGCCCATGCCCGTAATAACGACTCTTCGCATTTTATACTTATTGTCTGTTTGGTTATTTGCTCTTTTTTGAAATTCAGTTTCTCGACAATTCACTCCGTCGAACCGAACTCCTAAATTTCAACTCCCAAATTTTAACTTTTAATTTTTAACTCTTAACTTTTAACTCCCTCAATACAGTCCTCCGTTGATGGAGATTACCTCGCCGGTGATGTAGCTGGCCGCATCGCTCATGAGGAAGCCCACCAGGGCAGCCACTTCCTCGGGCTTGCCGAAGCGTCGCATAGGCACCAGGTTCTTCAGTTCGTCCACGGGCAGATCCTTCGTCATGTCGGTCTCGATGAAACCCGGAGCCACGGCATTCACTGTCACGTTGCGGGCAGCTGCCTCCTGGGCCAGCGCCTTGGTGGCACCTATCAGTCCGGCCTTGGCAGCGCTGTAGTTCGTCTGTCCGGCCATTCCCTTGAGTCCCGAGAGCGAGGCCATGTTGACGATGCGTCCGCCGTGCTTGCGCATCATCATCTTGGGCAGCAGACAACGCGTTACGTAGAAGAAGCCGTTCAACGACGTATTCATCACGTCGTGCCAGTCCTCGGTTGGCATCATGAACATCACGTTGTCGCGACGGATGCCGGCGTTGTTCACCAGATAGGCGATGTAATCGTCCGGATGCTGCTCCTCCCAGGCATGGATGGCAGCCTCCACTTCGTCGAGACTACCCACGTTGAAGGGCATCAGTTCGGCCTGTCCGCCCTGCGCCTCGATGGCAGCCTTCACCTCGTTGGCCGCCTCTGCGTTGCTCTGATAGTTGATGATGACGGGCATGCCCATCTCTGCCAGCTTCAGGCAGACGGCCCGTCCGAGTCCACGGGAACCTCCCGTTACCAATGCATATTTCATTCCTTTCTTGTTACTTAATCTATCGTTCAACAATACCGTCACGCCACCCTCCGGCAAGGCTTGGCCCAGCAGGAGGAAAGCCGTTTCGGACGTGCAGTATGCACTTAGAGCGTGCAAAGATACGAAAAAATAATCATAATACAAAATAAATTATGCAAAATTCACCTCCTCTAATTTCAAATACATTTACAAATGAATTAACGTTCCACCTCGTGCACAAGGTATTTCTTTTTTTTGTAAATTTGCACAAACAAAACATGCAACGACAAATGACAAAAGACCAGATTATAGCACTCATCAAGCGAGAAGTAGTGCCCGCCATGGGATGCACCGAACCCATGGCTGTCAGCCTCTGCGTGGCCCATGCCACCGAGCGACTTGGCACGCAGCCCCAGGAGATTGAAGTGTTGCTCAGCGCCAACATTCTAAAGAATGCAATGGGCGTGGGCATACCCGGAACAGGCATGGTGGGGCTGCCCATTGCCGTCGCCCTCGGAGCACTCGTGGGCAAGAGCCGGTACCAGCTGGAGGTGCTGCGCGACGTCACCCCCGACGACGTGGAGCGCGGCAAGGCCTTCATCGCCCGCGGCACCATAAACATACGCCTCAAGGAGGACATTACGGCCGTCATGGGATATGACGAAAAACTTTACATCGAGGTCATCTGCAAGGCCGACGGACGACAGGCCTCGGCCATCATAGCACGTGAGCACACACATCTGATGACCGACGACGAACTGCTGACCGCCAGGCTGGCCGCCTCCGATGCCGGCCCACATGCCAACACGGCCGACCCCTCCTCGTCGCTCACGCTGCGCCAGGTCTACGACTTTGCCATGCAGACTCCCCTCCCCGACCTGGAGTTCATCAACGAAGCACGCCGCCTCAACGAAGCGGCTGCCGAGGCTGCCCTGCAAGGCAACTACGGCCATTGCCTCGGCAAGACACTTTCGCGTCCACTCGGCCGTGGCATCATGGGCGAGAGCATGTTCAGCCACATCCTCTCCAAGACCAGTGCGGCATGCGACGCGCGCATGGCGGGCGCCAAGATACCCGTCATGAGCAATTCGGGCAGTGGCAACCAGGGCATCGCCGCCACGCTGCCCGTTGTGGTCTTTGCCGAAGAGAACCATAACACGGAGGAGGAGTTGACACGTGCCTTGATACTGAGCCATCTGACAGCCATCTACATCAAGCAGAGCCTGGGACGACTCAGTGCGCTCTGCGGCTGCGTCGTCGCCTCCACCGGCAGCAGCTGCGGCATCACCTACCTCATGGGCGGCAACTACGAGCAGGTGGCCTATAGCGTGAAGAACATGATTGCCAACCTGGCAGGCATGGTGTGCGACGGTGCCAAGCCCAGCTGTGCACTCAAGGTCTCCAGCGGCGTCTCCACCGCCATCCTCTCGGCCATGCTTGCCGTACAGAACACACACGTGGGAAGCGTCGAAGGACTCATCGAGGACGACGTGGACCGCTGCATACACAACCTCACGCGCCTCGGTGCCGACGGCATGAACGAGACCGACCGCATGGTGCTCGAAATCATGACGCACAAGAAGTAGCTCCCCTCTCTATCTCACTCGTTTGCAACAGCCTTGCTGTCACGCGGCCTGCAATGACAAGCCATAGGCCATGCCGTACAGAGGGGGACCGGGGCGTGCAAGGCTGCGCCCAGGCAAGGGGGTCAGCCTTCCATGCCCTGCGCCGACATCTCGTTTATCAATCCATCTGCCAGTCCGAGCGTCGGCACCAGGATGTGGGCGGCCCGCACCACCTCAGCTACCGTAAGGAAAAGCTTGGCTGCGGGCACGATGACATCAGCCCTGTCCTCGCGCAAGGAATAGTGTTGCATGCGCTGGGCAACAGACAAGGATGAAAGGTGGTCGTAGAGTTTCGAGAGCGCAGCAACGGTCAGTCGTTCGGCCTTTCTCTCGCGCTTGGGCGTGAGGCGATAGAGCTTGTTGATATTGCCCCCCGACCCGACAATCTGTATGTTGTCAATGCCCCGGCAGATGCGCTCCACGTCCGCCTTCATCGCGTCCCAGTCGGCTTGGCTGATGGTGCCGTAGAGCAGGCGAAGGGTGCCGATGTTGAAGGAACGGCTGTCGATGAGCTGTCCGTCGCAGACAAGCGAAACCTCCGTACTTCCTCCACCCACGTCCATATAGAGCAGGTTGCCCATCATGGCATCGTTGCAGTCGCGCAGTATGCGTGCCTCCTCGTCGCCCGAGATGATATCGATCTCCAGTTTGAGGTCCCTGCGTATGTGGCGAAGTATCTTGCGCCCATTCCGGGCATCGCGCAGGGCCGCCGTGGCGCAGGCACGGTATTCCTGTACATGGTAGATTGTCAGCAACTGGCGGAACACCTTCATCGTGCGAATCATCTGCTTCTCGCGTTCCTCGCTTATCTTTCCCGTATTGAACACGTCGATGCCCAGACGGAGGGGGATGCGCAGAAACTGCAGCTTCTTCGTGCGCAGAAAGCGCAGTCCGTCCTCGCTCTCCGCACGCTCTACTTGCTTGATGAGCAACCGGGCTGCATTTGAGCCAATGTCAATGGCTGCCAGATTGAATTTATCCGGCACAATATCACTCTTCATTTTCTTCTTGTTTTTTTTGTGTTAACTCCGATTTTATCCTGGCTCTCTCGTACAGCGCCTCCTGGCTTCTGAACTCCGTTTCGCAGGCTTGCCGTCCGGCCACCACCCGACCCTGCTTCGTGTCGAGAAGCCCGTATTCAACGATGGTGAGCAGCTCCTGCTGAATGTCCCTGTCGTAGACAGGAGTAACCACCTCCACCCTGCAGTCCAGATTGCGAGGCATCCAGTCGGCCGAACCGATAAAGTACAGCGGCTCGCCCCCGTTGGCAAAGATGAAGATGCGCGAGTGTTCCAGATAGCGGTCTATGATGCCAACCACCTTCAGCCTTCCGTCAAACTCGTCGCTGTCCACCAGCGAGCAGTTTCCGCGCACGAGGGCATCCACCTTCACGCCGGCCTCCACCGCCTCGTATAGCTTCTGCACCATGCGTGGCTCCGTGATGTGATTCACCTTCATCTTTATCCAGGCCGTCTTGCCAGCCATACGGTTCTTTATCTCGTTGTCTATAAGGCGGATGAATTTCTCCTTCATCTCGTTGGGCGAGACGAGCAGCTGCTTGAACCGGACGGGCGTGTAAGGACGTTCGATGAACCGGAACACACGCTCCACGTCCTGCACGATACAGCGGTTGGCTGTCATCAGCATCACGTCTGTGTAGCGTGCTGCGTTTCCTTCGTGGAAGTTACCGGTGGAGACAACGGCAATGCCTCCTCCACTTTTGAAGGAAATGTGCGTTATCTTGGAGTGGACCTTCAGGCCTTCCACGCCAAAGACCACATTGATGCCGGCCTCCTGCATCCTCTTCGACCAGTCAATGTTGCTCGCCTCGTCAAAGCGTGCCAGCAACTCGATGACAACCGTCACCTTCTTGCCATTCAGGGCCGCGCATACCAAGGCACGCACCACCTTCGAGTCCTTGGCCAGTCGGTAGAGCGTCGTCTTGATGCTCTTCACCTTGGGATCGATGGCGGCCTCGTTGAGCAGACGGATGTAACCGTCGAAACTCTGATACGGAACGTGCAGCATGCGGTCCTGCTCCCGGATCATCCGGAAGATGCTCTGCTCGCTGTGCAACGCTGCGTCGACCACGGGCGACCACCTCGGATAGGAAAGACCCTCGATGCCACAGTCCGGAAACGACATGAAGTCACGATGGTTCTGATAGCGTCCACCGGCCACGGCCGTTCCAAGCCTGGCCCCATCCGTAAGGAGTTGCTTGATGCGTCGCAACGCACCGCTGGGCATGCTGCCATCGTAGACAATGCGCACAGGACAACCGGCCTTACGCTGCCTTACGCCCTTCTGCACCTTCTGCATGAAACCCTCGCGCAGGTCGTTGTCAATCTCCATCTCCGCATCGCGTGTGAACTTGAACGTCCATGCCTCGAAGCAATCACTCTTGACACCCGGGAAAACGAGTGGCAGACAAGCCCTTACGACATCGTCCAGGTACATCACGCATACCTGACGACCCTGATGGCTGTCGCCGTCCGCAACCACAAACCAGCGTCCCACCATGCTCACAGGCAACGGAAACAGCGCATAACGAGCCTTGGAGCCGGCCGACTTCATACGCACCATCATATAGATGGTATCGTCTGCCTCAAGCGACAGTGTAGAGCGGGCCGAGGGTTGGGTATACAGGCTCTCGAACCATATCGGCGATATTCTTCCGATGAGTCGCTCCCTGTAAAAGCGGTGCACCTTTTGCCTCTGTTCTTCGTCCAGTTCATCATCCCTCAGCAGACGGATGCCATGGTCGGCCAACGACAAGCGCACAGAATCCACTGCCTCGGCATACTCCCTGGCGTACCGGGCATTGAGTGCGTTGATCTCCTTCAGCTGTCGTGCAGCCTTGTCGGCCTCAGCCTTCACCTCAGCTCTCGAGTGGGTCAGCGTCGCCACCCGGCCCAGGTTGGCCATCCTCACGCGGAAGAACTCATCCAGGTTGTTAGAGTATATGCCCAGAAACGCCATGCGCTCCAGCACCGGAACCTCCGGACGCTGCGCCTCCTCCAGGATGCGATGATTGAAGTGCATCCACGCAATGTCCCTTTCCACGTAGTTCCGTCTTGTCAGTTTCACCATATTCCTTCTTATATTTAATTGTTGATAAAAACAAAGTGGCACATCCGAACTCACACTGATGGTGTGCTGTTGAACTCACACTAATGGTGTGATGTTGAACTCGCACTGATGGTGTGATGTTGCGCCGCAAAGGTACGATGCTGAGGTTACATTCAGATTACAGACTTATGAAGAAAATATTTCTGCCGGAAAAAACACAATGGGCCTCACTCTTTATTCTATAGTTTTTTCTCTACTCATTTACAATGGGAACGATATACAATTAGGCATTGAGCGGTAATGTCATCCCGACGAAGGACTTTTGACTTGATCAAAATGTAGATCTCTACTTTGTGACGTCTCACAAAGTCCAATCCTGCTATTGTGAGTCCTTATCGGGCGGAGATTCCTCGCTTTGCTCGGAATGACAGCCCTGTGCCAAAAAGTATATTGTTTCCTTTACAATTAGGGCTTTCGGGATCCGCCTTTCAACGTTGATATTGCAAAAATACAACCCGAACCGGCAACCTTTGCAAACCGACCAAGCGACAAGAGGACGGGAAAAGAAACGTGTAGGAATATTTACAAAATGACTCGAAATTCTGTTCACTTTTTGCGCCAATCTAGCGTGGCGAAGCGATTCCCGAGCTGTCGCAAGGCTGTTTTTCGGACAAAAATGGGCTGAATTCCGGTTAACGCAGCGGTAAAAAATGTGCGACGCAGCGACAACTTTTGGTTAACGCTGCGTCACATTTTGTTTATCGCAGCGAAAAAAACCGGAAAATGCAGCGAAAAAAAGGCATTTTTCGCTGCATTTTCCGGTTTTTCACACGACGTTTAAAACTAACGTATTGGTTATCAAAATGTTGTTAGATTTGCGTATTTGTGTCCCTCTTACCAAGTGGTGACTTCTGCGCCATTCTCAGAGGGTATCCTGCATTGAATCTTCTTTACACGCTTGACGGCAGGTCGCTTCATCTCGCTTTCTGCATCACCGATCGGGAGGCGTGGCGTGCTTCCGGAAAGGCTGTGCAACGGCTGCCATTACAAGGTTGGTTCAGATATTAAACGCGAGTGGCACGCGTTCACGGGTTTGCAGCGATGACTTTCGCTCCAACACACCATGCCCAGAAGTTCTTCCAACTGATCTTGGGTCGGCATCAGCCGACAGCAGCCTGCTAATCCAAAAGGACAAAAAAAAGTGTCCTCGTTTCCCAACGAAGACACTCAAATTAACACTACTATTAACACCTAAATTTATGAAAACATTTCGACTCTTATGTCGTAATGCAAAGGTACGACAATTTTTCGATTCACACAGCACAATTCGTAAAAAAGTGATGTTGGTGTGCCATTTTGCCATATCGACTTTGCAAAACCGAGCCGTATATCGACATTCTTGTGTAATTTCAGTAGAATTTAGTTGATGAGGTAAATTTTCTTTGCACCCTTGTAGATAGCGGTTACAACAGCACGACCACTGGAGATGGGGCTAACCTGGAAGGTGACAGAAGGATCGGTAGCGGTGGCCTTGATGACCGAGTTGGGGTTCAGGCGACCGTAGATCTGATAGCGGTTGACGTCGCAATAACCATTCTGGTTGGTTGAGAAGATGGGCGTATTGCTCATGGCGAGGTTCTGGCCGTCAACAGAGATCTGGACGCTGGGCACAACGGGAGCCTGCATGGGCTTACCGTCCTTGGTGAAGCCGATGCCGTGGATGTCGACCAAGCCACGGGGGCGCTGGGGCTGCTGGGGCTGACGGCCACCGAAACGGCCCTGCTGCTGGGGCTCCTGTACCTCGGGACCCTCGACAACGAGATAGATAGCGTGCTTGCCGGTGAGACCCTCAACTGCGGGAACAGCGGCTGACAGCATGACGGGCTTGGCCTGGGCACCGCCAAAGCCACCCCAACGGCCACCCTGGGGCTGCTGGGCAGCGGGTACGTCGATAACGGCAATCTCCTTGCCATTCCAGGTGCTGTTGGCGTAGGGACCATCGAGCATGACGTGAACCTTGCAGGCCTGGGCGCTGGGGGTCACGTTGATGTGAATCTGGGCATTGTCGCCAGCCTTGATTCCGGCAAAGGGCTTGCAACCCTTGCTCTCCTGGGCCAGACCGCCGAAGCCGAAGTACTTCCAGCCGACGATGGCACCGTTCTTCAGGCCGCATACGTCCTGTGAGTTATTCCACACATCCCAGGTGTCCTGCATCGCGTTGTTGTCGTTGAGATAGCAAGCGATACCGGCAGAATAGTAGGCGTATGGATCGAGGCCGAAGATCTGGAAGCCCTCCGAGGTTACTTCAGCACCAGTGTAGTGGTCGCCGTTGCTGGCCTTGGCACTCCACTCGTTGCCCTTGACGTAGGGATCGTAACCGATGATGCGCACCTTACCGCCCTGGGCAACGGACTTCTTGTCCCACTCAATCTTGACGGGGGCTACCATGGCCTGACGGGCATTGCCGAAGCCGCGGGGAGGACGGTGATAGAAGACGTACCACTGGCCGTTGATCTCCTGGAGCGAGCCGTGGGTGTTGTGGGCAAAGTTGGTGGTGGTGAGCTTGGAGCCGTCCTCGTTGAGGACTACACCACGTGAGTCTACCAGTACACCACCGCTGCGCCAGGGGCCAAGGGGTGAGTCACCATAGGCATAGCGCAAGGCCGAGTTGGTGGAACCGAGACCGTAGTCGGGACCTGAATAGCCGGAGAAGACCATGACGTACTTATTGCCTACCTGACGGATGGAAGAGGCCTCGAAGAAGTTGAACTCGCCAGGATTCTGACCTTTGTAGAGCGCAGGATACTGGGTACCCTGAGGGTCGCGAACCTCACCATAGCGTGAAGAGGCGGGGATGAAGTAGTCGTGAATCTCGGTACCGGGACGCACGCTGTACATGGTGTTCTGGTCGAGCTCGGCAGCGGTGCTGTGCTGGAAGCCGTAGAAGACGTAGGCACGGAATCCCTTGTCGTAGTCCTTGTCCTTCTTGTCGGTGATGTTCTCGATGAAGACAGAGGGGTCGAAGTCGATCATGCTGCCGGGCTTGCAACGCTGGCCATCCTCGGTGGCATTGATGGGCACGAAGGGTCCATTGGGACGATCGCCCTTGGCCACCATGGGAGTACGGCCACCGCCACGTGAGTGAGGATAGAGGTAGTATACCTTCTTACCGTTTTCCTTTACCTCAACGAGGTCGGGAGCGTACATGGTGTCCCACTGGCCATTGATATAATACTTGAAGAGGCTGCCCTCATTGCGCCACTGGCTGAGGTCTTCCACGGGTGCGGACCACATGCGAATGTCAGGACCGCAGTAGGCGGTATTGGTAACGTCGTGCGAACCAATGATGTAGGCACGATACTTGCCTGGATTGTCGGGATCCTCGAACACACGAGGCTCACCATCGGGTACGTGCTCCCAAAGGGGCAGGTAAGGATTCTGCGCATTGGCTGCCAAAGCCATGGCACCGAACGCGAAGAGCGAAAGAATCTTTTTCATTCTGTTATTTCTGAGTTAGTCTGCATTATTCGTGCAGGAAGTTGATAATTGGCAATTAATAATAAGGTAAGGTAATGATATCTTATTAGTCAGAGGGGGATGTCATTCTAAACAGTAACTTGTCATTCCGAGCAGTAACCTGTCATTCCGAGCTGTAACTTGTCATTCCGAGCAAAGCGAGGAATCTCTGTCCAGTCCCACTTTATCTCTTGATGGATACGGACTTGGACGGAGATCCCTCGTTTCTCGGGATGACACTACTGACTAATGTCAATATCTGTCGTCGACATTTCTGTTTTATTACTTGAACAACAGGGGTGCTACGGTCTTCAGGGCACGACGCCAGGTGAGGAACTCGTGAGCGGTACCCTCGCTGACGTGACCAACTGCGTTGTAGCCAGCGGCCTTGAGGTCAGCCTCTGCCTTACGGATGCCGGTGGGGTTCTCCTTGCTACCGGTGCTCATGAACATGAGCTTGGGCAGGTCGGACTTGGCGAGCTTCTGGATCTCCTGGACTTTGTAATCGCCACCACTGAACAGACCCCAGTAACCGAATACCTGAGGACGGTTGAGGGTGATGCTGTGAGTCTCCATACCACCCATTGACAGACCACACATTGCGCGGCTGTTGCGCTGAGCCTTGGTGCGGAAGTTCTTGTCGATGTAGGGGATGAGCTCGTCACAGAGTACCTTCTCGAAGCCGTCCTCCACTTTGAAGCCACCGAGACCACCGATGCGGGTGCCGTTGGTCATACCGTAAGTCATAACAACGATCATGGGCTGGCAGATGCCGTCGGCAATCAGGTTGTCCATGATGATGGGAGCCTTACCCTGAACAGGCCATGAGGTCTCGTTCTCACCCCAACCGTGCTGGAGGTAGAGTACGGGATAACGCTTGTTGGGATTCTTAGCATACTCAGCGGGGAGGTAAACGTAGGCGGGACGCATCTGGTCGCCTTCCACCTTGCTGGGGAAGTAAACGAGTGAAGTCTGACCGTGTGCGATGTTGGTGCGCATAGCGTAGAAGTCCTTGTCGTCGTTGGTGGGAACCTCCACACCAGCCTGCCACATGGTACCGCCATAATAGAAGTTGGTACCGGGGTCAACCACGGTAGCACCGTCAATCTTCAACGTATAATAGTGGAAACCGGGATCCTCGGGAGTCATGGTCGTACCAACCCAGCTGCCATCGTCCTGCTTCTTGAGCATGGTGCCCTTCATGGCGCCACCATGACCGGCACTGGCAGTGATAGACTTGGCATTGGGAGCCACTACACGGAAACGCACGTAACCCTGTGAGTTAACCTGAGGATACTGCTGACCGGGCTGGCAGGTCTCAGAGGGCTTGAAGTCCTCCTTGATGACAGCGTTGTCGATAGAGGGATCGAAGTCGCGTACTACATTGTATACGTTCTTCTTCTTGAGGTCCTTGTCGAAGAGCAGAGGATAATTGTTGGTACCTACCCATGAGTCGCGGTCGCTGACGTTCCAGAAGGTAACGCAGTCAATCTTGTCCTTATGACGACGCAGCACGCGGAACAGACGGTCGTACTGAGCCTCCTGCATCTGCTTCTGCTCCTGGGTAACAACCTGACCTTCGTTGCGGTCCATGTTCAACTGACCACCCATCTGCTCGTTCACACGGATGTCGAGCTCGGTAACGTGGATATGGTCAACGAGTTCAGAATACTTGGCAACGGCTGCCTCCATCTCCTCCTCGGTGGGGCCGTAGATGTTGTAGTGACCCTGCATACCGATACCATCGATGGGATAACCCTCCTCCTTGAGGTGCTTAACCATATTGTAGATGCGGTCACGCTTCTGAGGGTTGCACTCGTTGTAATCGTTGTAGAAGAGCAGACAGTTGGGATCGGCCTCGCGTGCAAACTGGAATGCCTTGCCGATAAACTCGTCGCTACCTACAATCTGATAGAAGGTAGAGTTACGCATGGGATCGTTGCCACCGTCGGCAATAGCCTCGTTGAATACGTCCCAGCAATAAACTACGTCCTTGTAACGGTTAACTACGGTGTGGATGTGCTCGCGCATACGCTCGTAGAGTACCTCCTTGCTGACAAGCTTGCGACCCTCGAACTGGTTGCCGCCACGACGCTGACCACCCTGACGCTGACCTTGGCCCCACTGGCCCTGAGGGAAGCCCTGAGGACGCTGGCCACCAAATCCCTGAGGACCACCGAAGGGTGCCTGAGCCTGTGCGTTACCATCCTTGGCAGCCTTCTTAGCAGCCTTCTCAGCCTCTTTCTTTGCCTTGGCGGCAGCCTTCTCCTGTGCCTTCTTCTCGGCAGGAGTCAACTCCTCATAGAACATCCAGTTAGCCATCTGGCTGTGCCACATAAGGTTATGGCCACGCAGCTTGATGTGGTGCTGACGAGCGAAGTCGGCAATCTTGTCGGCACGGCTCCAGTCGTACTCACCGGGACCCTTGCAAACCTCTCCGGGCTTCATGTCGTTCTCGGCCGTCATACTGTTGTACTCGGTCGTGATGATAGCCACCTCGTCGGGGTTGCTGATGTTGCGCTGATTGACAGCCACACCAATCATAAAATAGTCCTTGTAGGCTTCCTTCAAAGTCTTCTGAGGACCCTGTGGGGCACGGTTGCGACCGAAGCCCTGTGCACTTGCGTTAAGTGCCAACGCTGAAAGCATCAGCGTAAATAGAAACTTGTGCTTCATTAGGTTAATTATTAGTTTTTGGTTTATAATAAGTTTTTCTTCTCTATTACTTTATGACAAGGACAAAACCACCACGGGGCTTACAGGCAATGCTGTACTGCTTCTGGGCTGCCTTGGCCTGGATGCTCCAGGGATGCTGCTTGTCGCCACTGTCCTCGAACGAGAGAACCTGCTTGCCCGTCTTCTTCATGCGCTTAGTGCTGAAGGAGAGCGTACGGGCTTCGTCCGTTCCGTTGATGCCAGCCACATACCATACATCGCCCTTGCGACGAGCCATGACAACGTCCTCACCGGGATAGCCAGCGAGGAGGAGCGTCTCGTCCCAGGCCGTGGGAAGGCTGGAAAGGTAATCCTTGACTTCCTGAGGCTGAGCCAGGAAGCTTTCGGGACGGTCAGCAAGGTGCTGGATGCCACTCTCAAAGAGTGCCGTCAAGGCTAATTCGTGGGCATGGGTGGTGATGTGGGGATGCTGCGAATCGGTGAAGGCGCAGGGCGTATAGTCCATGGAACCCACCACATTGCGGGTAAAAGGCAACGTGGCATTGTGTGCGGCTGCACGCTTGGTGAAGGTGGGCACGTTGTTGTACCACTCGGCACCATACACACCCTCGGTGCTGACGAGGTTGGGATACGTGCGCATCCAGCCACGGGGCACGGTAGCTCCGTGGAAGTTGACCGTAAGATGGTGCTTGGCTGCACACTCGAGCAGGTCGATGCAGTAGGCCATGTTCATGTTGTTCTCACCACTGAAGAAGTCGATCTTCACACCGGCCACACCGATCTTCTCGCACCAGGCAAATTCCTTCTCGCGGTCCTCGGGTTTATTGAGACGATATTTGGGAGTGGGAGCGCCGTTGACCCAACCCACACTGGAGTTGTACCAAATCATGGGCTTGATGCCATTCTGCAAAGCATAATTGACAGCGTCCTCCACCGTCTTGCCGTTCTTCATACGGTCCCACTCGGCATCGATGAGCACGTAGGGAAGCTTGAGGGCCACGGCCATGTCGGTGTACTTCTTGATGATGTCGTAGTCGTCCGACCCGTGGTTGTAAGCCCAGTAAACCCACGAGGCAACACCGGGTTGTATCCACGACGTGTCAGATATCAGGCAGGGCGTGCTGACGTCCGTCACGAGCGTGGACTCCACAACATCGCTCAGCGAGCCAAGCATCAGGACCTTCCACGTCGATGCCTTGGCGAACTGCTCGTTCTGGTCGGTGACGATGCGGAACTCACCCTTCCTGGCAGTGCTGTAGAGGCTGCTGGCTGCATTGTCGTGCATCACATTGGCTTCGTGCAGCAAACCAAAGACATGGTTTGGGAACTCAAAAAGAGCGGGGACGCTCCAACGGTCGCCTTCCTTCGTATTCTGATTCTTTGGGAAAAAACCTTCTGCACCGTCGCTCCACTTCATGAGCCACGTGTTGGAAGCAGCAGAAAGGTCGATAGTGGTCTCCTCCTCACCGTTGTAGCCCAACGATTCACGACTCACCTTCTGAAAGGCTACGCCATCATCGTAGACACGTACCTTGAGGATGCCTCCACTCTGCATGGAATGCGCCGACTCCTTCGCCTTCTTCTTGATGTGCAGACGCTTGCCAGTCAGCATATCATATTCGGTTTCGATTTTATACTCGCTGCCGCCCTGCAACCCAGGCATCGAGGCCTTGTAGATTGTCTGCCAACCGGCAGAGCCCTTGTAACTCACCACAAGGGCATCATCTGAAACAACAGCCTTTACATTGCCATTAGGCGAGGTCTGTGCCGACAAGCCCAGAATAACAAGCCCCAAAAAAGCAAATGATAATATTCTCTTAGACATTATTGTTCGGTTTCTATCGTGTGTCGAAAAGGCATTAACTTCCTGCTGACTTCTTGTTAACTTCCTATTAACTCCTTTTATTTATAAGACACCTTATTAAATATTTAGTTTAAAACTTGACTGAGATTTTCTTACCCGTGTAGGTAACCGTCTGTTCGTTACGCTTTCCATCCACCACAATAGAAAGCTTCATCTGACGCTCCAGACTCATGCCCTGGAACTTACCCTCACGCTTACCGATTGTAAATGTACGAGTGGATTCGACCCAGCTGAGGGGAATGATGGAGAACTGTCCCTTTTCGTAGTTGTAGTTGTCGCCCTCGTCCTCGTAGAGATCGAAGGAGGCATCACAACCGGGTGCTATCTGGATGGTCAGCGGCTTGTCCAGCTGCTGATCGGTATACTCCGCCTTTTCGGCAAAGGGTATGATGCTACCCGACTTGACATAGAGAGGGAAGGTCATAATAGAGGGGAATCCATCAGGCAACATGGCATCCATCCACTGTCCACCCTCAAAGATGTCACCCGTGAAGACGTTCGTCCAACGGCTTCCCTTAGGCAGATAGACCCTGCGGCCCGTGGCCTTGGGCTCAGTGATGGGACAAACGAGGAAGGAAGGGCCGTACATGAACTCGTCCTTGATGTCGAGCACCTCGGGATCGTCGGCATAGTCGAAGGCCAGCATGCGCGTCATCGTGTACTGCTCACGTGTGGTCTTGGCAAAGAGCGAATAGGTGTAGGGCGTCATCTGGTAGCGCAGGTCAATCATGCCACGGATGGCATCGTAGTACGCATCACCGGGTTCGCCAAACTGCCAGGGCTCACGAGGCGTGTCGCTGCCATGACTGCGCTGCAGGGGCAGGAAGGTAGCAAACTGAAGCATACGCGTGTAGAACTCACGGTAGTTCTCGTCCTTGACACCCTGTGGGAACTCGCCTTTGTAGAACCAACGACCGTCACCACGAGTGAAGAAACAGCCAGCATCCACCGTCCAGTAGGGACAACCCGTGGCCATGTAGTTCAGGCCGGCAGGAATCTGACGCTTGAAGCTCTCCCACGAGGCGTATGTGTCACCGTTCCAGTTGATGGTCGAGAAACGCTGCTGACCGGCGTAGGCCGAACGAGTCAGGTTGACGACACGCTTGGCGTCCGAGGTGGCACGCTGGTTCTCGTAGATACCCATTGAGTGGTAGAGCGAGTAGATGCTGGCACGTTCTGCCCCACAAGCCTCGCTCAGTATGCCCAGGTTCAACTGCCAGCGCTCCTCGTGATTGTTCCAACCATAATCCTTGCGCATGAACTTCCAGTCGCCATCAAGAGGCTCTGAACAGTCGCACCACCAAGCATCAAAGCCTTTGCTGAAGAACTCGTTGTTGGCATACGACCAGTAGTGCTTGCGCGCATCGGCATTGAAGGCATCGTAGACGGAGTGCTCCAGCATCCAACCCCTCGACTTGAAATCCTCTGCCTCAGGACAATACTGGGGATTGGGCCAGATGCTGACCATCAGCTTGGCGTTCATGGCATGCACCGAGTCGGCCAGGTTCTTGGCACTTGGATAGCGCTTCTCGTCCAGCTTCATGTAGCCCCAACCCTCTGGCCAGTAGTGCCAGTCCTGCACGATGAGGTCGATGGGGATGTGGCGCTTGCGGAACTCCGTCAGCGTCTTGAGCAGATCGGCCGAGCTGACGTAGCGTTCCTTGCTCTGAATGTATCCCGTCATGTAGCGGGGCAGCATAGGCACATCGCCCGTCAGCCAACGATAATTGGTAATGACGGCATCAAGGTTCTGCCCCTTCATGAAGTAGTAATCCAGCTCCTTGGCAGCCTCCAGTTCCATGTAGGCCGTGCTCTGGTCATTGGCACCCTTTGGCGCATCCACAAACTTCATGCCGCAACCCGCATCAAAAAGCAAGCCGTAGCCATTCGTCGAGTTGAGCACAGGCACCATGGCCTTGAGGTTGTGCTGACAGAGATACATGGTCTTGCCACGAAGGTTCATATAGTCCTCCATGTGGGCACCCAGGCCGTAGAGGGCTTCACCCTTGGCAAAGTGCAGGTTCAACTGATATCGCTCGCTGTAGCCTACCGTGTCGCGGCTGATGACATCCTTTTCCGTGATGTCGCCATTGGCAGTCCTTACCGTGCGTGCGCTCTTCTCGTCATAAGTGACCTTCTCAAGGGGGATGCGCTCGCCACTACGGGGCTGACGAGGATCTTCGGCCAGGAGCAGTTTGCCCGTCTTGGCATCAAAGTAGCGGATGGCTCCCGTCTGCCGGTCAATCTCCAGTCGGAGGCTGTCGGAAGTGAGCACCACACTGTTCGTCTCCTCACCAGGGCTCTTCTTCGACTCCGTCATCTTGACGCGAAACTTCTTGAAGTCACGCTCTATGCAGACAACAGTGCCGTTGTCCTGCAACTTTTCACCTAATTTGTATTGCACGCGCGCGATGGAAGGGCTGACGAACTCCACACCGAGTTTACCCTCCCCTACCGGCATCTCACAGCCCACGAGGCAACCACTGTGCTTGATGGGTGTCTGCGCATGCAGCAGTGTGGAAGCCAGGAGTGTGGCAAAAAAGATTCTACATTTCATGTATCCACATAATGTGTAGGAGTAAAAGCAGACTTCTCCACATTTACTCCTTGATTATTACTTAATTATCTTCACACTCTCAACACGTCCGTCAGAGTAGGTTCGACGCACGACGTTGGCACCACGTTGCAGGGTGTTGTGACGACGGCCGTCCAATGAGAAGATCTCGGTGCGGACAAGCTGCGAGGGCATCGACTCGGGAGTAATCTCCTCGATGGCGGTGGGGTTCTCACCATCGTCGCTGAGGAAGACTCTGTCGACGTTGATAACCGAAGAGGCTGAGTTCTTCGACTTGAAGGCCACGTAGTAGAGGTGGCTCAGGTCAATGCTCTTGGCTGCCTCCTCGAGGTCGATGACAACCTCCTTCTTCGAGGTCATATCCACCTCGTAGCAATGGGTAGACTTGGCATTGTCCTCATCAATGAGCATGACGGAAGGCTTGGCCAGCGAAACACTCTTGAACCGTACCACAAGATACTTGGCCTTGCCCTCAAGGTTCAGGCCGTTCTTGTAGTACCAACCGCCCATACCCTTACCGGCAGGCTTCAGCTGACCGATGCCGTTGACCACCTTGAAGGTGCCAGTGCCGATGATGGAAGGATTGACGATGTCGGACGACAAGGGGAAGAAGCTGCAGTTGACAGTGAAGGTCGCAGTGATGGCGTTGCCATTGAGGTCGGTATAGGTCACTACGACCTCGGTGGTGCCTTCGCCCACACCCACAACCTTGTTGCCCTGTACCACGGCCACGCTGGGATCCGCGATGGCATAGCTGCACGCACTGGTGACGCTGGATACCAGGCCACTCTGCATCTTGCAGGTCACGTTGAACTCTGAACTGTTTCCGGGCATCACGTCGAAGCTCGGCTGGCTGAGTGTCAGCTTGACAGCTGTAGCATCCTCGATGGTGAAGCTGTGCAGCACGCCCTCGCCGTAGAAGAGTTCCTCGCTATACTCGGGCTCGGTGCTGAACCAGTCGATGTCGACGTAGCCGCCCATAGCCTTGGTGGCATAGTTGAAGAGGTAGAAGCGCTGGCCGCTGAAGACCTTCAGTGTGAAGCGCATCTTCATGCCGTCACCGAACTCCTTGTACGTCTGGTTGTCATAGCTGTAGTAGAACCTGCAACTGTCATCGTAGAAGTTGCAGATGGCACGCAGGAAGATGGTGTCGCTCTCGATGGCGGGACCCACCTTCTCGGCAGCGGCCGTATTGTCGTATTCGCTACGGTAATAGACGAGCTTCTTCTGGCCGTCAATCATCTTCACGCCAATGTAGGAATAGGGATCCTGGAAGACACTCAGACCGGCTACGTCGCCCTCTGCCATCTGGCTCACGTCCATCTTGATGGTGCCGTACGAGGGGAGGTACTTCTTGACATAAGCGGCCGTATTGGACGTGGGCCAGCCCTCGGGATTATAGCCCAGGATGCGCTGTGTCAGCGAGTTGCGGGCCTGGTCGAGACGGTCGGTCACACAGGCTGTGTGCAGACGCAGGTTGCCTGGCTTCTCAAGCAACGACCAGGCAGTGTTGACGGGATTGTGGTTCCAGCCCCACTGCATGCCGAGTGTCAGGTCGGTGAAGGTGTCGTTGGTGGGCAGGTAGGTGATGGGATAGGTGGCACCAACGTTGGGCTTCTCCCACAGCTTGGCACCCTTGCTAACCTCCACACCCTTCTTACCGATGATGGGCCAGCCGTCCTTCCAGGTCACAGGCTCCAGGTAGGGAGCACGACCGATGCTTCCGGCATCCTTGAAGAGGATGGTCCACCACTCACCCGTCTGAGTCTGCACGAGTGCGCCCTGATGCACACCGGCACCCGAGAAGGCGTTGCCTGCCTGTACGTTGCCGTAGTTGTTCAAGTTGGGCATTTCCTCATAGGGACCCATGGGGCTGGTGCTGCGGTAGATGGTCTGACCGCGCCAGTAGCCGCCAGTGGTGAGGTAGAGGTAGTAGAAGTCGCCAATGTGATACATGTGGCTGCCTTCCAGACCGTCACGGCTGCTGATGACCTTCGTGCTGGAGATTTTCTTCAATGTCTTGGCATCCAGCTTGTTTACCCAGATGTCGCCAATGCCGCAAGCCACGTACACGTAGCCGTCGCCCTTCTCACCGTCGTCAAAGAGCCAGCCGCTGTCGTAGTAGTGCTCGGGCCAGTACTGCATCTCCCACTGGCCCTCGGGATTGGTGGTGGTAAGCAGGATGTTCTTGCCCTGTGAGTCGTCCTTGCCGTAGCTGATGAAGTAGATGTAGAACTTGCCATTGTGGTAGCTCATGCTGGCTGCCCACATGCCCTGAGCGTAGTGGTTCTTGCCATTGAGCAGGTTATAGTGGTCGTCGTTGGCAATCTGCTGCAAGGGGTTGGCACAATACTCCCAGTTCACGAGGTCCTTACTCTTGAGGATGGTGCAACCGGGGAACGTGGTGAAGGTGGTGCTTACCATATAATACGTATCACCTACGCGGATGACGTCGGGGTCGGGGAAATCGCCGTTCAGGATGGGGTTGATGAAGTAGCCGTGCCCCTGGTCGGCACTCCACTGACGCTTGTAGGCGGCATGGGGATAGTCCACCTTGGCATACTCCTCATACCACTGGAAGCAGGCCACACCACTTGCGTCGTAGGGATTCTTGCCGTCCTTCTCCATGGCATCCTTGAAGGCGGGATAAGAGTGCCCCGTCGAGTTGGACTTGTTCCAGTCGAGGTAGCAGTCGGAAGAAGACAACGTCATGCTGATGTTGCCGAAGTGGTCTAGAATAGCCTTGTAGCCCACACCCCACTTCGAGGTGGTACCAGTGGCCCACGTACCGTAGTTGCTCTCCACGTACTGGCCGTGCTCGTTCACATGTCCCGTACCGGGCTTGTTGGGGCTCCAGTCCACCTCGGTGATGATGATGGGGTTGGTCTCCACAACGGGCACCTGCTTCTTGAACTGGTTGATACAGTTGTTCTTGTAGGTATTCTTGTTGGACGTTCTGTCGTATGCGCCATCGTCGTTGCCGTACCAGCCGCAGTAGTTATGTACGGCATAGCCGATGTTGGCACCCTCGATGGGGTACTGTGCATAGTCCTCATAGCTGGCCTGCCAACCCGTACCGGGCACCCAGATGATGCCGTCGAAACCGGCCGCACGGATGGTGTCGACGATGGGCTGGAAGAAGTCATGCTTGGCCCTCGCACTGCTCTGTCCGCCCTTGGCCTTCAATTCCACGGGCTCGTTGGCCAGCTCGATGCTGATCTGTCCGCTGTACTTGCGGATGCTGTCGTTTGAGGCAAACGTATGCCATACGTATTCCAGGTACTTGTTGTAGTAGTCACCCACCTCGATGTAGCCTGGGCAGACGCCACAAGGACGCACTACCACGTACATGCCCGACTTCAGGGCCTCGAGTGCCAGCTTCACATACACGCTCTTGAGGTAGGTCTCGTAGGATTTCTTGCTGAAGTCGTAGATGTTGGCCTCGCCTCCAACTTCCCGTCCATGAGGGTCATAGCGCTTGCCGTCTTTGTAGGTAAAGCCCTCTCTGAAGTCGTCGCCGGCCGAGTGTGAACCAGACACCGCCGAGTTGGTCCAGGCAGGATCCATGTGCAAACGGAAGACGTTGCAGTAGGCTCCGTCCTCGTGCTTGGTGAGGAACTTGAAGAGCTTCTTGAAATAGTTGATACAGTTGGTGGCACCGGTCGAGTTGTATCCACCGCCCCAACGGTTGCTGTTGAACCACATGCTGGGCGTGTCCATCACACCGTGCAGCACCACCTTGTTACCGTTCACGTCCTTCAGCACGTTGCCCTCCACATGCAGTGGGGGCAGGTTGCCGTATGCCTCACGAGGCTGATAGGCCTTCTGTGTCTGCGCCATCAGCAGGGTGGGCAGCATCAGCAGCAGGAAAAATATCTTTCTCATTATTTATTTAATATCATGGATTGTTACTTTTACTTGTTCCACTCAAAGTTGAGCACCTTCACCTTGCCGCCCTTTGCCTTGGTGGCATAGTTGAACACGGCAAAGCGGGTACCGGTAAAGAAGCGCTGGTAGTCGAAGCGCATCTTGAAGTCGCCACCCATCTTCTCGTAGGCCTGCCCATCAAAGCTGTAGTAGAAGTTGGCAATGTCCCTGCCACGGTTGAAGTCGCCCGTTATCTTGAGCCAGATCTTCTTCTTGCCAGTCACGTCGATGCGAGCTGTCTCGTTTACCTGGTTGTCGGTCACCTTCTTCTGACGATCCAGTTTGACGTGCTCGTCGGTCAGCACGAGGGCGCTCTGGCTGCCATCCTTGCAGATGGTCATCAGGCCAGCGTCGCCGTTCAGGGCAGAGAAACCGGCACGGTCGCCATCCTTCATGCCGCTGATGTCAAGGCATACGGCATCCTCGCAGGTAGGACCGAACATGCGCCATGTCAGGGTGTTGCGAGCCATGAAGATATTGTCGGAAAGCTGCCCCGTACGGAGCTCCAGTTCCTTCTTCTTGGCGTTATAGGTATAGGCCTTGTTGTCGGGATTGTGGTTCCACTGGCGGTCGAGCGTCACGGTGGCCACCTCAGCCGAGGGAGTCACATGGCCGGCCTCGTCGCCAATCATGGGCCAACCGTCCACCCAGCGAACGGGGCTCACAGTCAGGATGCGGCCGACGCCGCCACGGTCCTGGAAGATGACACCGTGCCACTTGCCGTCGGGACCATCCACCACGGTACCCTGACCCACGTTGCCAATCTGGTCGAAATTGTCGAACAGGATGACCTTCTTCTCCCAGCGGCCACGGTGCATGTCCTTTGTGCGGTAGGCCAACTGCGAACGGCCGGTGCGAGGCCATGAGATCATGCTCAGGTAGTAGTAACCATCGTGCTTGAACACGCGGCTGCCCTCCAGCAGACCGTTGTCCTCCTCGTCCTGTACGGTGAGGTGACGCTTGAAGCCACCCTCCTTCTCCTTGCTCAGGTCGCCATCCAACTCGGTGATGTCCACACTGCCGCTGCCGCTGAAGATGTACACGCGGTCATCATCGTCGAAGAAGAGCGAGGCATCGTGGTAGAAGCCCTTCAAGTGGCTGTGCAGCTTCCATCCCTTGGTAGGATCGTCGGTGCTGTATATCCACGAGCCCTCCACGCCGTTGGTCACGAACAGGGCATAGAAGGTGCCCTTGTGGTAGCGCAATGAGGTGGCCCACTGGCCCTGGCCATACTTCGTGCCGCCCTGCAGGTCGTAGGCGGGCGTGTCCTTCAGTTCGGGGAAGAGATAGCTGACCGTCTCCCAGTTTACGAGGTCCTTGCTTCGCATGATGGGAGCACCGGGCATGAAGAACATGGTGGTGGTCACCATATAGTAATACTCACCCACACGGATTACGTCGGGGTCGGGATAGTCGCCCCAAAGCATGGGGTTGCGGGCTGCATACTTGTCGTGGTTGGGAGCCAGCTGCCACCAGTCAAGGTTCATCAGCTTGCGGCCCTTCATGCCGCTGAACGTGATGAACACCTCATGCTTGCCGGTGGGCAGTTCGATGAGGTCGCTCGTCAGTACCTGGAACTTCTCCCAGCCACCCGTGCCACCTACCTCGAGCTTTGCGAACACCTTGCCCTTCAAGGAGTCGAGGCGCATCTCCATCGTGCCGCCTACCATGCCGCTGCTCACACGGGCCTGTAGCTGCATGTCGGTCGTATTGAACATGCGGTGCTTGGGGTCCTTGATGATGTCGAAGTCCACCTCGCTCAAACGGATCCAGTCGCCATGCTGGATGTCGCTCACGAAGACACCGTCGGCATCCGTCCATTCTGAGCGTACGCCATACGAGAAGGCCATCGTCTCACCCTCCACACGCTGGTAGGGGTTCAGCGTACCGATGGGCTTTACGCCCTCGCGGGTAGGCTTGATTTCGGGGATGCTGCCGTCTGCATTATAGGTGAACTCCTCGACAGAGGCCGAACGGGCAAAGCCACCGCCACCGGGCAGCCAACCTGTGTGGTAGAAGAAATAGCTGTGACCCTTGAAGTCCACAATACCGCTATGGTTGGTGAACGACTGCGTATCGTTCGTCTGCTGCATGATGGTGCCGCCGTAAGTCCAGGGACCAGTGGGGGTCTTGGCCGTGCTGTAGGCCATGTGCTCGGGTACGCCGCCGGCCGCATACATCATGTAGTACTTGCCACCGCGCTTGTAGCCCCAAGGACCCTCAGTGTAGCGGTCTTCCTTGGGCGTTTCCAGCACTTCGGGCTCGCCGTCCAGGGTTATCATGTCCTCCTTCAGCTTCACGTGGTAGAGCTTGGGGTTACCCCAGTAGAGATGTGCCTGACCGTCGTCGTCGATGAAGACGCTGGGGTCGATGTGGTCCCAGCTGCCGTTCTCAAACAGCGCATGACCCAGGGCATCCTTGAAGGGGCCGTAAGGGGTGTCGCCCACAGCCACACCGATGGCCATGCCGCCGCTCTTCGTAGAGTGAACGGGCACGTAGAGATAATACTTGCCGTTACGAGCAATGCACTGGGGTGCCCACGCACGGTCGTCGGCCCAGTCGAAAGAGGCCAGGCTCAGCGGACTGCCGTGGTCGGTCCAGTTTACCATGTCGCTGGTAGAGAACACGCGCCAGTCGTACATCCAGAAGAAGTCGGCACCTGCTTCGTCATGGCCGGTGTAGACGTACAGATGGTCACCGTCCACCATGGGAGCGGGGTCGGTCGAATAGCAGGTCTGAACGATGGGGTTACGGTGAAACTGGCTGTCTTCGCCAGGCAGCTTCTGCACCTTGCGCTGCGCCATCACATTCTGTGAGGCGGCCAGCACAATGGCTGCGGTTAAGATTGTCTTGTTCATATTATAAATTATGTATAAGTTCACGCTGCAAAATTAACCAATAACCTGCAAATTTTCTGCCCGACATGTAACATACGTTATCGATTTTGATATTTCGCATGGCAAAACGTCAAATACAGCAATCAATGACAAGACATACAGGAAGCAAGGAATAACTTTTAGTGATGATTAAAAAATAACTTGGTACAAAATAAGTGGGTACGCCTTTGCATTGTCTTGCTGACTATTTTGAAACTGTTTCGCTACTTTCGTCCCGTAGGCGAAAGTCACGATGCCCGCATCGCTCTTTTGTCACATTTCCAAAATATCTCAGCAATCCAACACAAAATCGTACCAACTTATTATTTAATCATCACTTAGAGAACGGACTACGCAGCCAGCTGGAACGAATGATGCACCCGCAGCAATTACGCACAGCATAAAGGAAAATGGAAACTCGATGTCACGTCCACCCTTCTACACACCGTAATAAAGGCATACAATGAAGACATTGGCCCCAAGCAGAATGAGGTTCATGCAAAGACCTATCTTCAGATAGTCGAAGAACTTATAGCCACCTGCACCATAGATGAGCGTATTGGTCTCGCTGCCTACTGGCGTAGCAAAACTGCAGGACACCGCCAGCATAAGGGAGATGATGAAAGGCAGCGGACTGACGCCGAGCGTCTGGGCTGCATGCAGGGCTATGGGCGAGAATACGGCAGCGGCAGTTGTGTTAGAGACGAACTCGGTGACAAAAGTGGACACGAAGGCAATGAGTGTGATGGTCACGATGGGATTCGTACCGCTGACGGCAAGGAGGCCGTTGGCCAGATACTGTGCAATGCCCGTGACGTCGATGGCTCGACCGAGACAAACGCTACCGGCAAAGACCATGAGAATCTTCCAGTTGATGCTTCGTTGCAACTGCTCCACCGAAAGGCAATGGGTAAGTCCCATCAGGATGGCAGCGAGAAAACAACTGTTGAGCAGGGGCATGATGCCAAGCGTGGAGAGAAGCACCATACCCATCATGATGAGCGAGGATACGAACGTTCGGCGACCACTCTGCGGCAATGGTATGTAGTCGAAGAAGTTGAGGTTATCCACGAAATGGTCGGGGCGCAACTTATTACCCTCAAGGAGCAGGGTATCGCCCGCACGCAGAACAACTTCGCGCGGACTTTGGTTCAGTCGCTCACCTTCTCGCGCCACAGCCACCAGCACGATTCCGTTGTCGTCCTCGAACGTGGTATCAATGATGGCATGTCCGCAGAGCGGGCTGTTCACGTCGACGGAGGCCGTCTGAAGCTTGCGGTTGCGGTCTATCTCACTCACACTGAATACATGATGGGTGGCATTCACCAAGCCGTGAGAGGAGCGCAACTCCAACACGGCATTGATCTGGCCTGAGTACACCAGACGGTCGCCACCCAGGATGAATTCGTCCTGCGGCACGGGACTGATAACCTCGCGATCGAAGCGCACCACCTCGATAAGCTGTCCACCATTGACGCGGAAGAGACCAGCCTCCTCCACCGTCTGGCCGATGTAGCTGCAGTCGGTCGGAACAAGGAGTTCGACGGTATAGTCCGAACTCTTCTCGAATGCCTCTTCGGGCGAACGACGCACAGGAATGAGTCGGCTCAGCAGGAGGATGACCACGATGCCTACCGTCATGCAGAACAATCCAGGTACGAGCGGTTCGAAGATTCCCATGGAATTGCCAGTCTGCTTGGTATAGAACTCGGCAACGACGAGGTTGGGCGCGTTACCGATGAGCGTACAGAGCCCTCCCAGTGTGGAGGCATAGCTCAGGGGAATGAGCAGTTTGGAGGGTGCTATGCTAAGTCGCTTTCCCCAGATTTTGACCACAGAGATCAGCAGCTGTACGACAGCGATGTTACTGATGAAGGCACTCATCACCGAAGCAGGCAACATGAGGCGCAGCAACGCCCTACGATAGTTGGAGGGGGTTCCGAGCAGGTTATTGGACACCCACTGCAACACACCGGAATGTATCAGGCCACCCACCAGCACACTCAGCACACCCACCAGCACAACGGAGCTGCTGCTGAAACACGAGAGTGCCTCCTCTGTGGTAAGGGTGGTGGTTACGAGCGTAATGCCGATGATGAGGAGTGCCAACACATCGGTCGGCATCTTGTTGAACACCATGCAGACAATCTTGCCTAGTATCAGGCAGAGGGTAATGACAACGAAAATACTCATACCGACTGCGTATTAGGTGTGTCCGAAACGTGCTGTGTGCCAGCATTCGACCCCTTGTACTCCACCACGACCATCGTGATGTCGTCGCTCTGCTCGGCACCCTCGGTATAATGCTGCAACGAGTCGTACACGTACTCCACGATTTCCTTGGTCGTATGGCAGTTGTGGGCACGCGCCTCCTTTACGGTTGCCAGGGTAGCCTCGTCTCCGAAGAGCTGCTGGGCACTGTTCTCTGCCTCCGTCACACCGTCGGTGTACATAAAGATGGCCTCGCCGGGCTTCAGCACGACCTCCTCCTTCTCATAGGGAAAATCGGGGAAGACACCCACAGCCAAGTTGACCTTGGGGTGGGTGAAGCGCACGACGGGCTGCCCGTCCTGACCCAGTTGACGGATAATGGGCGCGTTGTGGCCTGCGTTGCAATAATCGACGTGGCCGGTCTTGAGATCCATAATGCCGAGGAACATGGTGCAGAACATATTATGCACGTTGCCTTCGGAGAGCGCGTTGTTGAGTTGGGAGAGAATGGCAGCGGGATTGTCCTCATGAAGCGACACGTTGCGGAAGAGCGAACGGATGATGGCCATGAAGAGGGAGGCGGGCACACCCTTTCCGCTTACGTCGCCAATGCAACAGTAGAACTTATCGTCGCGTATGAAGTAATCGAAAAGGTCGCCACCCACGGAGCGCGCAGGCTTTAGGAAGCCGTAGACGTCGAGCTCCGTGCGATCAGGGAAGGCGGGATAGATTTTGGGCACCATGCCCATCTGTATGGCTGAGGCTATTCTGAGCTCGCTCTCCATGCCGGCCTTGCTGACCGTAACGCTCTGTAGACGACGGAAGAAGAAGATGAAACAGATGATCATGATGAAGATGCTCACCACGGCAATGAAGGTCGTATCGCGCTTCATGCGTTCCACACCACCATAGAGGTCGTCGCGAGGACTCTCGATGCTGACGGTCCAACCCGTACGCTCAATAGGGGCAAAAGAGAAGAGCGCCTCGCGCAGGGTACCTGCATTGACGGTATATTGTCCAGCCTGGGACGACTTCAGCTTGATAATCATACTGTCATCTACCTCATAGTTTTCATAGGCACCCGTCTCCTTGATAGTACGCATGATGTAGCTTGAATCGGAATGCGAGACAAAACGGAACTCACGGTCTACGATGGCCACCTTGGCATGGGGAAAGGGTGATGCCTTGGCACACTCATCGCGGAAATTCTCCGTATTGATGTCCACGGCCAACACGCCCACGAGTCTGTCGCCGTAGCCGTGCAGGGGAAGGCTAAAGCAAGTGACTAACTGCCCCTCGAGCGTCTCGTGGAAGGGACGACTCCAGTAAGGCTGGTTGCTACTGGCAGCCTCCTGGTACCACTCCTTCTGGCGGAAGTCGTGTATCTCACCCAACTGCAGACGCTGGGGTTCACCTCCCACATTGGTCACGTAGGCCGCAAAGCCATACTGACCGGACGTGTTCGGATAGACAAAGTCCTCAAAACCGATGGCTGCACCACAGATGAAGGGATTGGCTTCGAGGAACTGCTCGAGCAGCGTGAACACCTCCTCCTCGGAGGGAAGAGAGAAGGTAGCAGGATTGATGGTCACAAATCCCGTGCCATTGGTCGTACGTTTAGTATCTCCGAACTTGTTACATGCCAGGGTGTAAGCGATGTCTTCCACACGCTGCAACTGCCCATCCACATGTTCCTGTATGCAAGTCAGCGCAAGGTTGACCTTCTGGGTGCTCTCCCGTGTCACCCCACGGCGGGCAAGATAGAGACAGATACCAAAACCAAGCGTATAAACCAGACCGCCGACAAGCAGGACGATGAGGGTAAGATTGGCCACCACCTTAAGACCAAGTATCTTCTTCATAGAGAGTCTTCATTATTTGTTTGCAGCGCATGTGCGAATTAATGACTGCAAATTTACACATTATTATTAAATAATCCAAGTTTCGCGCACATCTTTTCATTTTTTTAGGTCAGTTCGGATTATTTGATTAACTTTGCAGCAAAAGTTGAAGGAAAACAAACCATTAATACGACCATGCCACAGGCTGCACAGCGCACATACATTGCCATCGACCTCAAGTCGTTCTTTGCCTCGGTGGAATGCGTGGAGAGGGGACTCGACCCGCTCACCACCAACCTTGTCGTGGCCGACGTCAGCCGCACGGAGAAGACCATCTGCCTGGCCGTCTCTCCCTCGCTCAAGGCCTACGGCATCGGTGGTCGAGCCCGTCTCTTCGAGGCCGTTCAGCGGTTGCGCGAGGTCAACTACGAGCGCATCATGGCAGCACCCAACCACCGGTTCGGTGGCAAGTCGTGGCGCGACGAAGAGCTGAAGGCACATCCCGACTGGGAAGTGGACTACATCGCGGCTCCACCTCGCATGGCCAAGTACATCGAGTACAGCACGCGCATCTATGACATCTACCTGAAATACATCTCGCACGAGGACATCCACGTCTACTCCATCGACGAGGTCTTCATGGACGTAACACCCTATCTGGCCACCTATAAGATGACGGCCCACCAGCTGGCCATGACGATGATACGCGACGTACTGAAGCAGACGGGCATCACTGCCACGGCCGGCATCGGCACCAACATGTACCTCTGCAAGGTGGCCATGGACATCGTGGCCAAGAACGTGCCTGCCGACGCAGACGGCGTACGCATAGCCGAACTGGACGAGCGGACCTACCGGGAGAAGCTGTGGGACTACATGCCTATCACGAAATTCTGGCGCGTGGGACATGGTATTGCCGAGAAGCTGGCACAACACGGAATCTTCACCATGGGCGACGTCGCACTATGCTCGGTGGAGAACGAGGCGTTGCTCTACCGACTCTTCGGCATCAACGCCGAACTGCTCATTGACCATGCCTGGGGATGGGAGCCTTGCACCATCGACTACGTCAAAGCCTACCGTCCTGAGACCAACTCGCTGAGCAGCGGACAGGTACTGCAATGTCCCTACACGTTCCAGAAGGCACGCGTCGTGGTGCAGGAGATGGCCGAGGCAGCCGCGCTGGACCTTGTCAGTAAGCACCTTGTCACCAACCAGCTCATCCTCACGGTGGGCTACGACCGCGAGTCGCTCACCGACCCCAACATACGGGCTCTCTACCACGGTCCCATCTCTTGCGACTACTACGGTCGCACCGTGCCTAAGCATGCCCACGGCACGGCCAACCTAGGACGCTACACAGCATCGACCAAGCTCATCACGGAGGCCGTCATCGAACTCTTTGACAGGGTGGTGGACAACAACCTGCTCATCCGCCGTCTGAACCTGTCGACGAACCACATCATCCCCGAGTCGAGAGCCAAGGCTAAGAGCCAGAAGACCGTGCAGCTTGACCTTTTTACCGACTACGAGGCCGTGGCCCGGCAGAAGCAAAAGGAAGACGCTGCCCTGAAGAAGGAGCGACGCATGCAGGAGACGCTGCTCAGCATCAAGAACAAGTTTGGTAAGAATGCCATCCTCCGTGGGCTCAACCTCGAGGAAGGCGCAACCGCCATCGAACGCAACAAGCAGATTGGCGGTCATAAAGCAGAATAACAACGGACATGGGCAAGTACGACCATATCATCGACCTACCCCACCACGTCTCGAAGCAGCATCCTCCGATGACGATGTACCAGCGGGCCGCTCAGTTCGCCCCCTTCGCTGCACTCACCGGCCACGGGGCGGCCATTCAGGAGACGGCACGTCTCACCGACCGCCAGATAGAGCTCTCAGAGCAGGAACGGGCTCAGCTCGACCAACGGCTGCGCCAGCTCCTGGCCCGCATACGCCTCCACCCCGAAGCCACCTTCACCTACTTCATCCCGGACCCTCACAAAGCAGGCGGCCGCTACGAGACGGTGACGGGATGCATCGGTAAATGGGACGAATACGAGCAGATGCTCACGCTCGACACAGGCGAGAGCATCCACGTTCCCGGCATCATTGACATTAACACAACGATGGGGAGGCATCCCTAAAAAAAGGGAATCAGCAGGTTCCGTAGTAACGGGCATACCACTCGGCAAAGGCACGCAGGCCCTGACGAAGAGGTGTGGCGGGACGGAAGCCAAAGTCATGCTCAAGCGCTGTCGCATCGGCAAAGGTGACGGGCACGTCGCCAGGCTGCATGGGCACCAGTTCCTTGTGCGACTCAAAGTCATAGTCCTGAGGCAACACCCGTGCACGGATGAGTTCCTCCTGAAGTATGGTGACGAAGTCGAGCAGGTTCTCAGGACTGTTGTTGCCGATATTGTAGACCATGTAGGGAGGCACGGGCAGACCGTCCTCGCCCGTCTGCTTCTCGGGTGCATGCTGCATGATGCGCACTACACCCTCCACGATGTCGTCCACATAGGTGAAGTCGCGCTTGCAATGCCCGTAGTTGAAGATCTGTATGGTCTTTCCCTCACGCAACTTGTTGGTAAAACCGAAGTAGGCCATGTCGGGACGACCGGCGGGACCATAGACGGTGAAGAAGCGCAGACCGGTGCTGGGGATATTGTAGAGCTTGCTGTAGGCATGGGCCATGAGTTCGTTGCTCTTCTTAGTGGCAGCGTACAGGCTGACGGGATTGTCCACCTTGTCGTCGGTGGAGTACGGCACCTTCTTGTTGCTGCCGTAGACGGAGCTGGACGAGGCGTAGACAAGGTGCTCCACGCCCTGGTAGTTGGCATCGACGTTTTCGGGATCGCTGCTGTGGCGACAAGCCTCGAGCAGGTTGTAGAAGCCGATGAGGTTGCTCTCGATGTAGGCATCGGGGTTGGTAATGCTGTAGCGCACACCAGCTTGCGCAGCCAGATTGACCACGACGGCAATCCTATGCTCCCTGAACAACGCATCCACGGCTGTTCGGTCTGCTATGCTGGCCTTCACGAAGGTCCACTGCTGCAGCTCGTTGCCATCACCCACCAGTTGCCCGATCTCACGAAGCCGCTCGAGTTTGATGTTGATGTCGTAATAGTCGGTAATGCTGTCAATACCGATAACGTGGATACGCTCCACGTCATGGAACAGACGCTTGACGAGGTTGCTACCTATGAAGCCGGCAGCTCCGGTGACGAGGACCGTCTTGCCCTCAAGGTTTACGTTGAATGGAAGCATATTTATTTGTCGGTTGTGCGGTTGTATGGTTATGCGATTATGGTTTTGCAGCTGCTCGAATGAAGAAAAAACACACTTTCCGCCGCTACATCATCTCCGTCATTTTGAGGAACTCCAGTCGTAGGTTCCGGTTCTTCTTGAACTCGCCCGTGTAGAGGGTGACGGCCATCTCGCCACGGTTGCGCACACCACGCATGGTCTTGCAAAGATGGCGGCCACGCAGCAGGATGGCAAAGCCGCGCACCTTGCCCTTGAGCGCCTCGTCGAGCATGGCAATGATGTCCTCGGCCAGTCGTTCCTGCAGCTGCAGACGAGCGGCACAGTAGCCCACAACGCGTGCCACCTTGCTAATACCCAGTATGCGACCATCGGGGTCGGGCAGGTAGGCAAAGTAATAGCGACCGAAGAAGGGCAGCACGTGGTGCTCGCACATGGAGTAGTACTCGCCTGTATCGAAGACCATCTCCTCCTCGCGGTTGGTGTTGCGGAAGGTGGTGATGGAGGGCTTCTTCTCGGGATGGTAGCCACGGAAGATTTCCTGCCACATGCGGATGATGCGGTCGGGCGTATTCTGTAGTCCCTCACGGTCGGGGTCCTCGCCGATGGCACGCAAAAGTGTGCGCATGGCCTCGCGGACTTCCTGTTCGCTTACCTGATGCTGAGTATCTTGTGTGTTTGGAGTGAGAGTTTCCATTTTGGATTCTTGATGATGTAGTTAATGGTTTCTTGTACAATCTCCCGGTTCTGTTCGGCATGGCCCGTGTCGAGAGGTTGCAGGTAATAATGGTCAGCTCGCAGGGCTTCGGCTGCCTCGAAGTCCGTCTCCTCGCCTCGGTAGAGCAACTTGAGTTCGTGGGCAAAGGAAAGGCGCAGCGCCCCACCCTCCCCCACCTTGGGGGAACAGGTGATCCAATCGACCATCGACGTATCGAAGTCAATGGTGCCGTTGGTCTCTACGTGTATCCGCATGCCCGCCTCGTGGAGTTTGTCGGCCAACGACGAGGTGAACTGCAGCATGGGTTCGCCACCCGTGACGATGAGCGTACGGGGACTGAAGGCTGTGACGGCCTCGACAATCTCGTCCTCGGTCATCTCGGTGAAAGACCGATGCTGGGTGTCGCAGAAGGGGCACTTGAGATTGCAGCCCGACAGACGCAGAAAGACGGCGGCCGTGCCAGTGTGAAAGCCCTCGCCCTGCAACGAAACAAATATCTCGTTGACCCTCATCACTTCTCGTAGATTGCGGTGTTGCCAATGCTCTCCTGCACCTCCACACGGTAGCAGGTGGGTATCTGGTCGCAAATCCAGCAGGCTACGTTCTCAGCCGTGGGGTTGAAGGGTAGCACCTCATTGAGGTTCTGATGGTCGAGCTGACTGTGTATGCGCTCCTTGACCTGCGTGAAGTCCATCACCATGCCTTCGGCGTTCAGTTCCTCGGCTTTGCAATGGATGGTGATGATCCAGTTGTGACCGTGCAGACGGCTGCACTTGCTTTCGTAAGGGAGACTGAGGCTGTGACAGCCCGCTATCTCCATGCGCTTGGTAATATAATACATGGCGTAAGTTTTTTGAATAGGGTATTCTTCTACCTATATAAATATGGTGCAAAGTTACGCACTTTTGCGCAATGCAACAAATTATTGTCGCAAAACTTACGTTTTTGGAGCAAAAATCGACGATTTGCTAGTCGCGTCAGGGGCTTTTTCCCACAAAGAGGCGGCAGAAGGCGTCCTGGAAGAGGCGGCCTTCGGCCACAGGGCAGCGCTGATTGATAATGCTGAAGACATACCAATGGTCGTCCGTGGAATGGATGTAGCCCGCCAGCGAGGAGACGCCGACACTGGCTAGCGTGCCCGTCTTGACAAAGATGCGGTTGCGGAAGGCGGGCTCCGACATGCGTCCCGACAGCGAACCGCGTCGCATGCCCTCGCCAGGCGAGGCCAAGGCTTCGTCTATCATGTAGTTGCGCAGCGAGTCGCGCTCCCAGGCGTAGAGCAGCATGTCGACCAGCAGGTTGGCCGAGAGCTTGTTCTGGGGCGAGAGACCAGAACCGTCGAGCATCGTGGCCTGCAACATGTTGCAGATATGGCTGGGTCGGTAGCGCTTGTCAATGAGCACGTGCTGCCAGAAGTCCTGTACGGCATGCTTATGGTCCCAGCGCATACGTCGGTCCTGGATGAGCTGCTGGCAGACGTCGAGGTGGTAGAAGACGGCCTCTGCCTTGATGTTGCTGCTGAAGATGAGCATGGGCTTCAGCACATCGGTCAGGGCAGTCTCCTGGCGCGAGACCTCCCGCCACTCTCCCTGCACATTCACCTGGCTATCGGGCACATACGCCACACCCTGACGGGCCAACGCCGAGCGCAGTTCATCGTGCACGACCTGTTCGCCCTTGAGGAGCACGGTGAGACGTCCCTCCTTGATGTCCCAGGTCTGCGTGGTGGGATGCGAGTCGAGGCGGTCCAGCCTGGCTATGTCAAAGCCCAGATGGCCGCGCACGGCACGGATGCCCGTCTCGGTCATCATGCCCACAAGGCTGTCGAGCGACACGATGAGTGGGTCGTCGTCGGCCTGCAGAAGCAGTTCGCCCACCAGCGTGTCGCCCACCATCTGGCCACGCACGCGCAACGTGGACTCGTAGACGTGGTCCATACCCAAGATTTCGAGGGCGGCAATGGCTGTGGGAATCTTCATGCATGAGGCAGGCGTCATCAACTCGTCGGCACGGTGGCTGTAGACGAGGCGATGCGTAGTGGCGTCGTAGAGGCAGATGGCCAGGTCGGTGGTGTCGAGCTGCGTAGCCTGCTCCACCAGCCTGCCTACCTGCCGAGCCCGCAGGCTGTCCTGCTGCAGGAGGGAAGGGTCGACACACTCCACCACCCTATCTCGGTCTTCCGCTTCATCGGCCGGGGCAAAGAGTCCCCAGACCAGCCACACCACCCCCCACACAAGTCCCACCAGTGCAGCCAGGCACACCATCAGCAGGAACGCCAGCAGCGCTACGCCCGACCATCTTATCTTCTTTTTTTTCTTCCTTTTCGCCATTTCGACTGCAAAGTTACGATTTTTCGGCAAAAAGACGAAACGTTTCGCAATAAAACCTGTCGCGCGTACGTTACAAATAAAAATAATAAACAAAAGACATGGACTACAGAAACTTGACTGCCGCTGAGATTGACGCCCTCAGCGCACAGGGTTGCTCCGCCACGGACTGGAGCACCATCTTCGTGAACGAAAAGACCAACCTCCACTTCATCCGCAACACACGCTTCTCCGGCACCTGCCGACTGGGCATCTTCGAAGACTCTTTCACCCTGGCCGGCGGCATACAGAAACATACGGGCATCTACCACGCCACGCTCCACAACGTCAGCATCGGCAACAACTGCTGCATCGAGAACATCAAGAACTACATAGCCAACTACGACATCGAGGACAACTGCTTCATCGAGAACGTCGACATCATCTTGGTCGACTGCACCACCTCCTTCGGCAACGGCACCGAGGTGGCCGTGCTGAACGAGACAGGTGGCCGCGAGGTGACCATCCACGACCATCTCTCGGCCCACGAGGCCTACATGGTGGCCATGTACCGCCACCGTCCGCAGCTGGTCAGCAGGCTGAAGGACATGGCCACCCGCTACGCCGAGGAGAAGGCCAGCGACCGTGGCCGCATCTGCCACCACTCCACCATCGTAGACACTGGCTACATCAAGAATATGTACGTGGGGCCCTACTGCAAGATTGAGGGTGCCGGACGACTGAAGAACGGTTCGCTGATGAGCCGCAAAGAAAGTCCCGTGCACATAGGGTATGGTGTCATTGCCGACGACTTCATCGTGCAGGACGGATCCAGCGTATCGGACGGCACCACGCTGACCCGCTGCTACGTGGGGCAGGCCTGCTCCATGGGCCACGGCTATTCGGCCAGCGACAGCCTCTTCTTCTGCAACTGTCAGGAGGAGAACGGCGAGGCATGTGCCATCTTTGCCGGCCCCTTCACGGTGACGCACCACAAGAGCACGCTACTCATTGCCGGCATGTTCTCGTTCATGAACGCAGGTAGCGGCTCGAACCAGAGCAACCACATGTACAAGCTCGGCCCTATCCATCAGGGCTGCATGGAGCGTGGCTCGAAGACGTCGAGCGACTCCTACATCCTCTGGCCTGCCCGAATCGGTGCCTTCTCGCTCGTGATGGGACGCCACGCCACCAACCCCGACACTACAAACATGCCCTTCTCCTACCTCATCGAGAAGAAGGGTGTCACCTATCTCGCCCCTGCCGTCAACCTGCGTTCGGTGGGTACCATCCGCGACGCTCAGAAGTGGCCCAAGCGCGACAAGCGTGTGGCCGAGGGCCGACTGGACCAGATTAACTTCAACCTGCTCTCGCCCTACACTATCGACAAGATGGTCAACGGCCTACGCATCCTCGACGATCTCAAAAAGCTCTCAGGTGCTACCAGCGACACGTATGCCTACCAGAGTGCGCGCATCACCAGCTCGGCCCTGCACAAGGGCGAAACGCTCTACCGCATGGCTATCAACAAGTTCCTGGGCAACTCGCTCATCTCAAGACTGGAGAAGGTGGAGGGCGACGTGAGCCGGCTGAAACCCGATACCACGGACGGCGAGGGCGACTGGGTGGATCTGGCCGGACTCATCGCACCCCACACCCACATCAGTCAGATGATGGACGAGATAGAGAGTGGAGCGCTCACCACGCTGGACGCCATCAACGAGCGTCTGCTGACCATCCACCAAAACTATTACGACTATGAGTGGGCCTGGGCCTACCGCCTCATGCTGGAGTTCTACCACCTGGACGAGACATGCATCACCCGTCAGCAGCTCATCGAGATCATCCGTGAATGGAAGAAGGCCGTCATCAGCCTCGACGAGATGCTCTACGACGATGCACGCAAGGAGTTCTCCATGACGGCCCGCACAGGCTTTGGCGTGGATGCCCACCGTCGCAAGACGATGGATGCCGACTTCGAGCAGGTGCGTGGCGACTTCGAGAGCAACTCGTTCGTCAGTGCCGTCACCGAGCACATCCAGCGCAAGGGTGCCCTGGGCGACAAGTGGCTCACCCTACTCGCGAATCCCCAAGCCCCTTCAGAAGGACTCGTAACGACGTAAAAAGATAAGGCGATGATATACTATTTTGGCATTGAGCGGTAATATCATCCCTTGTCCAGAACTGGAGCGCATTCGGCCGAGTCAGCCATCAACTATTTCACACAACCTACAATGCAAACCTTTACGAATGCGAGAAAACATCATCGCAAAGGATTCGGAAACGACGCTCCGTCTTTTTCAAATTACCGCTCCGTCTTTTTCAAAACGATGCAGCAGTATTTTCCAACGCCCACAGCACTATTATTTTGGGAATGATTGTTCTTGAATCGCCTAGTTAGGCAAATGTACGTTCGCGACGTGGAGATACACCTTATATATATGACTGAGTTGGGGGGATTACCGTATCTTAGTCTAGCCCTATCATTGAACTTACAAAACACAGGGCAACAGCCAGCAACTCAGCCAGGAAGCAGATGCGGAGGCTGAGCGTCATATCCTGTGTAGAGAGCGGACGGGGATTGGTGCCGATGTGGGGCTTGTGAAAGACTTCACCAAAATAATTGTGCGAACCGCCAAACTGACAGTCCAGCAGGCCAGCCAGCGCCGCTTCGGGCCAGCCACTATTGGGCGAGGCATGCTGCGGACCGAAATGAAGAGTGAAGCGCAGAAAGGCTGCTAACGAACGACGACCAGCAAAAAGAGCGGGACGAAGGAGCGAGACGCACCATCCCGACAACACCATCAGCAGAGCCGTGAGACGGGCAGGAATATAGTTGGCCACATCGTCAATACGGGCGGCCCAGCATCCAAAGTCCTTGTAACGTGGTGAGTGATAACCGATCATGGAGTCGAGCGTATTGACCATCTTGTAGGCCATCATGCCAGGCACACCCAGTAGGACAAACCAGAAGAGCGGGGCCACTACCCCATCGGACAGGTTCTCGGCCAGCGTCTCGAGGGCTGCCGTGCGTACCTCCTGTGCCGAGAGCTCCTGTGTGTCGCGACCCACGATGCGCGCCACCTGCTTGCGACCTTCGTCCAAACCACGATCCAGCGCCAGGAAGACCATCCGGACTTCGCGTCGCAGGGTGCATCCTGCCAGACAGAAGAAGATGAGAATGACAGAAAGGACATCGGCCACACCGACCTCAAGTCCGAAGAGGCGAAACTGCATCAGCTCCACCTCCCAAAAGATGGCCTTGAAGAGCATGAAGGTGAGTACAATGCTGAGCACGGCCACGATGGCCCCCTTCAGCATGCGGTGTGCTCCATGGTTGAGGCGATGCTCCCAGAATCCAATCCAGCGTCCCATGTAGACAACAGGGTGCGGCAACCAGGCAGGATCGCCAAAAAGCATATCGCCTATCCAGGCAATGAGAAGACTTATATGCATTATTGTCGAAATAAGAGCGCATCCCACGCGTGGGATGCGCTCTGTGTATAGAAGATTTATCAGATTACTTTACCAGCACCTTGCGGACGCGTACGTTGCCCTGCTTGTCAGCCGTCTTCAAGATGTTCACGCCACGCTGCAACGTGTTGAGGCGCACGCCATTGAGGCTGAAGGCCTGTGTGCTGACTGCGTCACCGAACTGAACAGCGCTGATGGCGGTGTTCTCCTGTGCAGGCTTGTTGGCACCAACGAACTCAAGGCTCCAGTTGTCGAACATGGTAGAATCCCAGTCGTAGAGTGTCTCCTTCTGCAGACCGATGGTAATCTCCTTCTGACCTTCCTCAATCTTGAAGACCAGGGTATTGATGTAGAGCCCCTCCTCATAGTAAGGCAGCGTCTGAGGCATGTTCTGGGGGAAGTAGTAGATCTCATCGTTCATCTCGATGGTACCCTCCTGGTCGCCCTCGTCACCGTCATAGAGAGGCTGGAGCGAAGCGCACTCGAGGATATCCATCAAACGGGTGCGATACTCACCTGCATAAAGGTCAGCATTGGAAACAAACTCGTCAACCTTGTCGTTGCCATGCCCCTTGCGATGATAACCCTGTACGTGGAGCTTGTAGTAACCGGGAGCCAAGCCCTTGATGGTCTGATATACGTGGCACTTCTGGTTCCAAACCTCAGCACTGTATTCGTTGCAGCTGGGAGCTGTGCCGTCCCACGACCAGCCGTAGGCATTGTACTCAGAACCGGGTACGTCATCGTTGGCCGCATACCAGCACTCGTAGCTGGGGTTGGCGATGGCAGCCGTCATGTCGAAGGGCTTCTCCTCGCTGGCCTCGGTAGCACCAGCCTGGAGGGCCTGCACATACTTGGTGTCAAGGTTATCAGCGTATGCCTGGATGTCCTTCACATCGTTCAGGGCACCACTGGTCAGACCTGCGATGTACTCCTGCATAACCTTCTCGAACTCAGCTGCGGCAGAGGTAGGCAGCAGGTCGACGCGCTCCATCTGGAAGTACTCGTACTTCTCGGCCAGGGCCTGTGTGAGAGCCAAAGTCTCTTTGGTCTCATGCAAGAGATCCTTGAGAGCGGGGATGGCGGCAATGCAAGCATTGGCATCGTCAGTCTTGATGGCAGCATTGGCAGCATCGATGACAGACTTGTTATGGTCGTTGAGCGTCTTGGTGGGATAACCCTCCTGCATCAGCTCATTGATTTCCTCGATAAGCTCCTGGATAGCCTCAGCATAATCCTCGGCACGGTTGCCGTGGTAGATGAGCTGGAAGTTGTCGAAGAGACACCAGTCGCTGTTGGCACTTGAACGTACACCGATGGTGAGGTCGGTAGACTCGCTGTCGGTCAGGAAGAAGTCGAGCTTGTTAAGATAGAGAGGCTCCTCAACATCCTCGGCAGCAAACCACAGGCTGGCACCCTCCATACTGTTGGGATAGAAGCCCTCGTCACCATGAGAATCGTGGGGATAAGCACCGTCATCACCGAAGTAACCGGGATCACGAGCCTCGTCGCGAACATCGTGCAGAAGGATCTCATTGTCATTGGCATAAAGCACTGCGTTGATGCCCGAACCACGACGCTGGTAACCCTGGCAGGTCAGTGTGTAGCGTCCCTTGGGCATACCCTTCAGTGTCTGCGAGAAGTTGAAGTTCTTCTGGAAATACTCCACGCAAGAGTAGCTGTAACCGGGATTGTCGAAACCGTTGCGATCCCATCCGTCAGCGTTCTCCTCGAAGTTGGGGTTAGAGATCATAGCAGTGAGGTCGTCACCGGGCTTGATGCTTGCATTCAGATAGTTGGCAATCATGCTTGCAATGGCATCCTTGGCAGCGGCCACTTCAGCAGCCGTGGTGTAGGTCTCTTCAACCCAGGCAGCACGGAGTGCCTCCTCCTTCTGCTCAATCATGCCGACAAGCACGTCATCATCCAGCTCGGTCTTGCGCTGAGCGGTCCACAGCAGCGTCTCATAGAGGCTGTTATATACGTCATACTTCTGCTGATACTTAGCCACTTCCTCAGCAGCGTCGCACTCACCTGCATAGACAAGTGACTCGAGCTCCTCGGAATAGGCTATGGGAGCGGCTTCCATGACACCCTCGATATCGATGTCAAGCAGGGCACCCGAAAGGTTGCCAAACTTGTTGCAAAGTGTCTGCAGGGCTGCATAGTCAGACTTCGACTGGAGCAGCGCCTCAAGGGCAGAGGCCAGTGCCTTGTTGGCAGCCGCAAGAGCAGCGTCGTCCGAAGCGCTGTTCTCGAGCGTCTCCTCTGCCGAAGCAAGGGCAGCTGCATATTCAGCCTTCAATGCGTTGTTGGCCGAAATACCATCCACGTCGTCGGCAGGAATACTGCCATTGGCCATACCGATGGTGTTCTTCAGTGCCACGTAAGCCTCGCTCATGTCAACCTGACCCATGTACCAAAGCTGGAAGTTGTCAACGGCAACCCAGTTAGCCTCGGTTGTGGCATCTACATGAATACCAATCTCGGTGGGATATGCGCCATCAGCAAGGAACTCGATGGTGTAGTGCTGAGGAGCTTCGTTGGCAGTAGCCACCTTAACAGAGCTCTCCGAACCGTTCTTGACGTAGAACTTGACACCGCTGACGGTAATGCCTCCGTCATACTGAGCCGTAGCAATAGCATCCACCTCGGCACGATAGAGGCCAGAGGGAAGAGAAAGCACCTGATAGAGAGCAACCTCACGACCCAGGGGTGCATTCCAGGCCCACTTCTCGGCAAAGTCCTGTACGGACTCACCATAGGGAGTGCTGTTGGGGTCCTTGGTCATGCCACCCACGTTCTGCCAACCGTCCACGCTGTCGTCGAAGCGGGGATTCTCGAAGTAGAGATCGGTAACATCGAAGGGATCCTCGGGTGAGGGCTGGATGTCATCCTCGGCAATGAGAGCCGCATTGATATCAGCCTTCAGCGAGTTGATGAACTTCTTCAGCTCCTCGAGCGTCAGTTCGGGGTTATTGTAAGCCTCCACATAAGCGTCCAACTTCACGAGAGGATGCAGCTCGGCTTCGCTGATAAGTTCATAGAACTCGTTGCGAGCCTGATAGATGCTGATGGCGTCTCCCTCCAGGAAGAGCCAAGTGATGAAAGCACCATCGTTGGGATCCACGTTGCAACGAACGTCGAGCGACATGCCGTCAGTACCCAGGTAGGTTCCTTCCTCTGCTAGATTAGTGTCGGTGAGGGCAAGGGTGTAGCCCCCTTCGGGCAAGGCCTCGACGTTCCAGGTACGGCAACCCTGCCAGTCGCCGGCCATGTCGATGTAGCAGAAGGGACGGTCGCCCTCAGCAGTAGGAGTAAAGGTGTACTTTCCTGCATGCTCGCCACTGGCCGTCTTGAGTGACCATGTGCCATCAGCCTGTGCACAGAGTTCAAACAGCAGGCCACCACCATTCTCCATAAGGATAGTAGAGGTAGCCCACGGAGCATTGATCTTACCGTTGCCCACGCACAACTCTGCTTCCACGTTGTAGAGCATCACCTTGGCTCCATCCGTGGGCTCAATGCCGATGGGGAGCGTGGGGGGCTCGATGTCAGCAGCCCAGACAGAGCTGGTGCAGACGAACATGCCCACAGCGGCCATGGCGTTTTTTAAAATGGTACTTTTCATAATTGTTTTGATTAAGTTATATTAGATTTAAAAACTTGCACTGCAAAATTACATTATTTATTTGTACATAACGTACATTTGTGATACATTTTTTATAAAAAAAAGCATAGATGTATCATTTTTGCACACTTTATGCACAAAAAGCATGTTTTTTAAAAGCCAGAACGTAGCTAAATATAAAAATTTTGTTAATTTTGTAACCGAAAAACCATAAACTAACAATCTAATATGAAAATTCGAAGCTTACTGACTGTGTTATTGATAAGCGCTACAATGAACGTGGCAGCACTCGACAATCCTGGTATCACCACCCCACGCCTGGACAACCAGCACTTTACACTCGTTGAGCAAGGCAAACCGACGGCCATCCTTGTGTCGGAAGGCGAGGACGAAGGCATACTGCACGCCATAAACGACCTGCGGAACGACTTCGGACGCGTATGCGGCACCGAAGCTGCAATAGAGAAATGCCAAAAGGAGGGCACAGCCTCGCGCACGCGTTATATTATAATAGGTAGTGTGGAGAGCCCGCTCATCAAGCAGCTGGCCAAGAAGAAACTCATCGACACCAAGGCACTGAAGGGCAAGGTGGAAAAATACGTGATGCAGACCATCAGTAATCCATTGGCCGGCGTAGACGAGGCACTCGTCATCGTGGGCAGCGACAAGCGCGGCACCATATACGGCACCTACGAGCTGAGCGAACAACTGGGTGTCTCGCCCTGGTACTACTGGGCCGACGTGCCCGTGGCCAAGCAACAGAACCTGGCCATCGAACGAGGCAGCTACACGGCTGGCGAACCGGCTGTGCGCTATCGTGGCATATTCCTCAACGACGAGGCACCCTGCCTCACCACCTGGGTGAAGAACACCTTCGGCACCGACTTCGGCGGACACGCCTTCTACGAGAAGGTCTTTGAACTCATCCTGCGCCTGCGAGGCAATTTCCTCTGGCCCGCCATGTGGGGATGGGCCTTCTATGCCGACGATCCCGATAACTCCGTCCTGGCCGACAAGATGGGCATCATCATGGGCACCAGTCACCACGAGCCCATGGCACGCAACCACCAGGAGTGGGCACGCAAGCGCAACCAGTACGGTGAGTGGGACTACAACAAGAATCAGAAGGTCATCGACGACTTCTTCCGCGAGGGTGTTCGTCGCGCCAAGAATAACGAAGACCTCATCACCATCGGTATGCGTGGCGACGGCGACGCTGCCATGGGCAACGACGAGGAGGGCAAGAACGACCAGGCCAACATCGACCTGCTGGAGAAGATCGTGAAGAACCAACGCGACATCATCGCGCAGGAGACCGGTCGTCCAGCCAAGGAACGCCAGCAGGTATGGGCTCTCTACAAAGAGGTGCAGCGTTACTATGACCGTGGCCTCAAGGTGCCCGACGATGCCATCATCCTCTTCAGCGACGATAACTGGGGCGACATCCGCCGACTGCCTTCGGAAAGGGAGAAGGCACACAAGGGTGGATTCGGCATGTACTACCACGTGGACTACGTGGGAGCTCCACGCAACAGCAAATGGCTGAATGTCACACCAGTACAACATATATGGGATCAGATGACACTGACCTATCAGTATGGTGTGGACAAGCTGTGGGTGCTCAACGTGGGCGACCTCAAACCCATGGAGTACCCCATCACCCTCTTCCTCGACATGGCATGGAATCCTACCCGCTACAACGCAGCCAACCTGCTCGACCATACACGTAAGTTCTGCGCTGAACAGTTCGGTGACACCCACGCCGACGAGGCAGCACGCCTGCTCAACCTCTACAGCCAGTACAACGGACGCGTGACACCCGAGATGCTCGACAGTCGCACCTACAACGTGCAGACGGGCGAATGGAAGCAAGTGGCCGAGGAGTACAAGTGTCTCGAAACGGATGCACTGCGTTTGTTCCAGCAGTTACCTGCCGAGACTCACGATGCCTATCAGCAGCTCATCCTCTTCCCCATTCAGGCCATGGCCAACCTCTACGACATGTATTACGCACAGGCCATGAACCAGTGGCTCTACCAGCAGGGTAATCCCGAGGCCAACCAGTGGGCAGACCGCGTGGAGGCCGACTTCAAGCGCGACTCCCTCCTGTGCCGTGCTTACAACAAGGACATGGCGAACGGCAAGTGGGACGGCATGATGATACAGAAGCACATCGGTTACCGTTCATGGAACGACAACTTCCGAGCCGACACCTGTCCCCGCGTTTCACGCTTCGACAACGTGGATGAGATGAAGGGCAACTACACCTTCCTTCCCGCCACAGACTACATTGCCATGGATGCAGAGCATTACTACAGCGCACAGGATGCCAAGGAGGCCAAATGGACACTCATCCCCTACATGGGACGTACCCGCAGCGGCATCTCCGTGCAGCCCTACGATGCGCTGACCGACGGAGCCAGCATATCCTACCGACTACAGATTCCCGAGGGAATGACAGAGGTCGACGTGCACGTCATCACAGCAGCCACCCTGGCCTTCAAGCGCAAGGAGGGACACCGCTATCAGATTGGTTTCGAGGGACAAGAGAGCATCGAAGTAAACTTCAACGGTGAGCTGAACGAAGAGCCCAACAACGTATACCGTGTGATGTACCCCACCGTGGCCAGCCGCGTCATCAACCAGAAGGTACACCTCAAGGTAGCCAGCGGCACACAGACACTCACCATCCGTCCGCTCGACCCAGGCGTGGTGCTCGAAAAGATTGTCATCGACCTCGGTGGCTACAAGCCCCAGTATCTCTTTGGCAACGAGACACCCTGTACACGCAAATAATCGCAGAGAGCAGCAACCTAAGAACCCATAAATCATGATGAGAAAACTGCTAATCCTGCTGCTGCTATTACCGCTGATGGCAAAGGCACAGGACAACAAGCTCTATACCACCCAGCACGGACTGGCCACAAGCCAGATCAATTCGCTCTCACTCGACAGCAACGGACTGCTCTGGGTGGCCAGCAACGCCAACCTGGCCTTCTTTGACGGTGCGGGGTTCCACTACTTGCCCAACTGGAACCATGCCACCGGCAAACCCTACTACACCGTGGTAAACGAGATTCACGAGGACAAGGACCAGCACTACTGGCTGCTCACCAACTTCGGACTCTACTACTACGACGCACGCAAGAACCACTACGAGCGAATCCCCGTCAATGTCAACGAGAACGAAACGCAGGGCTACTCCATGACGCAGCTCATCACCCTGCATGGCAACAAACGCGAACGGCTGATTGTCAGCTCAGGCTACGGCCTTTTCTACCTCGACACGGAGACCCGCAAGATAAACACCGCCAAGAGCGAGGCGCTGATGAAACAGTTGCGCGCCACCTTCATCGTGTGTGCATACGTCGACAACCAGTCGCGTCTTTGGGCCTCGTCCATCAACAAGGAGCTCATCTGCGTTGACCTCAAGCAGAACAAGAGGATTCCCGTCAACATGACGGAGGAGGCGAGTCGCAAACTCCATTCCGTAACGGTGAATGACATGCTGGAGGTGAAGAAGCACAAGGCAATCTACATGACAACGGACGACGGAGTGTTGAAGTATAACAACGAAACACAACGCATTGAACTGCTCAGCCCCACCTCTGGATGGCCCTACAGCGTCGTATGCTGCACGAAGGACGGAAACGTGCTGCTCGGCACAGACAGCCGCGGCGTATGGCAGGTAAAGGAGGATGGCAGCATCGAACCCTTCGAACTGGCGCACCGCACGTACGACCTCTCCACTGCCAAGGTTCGCGACATCGCCGAGGACAAGGAAGGCAACCTCATCTTCGCCCTGCTGCAGAAGGGCATCTTCATCATCCCACAGCGTAACGAGACGTTCCGGTACCACTGCCTTTCGGCACAGGGAAACGGGAAGAACACCTCGTGCATCACCTCCCTGCAAATCGACAAGGAAGGCAACTACTGGCTGGGAACCGACGGAGCCGGTGTGTTCACCACAAACGGAACGCACATGAACACAGCGCATACCATCAACAACGGACTGCGCTCGCTCCTTGTACAGGCCGTCTGCCTCGACATGGACGACCGCCCATGGATAGCCACCTATGGTGGGGGTGTCCAGTACTATGACAAGGCATCAAACCGCTTCGTTACCCCCGACTGGCTGACGAGCATACAAGACGTGCGTGTGCTGGACATCGCCATCGACAAGGAATACGGAATGCTCTACATCGGAACATGCGGAAGCGGTGTCTATGCAGCAGACCTGCAGAAACATACCATCAAGAAGCTGGAATACTGCGAACGCAACGGAGAGTGGATTACCGCACTCCATATTGACCCCGACCACACACTATGGATTGCGGAAGTAGGAGCGGTGGGATACATAAACCTCCTGACGGGTGAGCATGGCGAACTGAAGCCCGAACACGGCACACAGGAGTCGCAGTGCATCAGCAGCACCGGGCAGGGCGAGAAGAAAACCATACTCATCGGTTCAGCCAACGGAATGATTCTCTACAACCCACACACGGGCAAGAGCGAGAAAATCCTGCCCAACATGCCCATCATGAGCATCAACGAGACGGACAACACGCTCTGGGTGGCCTCCTCATCGTGCCTCTATGCCATCGACAAGAAGACCCACGAGACCACAACCTACAACTCACTGGGAGGCTATTTCATGGGCGAGTTCCATCGCGGTGCCACACTCAACAACCTGGTGGGCAACCTGCTCTATGGCTGCGACAATGGCATCATCTGCTTCACACCCGCTGCTGTGCGTGCAGACCGCAAGCTGTCCAACGACATCTTCTTCACAGCGCTTGAGACGGCTGGCAACGAGATATTCCACAACGACAGCACCGACTATCTCGACGCAGACATCCTGTATGCCACACGTCTGAATCTCAGCCACAAGGAGAACTCATTCAAGATACATTTCACCGTACCGAACTACGCCATCAACCACCAGGTGCACTACGACTACCAGCTGGAGGGATACGAAGACTACTGGCACACGTGCAACGACATCACCTCGCAGAACGCATCCTACACCAACCTGCCTTCCGGCACGTACACCCTTCACGTCAAGGCGTATCTGGAGGGCACCCCGGAGAGCACCATCGAGAGGAAATTGCGCATCCATGTCAAGGCTCCCTGGTACGACACGACCCTCGCCCACATCATCTACCTGCTGATTGCCCTCGGAATCGCATACGTGGTATACCGCTTCTGGGAGTCACGACGCCGTCAGCGCATGGAGCTGCAGGAGGCTCGCCACAACGACGAGATCAAGGAGGCCAAGCTGCGCCTCTTCACCAGCATTACGCACGAACTGCGCACGCCACTCACCATGATCGTGTCGCCCATCCGACAGCTCATGCTCAACGCCAAGGACGATGCCACACGCTCTGCCCTGAACGCCATGAAGCACAACTGCGACCGACTGCTCGACACGGTAAAGCAGATTACCGACATACGCAAGATTGATGCCGGACAGTTCGAACTCCACTTCGAGGAGGTGAACCTATGCGAATACACCCACAACGTGGCACAGTCCTTCATGGGAGCAGCCACGGCCAAGCACATCAACTTCAGCATCGAGAACATCGAGTCGTCCATCTCGGTGTGGATCGACCCCATTCACTTCGAGAAGATCATCGTCAACATCCTCTCCAACGCCTTCAAGTTCTGCCCCGAAGGCGGCAGCATCCTGATACGCAACAAGCGAGTGGGCAACAACATACAGCTGAGCATCTTCAATGCGGGTTCGCGCATTGACGAACGCGACATGGCCCACATCTTCGAACGGTTCTATCAGAGCGTAAACGGAAAGAAGCACGTCGGTTCGGGCATCGGCCTCAACCTGGCCTACGAACTGGTGCAGCTGCACCACTCGACCATCACGTGCGAGAATATCGAGCCCAATGGCGTGGAGTTCACCATTTGCATACCGGCCGGATTCTCACATCTCAGCGCCAAGGAACTCGAACCGCGTCCCACAGACAGCACTCCCTCTAACACGCTCTTCGAGATAGAACCCACCGAGGAAGAGAACAACAAGCAAGCCATCATCACGCACGTGGACACCATCCACTCGGAGGCCGACACCAACGAGGGGGCCACCGAGGAGAAACAACAGGCACAGCTCCCCACCCTGCTCATCGTCGACGACAGCAAGGAGCTCTGCGAATACCTGCGCGACCAGCTCTCGGCCAACTACAACATCACACTCGCCTTCGGAGGCAACAGTGCCTGGAACATGATACTCCAGTCACGTCCCGACCTCATCATAACCGATATGAACATGCCCGACGGCAATGGCATAGAACTCTGCCGACGCGTCAAGTCCAACCCCGAATTTGACCACACACCCATCATCATGCTCACGGGCGAAGGCAGCGATGCCATACAACTGGAGTCGCTCGCACTGCACGTTGACCACTACATACAGAAGCCCTTCAACCTCACCATCCTGCAAGGCATCATCAAGCAAGTGCTCGACATACGCGAGAATCTGAAGCGACACATACAGCGCAAGGAACTCAGCAACGACTACCAGAGCGTGGAACTTCCGTCGGCCGAGGACCAGCTCTTCGAACGCATCAATGCTGCCGTACAGAAGCATCTGGACAACGATGAATTCGGTGTGCAAGAGCTAGCCAACGAAGTAGGTATCAGTCGTGTGCACCTCAACCGCAAGATGAAGGAGAAGTACGGTCTCTCGCCCAACGTCTTCATCAAGACATACCGCCTCAAGCAGGCGGCCTACCTGCTACTGCACAAGCGCGTCAACGTCAGCGAGGTGGCCTACCGAGTGGGATTCTCCACACACAGCTACTTCAGCAGCAGCTTCCGCGACTTCTTCGGCATGACGCCCAAGGCCTTCATCGACTTCTACAGCGACCCAGAGAATGCCAAGGCGCTCGACAAGATACTCGAATAGCCCTCTACCCCCACCCGCAGCAAGCCACGATAACATTGGCACGTCGTGCGTCAACACACTATCATTCATACAGTAAGCCAGCTTTTGCCCGTCGGCAAAAGCCCTTCGTCGGGAATGACATTACCACTCAATGTGGAATCGTATATCATTACCCAAAATTGTAACGCAGCGTTACAGATTCTCTAACGCTGCGTTACATTTTTTTTAATGCTGCGTTACAAATTCTCTAACGCAGCGTTACAATTCTGCCGACGGTGCATTAACAGCGTCTGTGCTATTTTATTTCGTCTTGTAGTACTTCAGTGCCTCGGGCATCAGTTTCTGAAGCGTGGCAATGCGTGTAGCATCACTGGGATGATCGCTGAGAATCTCTGCCCTCGACGATGTGGACGAAGTAGCCATGCGCTGCCAGAACGCAAGAGCCGTGCGAGGATCGTAGCCAGCCATGGCAGCAAAGATAAGGCCGATATGGTCAGCCTCCGTCTCATTGTCCCTACTGTACTTGAGATTGAGGAACGAGAATCCCGTCTGTGCCACGAGATTGGCCAGTGAGGCTTTTTTCTGCCCCACCGTGGCGTTAAGCACCTGTGTGAGCATCTGCGTCCCATATTGCTGACGCAACTGTTTCGACATCTGCTCGGCCGAATGTTTAGCCACGGCATGCGCTATCTCATGACCCAGCACGATAGCCAGCGAAGCTTCGTCCTTGGTTATGGGCAGCATGCCTTCGTAAACAGCAATCTTGCCACCCGGCATACAGAAAGCATTCGCACTCTTGTTCTGCAAGAGATTGAACTCCCATTCGTAGTACTTCAGGTCGGCAGCCTGTCCGTTCGCCCTGAGAAAGGCGTCAACAGCCGTGGCCAGTCGCTGGCCCACCCTCTTCACCATGGCAGTCCCTGCCGCATCCGAGGAGAGCTTCATCTTGGTCAGCGTAGCAGAATATTGTTGCTTGCTCAGGCTGAGCACCTGCGCATCGTCGACCAGCAGCGAGTGCTTGCGGCCGGTGATGGGTACGGTGGATGTCGTACCACACGCTGCAACCATCATTGCTGCAGCCGGTATCAGGATAAACTTCTTAAGGAATCGATTCATATAGATATGCTATTCAACGTTAGCAAGTTAGCACTTGCTCAGTTACAATGAGTTATTTTTTAGTGTATTTACTTTGTATCAACACGTCTGATGTCCGGGAGAGTTGCCTCCTGACCCACCACCTTGCTACTGTACCGCCTCGAACCTGTAGCCCAGAGCATACAGCTCCATGGCCTGTCCGATGGCAAACATGGCCCGGCACGCACGCACGAAGACATAGTATGCGAGTGGACTCTGTGGTTCAATCTGTTCGTGCCGGATGCGCGACACGGTATGCTGTGCCAAACGCTGGATGAAGGCGCGCCACTTCTGGCATTCCTGGGAATCGAGCGGCAGACCGAGAATGTCACGTACGATGTGGTCGTCCATGTTGTCAAAGCCCTCGTCGCCGTAGAACTGCTCGTAGGGAACTGCCTTGTAAGCATCCCATTCCACGTCCCAGCAATAAGCCACAGCCATGCCCAGGTAAGTGGCCCAACCCACCGAGACAAGCGGATACTGCTGTACGTTGGGCACGGCATCGGCCACGTACTGTTCCTCCACGCGTTCCCAGAACGCTGCCAAGTCGGGCGTTTCGAGCAGCGTCTTCTCTAGCCTACCCTCCTGCGAACAAAGACGCACCAGGTCCTTGCGCAAGCTCTCCTCGAAACTGTTCAGATATTCTGTTTCCATTGATCAATATTTACAAGAATAACGATTTTTCGTTATGCAACTACAAAATTACACAAAAAATAACAATCGGCCAAATAGCCGTAATAAAAATTGGAGATAATATACAATTAGGCACAAGGTTGTCATTCCGAACGAATGTGACTTTTGCCAGCGGGCAAAATGTAGATCTCAGCCCAACGCTACGTACAACGGGTCCTCGGTGGGCTGGGATTTGCATTTGGGGTTGCTCGACAATATGTTTTTACACTAAATCCGCAAGTACCTCCCATAATATATTAGTACGCGCCCAATAAAGCATTATTGCGAAGTAAAAATGGAAAATAACATCAAAGATTTGGAGAATTACGAAATATTAATTACCTTTGCGAAGATAATATGATTACGCAACTAACAATCAACTAATAACATGAAAAAAAGACTTGCAACTCTGCTTGCCATTCTGTTGACAATCGTAACGGGAGCATGGGCCGATGGGCCGTTCCGCAATCACCGCTACGACAGTTTTAAGACCTTGCCCGCAGTGAGCACCAACGACGTTGTGTTCATCGGCAACTCCATCACCAACATGTTCAACTGGTGGGAAGCACTGGGCTCCAACCAGCGCATCAAAGGACGTGGTAATTCTGGTGCCGTGACACAGGAAGTGCTCGACAACCTGGAGAGCATGATAGCCGGACAGCCCGCCAAGGTGTTCCTGATGATCGGTACCAACGACCTCGGCACGGCCGGCATTGACAATCCCACCTATGTGGCCCGTCAGATCGAGACCATCATCACCCGAATCCGCAAGGAGAGTCCCGCCACGCAGGTCTACTGCCAGAGCATACTGCCATCCGGACTTCGCGACGGTGCCAAGATACGCAAGACCAACGAGCTCGTCTCGGCATGGATTGAAGCCAAGGCCGACGCAAAGGTGACCTACGTCAACCTCTACCCCCTGCTGGACGATGGCAACGGCCAGATTAAGGACACGCAGAACAACGGCACGTCGGCCAACTCGTACGACAACCTGCACCTCACCGCCCTCGGCTACCAGAAGTGGCTCGAGGCCATCAAGAGCTACCTGCCCGCTGATTGCCAAAGCCAGATTGCCGAGGGCATCGAGACGCTGGGCAGCGGCTTGGGTGGCAGTGCCGGTATGCGCAGCACCTACTTTGGCGCACTGCCCGTCAAGTCGTCGGACATACTGATGATTGGCGACGAGATGATACACGGCTTCGAGTGGCACGAAGTGCTCGGCGCCGACTTCAAGGACCGTGGCATCGGCTGGGGCTATCCTGGTGTGAACATCGCCAATATGACGGCCGAACTCGATGCCATCTTCGGTGGCAACGAAGGTAAGGTGACCAAGAAAACCCCCAATGCCGTATGCCTCTATGCCGGTGTGGCCGATTGCAACGGCAACAACTACGACGAGGACAATGTGAAGGCAGCCTACAAGGCTCTCGTCGATGGCATCCGTGAAAAGGTGGGCATCACGAAGCCCATCTTCCTCATGACACTGGCTCCCCACCCCACCCTGGCCAACAACGAGCGCGCCAAGGCACTGAACACCTATATCAAGTCACTGGCCAACGTAGACGCCACGCTTCAGGTCATCGACCTCTACGAGGCAGCCATGAACGGTTCTGCCCGCCAGGAAAGCTACTTCACGGGCACCAACAGTGCCTACATCTCAGGTCTTGGCTACATTGCCTTTGCCAACGCCATCAAGACGGCCGTGAACAGCACACTGAGCAGCAGCTACACCTGCATCACCCTTGAGGAGGCCCAGGCCAACCTCAATCGTTTCAACGCCCGCAAGGCCATCGGCGATGCCACCAATCTCTACGCCACCATCAGCAACTATGCCGGCGACGGCATCGGCCAGTATCCCACCTCGGCTGTTAATGCCTACAAGTCGGCTATCGACCCCGCCTTCACCGCCTTGCAGAGTCTCAACCCCACGACCAGTGTGGACTTCAGCGCAGCCAAGACCACCCTGGTGCAGAGCCTGAACGCAGTCAATGCGTCGGCTGTCAACGGCAAGATGTTTGCCCTGAGCACCCCCAACCGCAACAGCCTTTATGCCTACACGGACGGTGAGACGCTGAATGCCATGACCAGCAATCCCGGCTACAAGAACTTCCGCTGGATCTTCGAGTCACGTGGCGACGGCAGCTTCAACATCAAGAATGCCGACAAGGATGCCTACATGAATCCTTCGGCTAGTCACAACACACAGATTCAGATGTCGGCCACAGCACCCGCGGCCGGTTGGACGATGGAATACAGCGATGCCCTGGGACTCTACATCATCAAGAGTGGGACGACCACCCAGCTGAACACCACCGACAAGCAGGGCCTGCCCATCTACAACTGGCACGACACCAGCACGGCCACCAACCGCAGCGACCTGGGTTGCCAGTGGCTCATCGAGGACGTCACCGACATGCCCATCGTGGCCAGCCCCGACCCCATCAACGTGGTGACGGGCACGGCTCAGGAGGGTGCCGCCACACTCATCGACGGACACATCTACACCATCACCAACCATCAGCAGAACGGCACCTGCTACCCCCTCTACGTCACCAGTGGCCTCCAAGTAGGAGCTGCCAACGCCCTGGCTGCCAAGAGCTATGGCAACCGCGCCCAGTTCCGCGCTGTGAGCAAGGGAGAGGGTAAGTGGGCCTTCCAGAGCGTGCTGACCGACCAGTGGCTCATCTGGAAGGGCGACAGCGAGGGTTACAACGGCAATGCCGGCGTGCTCGACACCTACGATGCCACCTATTGCGACCTGACAATTACCGCAGCCTCGAACATCACCAACGGAAAGCTCATCACAGGCAAGCGCAGCAACGGAACGGAACCAGGCACCTTCGTCCAGAATGCCAACGGCACCTGGAACAGATGGCGCGGTGCCACAGTGGGCTACACCGACACCTACAGCAACCTCTACACCTTTGGCGACGTGACCAACGGCACGGATGGCGAACAGATTGTCGAAGCCCCCGTACTGGACTACATCACCGTCACCGCTGCCACGGGTTCGGGCGTGGGCACTTCCGGCTATGCCTCAAAGTGGACCTTCGGTTCTACACCCGCCATCACGCTTGCTGCCGGTGCCAACAACATGCAGGCCAGCGCTGACGGCACGCTGAACCTCTACATGGGAACACGCGGCAACACCTACACCATCACCGCCCCCTCTGGCTACGTCATCACGGGCTACTCAGCCACCGTATCGGGCAACAACAACACCATCACACCCTCCGAGGGCGGCAAGGCCATCACCACCACGTCGGCTGGCGTGGAGCTCAGCGTAACCGGCCTCACAGCACAGAGCACCACGTTCACCATCACCGGTTCGAACACCGCCAACAAGTTCTCTGACTTCAAGATACATTTCTGCAAGACGGCAGACCTCATCTTCAGCCAGAGCATCGACGAGGCCGTCTGGCTTCGCGTCACCAACACACGCAGTACCGGCTATGCACTGACAGTCAAGGACGACGATGCATCGGGCACGCAGCTCCACTCTGCACAGACCAATGCCGCCGACGACGGCCAGCTTTTTGCCTTCGTGGGTGACAACGAGAACGGCTTCTACATCTACAGCAAGAAGTTAGGCAAGGGCCTCACGCTCACGGCTGCCAACACAAGTAACGCTACCGCTGTCACATGGACAACGGGCACTCCCACCAAGTGGTACCTGCTCGACACCTATCTGTCGGCCAACAACGGCTACATGCTGACTCCCGCCAAGTCTGCCACCACGAGTATGAACATGTACGGTGGCGTAGGCCAGGACATCAAGTTCTACACAGCCCCCGATGGAGGCGGTTCGCTCTGGAACGTATCCATAGTGGACAGCACGCCCACCGTCATCCACTACGTGGTGAGCGGCACGAAGAAGTACGACGACGCCAACCTGTGGGTGGGCAAGCTGAAGATTCAGAAGGGAAGCTTCACCAGTGAGACCTACATCACGGAAGACCAGAACGGACAGACCTTCAATGCCTACCTGCCCAAGAGCAACGACGAGGTGACGCTGAGCAACTTCAACCTGCACGGATGGAAGTTCGCCAGCAGCAAGGACAGCAACGGAGAATTTACCGTTACCTATACTGCCGACCAGGAGACTGAATACCAGTATCTGGGCTTCCGTCCCGATGCACAGTGGTACCGCATCCCCGCCATCGTGACGGCACAGAACGGCGACCTCGTCAGTATCTATGACTGGCGCGTTTGTCACAACGATGTAGGATTCGGTGAGGTTGACCAGCACATGCGTCGCTCCACCAACAACGGCAAGACATGGACGGCAGAGGAGAAGATTGCCGACGGAAAGGGTGGCGGAAAGGTCTTCGGTGCTGCCTTCGGCGACCCTGCACTCGTGGCTGACCGCGAGAGCGGCAAGATGACACTCATCACCGTAAGCGGCACTACACTATATCCCTCAGCAACCGCCACCGACCACAACCTCATCTCGTTGCAGCACAGCGAGGACAACGGCCAGACATGGAGCGAACCCAAGGAGATAACTCAGCAGTTCTGGGGTAAGGCAGGTGCCATACTGGCCGATGCCGACACGGAGGCTGCCTCGACCACATTCGCCTACAGCGGCTTCTTCGGCAGCGGCAAGCTGGTGCAGAGCCGCGTGGTGAAGGTTGGCCAGTACTACCGCATCTACGGAGCCATGCTCTGCCGTGGCAAGAACGTGCAGGGTGCATACGTTGTCTACTCCGACGACATGGGCGACACCTGGAACCTCCTGGGCGGCGACAACACCGTCAAGGCAGCTCCCGGTAGCGACGAGCCCAAGGTGGAGGAGCTGCCCAACGGCGACGTGCTGCTCTCTTGCCGCAAGTACTACGGCCGTTACTTCAACATCTGGCATTGGAACACGCTGCCCACGGCCCAGAGCAAGGCCGGCAACGGTCAGTGGGGCAGCGTAGTGGACACCAACACCCTCGGTACAGGTATCAAGGTGGGCGGCAACAGCTGCAACGGCGAGATACTCTTCGTCGAATGCCAGAAGGAAGACGGCACACCCGCCAAGCTGATGCTCCAGAGTCTGCCCTCCGCCAACGACCGCAGCGGTGTGGAAATATGGTACAAGGACATCACCGATCCCGCTACCTACACTGACGTCAACACCTTTGCCAGCAACTGGACACGCGGCCTCCGCGTCAGCCCACAGAGCCCCGACTCCTTCAGCGCCTACAGCACCATGACCGTACAGCGCGACGGACGCATCGGCTTCCTCTACGAGGAGGGACCCGCCACCTACTGCATCGTATACGTGCCCCTCACGCTCGAGAAGATTACCGGCAAGACCTACAAGGCACTGGGCGACGTGGACGGCAACGGTGTGGTGAACAAGGACGACGTGAGCGTACTCTCCGACATCATCATCAAGAAAAAACAAGACAACGGACGTGCCGACATCAACAAGGACGGAAACGTCAGCGTATCTGACACCAGCACACTAATCCGCGTACTGAAGTAAGCAGTCATCCCCCACCCCACCTCGTATCAGATGAGGGGTGGGGGGCGACTTAAACTGATCTCTCAGGATTCTACGCGTACGTATAAATAATGTATAATTTTTAATTTTGCAGCCACACTGCATTTTCACAACTATATTATTATTAAAATAAAAAAATTAACGTATGAAACAAAAATTACTATCTCTGCTCACGCTGCTGATGCTCTGCACCAGTGGAGTATGGGCACAGGTGGAGACGAACAAGCTCTTCACCAGTAAGAACGAACGTGCCACCTGGACGTACAACGGAAAGCTGTCCAGCACACAAGATTACAATGAGGCCGACGCCAACCAGCTCTTTGCGCTCATCGAGTACAACGACGCAGTCTACCTCTGGAGCGAGGGCGGTCAGAACTTCCTGAACAATGCCGGAAAGGCTGTGCACATCTCAATGGCCAGCCCCATCGAGTACTCCACGCACGACGGCACCTACTTCTTCCACTTCACCGATGCCACCGGCAAGTACATCAACACCAACGGTGAGAAGAACATTGTCATCGACGGCTGGGACGCGGCTGATGCTGGTAACAAGCAGACCATCACCTACGTGGACGGCATCGACATGGATGTCATCAACTCGAAGATATACGGTCTGACGAGTGCAAGAGAGGCTGCCATCGCTACGATAAACAGCTACTACCTGGCTTCTGAGAGCATCATCAGCACTGCTGTTGCTGCCATCGAGAAGGCAACTACAACCGACCAGATCAACAGTGCCGTAGAGGCTGCCTTTGCCGAATATCAGACGGAGGTGAACGGCAAGGTATGGCACATTCTGAGCGGCTTCGGCGGCTACTATGAACAGCAGGGTGTCCAGAAGTCGCTTGTCTACAACCTGAATGCCAGCGGCAAGATGAACTGGGCAACACTCGACACGGAGAACCCCAACAGCTACCTCAAGATTGAGGTCATCGAGGGTGGCAAGATCAACATCTCCACCATGGAGGGTGTCTACATGCAGGGCGTGGCAGGCGCCATGGGCGCCAAGGCTTCGGCCAGCGCCATCACACTCGTGAAGTACGAGGACGGCACCTACAACCTGAACTGCCACAACGGTACCGTGCACACCGAAGGACATAACAACGGTGCTGGTGACCACGGTAATCTCGTAAACTGGCCCGGCGACGCAGGTACCGCTTCCAGCTGGACTTTCCAGGAGACTACACTTGAGGCATACAACGCTGCCAAGAACAAGGTGGCCACCATCACCTACAACTACAAGTGGAACGGTGAGACCATCCAGACCGAGACCATCGAGACCATTATCGGTGAAGCCATGCCCGCTGTCAACGTGCCCTACGGCGTGAGCGCACAGGCACCCGAAGGCAATGTCACGAAGGACGCTGAGTACGACATCCCCTGCACCATGGCCAGCGATGCTCCCTTCCAGTACTCGGCTGACTTTGACAACGCCACCTGGTACACACTGACCATCCGCGGCACCAAGTATCCCGCCTACAACACCGAGACAGGCCACATTGCCAACGGAACCACCGCCCCCGAGGAGCTGGCCAAGAAGGATCTCTTTGCCTTCGTCGGCACACCCTGGGACCTGAAGATTATCAACGCCAAGATCGGTGCTGGAAACGCACTGGGATGCGAATATGGCGACGGCAAGAAGTTCGAAAGCGTTGCACTGGCCGATGCCATGTCGTTCCAGCTTGAGAACAACGACGGACACCTTGTCTTCGTCTGCATGAATGGCAACGCCAAGCAGACTGGCCACGTAAACGACGTGAACAGCGAGCTGGGTATCTGGACCCATAGTGCTTCTGCTACCGATGGTGGTTCAACCTTCACCTTCGAGGAGGTTGATGCAGAACTGGCACAGCAGATCCTCAACAGCGCCGATAAGAACTGGGACGGCCTCAATGCCGCCATCAACAATGCGTACGTCAAGGACAACCGCATCGGTGACGAGCTGAACCAGTACAACTCACAGGCTTACAAGAATGCCATCGCTGCTGCTCAGGCTATGTACGAGGCCAAGACCGCTACTGCCGAGGAGATTGAGCAGGCCATCACCGCTATCAACGATGCCATTGCCAAGCTCGAAATCAACCAGCCCGATGACATGACATTCCTGCGCATCCGCAGCGTAAAGGCCGGCATGGGACGACTGATTGCAGAGCCCAGCCAGGAGCACGACGGTAGCATCGGCCTCAAGGGAGGATTCCCTGCTTCGTCCATCTTCTACTACGCTGACGGCAACCTGCTCTCTTACACCGCTGGTCAGTATCTCGTGAAGAACAATAGCGATGCCGGCTTCCTCGGTCTCGGTGAGACGGGCGAATGGGGTGAGACCATCCAGTTCCTGACCAACAAGGCAAGGATGGGTACCTACTCCGTGAAGTTCGACAACCGTTATCTCTACGCTGCCGACAACGCCACAAGCACCGATGCAGCTAGCACCATCGACGACACCGACACGGGATACTGCTTCTGGCTGGAGCCTGTCACCGAACTGCCCGTAGCCATGCACGAGGTGGACGGCCACAGCTACGCCACCTTCTATGCTCCCGTCAACATGACCGTTCCCGAGGGTGCCAAGGCTTACACCGTCAGCATCGCTGGCGAATGGGCCGTGATGACTGCCGTGTCTGTCATCCCCGCCAACACGGGTGTTGTACTCTACTCAGCAGACGCAGCCGAGACCGTCACCCTCACCATTGGTGGAGAATCCGGCGAGGCCAACAGCATCCTGACGGGCGACATCTGCACCTCAGAGACTAAGACTGGCGACCTGACCCTGCAGAACAACAGCGAAAAGGGAATCGGCTTCTACACCTACACCGGCACCGAGCTCCAGGGCTTCAAGGCTTACATGAAGGCAGGCGCTGATGTCAAGGGATTTGCGCTGAACTTCAACGAGGAAACCCTCATCCGCGGCATCCAGCAGGCTGAGCAGGCCAACGCTCCCATCTTCGACCTCAGCGGCCGTCGCATCATGAAGGCTCAGAAGGGCATCTTCATCCAGAACGGCCAGAAGATCGTGAAGTAATATCGGAAGAAGACCGATTTGTAAAAACAAAAACAGAAAAAGAAAATGAAAAAGCAATATATCACACCCGCCACCATCGAGGAGGTGGCATGCGTAGCAAGCCACATCCTGGAGGCATCCATTGGTTCCGACGGCGACCTGAACGGCATCACCTTCGATGACGAGACGGATGGTCCCGAAATGTTCGTCAAGGGCAGCATGGATCTCTGGAACGAAGAGTAACACACAGGCTACGCGCACACAAATGCGCCCTATCAACCCCGCAACGAGCCAGATAACGAACTCGTTGCGGGGTCTTTTTATTTTAGGTCACAATTACTGTTTTAGCACACAAACACGTTTGCACCTGAACATACGGATAGCGGAACCTCACAAGAGGCTGAAAGACGCATCCTCAAGAAAGCTTGAAATATCACCGAACCTGTTGGGCAGCCTCTACCCCACCCCCCTACGACGCAATGAAGCGGTCGAGAAGCTCGCGAGTGGACACATCCTCCATCTGGAAGATGGCCGGATGATGCAAGTCGAGACGATTGGCCAGAAAGAGGATGTTGTCGTAGGTAAGAGGCACCTTGACGGAATGGTTGAGCAAGGTGACGAGGAAGACCATGCGATCCATACGGAAGAGCGACTCGGCTACGTCGGGATGGGCTTCGAGGAACGAAGCTACAGTGTGTGAGAAATTATCGTCAGCCAGGCGGATGCGAAGCATGTTGCGAAGCATGGAATCGTAGTGGCCCTGCGCCAGGTTCTTGCACGACAGCTCTTTGAAGATGGAAGACATGGTAAACTCGGCCGTCTCAAGTGAAGCAATAATGCCATTCAACGCACGCGACTCGGCATCGCACCCTACCCACGCATCCTGACACTTGTAGCGCATGTCGTGCTCCACCTCATGCCAGCCCTCCGAGAAGATGGTGCGTATCTGCACCTCGTAGGTGGCATCGACATACGGAGCAAATTCTGCTGGAAGACAGGCGCGGAAGGACTCGACGAGATGATCGGGAATGCGCTTGACGAGATTCAGACGCTGCGGACGAAATGTATCAACAGCCAGGTTGTCGACCGACGCATCGACCAGGTTGCGGAAGCTGAAAAACATACCCAGCAACTCTACGTCGTCGGGGAAATAGAGCACAATGCGCAGGCCGATGACATCCTGTACCTTACTCTTGCCGCTGCGGTACTTCTCGCCCTTGATCTGAAACTTGTGACGCAACGAACGGACGGTCTTGACACGACCGAACAGACGGTACATCATGCCGCAACGAGACAGGCTTTCGTTCAGATCATCCTCTATAGCTTGCTTGATATCTTTCAGTTCCATTCTTCTACACATTAAGGTTTAAGCATCAAAGATATGCATATTCTGCATTTCTGCATGGCATAATGTCACACATGCAGAATCTATGCTATTCGTTGATGAATTATATGGATTATACATTCACAAAATTACCCAAAAAAGAGCAAATACACAAAAAAAGCAGCTAAATTCACGAAAAAAAAGACAATAAAAGGAACGACATTATATATTTTGAGTAATTTTGTAAGAAGAAACGTTGCACAATGCAACATATTTACTAACCCAAATACAATGTTATGACAAACCGTTTACTCCAACGTACCATCACACTGATGATTCTCGCCCTGTGGACGTGCATGAGCACACAGGCGAAAGACTTCACATTCGACTTCTCGGAAAAAATGCCAGACGGATGGCAGACCAGTACTGACCCGTACGGATTCGAGATAGGCAACCTTGACCGCGGCATGCAGTATACCAAGGATGCCACACTTACCCTCAAGGGCTGCACCAACGTCACGAAGGTGTCCATACTCTGCTCGGCCAACACCACAAAGAACGGTATAGCGCTGAGCGTGGGCGGAACGCAATGGGGCTCCCTGACACTGAACAAGGAGAACAACGTGACACAGGACTTCACCGGAACGGGTAGCGGCAACATAGTACTCTCCATCACACGCGTAGAGAAATCAGTGTATATCAAGAAGATAGTTGTAACAGCCGACGAATGCGGAGCGGGCAATGGCAGCGGTGAGCAAGGAGGCGACGACGACGACGATGACGACGACTGGGGTGAATACACCTACGAATGGGAACCCACCACGAAGTCGAACATGTCGACCGTCTTCACCTCAATGCAATATGTTGACTACTCCGGATTTATCGGTGAAGACTACACTGGCATCATGCTGGAGAACGATGACTTCTATCTCGAGACTGAGGTGCTGGCCAAAGTGGACAAGCAGACCGGAATCCTGCCCGGCACATACGTTATCAACAACAGCGACGAACCGGGTACGGCTGTGGCTTCGCCCGGAGGCGACGACGAACTCGACTACCCCACCTACCTTCAGACAAACTTCGAATACGACGAGGACTACGAGTCATGGTTCTATGACCCCTACTACATCGTCAGCGGCACGGTGACCGTCGAGAGGGTGCCCGAGGGAGTGAAGTTCTCCATCAACGCCAAAACATATAATGGTTCCACATTTACAGCCACTTATACCGGACCTGCCACGGACTATCTGGGTGGTGACAACGACGAGCCCGACGAACCTACCGTGCCCGAGGAACCCGAGGACGACGAATACAACTTCGACTACGAGCCAACTACACCCACTACCCTCAACATTGCCTTCGACAAGGTTTACTATGAGGACTATACCGACCAGCTCGGTATCGACTGCACCGACCTCTACTTTGTCAGCCCCGAATTCACAGCCGACATTGTCGTCATGGCCCACCTTGCACAAGGCACTGGCGTGGCTCCCGGAACCTACGAAATCAAGGCTGACTACAGCGCCGGCAGCGTACTCGCCTCGCCCGGTGGCGATGACATCTACGACTACCCATCCTACATTGCCACCGACTACTTTGAGGAGGATGGCGAGACGTACTATACCTCAGCCTACTACCTGGAAAGCGGAAAGCTTGTGGTAGAAGAAGTTAACGAGGGGGTAAAAATGACAATCACAGCCACCACTCACTTCGGTTCGACCGTCAAGGCCACCTACACCGGAAAAATTGCAGCATGGGGCGAAGAGGACGAGCCCATCGAGGACTCCATCCAGAGCACCACAGCCACAAAGCGAGTTCCCACCAAGCAGCTCAAGAACGGCAAGATCATCATCCAGCGCAACGGACACGAATACAACACACATGGTCTTATGCTGAAGTAAAGGCCCCTCCCCCACCCCACTACGCAATCGCCCAGCACTTGCTCAAGTGCTGGGCTTTTCTATGCCTCTAACGAGATTCTATTGTTTGGGGCATCCGGAATCAGATGAAAGAATAAAAAAGGAATAATATACTATTAGGCATTGAGCAGTAATGTCATCCCGACAACGGGACTTTTGACTTGATCAAAATGTAGATCTCAGCCCCGCTCAGCCGCTTGCGGACTTTTGCCTACGGGCGAAAGTAGTTCGCTCGTAGGGCAGAAGAATCCTGCTATTGTGAGTCCTTATTGGGCGGAGATTTACATTTTGCCCGCTGGCAAAAGCCGCTACGCTCAGAATGACACTCTTGCACCTAAATTGACGCAAAAAAAAGAAAATAAGTATAAAAACTGGTTCTTCACCAATTTAGGTGCTAGCTTGTCATTCCGACGAAGGAGGAATCTCTACTTTGTGACGTATCACAAAGTCCATTCCTGTTTTTATCAGTCCTTGTTCTTCTGCCCTTCGAGCGAAGCATCCGCAAGCGGCTGA
>JAZLFZ010000004.1:0-20182 GCA_045616065.1 Bacteroidaceae bacterium | reverse complement strand
AATCAATTGTACGCCTTCTTTTTTAGGAGGTCGTCGCTACGCTCCTCAAAATCAAACTCAAAATAGTTTCTAAAAATCTCCACTCAAAATTCCAGATGACTCATAAAAATCATCACTCCAAATCTCAGAAGAACCATAAGTAAAGCCCCGTCCAACCTGTGGACGGGGCTTTACGCTTTCATATCACCTTTTGCTTTTCTGCTCTGCAGTTTTCGTTTTTTTCAGGAATTTAGTCTTCCATGCTGAACGGCAGGTCGATTTGAGTCTTCGAGACGCCTGCTGTTCTCATCTTAGAGGCTCTTCTTCAGTGCCTCCTGTGCTTTGGCAGCAGCCTTCTGGTAGGCCTTGACAGCCTTGGCTCCGCCGGCCTTCTGGGCGTCATAGAGATCCCAGAGCTTCAGCTTGGCCGTAATCTGCTTCTGAGCCTCCGTGCTGGCCTTGGCGGCAGCTTCCTGTGCAGCCTCCTGGTCAGCGTTGGCGTAGGCGTGACGATAGCCATTTACCTTGTTCCAGTCACCACGAGTGAAGTCGGGGAAGCTCACGGCACAGCAGTTGTTGTCCATTGACAGCGAGCCCAACTCAGCCAGACAGCACCATTCGGCCATGTCGTAGACATCCATGTCGAGAGGCAGACCATTCTGCAGGCAGTAAACCAGTCGGCTGTCCATGATGAAGTCCATGCCACCGTGACCCATCTCGCGACCTAGTTCGCCGTACTTGGCCAGGATGGGGTGGTAGTAAGCCTTCACCAGTTCCTCCTGCTGCTTGGCATTCATGAATCCGTGGCTGCTCAGGTCGTCCATGTTGGGAGCACCCTTGGCCTCCTTCAGCGCTGAGGCATCCAGTGCGAAGTGTTCTTCGGGGTACTTCGTAGCGTAGCCCTTGGTTCCGGTCAGCTTGAACAGACGGTTGTAGGGCTGGGGCGTCATCACGTTGTGCTGAATCTCCACCACCTTACCATTGGCGGTTCGCATCAGTGTGGTCGTATGGTCACCGTTGCGGAAGTCCATGTCCTTACCGGTCTTCTTCTTCACCCACTCCTTGCCGTGCACACTCTTGGTGTCCATGGCCGTCAGTACGGTGAAGCGGTCGCCACGATGGATGTCAAGACATTGTGCCACGGGGCCAAGTCCATGGGTGGCGTACACGTCGCCACGGTTCTCCATGTTATACTTCATGCGCCAGTGCAGCTTGCCCGTATCGTTGTCGGCGGGGTCCATCCAGTAAGCCTCCCAGAAGTCGTCCAGGTTGTGGATGTATGCACCCTCAGCACGCAGAATCTCACCGAAGACGCCCTTCTGGGCCATGTTCAGTGCGTTCATCTCATAGTAGTCGTAGCAGCAGTTTTCGAGCACCATGCAGTGCTTGCGGGTCTTCTCGCTCATGTCGATGAGCGCCCAGCACTGTTCCAGGTTCATGGCACTGGGCACCTCGATGGCCGTGTTCTTGCCATTCTGCATGGCGCACATAGCCACGGGGAAATGGTGGTTCCAGTCGGTTGCCACGTACACGAGGTCGATATCGTTGCGCTTGCACAGTTCCTCGTATCCCTTTTCGCCGCTATAGATGGCAGCGGGTGGCAATCCCTTCTCTTTCAGGTATTTCTGGCATCCTTCCGCCCTTCCGGCTTCGTAGTCGCAGAGGGCTACGATCTGAACGCCGGGAATGTTGGCAAAACGCATCACGGCCCATGGACCGCGCATGCCCAGTCCTACGAATCCCACTCGAACCGTCTTCATAGCCGGTACGGTGAGTCCCAGTGCAGTCTGCTGTCCTGCCGGACGTTGTGGTGTTTCAACTACCAGGGTACCCTTGTCCCAGTGTGTCTTGGTACTGGGTGACAAACTCTGTGCCTGACTCATGGTGAAAGCCGTACACAGTGCCATTGCGAGTGTTGCAATTCTTTTCATGATAAATTCTTTTTAAATGTGTTTTTTATGATTTACACTGCAAATTTACGCGCTTTTTCTCTTTTCTCCAAATGTTTCGGGCTATTTTTTGCTCCTTCTTTCACTGCTCTCCGTCTTTGTTGTCTTTTGTTGTAAATTTATTTATTTTTTTTCATTTTTTTTTTTTTTTTTTTCACAGATTTTTGGTAACTTTGCATTTGATTGGTAATATGCATACACGATGTTCTCTGCTTAGCAAGCCGTTCTTCTCTCTTATCAGCATATACCACGATGTACTTTGTTCTATATGAAAGACCGCTTCAATAAACTAATAAACTGGTACTTCAGTCGTCACGCTGCACCCTATTGGTTGGTACTGCTTGTCGATGTGTTCATAGTACTGTTCTCCGAGATGGTCAGCTACCTTGCCGTCTACCAGGGATTCGGCGATACAGATACTTTGCCGAAGGTGCTCGTCACGTTCCTTATTTTTCTTCCTGGATTTCTTGTTGGCTTTCGCATATTCCGCACATATAGCGGCATCATTCGCTTTTCCACCAGCACTGAGCTTGTCCGACTTGTCGGTGCCATGGGTACCGGTTCCTTCCTGGGCTTTCTGCTGCATCGTTTCATGCTGTATTTTCCGTCATTGAATTATAACGTACGTGCGCTCACTCTTGTTCTCAGTTTCATGCTCGCCACATTGCTCAGTGTTGGCGTACGCATGATCATCAAGTACCTCTACGACCATATTATCTACTGTCAGTTGCGTCAGCACGTCTTTGTATATGGTGTCCATGAGGGGGGCGAAGCCCTGGCACATAGCATCATCAATGATAAGGATAGCCCGTACGTGCTCTCTGGCTTTGTATGTGACGAACCTAACATGCGCCAGCACACCATGATGGGAGTCAAGGTCTATCTCAATGACGACGATCTCATTTCGGTGATGCTCCGCAAGCAAATCCGTGTACTCTTTGTCTCGCCCATGCGCAACGATGCACTCCGTGAGGACCCCGAGCTGCTGAACAAGATGGTAAAGAACGGCATCAAGGTTATGATGCAGCCGGCCGAACAGGAGTGGGACGGCCACAGTGAACTGATGACCAGCCAACTGCACGAGGTTGAGATAGAAGACCTCCTGCCGCGCGACAAGATAGAGGTGGACTTGCAGCGGATATCCTGTTTGCTGAAAGACAAGGTTGTCATGGTGACGGGTGCTGCCGGTTCTATCGGTTTCGAGATGGTACGTCAGGTGGCCAAGTTTGCACCTCGTCAGCTGGTGCTTGTCGACCAGGCTGAGACGCCCATGCACAACGTGCGTCTCCACATGGCCAACTACTATCCCGACATTCCCTGTGAGACGGTTGTCAGCAGCATTACCAACAAGGGTAAGATGGAGATGCTCTTCCGCACCACTCATCCCGACTACGTCTTCCATGCGGCCGCCTACAAGCATGTACCCATGATGGAGGACAACCCAAGCGAAGCTGTACAGAATAACATATATGGTACGCGCGTAATAGCCGACCAGGCTGTCCGTTTCGGTACTCGCAAGTTCGTGATGATCTCCACGGACAAGGCTGTCAATCCCACCAACGTGATGGGATGCTCCAAGCGAATCTGTGAGATTTACTGTCAGGCTCTCAACAAGGCCGTTCAGGAGGGAAACTGCCCCTTTGTCCTCGATCCGGAAGTGGCCAAGGCGGCAGGCACCGACAAGCCTTATACACAGTTCGTCACCACACGTTTCGGCAATGTGCTGGGCAGTAATGGCAGTGTGATTCCTCTGTTCAAGAAGCAGATCAAGGCCGGTGGCCCCGTCACGGTAACGCATCCCGACATCATCCGCTTCTTTATGCTTATTCCCGAGGCTTGTCGTCTGGTGCTCGAGGCTGGCACTATTGGCCATGGCGGCGAAATCTTTGTCTTCGACATGGGTAAGCCCGTTCGCATTGCCGACCTGGCACAGCGCATGATAGACCTCTCGGGTGCCAAGGGCGTGGAGATCAAGTATACCGGACTGCGTGATGGCGAGAAGCTCTACGAAGAGGTGCTCAACGATGAGGAGCAGACCAAACCGACTCATCATCCCAAGATTATGGTCAGTGCCGTACGTGAATATCTCTTCGACCTCGCGTTGCGCAACGAGGAGGAACTGCTTCGTCTGAGCTACACCTACGACGATATGGCCATCGTGAAGAAAATGAAGGAGATCGTGCCCGAGTACAAGAGTCAGCACAGCAAGTATCAGGTATTGGATGTCTGAGTGTGGCTTGCCCTTCCCCGTCAGCCCTCCTTAGCCTGCCGGCTACATGGACGTCAGATCCTTTCTCATGACCTCTTCCATCTGGTAACAACGCTGTTGGAACTTGCTCCAAAGCGTGTCACCCCATTTCTTCTTGTTGTACTTCTCCTTGTAGTTGAGGTACGTTGTCTTGTCCCATTGTGTGTAGTCGTACATGGTGAAGTAGCCGTTGTAATCGCGTAGCGTATCGCCCTTGAAGGTCTTTTCCTCTTGCAGGCTGCCTCCGAACCATTGAGGGCTCATCATCTGTCTGGCAAATTGTTCCATGCTGGTGTCCTCGATGTATCCAAAGTGGTTCAGCACGCACCACACGCATATCCACTGGTTCTTTTTTTCTACCAACTTAATGGCCTTCTCAATGGCCGTCCTTATGCTCCCGAGGTCGACGGGTTTGTTGTGCCTCATCGTATGGAACACCATGTTACAGAGTTGTTTGTCCTCTTGCGGGTTGTTCTCCAGACGGTTTATCTCCCTTGTCAGCATCTGCCATTTTGCAATCGCGAGTGTCAGGTCGATGTAGTCCTCTTCCGAGGCCTCGATGGAGTAGATGTCCTCGGCCAGCTCCTGCAGATTCTGTATGTGCGAGACGAAGGCGTTGTGGTACGCTTGTGGCACCACTTGGTGTATCTCCCTGCGCGCGCATCTTAGCTGCTGTGCATCCAGTGGCCTGCCGTCGTTGTTGAAGACGAGCGTGTTGTAGTAATGCTGCAGTTCCGACTGTGCGTAGGACGTCTGTGCAACCTGCTTGACGAAGGCCTGCAGTCTGCGTTGTTTTTCTTCCGCCGACAGTTCTTGCTTGCATATCTCCATCATTTTCTTGAAGTGCAAATGCAAGTTGTACAGTAGCAGGAAAATTTGCATCAGGTACCACAGCCGACCGGGCTGATTCAGGTTAACCTGGTCCAGGATAGAACTGCTGATTGTGTCCAACTCATCAAATATCTTAAGCTGATCCAACGGAATGAACTGCTCTATGCTGAACTCGCTGGGCATCTCGTTGAGCAGATGCAGACAGAGCTTGCTCATTGATGTGGTGTAGGTGGGCAGGTTGCGTCCCTCCAGGCGTTCGCGGTTGTGTATGCCGTTTACAACTTGCCTCATCAGAGGCACGAAATCCTGATATACAAGGCTGGTGAACGCTACGTAGTATTGCTCGTTGCGGCATTGGCGCAGCCTCGTCACATCGTTCATCTGCATGGCCATGTCCTGCTCGGCCAGGTAGCATACCTTGGCTGCCTTGGTTCGCAGTGACCGCAGGTCACAATCGAGTTCCGATGTGTTGTAGTCGTTCCATCCGTCCAATAGTATGTTGCACATCTTCAGTAGATTATCGAGCTGTCGGTCGTATGCCTCGAAGTCCCAGTCCTGGTGGTGTGTGTGTTCGTCCTTCATGCTGTTATGTGTTTTCTGCAAAGGTACGAATTTTTCCTTGTTCCACCAACTTTTCACCACTTTTTTATTGCATCTCTGTAACCCGCATCAACACGGTCTCCTCCCTGTAACTGTCAAATCCCATGCTCGTGTCAGCACCCAACTTGGCCAGCTCAGACTTGATGTATTCCTGCATCTGAGGCAGGATGCGTCTTTTGCCGTTCCGGTATTCGTAGAAGCGAACGGTGCCACCAATGCCGAGCTTGCTGTAGAGGTACGTACCGTTTTCCTTGGGTATCGTACGTTGCATTCTCTTGAAACCGTATGCCACTCGCAAAATCTGGGCAGTTAGCATCTGTTCGCATCCCATCTCGGACGTCTCGATGGCACTGTGATTCAGCATGCTGACGCACAATATCTGTTTGTCCAACTTGGTGCTGAGTTGGTATCGGTAACAATTCTCTTTTGCAGGACAACTGCCGTTCGTGCAGATTGTCTCTTCGGTAATGTTTAGGTTTTTCATATTTTTACTTTGTTTTTGGTTAACTCAGGTTTCGCTCAACTTGACTAGGAGTTAAGAAGTTAAAGGAGTTAAGGAGTTAAGACGAATGCATTGAAGGTTCTCACTCGTGCTTATCAGTAACGTCTTAACTCCTCAGCGACGAAGGAGCGATAACTTCTTAACTACTTAACTCCTCAAGTTTCAAGAGTCTGAAGAACGAAACTTGTGTTAGGTTAAGATATACTCGTTTTTTCCGCTGCGTCGAACATGTTTTTCCGCTGCGTCGAACAATTTTTTCCGTAGCGGTAAATGTTTTTTTTCGTAACGGAAAAACAATTTTACTGCAGCGATCATTCCCTTGTTCATGACACGTTGTTTTTGTGCATGCGCATGAGGTGCAACGCATCTGTTGTTTTCCGCGCTTTCTATTTTTACTTTCAGCCTTCAGTTTTGATGTATAAGTTATAGATATATTGTTTGTTAGGTGGCTGAAAGTAAAGCATTGCTTCTTTCAGCCTACTTTCAGCCACCTTCACTCACCTTCACCCTTCTTTCAGGCTGCCTTCTTGCTAAGCCAGTAGGCTTGTCCGTGTTCCGTATGCTTCATCTTGCACCCCAGCAACCGGAGGGCCTTGCCCAGCTTCACCTTGATGTTAGGCAGTGTGAGCAGCGAGGGATAGATGCTTTGCAGGGTCTGTACGATTTCGTTGCCGTTCGTCCATTCGCCCTCGTTGTCCTTGGCTTGTATGGAGTAGCAGTGGCAGATGAGCGATTCCAGGTCGTCGCTCTTCATATAACCCGCATTGGTCTGCTGGATGCGCTCCACCTCGGAGTTGCTGAACCAGTAGGGAGCATGCTCCACCTTCAGTTCATAGATTACCTGCGCAAAGAGTTGGTCGTAGTTGATAGGCCTCTGGTTGTCTATCATCTGCGAGGGCGAGATGCGTATGCAGAGGTAACGACGGCTGCCGGTAGGGTCGCACAGGGGACGCTCATCGTTCGTGGTGGCCAGGAAGGAGGCGTAGCGTCGACGGTCTTCCTGCGAGCGCCCAAAGATGGGACGTCCGTTCACCTTCACCTTCGACAGTGTCTGTTTCAGCTTTCCCTGCTGCGACTCTCGCATGTTGGCAAACTCGTCGATGTTCACCAATAGGTTGTGCGTTAGAGCCATCTCGCTGTCAAATTTGTTCCCAAAGTTGATGTGATCAAGATAGTACTCGCGCAGATGGGGAGGAAGCAGACGTACGGCAAACGTACTCTTGCCGCATCCCTGCTTGCCGATGAGGATGGGTACGCACTCGTTGCCGTGCAGCATGTCCATGCCCAGCCAGTGTGCCACTGCCGAACGCAGCCATACGGCGCACCATCCCAGCTGCTCCGTAGTGAGGCCGGGCAGACGGCCGAAGAGCTCGGCCACGTGGTTGTGGCCGTCCCACTCGGGTAGGGTAGAGAGGTAGTCGCAAATGGGGTCGAACGTCTTGATAACGTCGCTGTTGACATACTCCTCGATGTTGCTTCGGGGCGATGTCTTGTCACCGATTCCCTGCTTCTTGGCGTGTCGCACAATGCTGTTCATGACCTCCGCTGTGATGGGCTGCCATTTGTTTTGGTCACCATTGCTGGTGACACACACTTCCGTCTTTCCGCTCAAAACGTTGCGACGGAACTCATAGTTCTCTTCCAGGAAGCTTTCCACTTCGAAAACGTCTTCCTGCATCTTGGTCATCATGGATGACTTTTCATTTTGGTAATTTTTCATTGCTTTATATTTAGTAAAACTTTTTTTTTTAATTTCTCTTTTGTGCGCCATCCCTGCTGAAGGTCTACTGAAGGTGGCTGAAAGTAAACTGAAAGTAAAAACTTTCATAACGTACAGTACATCAGTGAGATGTGAGGAATGGCTGAAGGGTGAAGGACTTTTTGAAAAATTCTTTTCGATTCGCTTCTGCGCTGCAAAGTTAATGTCAATCCGGACGAAATACAATGTTTTCCCCGCTATGCATGGTGTTTCCGTGGAAAAACGATGCGGCTTTTCTGTGTTGCAGGGAAAAGTGCGGGGAAAAATCGTGTAAAGTGCCCAAACATCACCGTTTTCTCTGGTTTTTCCTTTTTTTTTGCCATTTTATTTTGGTATCTCGAACATATTTACTAATTTTGCGTACTCAACCGCGTGCGTATATGCACCGTGTTTGGTACGCCTAAATGATGGATTTTCTTCTTGATTTGATGGCATTTCTTTTCTAAAACTTTGGTATTTAGTGTCTTATAGCGACGCTGAAGCCCCGGGATTATAATCTTTTCTTATTTTATGAAGCTAAATTCATCCAATTCCCTGCGCAAGATGGGTGGCAGTCACTACATCTATCGCACTGACCCCAAGACGAACGTGCGCAGCATGATGGTATTCAACGAGACCGCTACCTTTCTGTGGAAAAAGTTTGTGACGATGTCTTCCTTCACCTCCGACGACATGGCCGATGCACTTGTCGAGGAGTATGAGATAGACCTTTCCACGGCTACGAACGACGTAGAGGCATTGCTTGCGAAGTGGCGCGATGCTGGTTTGGTGGAATGATTTCCTTATTTCGCAATAAAACATAAAAGATATGAACAGAAGACTTTTGATTGGACTCTTTTTGTCCTTGTTTACTCAGGCTGTTTTTGCTCAGACCATGTCCGACGAGGAAGTGCTGGCTATGGGCAAACGCCTCAAGGCTGCCGGTGATGACAATCGCACGGTGACGGCCAAGGTGCTGGCCAACGGTGCCACCCAGGAACAGTTGCTGCGCATTCAGTCGCAGAAGAACTTCATCAATGCCAGTGGCTCGCAGGGAAGCATTGTGGATGGTGAACGCTCCAACAACGGTGAAGACTTTGTGGACGATGAGCAGATCGACGATGCACCACAGGAGGGACGTATCATCTTCGGCCGCAACATCTTCCGCAGCAAGAAGCTGAGCTTTGAGCCCAACACCTCGATGGCCATTGGCTCCAACTATGTGGTAGGCCCCGGTGACGAGTTGATCGTCGACATCTATGGTGCCTCGCAGTCAAGTGCCAAGTACAAGGTGTCGCCCGAGGGTAACATCACCATCCCTCGTATCGGTCCCATCGCTGTGTCAGGCCTCACGGTAGATGCTGCCCAGTCGCGCATCTATGGTGCTATGGGACAGCATTATCAGAATGCGTCCATCAAACTTACGGTCGGCCAGACTCGTACCATCAGCATCAATGTGATGGGTGAGGTGAGCGTGCCCGGTTCGTACAAGCTGTCTGCCTTTGCCACCGTCTTCCATGCTCTCTACATGGCGGGTGGAACCAGCGACATCGGTACGCTTCGCGACATCAAGGTGGTTCGCAACGGCCGTATCATCTCGACCGTCGACGTCTACGAATACATCCTCAACGGTCGTCTGGCCGGAGATGTTAAGTTGGCTGACAACGATGTCATCATCGTGGGTTCCTACAACAACCTTGTTCAGATTGTGGGTAACGTCAAGCGCCCCATGTGGTATGAGATGAAGAAGGGCGAGACCCTGACCACCCTGCTCAACTTTGCCGGTGGCTTTGCCGGTTCGGCCTATACCAAGCAGGTTAACGTGACCCGCAAGACGGGTGACCGCTTCTCGGTAAACAGTGTCGACGAGTTTGACTTCGGTAACTTCCTGCTGGCCGACGAAGACGTAGTAGAGGTCCGCGGCAACGAACACCGCTATGAGAATACGGCCCACATCAAGGGAGCCGTCAAGCGTCCCGGCAGCTACGGCTTGCAGAAGACGCCTACGCTTCGTGAGATTTTGGAGGCAGCCGGTGGCTTGGACGAGGAGGCTGTGACGGATCACGGCATCCTGGTTCGTCTGAACGAGGACCGTACCCGTCAGACCATATCCTTCGACCCCAAGGGCATCCTTGGTGGAACCATTCCCGACATTGCCCTCAGCAACGAGGATACCATCACCATCGCCTCACTGGCTCAGCTCAATGACAGTCGAGTGTTGCAGGTTCAGGGCGAAGTGTGGAATCCCGGCAAGTACCCCTATTCTGCCAATACTACCGTACTTGACCTCGTTACCATGGCAGGCGGACTCAGAGAGTCTGCATCTAACCTTAATGTCGAGGTGGCCCGTCGTATCGTCGATCGCAATGCTCCTACGGATATCGAGGTGCGTAGCCGTACATTCTCCATGGCTTTGCTCGACGATGGCAAGGAGGTGAATGGTACCAACTTCAAGTTGGAGCCTTATGATATTGTGTACATCCGTCGTTCGCCCGTTTATAATATCCAGCATAGTGTCAACATCTCCGGTGAGGTGATGTTTGCCGGCAACTATGTATTGGAAAACCAGAACATCCGCCTTTCGGAAATCGTAAAGCGTGCCGGAGGCTTGAAGCGTAACTCTTCTGCCCACAATGCACGATTGGTACGTAAGATGACCGAGGAGGAAATGGCACGTGAGCGCGAGCTGCTCGCTTTGGCCTCCCGTTCTTCCGACTCCATCGACATACAGGCCTACGTGGCCAAGGATAAGTATACCGTAGGTATCGATATGGAGAAAGCCCTTGCCAACCCCGGTGGCCCCGATGATATCGTGTTGCGTGACAACGACGAGATCTACGTTCCCCTTGTTAACACCACCGTTCAGGTCAACGGTGAGGTGCTCTTCCCCAACAGCGTCACCTACGAGCCTAAGAAGGGTTGGAAGTACTACGTAGAGGAGTCGGGTGGATTCACCAAGGAGTCAGCCCGTCGTCGTGCGTACATTGTCTATTCAAACGGTCACATTGCCAAGGCCAGCAAGGGCAAGATCGAACCCGGCTGCGAGATCATCGTGCCCAAGAAGCCAAAGAAACAGGATTCCTCTGCCAGCCTGGCTCGCTGGATCAGCATCTCATCTGCTATTTCTACCACAGCAGCCGTTATCGTAACCCTGTTTAAGAAGTAATATTCACAATATAAGCCTTTTAGATATTATGAATAAAGAAGAACTTGAGGAACTCCAAGCATTGCTAAACATGGATGCGGAGGATTCGTCCTCGAAGAAAAGCAAAAAGGGATTGGACATTATGGGATTGATTAAAACCTTATGGTCCAAGCGCAAGTATTATTATATTTCAGTTCCAATTACTTTGGTTGTGGCTGTAGTGCTTTCGCTCTGCATTCCTCCCTATTATGTTGTCGAGGTCAAGCTGGCTCCCGAGTTGTCTGGTGGTTCCAGTGCGGGCTTGGGAGGACTGTTGAAAAGCCTTGGCTCGGGCCGTATGCCCAGTAATGGTGGTGATGCAGATGCCATTCTCCCCAACCTCTATCCTGACTTGATGAACTCACAAACCTTCCTGGTGAGCCTCTTCAATATTCCCGTTGTCAGCAAGGATGGTGAGATTAAATGCACCTATTACGATTATCTTCGCAAGTACCAGGAGTATCCTTGGTGGACAAAGCTGATTGGCATGGCTATATCTGCTATTATTCCCGACGATGATGAGGTCGTAAATTCAACAGTAACAGCAAAGGGACAGTCAAAAACAAGGTCTCATGAATTTAATCCTTCCGCTCTGACAAAGCGTCAGATGAAAGTTGTCAAGGCGATTTCGAAGAATGTCGTATGCGATGTTGACAAGAAGACCTTTGTCATCAGCATTGCTGTCAAAGCTCAGGATCCGCTTATCTGTGCTACTGTCGCTGACTCTACCTGCCAGCGTCTTCAGGATTTTATTACTGAGTATCGTACCAAGAAGGCGCGTGTGGAATACGAACACATGGTTGAGCAATATAAAACAGCTCGTGAGGAATATGAGGAAGCCAAGGAGCGTGTCTCTGCTTATAATGATGCCAACTGGGATCTTGTAGAAGAGGATTTCGTAGTGGAAAAGATGGCTTTGCAGAACGAGATGCAGCTTCGTTTCTCAGCCCTTTCTGCTATCAACACACAGCTGTTGGCGGCTCGTTCCAAGTTGGATGAGGCACGTCCTGTCTTTACTGTACTGGATGGTGCTACTGTACCCTTGAAACCTATTGGACCGAAGAAGAAGAATGTAGTTATTTTTATCCTCTTCTTTGTTTGTTCTTTGCAGTCGGCATGGCTTTTGAGGCATAATTTCTTTGGCAAGAAAGAAGATATTGAAGACTGATGAATACATAAGTCTTTAAAAATTATCTATTATAATGAAATCTACCGAGGACCATAACTTGTATCTTTTCACGTTAGCTTGCAGCTTATTGTATCTTTTAAAAGCGCAGGCATACTGGACAATACCAAGTTTTATATACAAGCCTTTTTCGCTTGTGGCTCTTCTTATGGCTATGGTCATAGCATTCGGTAAGATTGAAAAGTATAAACCACACGAGATTATTTTCCTTAGCATATATTTCTTAGTATCGGTTGTTGTAGGTCATAATGCTGATCTTATGTTTCGACTGCTACTTTCTGTATTCTTAATTATTGGTGCGAAAGAAGTTCCATATCAGCAGATATTCAAAATTTATTTTATTGTCGGTACTGCTTTTTTTGTAGCTACTATTACTGCCTTCAGTCTTGGCTTAATTGAGCAATCTGTAATGGACTCTGGTATAGATCGTGAAATGACTTATGGAGATGTTGGAGTGCGTTATAGTTTAGGGTATACTTCAGCTACTGACCTGGCCAATCATTTTCTATATGTCCTAGTAGCTTATTGGCTATATCGAAAAGGTCGTCTTAAATGGGTCGAGATAGCTGTTATTTATCTTCTTGTTGCTTTTGTTTTCAAAACAACGGGTTCCCGCCTTTCTTTTCTATGCTCTAATCTGTTGATATTGTTTGCCGTATACTTTAAATTCAAAGCTTACATATCAAACTATATTTATTATACCTCAATTTTTATACTCCTGATTTTATCCATTCTTTTGATACCCCTCTCGGTTTATTTTACATATAACTATTCAGAAGATGATATTACTTATTTTGCGCTTGATATGCTGTTTTCTGGACGATTGAGTTTGGGAAATGATGCAATTAACGAATATGGATTTTCTTTTTTGGGGCAATATGTTGAAATGGTTGGATGTGTTGATGCTGCAGAAGGTATTGAAGATACAAATTATATAGATAATAGTTATATACAACTACTTGTAATACATGGATTTGTTTACGCTTTCTTTATTCTGGGAAGTGTGTTGTACTTTGTATATCGTTCTTTGAAGCAGGGATTTGATTACGCCATTATTGCTGTAATTATCTCCATCTTAGAGGGTGTTGTTGCTCAGCATTTTATGTTAATTGAGTTTACTCCTTTACTTTTAAGTTATACGGTGGCTTACTCCACTGATGAAAAAAATATGTCATCTAAGAAACTTGAGAGGTTGCGCAAAGCACTTCTTCTTGTTAAATATAAAAATATGATAAAAAAACGGCATGCTATTGCTCCCAATGTTAATTAATTCATTATAAAATATGGCTTCAACAAAAGATGAACTCAAGGCTAAGATTCTTGAGCTGACACGAGAGTATTATAACACAGTACATGCATCAAAGAAGGAATTTGTACCAGGAAAGACACATGTGAACTATGGTGGTCGTTACTACGATGCCGAGGAAATGGTTAATCTGGTTGACTCCAGCCTCGACTTCTGGCTGACGGCTGGTCCTTGGGCCAACAAGTTCGAGAAGCGCCTGGCTGAATGGCTCGGTGTAAAGCACTGTGCAGTGACAAACTCCGGTTCCAGTGCCAATCTTCTGGCTTTCTATACTCTGACTTCGCCCAAATTGGGTGACCGTGCTATCAAGCGTGGTGACGAGGTCATTACCGTGGCTGCCGGTTTCCCTACCACGGTCAATCCCATCATCCAGTTCGGCGCAGTACCCGTATTCGTTGATGTGGCTCTTCCCGGATTTGACATCGATGTCACTCAGCTTGAGGCCGCCTATTCACCCAAGTGTAAGGCTGTCATGATTGCGCATTCACTGGGTAATCCCTACAACCTTAAGGCTGTGCTTGCTTTCTGCGAGAAGCACAACCTCTGGCTCATTGAGGATAACTGCGATGCTCTGGGCTCGGAGTACACCATCGATGGCGTGACCAAAAAGACGGGTACTTGGGGCCACATCGGCACCAGCTCCTTCTATCCTCCCCACCACATGACCATGGGTGAGGGTGGTGCAGTCTATACCAACGACCCTCTGCTCGACAAGATATGCCGTTCGTTCCGCGACTGGGGACGTGACTGTTGGTGTGTAGGTGGAGTGGACAACACATGTAAGCTGCGTTTCACCGGTCAGTTTGGCGAACTGCCTCAGGGTTATGACCATAAGTATGTTTACAGCCACTTCGGCTTCAACCTGAAGATTACCGATATGCAGGCTGCCATCGGTTGTGCACAGCTCGAGAAGCTCGACTCCATCGTGGCTGCCCGTCGTGCCAACTATCAGACTCTCTACAATGGTCTAAAAGACGTTCCCGGTCTCATCCTGCCCGTAGCAGAGGAGAACTCCAACCCCTCATGGTTTGGTTTCCTCATCGCTGTGAAGGAAGATGCCGGTTTCACTCGCAATCAGCTCACTGAATACCTTGAGGAGAATAAGATCCAGACCCGCAACCTTTTTGCAGGTAACCTTATCAAGCATCCCGCCTTCGATGAAATGCGCAAGAGCGGTGAAGGCTATCGAGTGGTTGGTGAACTGAAGTATACCGATTTCATCATGAATAATGGCTTCTGGATTGGTGTATATCCCGGTATGACGGCCGAGATGAATGCTTGGATGATCAAGTGCATCTCCGACTTCTGCAACGAACACGCTAAGTAATCACTGTTAAAATCCTATAAGCCTTATGAAGGTTGTTCTCTTGGCGGGTGGTTTTGGTTCCCGCATATCAGAGGAGTCCCAGTTCAAGCCTAAGCCCATGATTGAGATAGGTGGTATGCCTATCCTTTGGCATATTATGAAAGAGTATGCCTATTATGGTCATACCGAGTTCATCATTTGTGCGGGCTACAAGCAGGAGTACATCAAGGAGTGGTTTGCCAATTACTTCCTCCATAATTCAGATGTTACATTCGATTACCGTAATGGCAAGAATGAGATGACGGTTCATCAGACGAATATGGAACCATGGAAGGTTACAGTGGTAGATACTGGCTACAACACCATGACGGGTGGCCGCATCAAGCGCATACAAAGGTATGTGGGCAATGAGCCTTTCCTCATGACCTACGGCGACGGTGTCTGCGATGTGGAAATAGACAAGCTCATCGAGTTTCACAAGAGTCATGGCAAGCTTGCTACCCTCACTGCCGTCAAGATGGCACAAGACAAGGGTGTCCTCGACATTGAGGGTGGAGCTGTGAAGGCATTCCGTGAGAAGAATTCTGCCGACGGTGCTCCAATCAATGCGGGTTATATGGTGCTCGAACCTGCTATCTTTGATTTACTTGATGGTGATAGTTGTGTTTTCGAGAAAGTTGCTCTCACGCAATTGGCTTCACAAGGGCAGCTGATGTCATACGTACATACTGGTTTCTGGCAGTGTATGGACAACATACGAGAGAAAACCATGTTGGAGAAACTTCTTGCAGAAAATAAAGCTCCCTGGAAGCGTTGGGAACGGGATATCCCAGAGCATTGTAAATAGATTTTATGATCATAAATCCTGCCATTCAGCAGATACGACATATTTTGTCTGAACTCAACATCAACCCTTCTAAAGGGTTGGGTGAAGACCTTTTTCTGCTGGTTTCCTCTTTGGTGCCAATAACCAATGTAGATTTATTGGTTTACAATGAGAAAGGGCAATTCTTGCTGACACGTAGGGACGATCCCCATTGCGGCATGGGATGGCATGTGCCAGGAGGTTGTGTGCGTTTCAAGGAGACTTTTGATGAGCGAATCAAGAAAGTTGCGAATAACGAACTGGGACTCCATACGTTTGCCTATGACAAGTCTCCGATTAGAGTGTTTGAGATATTCTTTAATGAATATAGAGATATAGGTAATCAAGATGAAAGAGCACATTTCATAACACTTGTATTCAAATGCTCTGCACCGGCTGATTATGTGCCGGATAATGCTGGACGTTCTGAGTCTGATCCAGGTTTCATCAAGTGGTTTGATACGCTACCATCCGATTTGTTACCCATACAAAATTGTTATAAAGAGATACTTCTATGATTGATATTTTCAATAATTTCTATAAGGGCAAGAAGGTTCTTGTGACCGGCCATACCGGTTTCAAGGGCTCTTGGCTTAGTATCTGGCTTCACGAGTTGGGAGCCGAAGTTGTGGGTGTTGCGCTTGACCCTTACTCTGAGCGTGACAATTTTGTGCTTTCTGGCATTGGTTCTAAGATAAAGGCTGATATTCGAGCTGATATTCGTGATGGCAAACGAATGAAAGAAATCTTTGCTGAGTATCAACCAGAGATTGTTTTTCACCTTGCTGCCCAACCTCTCGTTCGTCTCTCCTACGAGATTCCAGTAGAAACATACGAGGCCAATGTGATGGGTACAATCCATATCATGGAGGCCATTCGTTCCACCAAGAGTGTGAAGGTCGGAGTTATGATTACCACAGACAAGTGTTACGATAACAACGAGCAGGAAGAGGGGTATGTGGAGACAGACCCGTTTGGTGGTTACGATCCTTATAGTTCTTCGAAAGGTGCTTGTGAGGTAGCCATTCAGAGTTGGCGCCGTTCTTTCTTCAATCCTGCCGATTATGGCATGAAGCATACTGTTTCCCTCGCGAGCGTGCGTGCGGGTAATGTAATAGGTGGAGGCGACTGGGCTCTCGACCGCATCATACCAGACTGCATCCGTGCTTTGGAGGATGGCCGTGTCATAGATATCCGATCGCCCAAGGCTGTTCGGCCCTGGGAGCACGTATTGGAACCTCTGTCTGGCTACATGCTGCTGGCCCAGAAAATGTGGGACGATCCCACAGGTTACTGCGAGGGGTGGAACTTCGGTCCCGAGGCCGAGAGTGTTTCCACCGTTTGGGAGGTAGCCACAGCCTTAACTCAAAATTATGGTTTCGGCGAGCTGAAAGATAGTTCAGATCCCAATGCAGTACATGAAGCTAAACTACTGATGCTCAACATTAACAAGGCCAAGTCTCGATTGGGCTGGAAGCCTCGTATGAACATGCAACAATGTATGACATTGGTGGCAGATTGGTACAAGCGCTATAAGACGGAGAATGTCTATGACATCTGTATAGATGAGATTAATAGGTTTCTTGTTTTCTAAGATATGAGGTTTGTCATAACGGGAGCTACCAGTTTCATTGGTCTCGAACTGATTAACTATTTGCTTGAACATAATCATCACGTAGTTGCAGTTTGTCGTTCTGGTTCAAAAGCTTTGTCATCTATTCCGTTTGGCGTAGAGATAGTCCTATCGGAAATGAGTGATTATGGTGACTTGTATCGAGATATACCACAGGCTGATGTATTTGTTAACTTAGCTTGGGGAGGTACGGGGCATGATGGTCGTAATGTTGTTGATGTTCAGAACGAGAACATCATCTATACTACGGCTGCAATGTATGCTGCTAATCGTATGAACTGCAAACTTTTTGTTGAAGCTGGTTCTCAGGCAGAATATGGTTGCACCATCGAACCACAATGCGAGGATGCCGTATGCAATCCATTTACAGAATATGGCAAGGCCAAGTTGAGAGTCAAGGAGGAACTCTTCAAACTGTCTGAACAGCTGAAGATGAAGTACATACACTTACGAATTTTCAGTCTTTTCGGAGAAAACGATCATCCTTGGACACTTGTCATGAGTGCGGTAGACAAGATGCTCAGAAATGAGCCAGTCGACTTGAGCCCTTGTACACAGAACTGGAATTTCCTTTATGTGAAGGATGCCGTCCGTCAAGTTGTTACACTTAGCGAGAGAGCTGTTGATAATGACTGTTTCCAACACGAAGTATACAACATCGCATCTGATGATACTCGTCAGTTGAAAGATTTTGTAGAACGGATGAAAGTCATTTGTCAGTCATCAAGCGAACTCAATTATGGAGCGGTGATACCACCGAAACTAGTATCGTTACAGCCAAATATAAATAAGACGAAATCCATTGTCGGAAAATTGAATTGTTTTTCATTCGACGAAGTTATTTGCAAAATTATTGATATAAATAAATAAGTTAATGATTAAAGTTTCAAACTATATCTTCCAGCATCTCGTTGAGAAGCATGGAATCGAACATTGTTTCCTGGTTACAGGTGGTGGTGCTATGCACCTGAATGATGCAATCGGTCATACCCCTGGACTTACTTATATCTGCAACCACCACGAGCAAGCTTCAGCCATTGCAGCAGAGGGTTACTACCGTACTTGTGGTAAACTGTGTGTGACGAATGTAACCACTGGCCCTGGCGGTACCAATGCCATCACCGGTGTGCTGGGTCAGTATCTTGATTCCATCCCTGGTCTCTATATCTCTGGTCAGATTAAGACCTCAACTTACAAACATACCTATCCCTACCTGCCCCTTCGTCAGTTGGGTGATCAGGAGGCTGACATTGTCAGTGTGGTAAGTCCCATTACCAAATATGCCAAGACCGTCTACAATCCTCTGGATGTGAAGTACGAATTGGATAAGGCTATTGCTATTGCGCTGGACGGCCGTCCGGGGCCTGTCTGGTTGGATATTCCCCTTGACGTGCAAGGTGCAATGGTAGATGAGACACAGATGAAAGAGTTTGACCCCTCTGAGATTATCGACCCTGTAAAGCATGAGTTGGTAGATCAGCAGATCGGTCAGCTCCTGGCTCGCATCAAGGAAGCCAAGGCTCCCGTTATCTATGTGGGCAATGGTGTACGCTTGGCAAAACGTGAACAGCAGTTCGTCGCTTTGGCCGAAAAACTGAACATACCCGTAGTGACTGCCATCAGTGGTTCGGACATCATCTGGCACGATCATCCTCTCTGTTTAGGAAAGCCAGGCATCTGTGGTGACCGTATCGGCAACATCATGGTACAGAACAGCGACTTGCTCATTGTAATGGGTACAAGATTATCAATACGTCAGGTGTCCTATGCCTACGACCTGCTTGCTCCCAAAGCCTACAAAGTAATGGTGGACATCGACCTGGCAGAGATGCAGAAGCCAACCTTGAGCATAGATATGCCTATCCATGTCAACCTCGCTGAATTTATTGACAAGATGACTGCGGCCGTTGCGAACTTTGAGGCTCCTGCTGCGTTTGAAACTTTCAAGAAGTGGGGTAGAGGCATTGAGGCCAAATTGCCTACTCTCTTTGATGACAATCCAGACTGCGAAGGCTACACCAATTCCTATAAGTTCGGTGATGAACTCTTCAAGCAGCTGGGCGATGGCGATGTGGTAGTTACCGGTAACGGAACCGCCTATACTTGTACCTTCCAGTCTATGCTTGTAAATAAAGGAACACGTGTGTTTGCTAATCAGGGTTGTGCAGCAATGGGTTATGATCTCCCTGCTGCCATCGGTGCCGTGGTGTCCAATGAGGCTAAGGTAAATGGCGTGAAGGGTGGCAAGACCGTACTGGTGACCGGTGACGGTTCGCTGCAGATGAACATTCAAGAGTTGCAGACCCTGATGACCTACAAGATGCCTTTGAAGCTCTTCGTTCTGGAGAATGAGGGCTACCTGGCTATCAAGACTACCCAGAAGAGCTTCTTCAAGGGCGAGTTTACCGGTTCCAATCCTGCCAGTGGTGTTATTTGCCCTGACCTCAGTAAGATTGCGGCTGCATACGGTATTCCATACATTTCTGTCAGCGAGAATGGTGAGGCACTGCGCAATGCTATTGCCCAGACACTGGCCAGCGATGGACCTATGATCTGCGAGGTACACATGCACCCAGAGCAGACTCTCTTCCCCAAGAGTGCCAGCTTCATGGATCCCAAGACTGGCAAGATGTCGTCTGCTCCATTAGAGAAGATGGCTCCCTTCATGAATGACGAACTTCAGGCAGAATGTATCTATAATCCCGAATAAGTTAGCGAACAAATTTATTTTTACAATTATTGTGGTAAATTAAACTAATATTAAAATAAGATTAAACCTTGAAAGTGTCACAAAATGGAGTTTAATATTTTTTTAATATAATTTTAATATACCATTATAAAAATCATTCTGCACA
>JAZLFZ010000003.1:0-43591 GCA_045616065.1 Bacteroidaceae bacterium | reverse complement strand
AAAAAAAGGGAAAGGGGAAAGAGAAGAAAGGAAAAGGGGAAAGGAGAAGAAGGGAAAAGGGGGAAAGGAGAAGAAGGGAAAAGGTGAAAGGAGAAGAAAGGAAAAGGGGAAAGGAGAAGAAGGAGAAGAAGGAAAGAAGGGAGTAGGAAAGGGAGCGAAGAAAGAGAGCAGAAAAAAGGCGCCAGATCAAAACCGGCGCCTTTAGAGAAGTTATTTAACTAATGAATTCTTTTCAATTGTCCATTTTTCGCGTTGCAAGATACCGCAGTTGTCACCCTCAAACATCTTGGCGGCCTCCTTGTCCCCCTTCAACTGCCAGTTCAGCCAAGCGACGGCAGGGAAACGGAACTCGCCTCCATAGATTTCGCGATACGTGCCGCCATGTCCAACGGGATAGTTGACAGCAATGGCCGGTACATGCGAAATACGCTTGAAATCATCCATACCATTCTGATAGGCAATATCGGTTTCGCCACCCAGGATGTATATAATAGGACCACGGAGTTCCTTCAGCTTGTCCTTGGGAGGCATAGGCATGCCCGGCATGGCACCACCCGAGTTTGAGAAAAGCCCACTATTCATAATCATATAAGTGGTGATACGCGAATCGGCACTATTAAAGAGCGTCTGCAAGCCACCGCACGACATACCCGAGGCACAAATAGCCTTCACATTCACCTTACCATAGAGCGGGCTCTTCTTATCCGCATTCTGCGCAAGAGCCCAATCAATGGATTCTATCTGCTGTTCAGGTTTTGACTGAGGGCCACGATAAGGCGTCTCGTCCTTGGGGAAGAAACCTGTAGCCACCACCAAATAGCCATGCGATGCAATCTCGTTCAAGAACTTATAGTGCTCCCAGGGCGAATTAGTGCAAGCACCATTGCCCCAGACCAGAACAGGAAGTGGATTCTTCTTGCCGAAAGCAGAAAGATCCTGCGGCATGAATACCGTATGAGCCTCCAGGCCCTTCACCTCCATCATGATAGCCTTGTAGGCTCCCGTACCACCTTCATCAACCACACGACTCTGCGACGCATAGCCTGCGGGCAGCTCACTCGCAGCCGCCAAGACAACCTCGCGGTTCACCTCGTTTGAAACAACAGGAGCATTAGCAAAAGCCGGAACAGCCAGTTGTCCTAACAACATAGCCATCAAGATACCTTTATTCTTCATAGTAATTACATTAATTGATTCGTTACGTATTGAATGCAAAGTTAGTGTTTTTTGTCCATTCCGCATACAAAAAAAGGGTCAATAAATGTCACAAATGAAAACAAACGATACATTTTGGCCATTTTTTTCCGAAAAAAACAGCACCGACAACCTCTCCATAAAGGAAAAAGAAGTAACTTTGCAGCAAACGAAAGAACAATCAGCCAAGAAAAACGGCTAAACACAGAACAAAAAGCATTATGAAAGAAATCCTTTGGAAAACCATTCTCACATGTTGCACATTCCTGTTTATGCAAGCCTTCTTCGGACTTGTAGTAGCAGGCTTATTACTTCTGTTAGGCAGAACAGAGCAAGCCAGCAGCCTCACCTCGCCTGGTCTCATAGCCGGTGCAACCATCCTCTCCGACATAGCCAGCATCTGGATAGCCGCCACCTTCTGGCACACAATCCGGATAAAAGAAACATGGCAGCTACCCAAGAAGATGACCAGCAAGCGAGCTTGGGCCATCAGCCTGGGCGCCCTGGCTTTCATCGTGGGAACATTCGGCGTTGGCCTGTTGAACGAGCAGTTTGACCTTGCCGACCAACTCGAAGAACAGTTCATGTCCTTGTCGCACAACTGGGTGGGCATACTCTGCATAGCCATCATCGGTCCCATCACCGAAGAGCTGCTCTTCCGCGAGGGCATAGCAGGCTACTGGCTTCGACAAGGGCACAATCCCTGGTTGGCCATCCTCGTCTCGTCCCTCCTCTTCGGGCTCGTCCACATGAATCCCACCCAGATCTTCTCAGCCTTCTTCATCGGCCTGCTACTGGGCACGCTCTATTGGAAGACCCGGAACATCTGGCTCTGCAGCCTCATGCACATCCTGAACAACTCCCTTTCCCTCTTGATGCTAAACATCTACGGAGAAAAAGCCAACGAAATGCGCCTGACAGACGAAATAGGCAACGTACCACTCACGTGGAGCCTCATCGCTGTATGTCTCATAGTCAGCATCACGCTCCTACACGCGTTCTGCTCACTCATGCCCAAGACAGAAAACTGAAACTCTATACATTATTTATAATATGATATCCACATTAGACGAAACCGACCTGGCCATCCTTCGCGCCATGCAAGAAGACTGCCGCCTTACCACCAAGGAATTGGCAGCCAAGATACACCTTAGCACCACCCCCACCTTCGAGCGGCTGAAGCGGCTTGAGAAGCAAGGGTTCATCCACAAATACGTGGCCGTGCTCGATGCCGAGAAGCTCGAGCGAGGCTTTGTCGTCTTCTGCAACATCTCGATGAAGCAGATCAACACCCGCATTGCCGAGGAGTTCCAACAGCAGGTAGAGAGCTGGCCCGAAGTGAGCGAATGTTACAACGTGAGCGGCAACTGCGACTACATGATGAAAGTCTTCGTCCACAGCATGGCCAAATACCAGCAGTTCATCGTGGAGAAAGTCGGGGCACTCGACTACGTAAGCCGCATCCAAAGCATCTTCGTTATGGACACGCTGAAGCTTACATACGGAATCCCAGTATAGACGGCAGGAAACCTACCAAACAGAATAAACATACTAAAGTAACGGGAAATACTCGTTACTTTTTCTTTTATATAGCGACCTTCTTGGAAAATAACACTATTCCGTCGTACCTTTGCATTGTCAAACGGAAGCAACATTGCCAACCACGCACGACAGCTCACCGTTGACAAGCGAACGAAAGTATAACCAATTAAAACAATACAACTATGTCACTGAAAAAACTTCATCTCGAGACCCTCGCACTCCATGTAGGCCAGGAACAGGCAGACCCAGCAAGCGACGCACGTGCAGTGCCCATCTATCAGACCACATCCTACGTGTTCCACGACAGCCAACACGCAGCCGACCGCTTCGGCCTTCGTGACGCCGGCAACATCTACGGCCGTCTTACCAACTCCACCCAGGACGTTTTCGAAAGACGTATCGCAGCACTCGAAGGAGGCGTAGCCGGACTGGCAGTGGCCAGCGGAGCAGCCGCCATCACCTACGCCCTGCAGAACGTACTGCAGAACGGTGACCACGTCATCGCAGCCGACAACCTCTACGGCGGTTCCTTCAACCTCATCACCCACACCCTCACCACACAGGGCGTTGAGAATACCATCCTGAACGTCAACGACCTGCAGGCATTGGAGGCAGCCATCCGCCCCAACACGAAAGTCATCTATGCAGAGACATTCGGCAATCCCAACAGCGACGTCACCAACCTCGATGCCATTGCCGAGGTAGCCCACCGTCACAACATCCTCTTCATCGTGGACAACACGTTTGCTCCCATCCTCATCCGTCCCATCGAGCACGGTGCCGACATCGTGGTACACAGCGCCACCAAGTTCATCGGCGGTCATGGCAGCAGCCTGGGCGGTGTCATCGTAGACGCTGGCAAGTTTGACTTCAAGGCCAATGCCGACAAGTACCCCACCCTCGCCAAGCCCGACCCAAGCTATCATGGAGCCGTCTTTGCCGACGTAGCCGGAGCAGCCGCCTTCGTCACCCGCATCCGTGCCGTCATCCTTCGCGACACCGGCGCAGCCATCTCTCCCTTCAATGCCTGGATCCTCCTGCAAGGCGTTGAGAGTCTGCCCCTCCGCATCGAGCGTCACGTAGAGAACGCCCTCAAGGTTGTAGACTACCTGAACAAGCACCCCAAGGTGAAGAGCGTCAGCCACCCTGCCCTTGCCTCTCACCCCGACCATGCCCTCTACGAGCAGTACTTCCCTCAAGGCGCTGGCAGCATCTTCACCTTCGAGATCAACGGTTCGCAGGAAGACGCATGGAAGTTCATCGACTCGCTGAAGATCTTCTCTCTGCTGGCCAACGTGGCAGACGTGAAGAGTCTGGTCATCCACCCCTACACCACCACCCACTCGCAGATGAGTCCCGAGGAGCTGGCCGCCCAGCATATCACTCCCTCTACCGTACGTCTGAGCATCGGTGTGGAGCACATCGACGACATCCTCGACGACCTGGAGCAGGCCTTTGCACAGATCTAAACTGCATTATTCATGCAGGAGGGAGAGGGCGGCACCATACCGCCCTCCCTCTTTTTTTGCAGCATACCGTTCCATTATGTAAAGAAGATTCAGCAAAGTACACCCTCTGAGAATCGCGCAGAAATCAGCACACCAAAAGAGGCACACGTACACGCGATTCTAATAACTGCTTATCGTTCAATCAATTACATTTTCCAAGACACAAAAAAATCAGAAAAACCAGCCAAAAAAGCCATTTTTCCGCAGCGGCTACCAGTTTTTACCGCTGCGATAACAGAAAAAAGCCGCAGCGGAAACCAAAAATTCACGCTGCGGCTTTCTTTTTTTACTGCTGCGTCAACCGAAAATCGGTCGGTTTTCGCAGCAAAAAGACTCTTGCAATGCCTTAAAATCCCCTTCGCCACGCTAGATTGAAGCAAAAAGCGAACAGAATTTTAAGACTTTTTGTAAGGAAATCTAACACGATAACATGATTGATTTGAATTGGAGATACTCCAAGGCAACCCTACTTCTTCACCTGGTTCTTGAAGGCCGAACCGAAGATGATGTACTGCGTGTTGCCCGCAATGGTACCTTCGTTCTGCCCCCAAAGGAATGGCCAGTCATCGAAGTTCTCGAAATGGTCGGGCTTGCGGAAGAGCACACCGGGAGCCACGTTGCCGGGAATAGCCGAGAAGTCGGCACGGTTGTTGCCGTAGAACACCTGCTTGGGACGGGCGGCACCCACCGTGGCCACGAACGAATAGTTGTGGTAGGGGTGGCAACCGTAGAGCCAGTTGGCCACACGATAGATCTCCTGCTTCTTCACGATGTCGGGGTAGTAGAGATTAGCAAAGCAGACCGTGGTACCGAACGAAAGCACGGCACCTGCTCCGGCCCAGTTGCCCGTGCCGATGGGCACACCATAGGGGTTCTGCACGTCGAGGCTGTCGATGTACTGCTGATACTTGACGATGTAGGGACGCAGCTTCTCCTTGTAGTCGGCCTTCATGTAGGGGATGGCATCGAGTGCCGTCTGTATGCTGCCGTTCAGGTTGCGATCCAGTGCCGTCCAGATCTGCTGCGTGAAGAGGTCAAGGTACTTCTGCTCACGGGTAGAACCATAGAGCTGCAGGTTGGTAGCCATGCTGCCCATGTCGTTGCCGCGACGGCCACCGGCCTGACGCTGCGACTGGCGCTGCTTCATCAGCTCCGTGGCCTCCTCCATCAGTCGCTTCGACTGCGTCAGGGCACGCTTGGCCAGTTCGTCGTTGTAGCCTTCGAGGGCACGACTGGCTGCAGCAAACATCGTAGCTGCACGGAAGTCAAGGCTGGGATTGCGCGTAGTAAAAGCCCACATGTCATCGGGCGTACCGCTCGACTTGCCGTCGGCCGAAACCTCGTAGGGCTTGAGCGAGGGATCGTAGTGCAGCCCATCGGTGATGGCACTGATGTCGCCCAGATGATGGTAGTTGTCGAGCACCGAATTGGAGAGCGTCGATGCCATGTGGCCAATCTGCTCGGCCTGTGCCACGAGGTTCAGCGTGCCATGCTCGATGAACTGCAGGATGTCGGGCACGCCATCGGGGCGATGCAGGTCGACGTAACGCTGCTTCTCGTCCACAAACGTCTCGTCGCGCTCGCTGCGGAAGAGTTCCCAGGCACGCACAAAGTTCTCCACCACGCTGATGTTCGAGCCCGTCTCGATGTCGTAGTCGCCGGCATCGAAGAAGCCACCCACGTTCAGGCCGGGGATGAGTTCCAGAGGCTTGTACTTGGTGTCGGTCGTCTTGCCCTGACTGTGCAGGTCGAAGTGGTCGCTGGGCGGAGCCTGCAGATAGCCCTCCTTGAAAGGCTCGCCGTGCCACATACGATAGCCCTCGTTGACGGCCATGTGATTCATGTGGATGGGCACCCACACGTCGGTGGTGGCATCCGTAATCTTGTCGTAGACGGAATTGTCAATGATGAAGTTGTTCGTCTTCGTGTTGCCGTACTGGATGTAGTACACGCCGGGCTCCTTAACGGACGAGAAGTCGAACTTCACATAATTATATTTATAGAAGCGTCCCCACGTCTTCACGTCGCCCGTATAAGCCACCTTGGCCTCGCCATCCTCGCCGATGCGATAGAGCGAAGCCTTGGGCTGCACCTTGTCCACCTTATCCAACTCGATGACGGCCACCTTGGGCTGCTCGGGAATGTAGCCCACCTGCGAGAAACCGATGTTCGGCTCACGCACCCAGTTGGCAATGGCGTTGGGCTCCACGGTCCACGTCACCACCTTGCCCGTCTTGCCGGCAGGCAGAACGCTGCGCAACACGAACCAGCCATTCTGCGCCAGCATGCGTCCGTCATAGAGCTTCAGTTCAGCATCGTCGCTGCTGATGCGCACCATACGGTCGGGCGTATCGCTGGCCATCACGATGCTGTGACCCGTAGCCATAGGAAGGGGGTCGACAAAACGATTCGTACCGCGGTCGTCGTACGTCTTGAAGCCCTTGAACTGACGGGGCTTCTCGGCGTTAGGACGCGTCACCGTCTCGCTCACAGCATAGCGGGGGAAGCGGTTCAGCTTGCCATCCATCGTAAAGGTCTTGTGCCAATACTGCGAGGGCAGGAACTCCAGGTTGAAGCCTGCTTCGCCGGCCAGTTTTTCGGGCACAGGCTTGTCCAGGTAGACGGCTATCTCGACCGCCTTGCCCTTGCCAGTCACCACAATGCGGCTGTCAAAGTCGTAGTCATCATAGCGCAACGCCACCTCGATGGACCCGTCCTCGCGGCTCACCTTGCGGCTGGTCATCTTGGGCACGAGGTCCCACTGTTCGGGCGTGTTGTTCAGACGCACGGCACCGCCCTGAATGGTACGGACGCCATGGTGTATGACCTCGATGCCCGAGTTCTTCTCGTCGTTGAATCCGCCGTTGAAGGTGTTGCTGTAGACCAGCACATTCACACCCTGACGTTCAAAATACTCCTGATCATTGAGTTTCAGCGCTTCGCTGCTTGACTTCTGCGCACCGGCAGACAAGGCTGAAAGGCAAAGCAGCGAAAGGATTACGTGTTTTCTCATAAACATTATTAAATAGATTTTTTGCTTAGGTTTTATGTTTTGACAGTTGTATTTGCAAAAGGTTTAGCCTTTTACGTGCTTTTTATTCATCTTCAATCGTTGTCATCAGCGCCAGCATCTCGTCACGCAACCTGGCTGCTTCCACAAACTCCAGCTTCTTGGCCGCCTCCTGCATCTGCCGACGCAGCTTGTCGACGCGCTTCTTGCGTTCGTCGAGACTGAGGTGCTGAACCTCCTCCTCGGCCACACCGAGAACGGGAACTTCGGGCTCTACGTAGGCACGCTTATCCTGCTGCTGACTGAGTTCCACAAGACCGCCCATCATACGGGCCTTCTTGATGGCCTGCGGTGTGATGCCGTGCTCCTCGTTGTAGCGCAGCTGCTTTTCGCGACGACGGTTCGTCTCGTCAATGGTCTGCTGCATGCTTCGAGTGATGGTATCGGCATACATGATGGCCTTTCCGTTGATGTTGCGGGCTGCACGACCCACAGTCTGGGTCAGCGAACGGTGGCTGCGCAGGAAGCCTTCCTTGTCGGCATCGAGGATGGCCACGAGCGAAACTTCGGGCAGGTCAAGACCCTCACGCAACAGGTTGACACCCACCAGCACGTCGAACTCACCCGCACGCAATCCGTCCATAATTTTCACGCGATCCAGTGTATCCACGTCCGAGTGGATATATTGTGTACGGACGTCGTGACGGACCAGATAGTCAGTCAGTTCCTCCGCCATGCGCTTGGTCAACGTGGTCACGAGGCAGCGCTCATCACGTTCGATGCGTTGTTGTATTTCCTCCATAAGATCGTCCACCTGGTTCTGTGAGGGACGCACCTCGATGACGGGGTCGAGCAAACCTGTAGGACGGATGACCTGCTCGACGATGACGCCCTCGCTCTCACGCAACTCGTATTCGGCCGGCGTAGCACTGACGTAGATGCATTGTTTGACCATCTCGTGGAACTCATCAAACTTGAGCGGACGGTTGTCCTTGGCCGCTGGCAGGCGGAAGCCGTACTGCACGAGGTTGGTCTTGCGCGCCTGGTCGCCGCCATACATGCCACCAATCTGCGGCACGGATACGTGGCTCTCGTCGATGACCATGAGGAAGTCGTCGGGGAAGAAGTCGAGCAGGCAGTAGGGACGCGTGCCCGGCTCGCGGCCGTCGAAGTAGCGACTGTAGTTCTCGATACCGGAGCAGTGGCCCAGCTCGCGTATCATCTCGATGTCGTAGGTCACACGCTCCTGCAAACGCTTAGCCTCCACGGGTTTACCGATTTCCTCGAAGTAGGCCACCTGGTCGGCCAAGTCCTTCTGTATCTTGACGATGGCCGCCTCCTGCGTGTCCTTGGTGGTAAGGAAGAGGTTGGCCGGATAGACTCGATACTCGGGGAACTTACCCAGACGCATCATCGAGATGGGGTCGACCTCTTCGAGCGACTCTATCTCATCGTCCCAGAAGGTGATGCGAAGCAGGTTGTCGGAGTAGGCCAGGGCCACATCGACGGTGTCGCCCTTGACGCGCACCCCTCCACGGCTGAGCGAGATGTCGTTGCGCACATAGAGCGACTCCAAGAGGCGGCGCAGCAGCACGTTGCGGTCCATCGTCATACCCACCTTGAGGTCGATGACGTTGTCGTAGAAGGCCGACGGATTGCCCATGCCGTAGATGCAACTGACGGACGAGACAACGATGACATCCTTGCGTCCCGAGAGCAGGGCCGAGGTGGCAGCCAGCCGCAGTTTGTCAATCTCCTCGTTGATGGCCAGATCCTTCTCGATGTACGTGTCGGTCGAGGGGATGTAAGCCTCCGGCTGGTAGTAGTCGTAGTAGGAGACATAATACTCCACCGCATTGTGGGGGAAGAAAGCCTTCATCTCGCCATACAGCTGTGCAGCCAGCGTCTTGTTGTGCGACAGGATGAGTGTTGGCTTGCCGATACGTTCGATGACATTAGCGATGGTAAACGTCTTGCCGCTTCCCGTCACACCCAACAGCACCTGGGCGGGCAGTCCGTCCTGCACTCCCTGCACAAGTTGTTCGATTGCCTCTGGCTGGTCGCCCGTGGGCTGATAGTCTGATGTAAGTTCAAATTTCATTGCATCTCTATTTTCATGCAAAGTTACGAAAAATAGTTCATAGTTCATAGTTCACAGTTCATAATTGCACAAAATCAGCCATCTTTCTTATTCATACGTATGAAAGGGAAGGCCAAACAGCAAAAAAAACGTTAATTTGTTGCCAATATCGAATAAAAGCGGTAACTTTGCGCGCTAAAATATATTATATAATGAAGAAACTCGTCCTGGCTTTGGGTATTGCCATCCTTTCACTCGCTTCGTGCGGCGAATACATCGCTGTGCAGAAGACGACCGACATGGAGTACCGCTACGAAACAGCCAAGGCCTATTACACAGATGGGCACTACACCAAGGCGGCAGCTCTTCTAACCGACATTCTGACCTACATGAAGAATACGCAGAACGGTGAAGAGTGCCTCTACATGTTGGCGCAGTCTGAATTCCACAACCGCGACTACGAATCAGCATCCAACTATTTCAAGAAATACTTCCAGAGTTACCCAAAGGGAATGTTCGTGGAGGCATCACGCTTCTATTCGGCCATGTCGCTCTACAAGCAGATTCCTGATGCACGCCTTGACCAGAGCAGCACGGTATCGGCCATCCGGGAGTTCCAGTCGTTCATCGAGATCTACCCCTACTCACGCCACAGGGAGGAGGCTCAGGATCGGCTCAACGAGATGCAGGACTTGCTGGTCGAAAAGGAATACCTGGCCGCAAAACTATACTACGACCTGGGCGACTACGTGAACAACTGTGCCTATGGCGGCAGCAACTACGAGGCTTGCATCGTCACCTCACAGAACGCCTTGAAGGAATTCCCCTTTGCCACCAACGAGAAGCGTGAGAGCCTCTCCATGCTGATCCTTCGCAGCAAGTACCAGCTGGCCAAGAAGAGCGTGGAAGAGAAGCGCATCGACCGTTTCCGCGATGCCGTGGACGAGTACTACTCCTTCGTCAACGACTATCCCGAGTCAAAACATGCTGACGAGGCCAAGCGTATCTTCCGCAACGCCGATGCCATCATCAAGAAGAAGAACATCAAACTGGAAGAGGATTAGCCTCCCCCACCCCGCCGGACAGAAGCCGTCCTCCTCAACAAAAAAAGAACAAACAAATAAACGTCAATAATAATGGACTACAAAAAGAGTAATGCACCCACTAACACGGTAACCCGTGACGTGATGAACCTTTGCGACCAGACTGGCAACATCTACGAGAGCGTGGCCATCATTGGCAAGCGCGCCAACCAGATTGGTTCCGACATCAAGGCCGAACTTTCTAAGAAGCTGACCGAGTTCGCTACCCGTGGCGACAATCTCGAGGAGACCTTCGAGAACCGTGAGCAGATTGAAATCTCACGCTTCTACGAGCGCATGCCCAAGCCTACCCTCATTGCCACACAGGAGTTCATCGAGGGTAAGGTTTACTTCCGCAACCCCAACCGCGAGAACGAGATAATGGACTAGGACTGTTCATAGTTCAATGTTCATTATTCATAGTTCATAGTTACGCGTTATGATACAGCGTATCCAAACCGTATACCTGTTGCTGTCCATCGTGTGCCTGGTGTTGTGCCTGTGCAATCCCGTGGGCACGATAACAGCCACTGACGGAGCCTCGGCAACCATGTACAATCTGTGGCTGAGCCTGACAAACCCGCTTACAGGAGCGGTCGACCACATCGTCACGCCCTGGGCAGCTCTGTTTGGCCTGCTGATTCTGACGGCAACCCTGCAGACCATCGCCATCTTCCTCTTCAACAAGCGTGCTCTGCAGATGCGCACCGTCAACCTGTCCATGCTGTTCCTCATTGGCTACTACATAGCCGCTGTCACCTTCCTGTTCATCAGCAAGTACGAGGATCAGTCGCTCCTCTCGGCCTATCGTCCCACCGTTTGGGCCGCGCTCCCCATCGTGTCGCTTGTGTTCAGCTACCTGGCTTTCCGCGGCATCCTCAAAGATCAATTGCTCATCAAGTCGCTCGACCGACTGAGATAAGCCGCTTCACCTTATATTATATATAAATAAAGGGCGTCATTTTCGAATGGCGCCCTTTGTTTTTATCACATCGAAGAGGTAAGTCAGCTTGACCGTAATGGCCCCATGTGCCGAACGTCCGAAGGGGTCTTGCTTGGTGTTGTGGAAGATGTCGGCCAGCGAGAAGTTGTAGCGCCCATCGAGCAGGAAGTGCCCCACGGCCGTGCTGAACTCCAGTCCGGCACCACCCGAGATACCATAGTCGAACTTGTTCTCGATGGGCAGCTTGTACTGCTGAATGACACCATTGGGACGCGAAATGAGCGTCGAAGTGGAAAACTCACCACCACGCTTCTCGCTGTCGCTGAGATAGAATCCCACCTGCGGACCCAGCAGGATGTAGCCCTGCAATCCACGTTCCTCCCGTCCGAAACCCAGTCGAGCAAACAGCGGGATCTGCACATAGCTGATGGTGCGCTCGTAAGTATCGCTGCTGGTCTCAATAAGTTCCTGCCATCCCAGCTCGGCATAGTTGACCTCAGCCTGCAAGGCGCAGATCATCTTGAAGTACTTCTCGCAGGTATAGCGTATGGTGGCACCCATCGTCTTGCCCAGTTTGAAGTTCTGCTTGATGGTCGGCACAAACTGAATCTTATCCAGCGTAATACCTCCACTGACACCAACAGCCAGATCGCTGCGGCTCTCGCCAATCTGCGCCATTCCCTTCAGACCAAAAAGCGCAACGGAAAGTAGCACCAACGCCTTCCGTGTCAAAGCATTCAGACGAACCATACGCTTATTCCTCCTCTTGTTTCCAGTTCTTGCGTCATCTTACAATATCCACTCGCTGAGACGGGCTGTAGTGCACAAGGTAAACCGTGTTGTTGACATGGGCGGCTCCCTCGTGACGCTGACTGAAGGAGAGAGGATTCTGCAAGGGATGCGCATTGATCAGTCCCTGCTTCTCCAGCATCGACTCACCATAGGTGGCCAGACCGTGCAAGAAGAAATAAGCCAGGTCAAAGCCGAACAAGCCATAACGGGGATACGTGCGCGACACCTCTTCCTTGAAATTACGCAGGTAGCGACCCTCGAATGCCGACACACGCGTATCCGTGGGATTACGGAAGAAGGTGCAATAGGCATACGTATTCAGGGCGCAGAAGTCTGCCTGCAAGGTTGCGGCATAGGTAGGCCATTCGGGATAGCCTGCCAGCGTCAGCCGATATTCCGGATGTGCCGTCTGGAAGGCCTTCAGCTTCCGCACCAGCGTGGTGGTGGCGCTGAGACTCGAAGCATCGGGAATGATGACATTGTCGCGATACTGATTCAGCACCTTGACAAACGCCTCATCGCTGTCCTCCACCTTCAGGTTCACCGCCTTCATACCGCGTCCCTCCAGCAACTTCCTGACTTCCGTGACGAATCCCGTTCCACGTGTGTCCGACATACCGGTCTGCAAGAAGACATAGTTCGAGTTGGTGAAACGCGACACCATCATCTCGGCTCCAGCCTGACGCGCAGCTGTGCCATGTGCGGAGGCCTGGTAGACGTATGGATTATCCTGCCCGACTGAGTTTGTCGTGGAAAAAGGCGTAACAAGACGTATCTTGTTCTCCTGGCAGAACTTGCTCAGCACACCGGCTTGCGTGGTGTTCAACGGACCAAAAATCACGTCCATGTTCTTCAGCTCAGGCTTTGTGTTGATAACGAAATTGATGTCTTCGAGCGAAGAACCGCTATGATAAGCATGCATGTGAATGGCCACTCCCTGCTGCTTCACGCTGTCGGCAGCCATCAGCATGCCACGATAGAACTCTATCATTTTGCCGCCACGGTCGCCACCCTCCTTCAGCGGCAGCACCACTCCCACGTTGATAAGCTTCTTGGGAGCCTTTCGGGCAGCCTCGGCAGCCGCCTTTTCTGCAGCCGCCTTCTCAGCGGCCAGACGGTTTTGCTCTGCCTGCTTTTCTGCCTTCGAGTAGGGGATGTAGATGAACGAGTCGCGCTTCAGCTTCGAATCGACAGTCAACTCGGGATTAGCCTCGAGCAGTTCCTCTATCGTCAGACCGAACTGGAGTGCAATCTTATAGAGGTTATCCTTCTTCTGCACACGGTACATCTCCTTGTACCCAGGGTGAAGGCGCGAGCCAGTAGTGGCCGAGCCGGGCTTGGTGGCTGCCACGCTCGTTGCACCGGCTGCGGGAATGGTCAGAGACTGTCCCGGCCGTATCTTCTCTCCGTCCCCCAGGATAGGGTTCGCCTTGATGATTTCGTTGGGGCCCACGTTATATTTCCGTGCTATGGCGTACACCGTTTCCCCCTGCTGCACCACGTGTACCTGCGACTGTGCAGCCACGGAAGCTGACAGCATGAAGCAGCCCACCATCAGAAGCAATTTCACTATTTTCTTCATCCTTATTTATTCTTTTTATACTGCAAAGTTAGTGCAAGTTGCCCGAAAAACAAAAATAATCGGTAAGATTTGGCCAATAAGTCATGAGAATTTGCTATTTTTGCAGAAAAAAGAACAAAAAAGTGAAAACAGAAAATAGAAAAACAGCTCTCTGGCTTGGCCTCATCCTCATATTTCTGGCGTTACCCATGACGGTAAAAGCACAATACTGTGAGCCCACGGCCAAATACATAACCATAGCCGGAGATAGCATCGACGATGCATCCACCGCACAGGATGCCCCCCTCGCAGCCCTGTTCAGCGCCAACCCCATCGACGCGGAAGGCTACGACGTGCGCTACGAATGGAAGATGTGGAGCGCCGATGCTCCCAACGAGATTCTCGTACATCGTTTCGAGGAGAACTTCGAATACACCTTCGAGCAGAGCGGCAGCTTCATGGTGCAACTCTACGCCACATTCAGCGCCGACGGAGAGAGTTACGTCTGGCCCGAAGAGGGCGAGGAGGACCCCTTCAACGTCGTCATCAGCTCGTCCAAGCTCGAGATGCCCAACGCCTTCTCGCCCAACGGCGACGGGCACAATGACGTCTACAACGCCAAGCCCACCTACCAAAGCATCGTCTCCTTCAAGGCCACCATCTTCAACCGTTGGGGACAACGCATCTACAGCTGGACCAATCCCGACGTGGAACAAGACGGCTGGGACGGACGCTACAACGGACAGCGCGTCAAGGACGGTGTCTACTACGTGGTGGTCAACGCCCGTGGTGCAGACGGCCGCGACTACAAGATACGCAAGGACGTCAACGTACTGACCGGCTATGACAATGGAGCAAAGACGGGAGGCGAGGAAGAATGAGACGCTTGGCAACAACTATGAACTACGAATTATGGATTATGAACTGATAAAAGTGTTCGGAGCCCGCGTCCACAACCTTAAGAACGTGGACGTAGAGATACCCCGCAACAGTCTGTGCGTCATCACCGGACTGAGCGGAAGCGGAAAGTCCAGCCTGGCCTTCGACACCATCTTTGCCGAAGGGCAGCGACGCTACATCGAGACCTTCTCGGCCTACGCCCGCAACTTCCTGGGCAACATGGAGCGCCCCGACGTGGACAAGATAACAGGTCTCTCGCCCGTCATCAGCATCGAGCAGAAGACCACCAACCGCAACCCACGCTCCACCGTGGGCACCACCACCGAGATTTACGACTACCTGCGTCTGCTCTTTGCCCGTGCCGGCGAGGCTTTCAGCTACGTGACAGGCGAGAAGATGGTCAAGTACACCGAGGAACAGCTCATCGACCTCATCATCAGCGCCTATCGCGAGCGCAAGATTTATCTCCTCTCACCCCTTGTCAAGAATCGCAAGGGTCACTATCGCGAACTCTTCGAGTCCATACAGCGCAAGGGGTTCCTCTACGTGCGGGTGGACGGAATGATACAGGAGATTACGCCCGGCATGAAGCTCGACCGCTATAAGAACCACGACATCGAGGTAGTTGTCGACCGCCTCATCGTGCACGACAAGGACGACCGTCGCCTGCAGAACAGCATTGCCAGTGCCCTGAAGCAGGGCGACGGCGAGATGCTCGTCTACGACGTCGAGCGTGAGGGCGTGCGCCACTACAGCCGCCACCTCATGTGCCCCACCAGCGGCATCGCCTACCGCGAGCCTGCCCCCCACGACTTCTCCTTCAACTCCCCACAGGGTGCTTGCCCCCACTGCCATGGTCTGGGCTACATCTCCACCCTGGGTGGACCCGAGGAGGACGAGGACGAGGTGGATTACATCGGCCTCACGCGCCTCAAGCCCGCCAAGGACGAGGACGAGGAGACCGTCGTACGCACCATCGTCTGCCCCGAGTGCCACGGCAAGCGTCTGCGCAAGGAGTCGCTCTACTTCCGCATTGCCGGCAAGAACATCATCGACCTGGCCGAGATGGACATCTCCGAACTCTACCAGTGGATGACCCACCTCGACGACAAGCTCAACGATCTGCAGCGCCAGATTGCCCCCGAGATTATCAAGGAAATCTGTACCCGCCTCCACTTCCTCCTCGACGTCGGTCTCGACTACCTATCCCTCTCCCGCAGCAGCGTCAGCCTCTCGGGTGGCGAGAGCCAGCGCATCCGTCTGGCCACGCAGATTGGCAGCCAGCTCGTCAACGTGCTCTACATCCTCGACGAGCCCTCCATCGGCCTCCACCAGCGCGACAACCGTCGCCTCATACGCTCCCTCAAGTCGCTTCGCGACATCGGCAACACCGTCATCGTCGTCGAGCACGACCAGGAGATGATGGAACAGTCCGACTACATCGTCGACATGGGTCCGCGTGCCGGGCGCCTTGGTGGCGAGGTGGTCTTCCAGGGGCGCTACCCCGACATGCTCCGCCAGCAGACCCTCACCAGCCAGTACCTCAATGGTCAGCTCAAGATTGAGACGCCCCGCAAGCGTCGCAAGGGCAACGGCAACGTCCTCAGTCTCAAGGGCTGTACGGGCAACAACCTGCAAGGCGTCGACGTCGACTTCCCCCTCGGACTCTTCATCTGCGTCACCGGTGTCAGCGGCAGCGGCAAGAGTACGCTCATCAACGACACGCTCCACCCCATCCTCTCGCAACACTTCTACCGCTCCCTGCGCGAACCGCTCCCCTACGAGTCCGTCACCGGCCTGGAGCACATCGACAAGGTGGTCGACGTCGACCAGAGTCCACTCGGACGTACGCCCCGTTCCAATCCCGCCACCTATACCGGCGTCTTCAACGACATTCGTCAGCTCTTCGTCCAGCTGCCCGAAGCCAAGATACGTGGCTACAAGCCCGGCCGCTTCTCCTTCAACGTCAAGGGAGGCCGCTGCGAGTGCTGCTCGGGCAACGGCTACAAGACCATCGAGATGAACTTCCTGCCCGACGTCCTCGTGCCCTGCGACGAGTGCCAGGGCAAGCGCTACAACCGCGAGACACTCGAGGTGCGCTACCGTGGCAAGAGCATTGCCGACGTCCTCAACATGACCATCAACCAGGCCGTGGAGTTCTTCGAGCACATCCCCACCATCCTCTACAAGATCAAGGTGCTCCAGGAGGTCGGCCTCGGCTACCTCAAACTGGGACAGCCCAGCACCACGCTCAGTGGTGGCGAGAGCCAGCGCGTCAAGCTGGCCACTGAGTTGGCCAAGAAGGACACGGGCCGCACCTTCTACATCCTCGACGAGCCCACCACCGGCCTCCACTTCGACGACATACGCCAACTCCTCACCGTCATCAACCGATTGGTGGAGAAGGGCAACACCGTCCTCGTCATCGAGCACAACCTCGACGTCATCCGCTCTGCCGACTACCTCATCGACATGGGTCCCGAAGGCGGACGTGGCGGTGGCAAGCTCCTTTCCCACGGCACACCCGAACAGGTGGCCAAGCGCAACGTCGGCTACACACCCGAGTTCCTGCGCGAGGTACTGAAGTGACATATCCGTGTATCCGCTCGGACTGACCAGACTCATCCAGACACTTTTTCAGAAGAGTCCGTGCGGAAACATGCAATAAGAATACTATCGTATTGACAATTCTTGCTGCGCTAAGTTTCACATAATCGTATAGAAACAATACAGCCGCCGTACGGGAATCTGAATTCACCGTACGGCGGCTGAAGATTTGGCGTGTAGGAAAGTGAGTAAACTCTATCCTACATTATTCATGCAGAAATTGTCAATTGGTCAGAGATTATAAATAATCATGGCTAAAAGTCCTTGCCAACACGGTCTCGCGAAGGGTTGGAGAATAGGTCGGGGTATATTTCGACGAGTTGAAGCATGCGGCTCCACCCCACCTGCTTGTCAAAGTCGGTCTGTTGGTACATGCGTAACGCCTCCTGATGGGTGGGTATCTTGTGGAGGAAGTTGTTGGGGACTTTGTCATAGTATGAGTCGTTGAAGGGCACAATCGTAATGCCTGGCGAACATAGTTCGTATGCCTGGTCGATGCCGGGCTTTTCGTCGCCTATGGTGCATGTGATGTAGCCTACTTCTCTGAGGGCGGCGAGCATCTCGGCCTTGAGCTGCCTGAACGGATTGTTTTTTGCTCCAGCATCTGCGAGCGATTTGTCAAGGAGTCGAAGGATGTCGGTGAAGGAGAAGGACTTGGCGCCATTCATATTGAGGTAGTGCCGCAGCATGTTCCAATAGTCGGGGTAGGCTTCGCGCGCATTGCGTGCATTCTCGGTGTCTGCGTATTTCATCCAACGTACCAGGTCCATTGTGTAGAAATAGTCGTATTGTATGCCAGAGTGCTCCTCCACTTTGTCTGCTATCATATATTTCCACAGTGGAGGGGGTACGGAATAGTTGGGGTAGCGGGCGTTGACGTTTGATATCTGGCAGTTGGTCAATGCATAGTTTATGTATCCACAGAACACGTCTCCGAGGGGTACATTCTCGTCCGTCGGCTCTACCGACTCGCTGCTGCCGAACTTCTCTACCATCGCATCGACAACCTTTCTGAGCACGGGGGTCAGCCTATCGAGCTTGGTGAGGTCGTAGAGTGCAATGTCGTTGTACTTATTTTCATTTATATTCTTGTTTAACCACCACTGATCAGAAACCAGATAGTCTGCAAAGGTGTGCATGGCAGCCTCAAGTTCGGCATTCGAAGTACCTGCCTTCTTGAACTCGCTGAGGAGTCTTGAATAGTCGCCGCCAGCGCCAGGCGTAATCTCCACAGCCGCCAGCAGATAGTTGGCACAGTGGGCATAGCCGTAGAGGTTCTCGTACATGCTCATCAGGCAGGCATCGGTGTAGAGCAGGTCCACCTTGCCAGCCGATTTCTTCACACCCTCCACCACAGCGCCCAGGCTCATGATGGTCTTTGTGTTGTCATCCTGCAAGATGGCGCGTGTATCCTGCAAACCGTCCCATTCCAGCTGCCAGCCGCTGCCATGGTCGCTGAGTATCAGCACGGTACGCTTGGCGTTGGGATGTTTCTTCATGCTCCACGTGATGAAGTCGGCCAAGGCGTCGCTTTTCGTCATGTCGTAGAGCGAATCGGCTATACACTCGCTCTTCAGTCCGGAAACGAAGGACTTGAGTTCTTTCCTCTCACTAAAGAAGGGGGCATCCTTTAGGGAATCCTTCATGGTGCCAATGAGGTGTCTGTTGTCGTCAAGGTCCAGGCGGCGTGTGCCATCAAACTCGGGGTACCACTTCTGCTCTAAGACTGAGGACTTGTACTGCACCGTCATCTTGACGTTCTCGCTACTGCCCACATCCATAGCCTGGTATATGTTTGACAAAATACACGCATCAAGGTTCCCACCACCCACCGAGTATAGCATCACAAGATAGTCGGGCCCCTCTTCCATCGCTTCCGGCACATCCTGCTCCTTATCCGAACAGGCACTGAGAGTCACAAAGGCCAACAAGGCCAAGAAAATAGTTTTGATTTCTTTCATAATAGGACTAATAAATATGAAACACATGTCCTTAACTTAATAAGGTAATAATATTTGGTTTTTTTATTCCTTTTCAACTCAGTGTGCCTAATTGCCCAGTATCGTGCCGTCCTTGGTCATGCCCTCGGCCGTGACATTGATTTGCCCGCGCTTGCTGTTGTTGTAGAGCCTGACCTCGGCCTGTCCGTTCTGGTCGAGACGGAGCTCGGGGTTCCAGTAGAGGGTGCGTCGGTAGTCCTTGGGCGCGTCGTTGAGTTTGCGGTTCTTATAGTTCGGATGGTAGAAGTCATCGTGGAAGGCAAAGCCCTTGAGGACGTAACGGCGGTCGCGGTAGACAGGACGGCGGCTGTCGTCGGCGAAGGGATAGATGGCAATGTGCGTTTCGGGCAGGTTGGAGCCGTAATAGCGGTTGCTGCCTTCGAGGCGGGGCTGGTAGTCGGTGTAGATGATGTACTTCTCGATGCGCTGCAGCTCGAAGTACTTGGAGATTTCGCCCGGACTCAGGTACACGTTTCCGCATTGGTCAGCCATCAGACGGGAGGCCAGGTTGCCTCGCATGTAGATGGAGTCCTCGGCCATGGTGAGGTTGTTCAGGGCACGTCGCGTCACGTCGAAGCCGAAGCGAAGAAAGATGTTTGAACCTTGGCGTGGCGGATCTGAGCGCATTGCAGTACCGACGGATGAGGTGGATAAGGAGGGCGGACAGTCTACGGACTTGAAGGGGAACTCCAATCCGTAGTCGCCCAGATAGTTGCGGACAATCATCTCGGGACTGGGAAAGTAGATGCCGCCGTCGATGGCATCGTTGTAGGCCTGGTAGGCATCGACCACGATGGCGGGTATGGAGTCCGTGAATCGGGTCATCTTACCGCGTCTGGCACCAATCTTCACCTCGCGCATCTGGTGCGTACCGTCGGCCAGCAACTGTGAGCCCAGCAGCTTGTCGGCGGCCTCGAGCAGGTGTTGCTGGTAGTAGTTGAAGGGCTTCACAAAACGTGGGAAGGGGAAGTCGACCAGCACCTTGTAGTCTGCCGGATCCACGCGGAAACGACGCTTGTGGCCCTCGGGCAAGTCCTCGTCCAGCGCCCTGGTCTGTGTCCAGGCGTAGTCCTTCACTTTCTGCTTCTTCTTGTCCTTCGACCACCAGGTTGTCGTGTCGGCCGCACTGAGGAAGAGGACGGCCTCGCCATAATAACCCGGCAACAGGACGCGGAAACGGCCGTTCGAAGTCATCTTCTCGGTGACACGCGTCTCCGTGCCGTCCAGCGACACCAGTTCGGCGTGCAGGAGCAGATCCTTGTTCTTCTTCTTAGACTTCTTGCTGTCCTTTCTGTCCAGCTCGGGGTTTTCGTTGTAGACCACCTGGTCGTTGATGGGTGCGGCCTCGGTGGTGAGGTTGTCGGTGGTCAGTGCTGACGACATATTGTCGTTGGCCAGGGCAGTGTTGGTGCGGGTAAAGTCGTAGAGCGCGTTGAAGTCCTTGTAGGTATCGTTGTTGGGTGCATCGTCCGTGTCTTCTGTTGAAATTTGTGCGTATGCCAACGTGGTGGGATTGTTGACGTTATAGGTGCCGCCCAGCGAGGCCATTACCTCGTAGTCCTCGCGTGTGAAGTTGTGGTACTCCCAGTCGGATGTCTGGTAGACGTGGCCGCTGATGACGGGTGCTGTCTCTGCCATCTGCGAGATCTCCCACAGTCCGGGCACGGCCATATCGCGCCAGTTGAAGCGACGCCAACCCTGTATCATGAGCAGGAGGTCGAGGGCTTCGCGGTGCTCCTGATCGTCCTTCTCGAAGTACCAGCGTGCGTTGGGAATGAAGCCCTTGACCTCGGAGGCCAGCAGCATCTCGGTACGCATGTCGGCATTATCGTAGAGGTGGTCGTTGTAGGCCGCATCGCGTACGGAAAGGCTGATGACGGAGTTGGGTACGGACTTGACCCCCAGTCGAATGTGCTGGTAGGGCGCGAAGGTGAGGGCATCGATGGGCATGTCACGTGTGGCCGCTGATGCAGCGGGGACACCGTCATCCTCGTTGGTACCGAGGAAGGTGACGGCGATAAGCCTCTCCCCCAGTCCCTCCCCCAAAGGGGAGGGGTGACTGGATGCGGGTAGCGTGTCACCGCTAAGAGTGGGGTGGATGTCGCTAAGAGTGGGTTGGGTGTCGCTAAGAGTGGGGCTGATGCTCAGGGCGGGTTGGGTGTTGTAGAAGAGGCGGTCGGCCCAGATGCGTCCGTCCACATCGAATATGGTCACCTGGTTGACGCCCTCCTTCAGTTCCGACTTAGGGATGGAATAGACCAACGTCTTGCCCGTATCAGACAAGGTATGGAGAGCCTGGGATTCCGACACTTCCAGTGTACTATTCACTTTCGAGCCGCTCTGACTGCCCTGCGCTTCCAAACCTTCCAGACTGCTCTGCGCCAGCGTACTGTCCGCATTCAGTCCCCCCTCCCCTTTGGGGGAGGGGTTGGGGGAGAGGCTTTTTATGTGCAGCACATTTCCCTCATTCATAATCGTCAGTCCGAGGCTGTCACGCTCCATGCCAGGCGTGAAGGCCAGGTTGAAGACCCACGTCGTGTCCGTCTGATCCACTTGCAGGGCTACGCCTTCGGGTTCGGGCTTGGGCAACTTGGCCTTGGCCTCGTGGCCGTTGCGGTCCACAAAGCGTACGGTGCGCTCCATGTCCTTGGAGGGCGTCACGACGAAGGTGCCGCGATACTTCCTCCAGTTGAGCGTGTCGGCAGCCTGGCTGGCATCGGCCAGTGAGGAAAGTGTGTTCCGGACGGCCGAAGCGCCCTTCTTCGTGGCGGCCTTCAGTTCTTTGTTCGAGGCCTTCTTGCGGTCCTTGGCTTGCTTCTTGGCGGCCTTGACACTCTCTTTGCCTTCGTCGTCTATGCTAAGGATGCCGTCGCCTGCCTCCTCGCCGTCTTCCCACAACACTTCGTAGGCCACACGGCAGGGCAGACCTTCCACGAGTTCGCCACCTTCCGGGAACAAGGTCATCTCGATGGTGGGCTTGTCGGGGTCGTTCTTGAAGTAGCGACGCATGGGGCGTGCCGTCATGTTCTCGGGATATTCGCCCTCCTTCTTCGGGGCATCGTAGACGGGGAAGACACGGCTGTAGAGCTTCTCGTAGTCGCGGTAGTGCAGCATCTCTTGCTCCTTGTTGAGGTACCACTTGGAGCTGACCCGGGAGTGCTTGTGCTCTGTCAGTCCCCAGTTCAGCTGCCAGCGCGTGTAGGCACGCAGTTCGTAGAAACCGCCATAGTACTCCTTGCTGAGGGCGAAGCTGCCGTAGCCGTGACCGTCACGCATCTCGACGAGTTTACGCTCCATCATGTAGCCATCCTGGTTGTAGAGTTCGACGTAGAGCACACGGCTGAGCTTCGAGGGTTTGTCGTCGTTGGTCTGGCGGCTGTAGGCTGCAAACCAGATGGTGTCGCCCAGAAAGTAACTCGTGTTGTCCATGTGCAGGTAGACCTTCTCCTGCGGGATGGACTTGCTGAAACGGGACAGGCGGTCGAGCAGTTTGCCCATCTTGGTCGTGGGCTGCGAAATGGTATCGCTGACCAGCTCCGACTGGTTCTCCAGTCCGGCCAGTCGCTCCTCCTCACGGGTGCGCTGGATGATGTTGGAACGTGCCCAAAGCGACTGGTCGAAGCCGGCCTTGTGTACGCTCTCGAGCATATTCTCTTTCGTCTTGTTCTTCTTGTTGGACTTGAGTTTGAGCTTCAGGTCTTCTATATTATATAATAAGGTCTGATTCTGGAAGTCGCCACTCTTCATACTGATGGCTATGTCGCTGACCTCGGTGAACTTCTTGTCGTGGCGATAGTTGATGTGAAGCGACAGTTCGATGGGGGCGCTGACAATCTGCATATCCTTCTGGGCTACGATGGAGAGGTTCTCCACCTGGCCGTCGAAGCGCAGGGGTTGCATCGACTTGGCATCGACGTAGAGCGTGCCGGTCATGATGGGTTGCCTCTGGGCCATCTTGTCGTTCTGCCGGATGTGCATACGGTAGATGAGCTTCTGGTGTTCGTCGACCAGTTCCTCGCCCGTCACGTCGTAGAAGTTGACGATATCGTCCAGCTTCAACGTCTTGTCGTTGCCGGAGCTCTTCCCGTTTTGCATGATTCGTCTGAGGGCTTGCACGTCAATACTCATGCTCGATCTGTTCGGGTTCAGCGGCGTGATGAGCTTCTTCCAGAAGTCGACGCCACGCGTCAGCGGACCCAGCTCGAGGGGGTGGTGGAAGTTCATGCTGGCAATAGCCGGTGCCGACAGGCCCTTTTCTGTCAGTCGTCCGTTGATGCCTTGTAGGATGGTGATGTCACGCAGGTTGACGGCCGAGTTGGCCTCGACGAAGGCCTCGACGAGGTCACGCGTGCGGAGCGTGGTGGTCATGCGCATGAAGTACTGGCTCTTCTTGCCGTTCTTGCTGTCGAACTCCTTGTTCATCTTCTTGGCCACCTGCAGCAACGTACTGGGCCAGGCACGCACCTGCACCTCGCGCATCGACTGGGTGAGCGGTTCCATCTTGACGGTCTTCGGCGCCTCGATAGCCTTGAACTGCATCTCCTGATAGCCCACGCAGGTGAGGCGCAGCACGGCGGCCGAGTCGACCTCGATGGTGAAGTCGCCCTCGTAGTTGGACAGCGTACCGTTGTCCGCACTGGCATAGACACTCACGTAAGGCAGGGCCTCGCCCGTCTCGGCGTCCACCACATGGCTGCTCACGGTCACCTGGGCACGCAGGGCAACCGCCATTACAAACAAGAGGAAACAGAAAGATAAGCGTCTCATAAGCATTAAATCAACTTTACGCTTGCAAATTTAATAAAAATAAACGAATGTCGCCCCACGAAATACCTTATTTTATGGGAAATTCCTTATTTGTCGAGCGCTTTTCTTGCTCCTTTCGTCTTTTTCGTTTAACTTTGCATTATTGTTAACCACACAAAAAGGCTTTACACACTATGAAGGCAACCCTGACCATACTACCCCTCCTGGCACTGACTACACAGGCCATGGCGCAGGGACAGCAGCGCCCCAACATCGTCTACATCATGACCGACGACCACACGGCACAGATGATGTCGTGCTACGGCAACAGTCCTATACAGACCCCCAACCTGGACCGCATTGCGCGTGACGGCGTACTCTTCCGCAACAGCTTTGTGGCCAACTCGTTGAGCGGACCCAGCCGAGCCTGCATGATTACGGGTAAGCACTCGCACAAGAACGGATTCACGAACAACGAGCACGGCATCTTCGACGGCAGCCAGCAGACCATGCCCAAGCTGCTCCAGGCAGCCGGTTACCAGACGGCACTCATCGGCAAGTGGCACCTTATCAGCACACCCACGGGCTTTGACCACTACGAGATACTGCACGGACAGGGCGAGTACTACAACCCCAACTTCCAGCAGATGGACGGCACGTCGAAGCGCGAGCAGGGATACTGCACGGACGTCATCACGGACAAGGCCATCGACTGGATGAACCATCGCGACAAGGAGAAGCCCTTCATCCTCTTCGTCCACCACAAGGCGTGCCACCGCGACTGGTTGCCCGACCTGAAGTACATACGTGAGTTTGAGAACCAGACGTTCCCCATGCCAGCCAATTTCAACGACCAGTGGGACAACCGACTGGCGGCCCAGCAGCAGGAGATGACCATTGCCAGCAGCCACGACATGGACCTCGTGTACGACAACAAGGCCTACCTGCCCGGCGACAAGACGCGCCTCTCCGGCACGTATCTGGCCTACGTGAACCGACTCAGCGAGAAGGACCGTGAGAAATACTGGGCCTTCTACGACAGCATCTCGTGCGACTTCTACCGACGCTTCCCCGCCATGCGCGACCGCATGAAGCCCGAGGGCCTGCAGATTGCCAAGGACGGCAAGCGCATCGTGGAGAACGAAGCCGTAACCGCTTGGAAGTTCCAGCGTTACATGCGCGACTATGCCAAGGTAACGAAGAGTCTGGACGATAACGTGGGCCGCATCCTGGACTACCTCAAGGAGCAGGGCATGTTGGACAATACGCTCGTAGTCTACACCAGCGACCAGGGCTTCTACATGGGCGAGCACGGATGGTTCGACAAGCGATTCATGTACGAGGAGAGCCTCAACACGCCCCTCGTGATGATGCTGCCCCAGGGCTACAAGCGACGTGGCGAGATACAGGAGATGGTGCAGAACATCGACTACGCACCCACCTTCCTGCAGATGGCGGGCGTCAAGATTCCCAGCGACATTCAGGGCGAGAGCCTCGTGCCCCTGTTGCGTGGCGAGAAGACCATCGGCAAGTGGCGCGACGCCATCTACTACCACTTCTACGAGTACCCGGCCGAGCATGCCGTGAAGCGCCACTACGGCATCCGCACCAAGCGCTACAAGCTCATCCATTTCTACAACGACATCGACACCTGGGAACTCTACGACTTGCAGGAGGATCCCACAGAGATGCACAACCTCTACAACGACCCCGCCTACGCCAAGGTGCAGAAGGACATGCACAAGCGTCTGAAGGAGTTGCAGAAGAAATACGACGACACGGTTGGATAATTCATAATGCATAATTCATAATTCATAATTGGGCTGCGCTTGGTTTAGTGATGATTAAAAAAATAACTTGGTACATTATTTAATCATCACTTAACGCATAATTGAGCTGCGAAGTGTGTAGATTATGAATTATGAATTAAGAATTATGAATTGCCAAAGGCGTAAGCCTTCCAATTACGAATTATGCATTATGAATTATAAATTGCCAAAGGTGTAAGCCTTCCAATTATGAATTATGCATTATGAATTATGAATTAAAAAGAATGGAGTGGCTTGACGCCATGAGGGGCTTCACCATGATTATGGTGGTGGCTTACCACGTGTCGCAGATGGCCTATACGCAGACGATACGCACGTCGGCATCGCTGCCCTTCTTCGTGCTGTTCCGCATGCCACTGTTTTTCTTCGTCAGCGGTTTCCTGGCCTACAAGTCCAGCTTCGTGTGGTCGGCCAGAAACACGCTGAATCTGCTGGCCAAGAAGTTCAAGATTCAGGTCTTTCCCGCTCTCATCTTCCTGTGCATCCTATTGATACTCAAGCGACCGAAGTTCTGCGACAGCTTCCTGGCCGCCATGAATTCGGCCACGAAGGGCGGCTACTGGTTCACGTGGGCCCTGCTGCAGATGTTTGCCGTGTACTACCTCTTCAGCTTCTGCGTGCAACGCCTGTCGGAACGAGCACAGAAGGCCTGCCTGTGGGGGCTCTGGGTGGCGTCGCTCGTGGCCTACGAGTTCTGCTACATGCCCAAGGTCTTCGATGCGGAGCACAACGACTTCCTGAACACGACGAGCCTCATCCAGCTGATGAAATACCTGCACTTCTTCCTGATGGGTAACCTCGTCCACCGCTACTGGACCTCCTCCGACCCGGGGAAGAAGGGTCCCGTGCAGCGCCTCTTCGACTCCAGCTGGTTCTTCCCCGTCATCGTCATCCTGGCCTTCGTCTGCTGTGCCGACATCTTCCGCTGGCACAACCTGAAGTTCGTATGGACCAACCTGCCCCGCACCACGGCCATGTACTGCCTGATGTTCATCGTGGTCATCTTCTTCCGCTACTACCAGGGGTGGTTCACCCGTGAGAAGTGGGTGGGGCGCAGCCTGCAGTACGTCGGTACCCGCACGCTGGACGTTTACCTCATCCACTTTCTCCTGATGCCCAAGCTGCCCGCCGTGGGCAAGTGGCTCGACAAGGTGCAGCCCAACTTCCTGCTCGACTTCCTCGTCAGCCTCGTTCCGGCCCTCATCATCGTGGCCTTCTGTCTGCTTATCAGCAACCTGTTGCGCATCAGCCCTCTCTTCTCCGAGAATTTCTTTGGAAGGAAGGAGAGGAGGTAAAGGAGCGAAGGGAAGTATTGGAGTGAAGGGAGGTAAAAAAAAGTTCCCCACCAATGGCAGGGAACTTCGTTAAATGGTATGCGACAGCAATTGCTGCCAAATGTTTTTCAGACAAACTTCATGCTGAAGGTGCGCTTGGCTCGTACGGTGCCGTCGGCCGAACGGATGACAATCTCTACGTTGTGGTACTTGCCGTCCTTCAGCCCCTCAAGACTCTTGAAGCGGATGATGTAGGAGTTCTGCATGGCACCACTGACAGGCAGTGTACTGAGGTTGACACCCGTGAAGGAACCATTGGTAATAAGCACGGTACCGCCCGTATAGCGTGAGATGCGCCAGGGCTTCTCCTTGCTACCGATGACCTCGCTGTAGATGGTATCGGGGTCGCTGTACACGGTATGTACGGTTCCCTTCTCGGGACCCCAGTTGGAGTAGGACTTATAGTACTCAGTAGAGAAACGGCTGTAGTAGTTGGGCTGGTTGGGCTCGTCGGTGAAGTTGACATAGATGCGGTTGGCGCCACGACGGAAGTTCAGGTACGAGTCGGCATACTGAATGGCCATACCACCACATTCGCCTCCTGTGCTGCTGAGGTTGTTGGCATAGGTCTCCAGCGCGCTGCTGTTGCTGCCACCATAGTGCATGGTTCGCCTGGTACCGCTGTTATAGTTCAGATACTCACTAAGTTCGGCCGCCGAGGTAATATCGAGCGCACCGTTGATGTAGCCACGCTCGGCATAGCCTACGCAACCGAAGCGTATGTCGAGGCCATGGCGCTCGAGTTCCTGCGACCAGTTCATGATGTCGTTGGCAATGGTGTTGGCCTCATCGCTCATGCTGCCCGAGTTGTCAACCAGGAAGACGAGGTCGGCCTTCGATACCTTCTGGCCGCTGTTGTCGTCAGAAGTATTGTAGATAACGAACCCCTTGGGCTTGCCATCGATGGTGAGCCAGATGTTCTGGTCGCGGGCACCCGTTCCCCAAAGGTACATCCAGTCGTTGTTGCTGGGATCCCACACGCCTGTCATGTCCAGACGAATGACATACTCACCCTCATACTCCTCTTCCTGGTTGGTGGGGTTGGAGATGTTGGTATTAGAGTTGCTCACGTAGGGAGCCTCACCGGCCTCTTCGTCATCAGGAATAATGGAATAGTTCTCAATGGCGATGGTCTCATCACCGTCTGTCAGACAGGAAGTGGCTGTCAGCAAAGTGGAGCCCAGAAAAAGTGCACTAAGTGCCGTATATACTGTATTCTTCATTTTACGCATGATTTTAGTTTTCATTATATTATACATTAAGCAGAAGGAAGCATGACTTACTCGAGATCAATCTCTACACGACGATTCTGCGCACGTCCCTCTGTCGTCTCGTTGTCAGCAATGGGCTGTGTATCACCAAAGCCAGCCGTGGTGACGAGCGAAGCATCCAGTCCCTTCTTGATAAGGTAGCTTGCCACGGCATCGGCACGATCCTTGGAGAGTTTCTCGTTGATCTTGTCGGTACCCGAATTGTCGGTATGACCGCTGATGACCACGTGCTTGTTCTGTGCAATAAGCACACTGGCCAACTTGTCCAGATAGCCGTGTGACTCACGCTTGATGGTGCTCTTGCCAAGGTCGAACTTGATGTCTGAGATGGCACAGATCTTCATGCCGTGCACCGATTCGCCAGCCGAGATCATACGCGCAATCTCGTCGAGCGTATAGCAAGGCTTGCGCTTGGGCTTGGGTGCCTCAACGACACGCTCCACAACAACGCGCTCGGGTGCGGGAGCAGTCTTCTTCTTAAACACGCTGAAGGGGACGGTCAACGTGGCCTGCACCTCGAAGCCATCCAGCCGACGCGCTCCCTTGAGGCGATAGGGCGAAGGCAAGGTGTTGACGGCCTCATGGTTCTTCTCCTTGGTGCCGTAGGTATCGGTAAGGCCTTTCTCGTAGGCAAATTCGACACCGAGATAGCAACGGTCTGCGGCCACGGGCACGGCAAACTTGACACCGGCACCCACCTGAGCAGCGAACTCCACGCCCTGCATGTTACCCTTTGTCAGGGGCACACGATAGCCGTTGTAGGCCATGCTCCTGGGGTAGGTGTACTCGTAGCTGATGTCACCGCCCGTGGCAAAGCCAAGCACGGGAGCCACGAACAGATAAGGGCGCACCACGCTCTTGTACGTACCGAACTGCACCAGGATAGGCAGACGGAAGTCCACATAATGGGCATGCAGTTTGTAGGTGATGTCCTCGTAGGGCGACGTAGCATCCAGTGCAGCATGCAGCTTGCCGCCACGATTAAGGAACGAGAGTTGCGGACGAATGCCCAGCAGGCCGTTCTTGAGGAAGTCAACCTCGGCAAACACCGAGAACAGTCCGCTTGTCTCCATGTTGCTCTTGGGATAAAGGTTCTTGTTGAGCTCCGAGAAACTCATACCACCGAAATGTCCGCCTCCGGCAATACCGAACGAGAACTGAGGCTTACTGTCCTGTCCGAGCACACTTGTCGACAGGGCAATGGCCAGGGCAAAGAAGGATAAAATCTTTTTTCTCATCTTGTTATGTATTTGGTTAATCATTTAGAAGTCCACTGCATTCTTCGCATACATATAATACATGAACAATCAATATACTATTCAACTCGCTTTGCAAGCTTTTCAGCGCAAAGTTAAGCAAAATAAATCGTTCCAACAAAAATTATTGCAAAGAAGAAACGCGAATTGTGATATTTTTTGTATCTTTGCACGAAATAATGCACTAAGACCTATGAAGAAGAATTGGATTATCGCCCTCGCGGCACTCATCATCGTGGCCCTCATCGGCATGGTGGCATGGCTCATGATGACTCATCAGCAAGACGAGGCAGACAAGGTGGAGCTCAACCAGCTGAAGGAGCTGGCCGAGATGGAGAAACAGGAAATGATCAACGACTACCAGGACTTCAACCGCAAATACCAGGAGATGAAGATGCAGATTAACAACGACTCGCTCATCGCCCAGTTGGAGGCCGAGCAGAAGAAGACTGAGGCTGCCCTGGCCGAACTGCAACGCACCAAGGCGAGCGATGCCAAGGAGATCAAGCGACTGAAGGAGGAGCTGAAGACGCTGCGTGCCATCCTGCAAGACTTCGTACATCAGGTGGACTCGCTGCAACGACTCAACGAGCAGCTGAACAACGAGAACCAGAACCTGCGCACCACCAACGAGCAGCAGCAACAGCACATCAGCAATCTGAACTCGGAGCGCCAAGCATTGACCGAGAAGGTGACCATCGCTGCCCAGCTCGACGCCACCGGCATCCACATGCAGGGCAACAACAAGAAAGGCAAGTCGACCGAGAAGATCAAGGACGTGAAGAAGTTCGTCGTATCGTTCAACATCAGTCGCAACGTCACCGCCCAGGCTGGCAACCGCAGCATCTACATCCGCATCACCACGCCCCTTGGCGAAGTTCTCACCCGTGGCGGAAGCTTCTCGTATGAGAACCGCACGCTCGAGTATTCTATCCGCAAGGACATCGAGTACACAGGCGAGGAAACTCCCGTCACCGTGTATTGGGACGTTGCCGAGACGCTGTCGGACGGCACCTATCGTGCCGACATCTTTGCCGACGGACACAACATCGGTCACACGAGCGTGACCTTCAAGTAGGCATAAAACCTAACAACCTTATAACCTCAAAAACCTATAACCTTATAACCTAACAAAAGAAAAATGGAAGAAGTATTCAAGTACATCATCGGCCTTGGAGCCGCAGTCATGATGCCCGTCATCTTCACCATCCTGGGCGTTTGTATTGGCATTAAATTCAGTAAGGCACTCAAGAGCGGCCTCTACGTTGGCGTCGGCTTCGTGGGATTGGGCGTCATCACCGGTTTGCTGACCGACAGCCTCGGTCCGGTACTGAAGCAGGTAGTCGACATCTACGGCCTTGAGTTGCAGGTCTTCGACATGGGATGGCCCGCTGCCGCCTCGGTTGCCTACAACACGCTCGTGGGCTCGTTCATCATCCCCGTCTGCCTGGGCATCAACCTGGTTCTCTTGGTACTGGGCTGCACACGCACCGTCAACATCGACCTCTGGAACTACTGGCACTTTGCCTTCATCGGAGCCGTCATCTATTTCATGACCGGCAGCGTGGCATGGGGCTTCTTCGGTGCCATCATCTGCTACATCATAACCCTCGTGCTGGCCGACTTGACAGCCAAGCGTTTCCAGAAGTTCTATGCCGGCATGGACGGCATCAGCATTCCCCAGCCTTTCTGCCAGGGCTTCATGCCCTTCGCCATTGTCATCAACAAGGCACTCGACTACGTGCCCGGCATCAACAAGGTGAACATCGACGCTGAGGGCATGAAGAAGAAGTTCGGTCTGCTCGGCGAGCCTCTCGTACTGGGTGTCATCATCGGCATCATCATCGGTTGTCTGGCTTGCGACAGCTGGCAGGCCGTCATCGACAAGATTCCCGCCACGCTCGGACTCGGCATCAAGATGGGTGCCGTCATGGAGTTGATCCCCCGCATCACGGGTCTCTTCATCGAGGGTCTGAAGCCTATCAGCGAGGCAACGCGCGAGCTCATCGCCAAGAAGTTCGGTGACAAGAAGGAACTCTACATCGGCATGTCGCCCGCCCTCGTCATCGGTCACCCCACCACGTTGGTAGTGAGCCTCCTGCTCATCCCCGTCACGCTCGTGCTGGCCGTTGTCCTGCCTGGCAATCAGTTCCTGCCCCTGGCCTCACTGGCCGGCATGTTCTACGTCTTCGTGATGGTACTGCCCTACACCAACGGCAACGTGCTCCGCTCCTTCATCGTGGGTCTCGTCGTGGTGGCCATTGGTCTCTATTTTGTGACGCTGATGGCTCCCGACTTCACCAGCGCTGCCCATTCCGTGGCACAGGCTCACCCCGAGGATAAGGCCGTGATCATTCCCAGCGAGTTCCAGGCAGGCGGTTCGCTCGACTTTGCCAGCTCCCCCCTCTCCTTCATCATCTATGCTGGCATGAAGTACCTCAAGTACATCGGTGCCGCCCTCCTCGTCCTCCTCACCATGGGCATGGTGGTTTGGAACAAGGTGCAGATCAAGAAGGAGGAGAAGTAGAATTCAAAACATAAAAAAACAATGGTAACAGAACACATCAAACAATTGATTCCCGCCATCCAGTCATACCTCGTGGCCCAGCCGGTCAAGAGAGCCTGGTTGTTTGGTTCCTGTTCCAGAGGCGAAGAAGGGCAGAACAGCGACATTGACTTGCTCGTAACGTTCGACGAAAATGCTCAAGTCAGCCTCTTTACCATGGGTGGAATGTACATGGACCTTAAGCAGATTACAGGCCGCGAAATAGACTTGGTAGAAGAAGGCACTCTGCTGCCATTTGCCATACCAAGTGTTGAGCATGACAAGATACTCATCTATGAGAGAAGCAATTAATGACAGGAACCGCATCCAGCACATTGCGGATGCATGCCGTATTCTGATTGAAAAAAGCAAAGAAGATACGCAGGAATCCATCACGGCCGACGCAATCAAGTTCTATGGGTATGTCAAACTGATTGAAATCATTGGCGAGGCAACCTACAAACTGACAAAAGAGTATCGTGCACAACATGCCAACATTCCATGGAAAATGATGGAAGGCATGCGACACGTACTGGTTCATGACTACTATATGATCAGCCCCGCTAAGTTGTAGGCAACAATAGAGAATGACATCCCTTCTCTCTATCCATTAATTCAAAACATACTAACTGAAATAAACAAACCACAATGAAAAAGAACTATCTTAAACTAGCAATCCTCGGCGCAGCACTCTGCACCAGCACTACAGTCATTGGCCAGGAGGCCGACCGCTTCGTAGGCCGTCAGCACGTACGTTTCCAAACGGCCTGCCATCCCGAGGACGTGAAGCATTACGACACCAAGCTGCTCCGTGAGCGCTTCGTCATGGAGAAGGTTATGGAGGCCGACTCCATCCTCTTGACATACAGCCACTACGACCGCTTCATCTTCGGCGGTGCCATGCCTGTGAACCAGACGCTCAAGCTGGAGAACTTCTGGGAGCTGGGTCTCGACGTGGACAACACCATCAAGGACAAGTACTTCCTGTACAACCGCGAGATTGGCATCGTCAACTGCGGACAGGGCGAGGGCTACGTCATCGTCGACGGCAAGGAATATCCCCTGCAGCCCAAGGAGGCACTCTACGTGGGCCGTGGCCACATGCGCGACGCCAAGGGCAACTGGACCGACGTGAACAAGTCGGTTGAGTTCCGCTCGAAGGATGCCAGCAAGCCCGCCAAGTTCTACCTCAACAGCGCCACCGCCCACACCCACTACAAGACACAGTGGATCACCCTCGACGGCCGCAAGGGCTCGCTCAAGGCTGCCGTATGGGGCCCCGTAGGCACCACCGAGGAGGCCAACAACCGCACCGTCTACAAGCTCATCGTCAACGACGTGTTGACCGAGGGTCCCTGCCAGTTGCAGCTCGGCCTCACCCAGCTCAACCCCGGTGCCGTATGGAACACCATGCCCCCTCACACCCACGGTCGCCGCATCGAGGCCTACTACTACTTCAACCTGCCCGAGGATCAGACCATCTCGCACGTGATGGGTCAGCCTCAGGAAAGCCGCAACGTATGGCTGCACAACGAGCAGGCCATCATGTCGCCCGAATGGTCTATGCACGCCGCTGCCGGCACGTATTACTACACCTTCATCTGGGGTATGGCTGGCGAGAACCTCTATTACAACGACAAGGACAACATCCCTGTGATTGACATTCGATAAACCTGAAAGATTTTGGGACACGGAAAACTAAAGAAATTTGCCGAGATGGCAGCCAACCCACTGGTGGTTGAGCCTCAATACTACCCTGGCCGGCCCTTCGAGTTTGACTTGAAGGGCAACTGGCACAGGGACTTCTTCAAGAACGAGGCGGACATCGTCCTCGAACTCGGTTGCGGACGCGGTGAGTATACCGTAGGCTTGGGACGCATGTTCCCCGACAAGAACTACATCGGCATCGACATCAAGGGTTCACGCATGTGGACGGGTGCCAAGGATGCCATGGAGAGCGGCATGACGAACGTAGGCTTCCTGCGCACGCACATCGAGTTCATCCCCGAGTTCTTCGGGCCCGACGAGGTGAGCGAGATATGGCTCACCTTCAGCGACCCGCAGATGCGCAAGGCCACCAAGCGCCTCTCCTCCACCTTCTTCCTCCAGCGCTATCGCCAGTTCCTGAAGGACGGCGGACTCATCCACCTCAAGACCGACAGCAACTTCCTCTTCACCTACACAGAGGAACTGCTCAAGGCCAACGGCATCGAGCCCGAAGTCTGCACACGCAACCTGTACCAGGAAACAGGCGAGGATACAGCCAGTGCCCGCGCCATCCAGACCTACTACGAAGGCATGTGGCGCGAGCGTGGCATCGACATCAAGTACCTGCGTTTCCGTTTGCCCAAGGAGGGTGAACTCGTGGAACCCGACGTGGAGATTGAACTCGACGAGTACCGCAGCTACGGACGCGACAAGAACTCCTCGTTGGAGACGCACAAGTAGATTGAAGATTGAAAATTGAAGATTGACACAATGGACGACAACAAGAATACGCTTTACCCCAAACTCATCATGGATGCCCTGGCCACGGTACGCTATCCTGGCACGGGCAAGAACATCGTGGAGATGAAGATGGTGGAGGACGACCTTCGCATCGCCGGTCTCCACGTATCCTTCACCCTCATCTTCGACAAGCCCACCGACCCCTTCATGAAGTCGGTTGTCAAGGCTTGCGAGGCAGCCATCCACGCCTTCGCCAGCAAGGATGCCGAGGTGGAGATCAAGACCAAGGCCCTACAGGCTCCACGTCCCGACCTGCCCGACCTCCTGCCCGGCGTTAGGAACATCATTGCCGTATCGAGCGGCAAGGGCGGCGTGGGCAAGAGCACCGTGGCAGCCAACCTGGCCGTCGCCCTGGCCCGTATGGGTCACCGGGTCGGATTGCTCGACTGCGATATCTTCGGCCCCTCCATGCCTAAGATGTTCAAGGTGGAGGACGCACGTCCCTACAGCGAGAACATCGACGGACGCGACCTCATCATACCCATCGAGCAGTACGGTGTCAAGATGCTCAGCATCGGCTTCTTCGTCAACCCCGACCAGGCCACCCTCTGGCGCGGAGGCATGGCCTGCAACGCCCTCAAGCAGCTCATCGGCGATGCCAGCTGGGGCGACCTCGACTACTTCATCCTCGACACGCCTCCCGGCACCAGCGACATCCACCTCACACTCGTCCAGACGCTCCCCATCACGGGTGCCGTCATCGTCAGCACGCCCCAGCAGGTAGCACTCGCCGACGCACGCAAGGGCATCAACATGTACCAGAACGAGAAGGTCGACGTGCCCATCCTCGGACTGGTGGAGAACATGGCCTGGTTCACGCCCGCCCAGCACCCCGACGAGAAGTACTTCCTCTTCGGCAAGGAGGGCGTCAAGCAACTGGCAGAGGAGATGCAGGTCCCACTGCTCGGTCAGATTCCCGTCGTACAGGACATCTGCCAGCACGGCGACCAGGGCGAACCCGTAGCCCTCGACCCTGCCAGCATCACCGGCAACGCCTTCCTGCAACTGGCAGCACGTGTCGTCACCCAGACCGACCGCCGCAACCTCGAGAAGGCTCCCACCACCATCGTAGGAGTCAAGAAATAAAGGAGTTTAAGGAGTTAAGGAGTTAAGGAGTTAAGGAGTTAAGACGTATGTATTGAAGTTACCATTCGTGCATATCAGTAACGTCTTAACTCCTCAGCGACGAAGGAGCGATAACTCCTCCTCCAAAAACACATATCCTCAATGAAAGGACGCATACATAGTCTTGAGAGTTTCGGTACCGTAGACGGACCCGGCATACGCTTTGTCACCTTCCTGCAAGGCTGCCCCATGCGATGCCTGTTCTGCCACAACCCCGACACGTGGGACCCGCAGTCGCCCGTGCAGTACGAGATGACACCCCGGCAACTGCTTGACGAGACATTGCTCTACCGCAACTTCATCAAGACGGGTGGCGTCACCTGCACCGGTGGAGAGCCACTCATGCAGTCCGCCTTTGTGGCCCAGTACTTCCGCCTCTGTCGGGAGGAAGGGCTCCACACGGCCCTCGACACCAGTGGCGTGCTGCCCATCCAGGCTCCCCACGTGGCCGACGTGCTGGCACACACCGACCTCGTGCTGCTCGACATCAAGACCACCGACGACGAACTGCACCCACGTCTCACCGGCCATTCGCGCCAGCACAACCACCTCTTCATGCAGCATCTGCAAGCCCTCGGCAAGCCCACCTGGGTGCGCCATGTCGTGACGCCCGGCCTGAACGACGACGAGGCCCACCTGCAAGCCGTGGCCCAATACGTGGCAGGCTACAGCGTGGTGGAGCGCGTCGAGATACTGCCCTACCACACGCTCGGTCGGGCAAAGTACCAGAAGCTGGGCCTCCCCTACCCTCTCTCGGACGTGTCCGACCTGCGTGCTGAGGCCACACAACGAGCCCGCGACATCTTCCGCCAACACGTGGCTTGCAAAGTTCAGTAATTCACCCCCAAAAAAAACATGCAAAAGACCATTCTCCACCTCCTCGTCCTCCTCTCGTCCTCCATGGCCCACGCCCAACTGGCCATGAGCGGCACGTCGGCCGAAAGCCTGGCTCCCAAGGGATGGGAACTGCAATCCGCCACGGGTGACATCAACAAGGACGGCCTGCCCGACCTGCTCCTTGAAGCCACACCCAACGACTCCACCCGGATGGAGGTGCGCCACGATGGTTACGCCTACAACTACAACCAGCCCATCCTGGCCATCTATTGGGGATCGGCCGACGGCACCTTCACGCTGTGGAAACACTACCCCACCCTGCTGCCCCACCGTGAGGACGAGTTCACGTCCTACGAACGCTCCTACACCATCACCGACCGGGGCATCCTGCGCATCCATATCAGTCCCTTCTCCTCAGCCGGTTCGTGGGAAAACACCGAATCCACCTACGTCTACCGCTACCAGAACGGCGACCTCTACCTCATCGGCGAGGACACCCAGTCCACCATTCGCAACACGGGCGAAACCCTCCTCGTCAGCAGGAACCACCTCACCCACAAGCAGCAGACCGTCAAGGGACGCATCGACTCCGACGAGACACGCGAGACATGGAAGAACCTTCCCCGAAAGCCCCTCCTGCCCCTTGGCCTTCATCCACTGGATTGACGCACACACACTCTCCCCCAAGACAATTTTGCACTATTACGTAAAAAACGTAACGCAAAATACGCAATAATGACTCCGCTACAAAAAGTACATTAAAAATGCACATTTTGCTGATTTGCTTACAATCTGTAATTTGGTTGAACGCACTTTTGGCGACGGCCAAAAGTGCGTCTTTGCGTTATAAATTGAAAGCACGCTGACTTTTTATAGTGGACTCATCCTTTGAAATACCACTCTTTACTGAGAGCAACTGAGTTACCCTCTCTGTGTTGTTATATGACATTGAGAAATACAACATAGCATAATGTTTCTCAATAGCCATCCTGTATGCCAAGTTCGTATCAATTACACTATCCAGAAGAGGATCTTTATCTGCTATCGCATACAGCTTTCCTTTCTCGAATCCATGTATAAGGTTGTCAAGGCTTGGAAATCCACTTGTTATCATAGACCATTACTTTTTTGAATTTACATCTTGGCTATCCCAAATTTTCTTGTAGAAACCAGGTCCGAATAATCCGCCAAGATTACTTATTCCAACAGGATAAGTGTGCAAACTGCCACATTGGGGGCACTTTGCTGGTGCAATATAGACAGTGGCACACCATTCTGCAGCAGGTGCGACGAATCTGTTACCACACTCATCGCATTTGAATGTCGTTGTTCCAAATACCATCTCAGTCAACTTCTACCTTTGTTTCTTGATTTTCAACACAAAACAAGTCCTTTCGGGTATATTTCCTGACTTGTTCTTCAAGCTTTTCACTCACGTTGTACTTTTTCTCTACATAGATACCAGTACTTCATCAATCTTTTGCGCATTTTGCAAATATTTCCCATGAAGAAGATACTCTTCCAAAAGCTTGTTGCTTTTCTTAATCTACCAGTTTTCATACGATATTATCTTGCTTATTTGTAAATCTGATGCAAAGGTAAATACGATTTAGGAGAACTTGTTTAAGATTACATGGCTTTTTTCTCTTCTTATACATTAAATTGTCTGTATTATGTAACATATTACAATTAGCACGCATTATTGCGGACTGTTACAACAATAATAATCTATGTTTTGCGTTAATTATAATAGAAAAATATACCTTTGCAAAAACAAAAGGCGATGATATACTATTTGGGACGAACTGATAATCGAACGCAAAGACGCAGAGACGCAAAGATTATTACTTTATTTTGTCTCTTGACCTATAAAAACTTTGCGCCTCTGCGTCGACTTTTGGCCGTCGCCAAAAGTGCGTTTCAAAAAAACATTCTGTGCCTAATCGTATATCGTTCCCAAACAAAATCTTTTAAGCAATGATACAAGAATCTACAAAGTATGAGGAATGGCTGACAACAATAGCCAATACACGTCTTATCTATAATACGATGGATGAACTGGAGGACATGCTGGACAACAATTCTATCCATAACAATGGTATCAAACGCTGTTTTACAAGCCAACAAAAGATGCGTTCTGCTTACCGAGACCTTAAAGTGGAAGTCGAATTGATGACCGATGGAATTATCAATCTAGACAGAGTGATTCTTCATTATCAGAAAGCATGGAATTTCTTTCATGACAACCTCTATCGAAGGACTAACCCTGAGCAAGTTGCTGTTGAACTTCTGTCTTTCTGTTACCCTCCATTCGTTCGTAAAGGAATAGGAGCTAAACGTGCAACTATCTATCAGCAAATCATTGAGCAGAATATCAATGTTCCGTTCTTGTTGCTTTTGCTGATGAAATCTATACCAGGATACGACTCCAAGGATGGCGATGCAAACGACATGCCATTGCAATTTGAACGCATAATGGCATTGTTACAGAACTTTACAGGCAATGAGACAGGATTCAGTGTTTTGCCTGTTATTACAAGGGCGAGAGAAGAAACCAATAAATCAAGACTGATGCTTCTATTTCATGTCTCAAAGATACTCGACACATACGAGTCGTATGCAGATACTGCTAATATCTATGATACAGCAAATGACGTTAAGGCAAGTCATGTAAACCTTGATATTGTTGGCTATTGGAATGAATGTGGAGGAGAACTACTCTACACGGATTTCTGGCAAATTGAGGACGCCCTCAATTATGGAACATACTTTATGACTCATTGGCATAAGGATGCGAACAACCGGCTGACTGGCATTCGTTACACATTATTCATCTCGGAAGGAGCTGATGGCAGTTTAATCTACTACATGTTGCATCCTGAAGCAATTAAGCACAGGATGAAGGGAATTGCATACGAGGATGCCGATCAAGTATGGTACAAGTCGGATTGGTTGGACGATTGCCCAGATGAGTTACCACTTCATCGCCTTATGTATTCCGCTGTATGGTGGCTGGATTTACATCTCACAAGATGTACCGACGATAATGTAATTTCTCTGTATGAACATTGGTTGAATAAAGGATGTGAAATAGTCAAACCTTACCAACATCTTGAATATGATTTCCGACCAAATCTATATGCGGTAACCCAGAATCATCTTTATATACCGTCTGAAAATGAGGGTGAGTTCTACAAAGTACCTAAAGATGCGCACGATGGTTTTGAACGCATTCAGATGAATGACAACATCGGCACCATGCAGATGAATGGCAAGACATACCTTGCATTCGATGAGTTGATGTTATACATTGGTACCACCAAGAAGGAATTGCAGAAATACAAAATAGAAAGAGTCAACTGCATCGGGTAGTGCAGCTGACTCTAATCCGTATGTCACTTGAATCTTATCTCGGGTGGAACAATCCTTATTGTTGAATGGTCATTGTCTTGGTTTACCATCGGTATCTCCCCCGGCTGACACAGTTTATAAACTTCGTTGTTGATGTAGTCGCTAAGGTCAGACACATTCCCTTTGTTCGCACCAAAGTTTAACAGATTAAGAATCGACCGTGACGACGACTCTATCACTACTTTACAGGTTTGACTGCTCGTAGCAACCACTTTCATCTTTACATTCTCAGTAAAGGGTGAAATCCATGCACCATGACGTGCTTCAACAATGAATAATTCATCGTTGTACTTTACGCTTGAGAACTTGGTTCGCCTCATCTCAAAGAGATGCTTAACTGCTGTATAAGTCGTTCGAGCGTTATGTGGGAATTCAAGTGCTGATGTTTGCATCCGAAGTGTTATTAAAAATTCTTACTATTATTCCAATAATAAATGCGAACCAAAAGCAAACATAATACATTGTACTTCCATTATGGCTTATACAGTTGGTGTTAGAGATAAATTCATTTCGTATAATATGTGGAAGTATCCAAAAAGCATGCCAAAATCCTAACCGCCAATCACATTCTGCAGTATTGTGGATACGGCATATCCATGTGGGATCTTTGGCGAGTACGATTATGGTTAATGATAATAGGGTCAAAGAAATAATGACTACCAAAATAGTTGAAATCTTTTTCATACAATCTCAGTTTTTATTTCTTTGCAATGTAAATCATTAACCCTATCCTAAGCGCAAAGGCCAGAATAATGGCACAGAGATAGGATGGCTTGATAGATCACTCCACAACGCCCTGATAGAGAAATTATAGAAATATCCAAGAATCCATACAAATAATGCGATATCTATGATGCCCTCAAAGATAAGAGAAGCACACCCGCAACCTTGAAATTCTTTATCATCATATTATTTCATTTGCCTATGGTGAAGAAAGGTCAACCATCGCCTTAATCCTATGTAAAGGCGATGATTGACAATAATCTTAATTAAACCATTCTTTCAGTTTACGCTTTGCTGCTTCGATTACAGCAGGGTCAGCACAGCAGGACAGAGCAGTGACAGCAGCAGAAAGGACTCCTGCATCATCAACATACCCTGCAGGCCCGAGAACATCGGGGATAGCATCAACAGGGCAAATGAGATAACCCAAAGCTGCAATGACTGCAATAACCTGGGCAGGTGTTGCCTTTCCTTCCTTCATTGCGTAGTATAGTTTAAGTGCGTCTAATAGAGGACGCTGACCGATAGACTTGGCATTTTCGCCAACTTTACTCCAGAAAGAATCTTCAGAGTAATCTTTTGAATGATCTTGTGCCATAATTGTGTAAATTAATATGATTGATAATATTTCTATTTGTCCAAGACAATGTCTTTTATAGCTTTTATGGCGGTTCCTGTCACACCGAGAATCACAAGAATCCCCAGTCCTTTGAGACAATCTTCTTTGGGAAGATTCTTAAAAAGAGATTCGAGAGCAGGCATTCCCTGTTGGGATGCATTCTTAACGATTTCTTCTGTAATCATAATGTGTAAAAATAGATAATAATACTTTATTTTAACAACTTATCCAATTTGTTTAACATCCAATTCCACCATCTTCAGGCAACCAGCCTTCTTGATGTCAATACCATAGATACGATAGAAGGCATCAATAACAGGTTGCCCGCCATTTGTGGTTACAGGATTACTCATACTCTGGGTTACGACCTGAACGGACATGCCAGGCTCAATACGAATACCGTTGCACTGTTTACGATTCTTCGTGGTAATCTGAAACATTGCCATAATTTATAGGTTTTAAATAAATAATAAGATTTAACTTTGGGGCAAAGTTAACAAGAGAACACAATATATATAGAATAATGGCAAGTGGTTTTCTTTGGCAAAAGATCGAAATGTCCGCAAAACGTAGTGGCATACAAAATCACAACAGATGGATCTGCTGTATGTTGCGCTATTAGTTATAGAAGACAGTTCTAACAACATACCGATTCTTCTATGACTAAGCCCCCCGATAGTCTCTCTTGATATAATTTAAGGTTGACACATAGACAAAAAAAGCGTGGGAGCCAGTCCTGTTACTCGTCCCACTGTGTATAGGCTCTCGCATTGCCCTGTTAGTCGAAACGAGCAACGCTGAAAGCCCCACGCCTGTGTATATAGAACCAACATCAGCGCAGGGCATACGAGACACCTAGAGCCAATGAAGGTGTACAATACACCTGATTGGGGCGTTCCCGTTGCTTTGTTTTTGACTAACAGTTGTGAATTTGCGAGATTCATACACAGTCAAAACCAAAGCGTATAGGTACGCCTTTTTGTATATATGTATCTATACCCACTTTCCACCCAAGGGGCTTTCAGCAAGTAAAAGATATTGCAAAGTTACTGTTTTTCTTCGAAAAAGAGCAAAAAAAGGCAAAAAAATGCAATTCTATGTTATAAAACTGTAAAAACAGCTTGTTTTGATGCCTAAATTTAACATTTTTTACTTCAAAAATTTGGGAAATAAAAATAAATAAAGAGCAAGGCTGCACCTAAAAATGGCATCAAAGAGGGAGGTTGCATCAAAACGGCATTCTGATATGAAGCGCACGCAAACGACTATTAAAAAGATCATATTCAACAACTTACAATTACATAAGGCTCAAATTCATCTCGATGACGTAAAAAAGAAACGTCACCAACGTCACCCTAATGTCACCCATAACGTCACCGCCTTACTCCCTCATTCAGTGATGATTACAAAGACGGTGACGTTGGTGACGTTTATTTTGCAAAAAAGTTTTTTTGAGTGTAGAAGAAGGCATCGAGGTGGCTGTAGCGCAAATTTGTCTGTGGGGATATGAATATCAGTCTGTACGGCTGTACCTGTTTGCTGTAGCGGGTGTAAGGCATAGCCGCACGGGGTGTACCTTTTTCACGCTACGGAATTTTCTAGACGCCGTACGGCGGCCGTGTAGATGCCGTACGGCGGCTAGACAGTTGCCGTACGGCGTCTAGAAAATCATGCAACAGAAAAAAGGTGCACGCCCAGCAGCAAGGAGGTGCACACTTTGCAGAAAGGAGGTGCACGCCCTGCAATGAGGAGGTGTACGCCCTGCAAAAAAAGTGCATCCCCAGCAGTAAATAAATTGCGTGCCTCCTATGATAAATGCTGCAGAATCTGCATTTGGGTAAATATGCGAGAAACTGCTCGTGGTGCGAAGCAGTTTAGCGAGCGCAAAGTTACAGGGAATCAATTGAATTTGCAATAGTTGGGGATATTCGGTATAGATGTAGGGACAGATGAACTTTTGAATTATTGATTACAGAATCTTTTCTGATATCTTCATTTTGAATTCTCCGATATTGCTACGTGAAACGGGAATCACCTTGTCGCAACTGAAGAGTGAGACTTTCATTCCGGCTGAGTTGCCTGTCACCTGTGTGATAAAGTGGATGTTGACCAGGAATGCCCGGTGGGTACGAACCATAAAGGGAAATGCCTCCAACGCATCTTCTATA
>JAZLFZ010000002.1:0-18881 GCA_045616065.1 Bacteroidaceae bacterium | reverse complement strand
CGGCTATTTGAGAACGGACTCGTTTTCACTCAGGCATCATATCCCTTCCTGCCTGTTGACCGAGCATCGGCGGTGGCGGCGCTGGCTACGGGCAGTGTACCGTACTACAATGGCATACCATCCGTTGAGTGGCTATCGCGTAAGACGCTGCGCCCTATGCAGAGCACATCTGACCTTAAGTCGCTGCTCCAGCCAAGGGGCAACGCTCCAACGCCAGTGAACCTTGTAACGTCAACAATAGGCGATGAGCTGAAGATATCAACGCAGCGTTTGGCTAAGGTGTATAGTATTGGTACTGAGTGTGATGCGGCGGTACTTTCTGCCGGGCATGCTGCTGATGCCGCTATATGGATCGACACGCAGTCGGGGCAGTGGACTACCTCCACATACTACTCAAAGCTGATGCCGGAATGGCTCGTGGGATACAACAAGAACTCCTCGGTAGCAAAGAAGGTTAAGTCGGCTACGTGGAAGGCAAAGAACGATGCCGTGCAGCGTATGGCATATTTCCCTGCTGTGCAACCGCAGCAGAAATCATTCGCCTACTCTTTTGCCGGCGCTACGGCATATACCGACTATGTAACCTCAGGACTCATCAACAGTGATGTTACCGACATGGCGCTTCAGTGTGTCAATGCCGCACAGCTTGGCCAGGACAATATCCCTGACCTGCTCAACGTGCATTATTACGCTGGCACATTCCGCCATAAGGACATCAACGAGAGCGGCATAGAGCTTCAGGATACGTATGCTCGCCTTGACGAGGCCATAGGCTTGCTCATCACCGCTGTCGAAGGACGTGTGGGGAAGGGCAAAGTACTGTTTGTCGTTACATCGACAGGATATTTTGATGAGTCGCCAATGGACTATACCACCTACGGCGTACCGTCTGGCACGGTGTATATCAACCGCACGGCAAACCTGCTGAATATGTACCTCGGCGCTCACTTCGGCAACGCTACCTACGTGGATGGTTATCGCAACAACCAAATCTACCTGAATCATAAGGTCATTGAGCAAAAGAAACTGAAGATGTCTGACGTGCTAAGCCTCTCTCGTGAGATGCTGTTGCTCTCTGACGGAATACGTGACGTACAGACGTCGCTCTCTCTTACTACATCGTCTGATTCCTCGCTGCTGCTGCTGCGTAACGGTTTCAATACTGCCGTCAGTGGCGATATCATCATCGACATCGCTCCGGGCTGGAAACTGCTCAACGAAGATACGCACCAGCTGTCAAAATGGAGCTCGCAAGGCATCGCATTTCCTGTTATCGTCTATGGATGCAACGTACAGCATAGTGTATTGCCAGAGCATGTAACCATAGACAGAATTGCGCCAACAATATCAAAATCCATCCGCATAAGGGCGCCAAATGCTTGTAAAAACACCCCTTTGTTTTAAAAAATGTATAACATAAGCGTGCTTTTCAGTTTTTTTTATTAACTTTGCACACTAATTACGACGAAAAAAACAAAAAAAATACAAGCATAATGAAATTTACAAAATTCCTACAGTCACTGTTTGGCAACAAGTCATCACGTGACATGAAACTCATCCAGCCATTCGTAGAGAAGGTAAAAGTTGCCTACGAAGAGGTAAAGAATCTGGATAACGACCAGCTCCGTGCAAAGACCAAGGAGCTGCAGACATACATCCGCGAGAGGGGTGTGGAGAAGCTCAAGCAGATTGACGAACTCAAGGCTACCATCGAGCAGACACCGCTCGACGAGCGCGAGCCTATCTTCAACCAGATTGACAAGCTCGACAAGGAGGTGCTCGAGATTTACGAGGAGGCACTCAACGAGGTTATGCCAGTGGCATTTGCCATCGTTAAGGATACTGCACGCCGTTTCGCTGAGAACGAGGAGACTATCGTTACTGCTACTCAGTTTGACCGTGAGCTCGCTGCCAACCCTTCAAAGGACTTCGTCTATATCGACGGCGACAAGGCTCACTACCGCAACCACTGGACTGCCGGTGGCAACGACCTGAAGTGGGAGATGATTCACTACGACGTGCAGCTCTTCGGTGGTACCGTGCTGCACCAGGGCAAGGTGGCCGAGATGGCAACCGGTGAGGGTAAGACCCTCGTGGGTACCTGCCCCGTCTTCCTCAACGCCCTGACGGGTAACGGTGTGCACGTGGTTACCGTCAACGACTATCTGGCCAAGCGTGACTCCGAGTGGATGGGTCCCCTCTACATGTTCCATGGCCTGCGCGTGGACTGCATCGACAAGCACCAGCCCAACAGCGAGGCTCGTCGTCAGGCCTACCTGGCCGACATTACCTTCGGTACGAACAACGAGTTCGGTTTCGACTACCTGCGCGACAACATGGCCACCAATCCCAAGGACCTCGTGCAGCGTGCCCACAACTTCGCCATTGTCGATGAGGTCGACTCCGTACTGATCGACGATGCCCGTACGCCTCTTATCATCAGCGGTCCCATCCCCCGTGGCGAGGACCAGCAGTTCGAGCAGTGGCAGCCCCTGGTGGAGCGTCTGTTCGGCGTGCAGCGCCAGTTGGCCACCCAGTTCCTGGCCGAGGCCAAGACGCTCATCAAGGAGGGTACCGACAACAACGACAAGCAGAAGACCGAGCAGGGCTTCCTGCAGCTCTACCGCAGCCACAAGGCATGGCCCAAGAACAAGGCGCTCATCAAGTACCTCTCCGAGGCTGGTATCAAGGCCGGTATGCTGGCCACCGAGGCTATCTATATGGAGAACAACAACAAGCGCATGCCTGAGTGCGTGGAGCCTCTCTACTTTGTGGTAGAGGAGAAGCAGAACAGCGTGGACTTCACCGACAAGGGTAACGACTGGATGGCCAGTCAGGTGAGCGATCCCCAGCTCTTCGTCCTGCCCGACATCGTATCGCAGATCTCTGCCCTCGAAGGCGATGAGACCCTCTCTACCGAGGAGCGCGTGGCCAAGAAGGACGAACTCTATGCCGACTACGCTGTCAAGAGCGAGCGTGTACACACCATCCAGCAGCTGCTGAAGGCCTACGCCATGTTCAACCTCAACGACGAGTACGTCATCCAGGACGGCGAGGTGAAGATCGTCGACGAGCAGACAGGCCGTATCATGGAGGGCCGCCGTTGGAGCGACGGTCTGCACCAGGCCGTCGAGGCCAAGGAGCACGTGCGCATCCAGGCTGCTACCCAGACTTTCGCCACCATTACCCTGCAGAACTACTTCCGTATGTACCACAAGCTTTCGGGTATGACCGGTACGGCCATTACCGAGGCTGGTGAGTTCTGGGATATCTATAAGCTGGACGTAGTGGAGATTCCCACTAACCGTCCCATTGCCCGCAACGATATGAACGACCGCGTCTACAAGACGCAGCGCGAGAAGTATAAGGCCGTCATCCAGGAGGTAGAGAACCTCCGTCAGGCCGGCCGTGCCGTACTGGTGGGTACCACGAGCGTGGAGATCAGTGAGATGCTCTCGAAGATGCTCTCCATGCGCAAGATTCCTCATCAGGTGCTCAACGCCAAGCTGCACCAGAAGGAGGCCGACATCGTGGCACTGGCCGGACAGAGCACCAACGGACTGGGTGCCGTGACCATCGCCACCAACATGGCCGGTCGTGGTACCGATATCAAGCTCTCGCCCGAGGTGAAGGCTGCCGGTGGTCTGGCCATCATCGGTACCGAGCGTCATGAGAGCCGTCGTGTGGACCGTCAGCTGCGTGGACGTTCCGGTCGTCAGGGCGACCCCGGTAGCTCCGTCTTCTTCGTCAGCCTTGAGGATAAGCTGATGCGTCTGTTCGCCAGCGAGCGTATCGCCAGCGTGATGGACCGCCTGGGCTTCGAGGAGGGCGAGATGATCGAGCACAAGATGATCTCGAACAGCATCGAGCGTGCACAGAAGAAGGTGGAGGAGAACCACTTCGGTGTGCGTAAGCGTCTGCTGGAGTACGACGATGTGATGAACAAGCAGCGTACCGTCATCTACGAGAAGCGTCGCCACGCCCTCATGGGTGAGCGTATCGGCATGGACATCGCCAATATGATTTGGGACCGCGTGTGCCACATCATCGAGAAGCACGACTACGAAGGCATGAAGGAGCGCTTCATCGAGCTGCTCGCCATGGAGATTCCCTTCAGCGAGCAGGAACTGATGGACGCTGGCCGCAACCTCGACGACCTGTGCGAGAAGGCTTACCAGGCTGCTATGGCCCGCTTCAAGGAGAAGACCGGCACGCTGGCCGGCATCACCTTCCCCGTGGTGAAGAACATCTACGAGAGTCCGCAGGGCCAGATGTACGAGAACATCCTCGTGCCCATCACCGACGGACGCCGTGTCTACCAGATTACCGTCAACCTGAAGGAGGCTTACGAGACGCAGTCGCAGGCCCTTGTCAAGGAGTTCGAGAAGGCCATCCTGCTCCACACCATCGATGAGGCCTGGAAGGAGAACCTCCGTCTGCTCGACGAGTTGAAGCACTCCGTAAGCAATGCCAGCTACGAGCAGAAGGATCCTCTGTTGATCTTCAAGCTGGAGAGTGTGAAGCTCTTCGACGCCATGGTCGACACCATCAACAACAAGACCGTCAGCGTGCTCATGCGCGGTCAGCTGCCTCCCCAGGTGGCCCAGGCACAGCAGGAGGCTGCCCGTCAGGTGGAGGAGCAGCAGGCTGCCGAGGAACAGACTGCCGAGGCTCCCGCCCAGCAGGCTCCCGCTCAGCAGGCTCCTCAGCGTGCTCCCCAGCCCGAGCAGCAGGTACGTGAGGCTCCCCGCTACGAGCGTCCCCAGTACGGCCGTCCTCAGTACACAGAGTCCCGCAACGACCTTACCGATCCCGCACAGCGTGCCGCAGCCGCTCAGGATACCCGCAGCGAAGAGGCCCGTCGTCAGCAGCCTATCATTGCCGACAAGCTGCCTGGCCGCAACGATCCCTGTCCCTGCGGCTCCGGACTGAAGTTCAAGCAGTGTCACGGTAAGAATCTGTAGTGATTGAATATAAGCCTCTCCCCCGTCCCTCTCCCCCAAAAGGGAGGGGAGGCGAGTGAGCGGAGAGGTGTGTCATCCAAATAACAAAACATTCTCAACTCCCCTCCCTTTGGGGGAGGGGTTGGGGGAGAGGCCTATGAACGCAACTCAGCAAACCAACCAAGAGATTGATCGTGCCATACGCAAGATCATCAGCAAGTATCCCGCCGACAGGGATGCAGTGTTTACCGACATCCACCTCGAGGTGCGACAGGAGTCGGGCGACATCCTCGCCTACGATGACGACGACAACGAGATAACGCGCTGCGTGGTGGAACAGTGGATCAACAGCAAGGAGGAGGACTTCTACGAGCAGATTACGCCCGTTCTCTACGAGCGTCTCGATGCCCTGCGCACCGAGATCGACAAGATGAGTGTCATGCACCCCTTCTCCTTCGTGCTCGTCGACGGAGACCACGAGACACTCTCCGACATCTACCTCGTTGATGACGACCAGCAGATCCTCACCGGTGACCTGATGCCCGACCTGGAGCGCGACCTCAATGCCTTCATGAAGGCCCTCTTCGAAGAGTAGCGTTTCCGGACTCTTACAGTCGTTTACTTATTTTCTGGCAGACTGCCAGTGCCTTTTTTTGTGTTGAGGCACTGGTTGTCTGCCTTTTTTTTGTCCAAAACGTGGCGGCATGAGTACAAATGCGTAAGAAGGAGATGCACCGTGACTTCCTTGGATGCGCACCGTGACTTCCGTCTTCTCCGTCAGGCAGAGCATGTAAAGAAGATTCGTTGCAACACCCCCTCTGAGAATCGCGCAGCCGTGAGCACGCCCGAAGAGGTGTGCAAATACGTGAATCTAGTAACTGTTTGGTGCTCAGGTTGTTACTTTTTTCTGTGCGATGAAATGCCCGATTTTGCAGCGAAAAATGACTTTTTTCCGCTGCGAGAGAAAACTTTTTCCGCTGCGTGTGAGAAAATGTAACGCTGCGTGTGCCGGAATTTCACGCAGCGTTGCACTTTTTCAACTGCTGCATTAACCGTTTTTTTGCCACTTTTGGGCAGAAATCGGGCCTTGCGATGACCGTTGTTGCTCTTTGCAACGCTAGATGGGCGTAAAAAGCGTACAAAAAATAATGCGTTTTTGTAAAGGTAAATGGTATTCGCCCTGTTGTGAATTCAGCGTGGGGGCACGTTTGATGTATCTGTTGGCATTGTTTTTTCTTGTTTTGTGTTTCTGTAACGTTTTCTTTGCAAAATGTGCTCAAAAAGTTACTTTCTTTAACGTTTTTGTTGTCAAATGGGGCGAAAGGGCAAGTTTCGTTAGTATTTTGTTGGCTGTTTCGTTAAAAAATATTATTTTTGCACAGAATTAGACTAACTTATCCGCAATAGTATATGCAAGTCAGGCCTATCCATCTGTCCTCTTGTGACTTGGTAGGCGCTGTAAGGTGAAAAGAAGAAAAATCAATATACATAATTTATTAATTAATCAAAAATCAATCAAAAATGGGTAAAAAATTATGGTTGTTCCTTGCTTGCATGTTGATGACAGCAAGCATGGCGTTCGCCCAGAAGCAGATTACCGGTATGGTGGTCGATGCTGAGTCGAATGATCCCCTGATTGGCGTTGCCGTTCGTGTTCCCGGCACCAGTATTGGTGTGCTGACCGATGTGAACGGTAAGTTCTCCGTCAATCTTCCCGCAGGTCAGAAGAACCTGAACTTTAGTTTTATGGGTATGAAGCCCGCTACGCTTGCCGCACACAACGGCATGACCGTACGTCTGGAGACCGACACCAAGGCTATGGAGGAGGTGATGGTTGTGGCCTACGGTACACAGAAGAAGTCCTCTTTCACCGGTTCGGCTGCTGTAGTGGATGCCGGCGAGATTGGCAAGCTGCAGATCACCAATGCTGCCGACGCTCTGAAGGGTAAGGCTGCTGGTGTGCAGATCTTCAACGCTTCGGGTCAGGTGGATGGCGAGTCGAGCATCATCGTCCGTGGTTTCAACTCACTCGTGGCTGGTCAGAATCCCCTGATCGTACTCGATGGTTCACCCTACGACGGTTCTCTGAACGATATTGCTCCCACCGACATCGAGTCGATGACTGTCCTGAAGGATGCTGCTTCGACCGCACTGTACGGTGCGCGTGGTGGTAACGGTGTCATCATGATTACTACCAAGAGCGGTAAGTCTCACAAGAGCGCTGAAATCAGCGTGGACGCCAAGTGGGGTTCGAACATGCGTGGCAACCGTCGCTACGACATCATCGACAGCCCTGCCGGCTACTACGAGACCTACTACCAGGGTCTGCGGAACTATGCTGCCACTCAGCTGAAGAAGGACGCTACCAGCGCCTGGCTGTGGGCCAACAACAACCTGATTGACCGCACCGGCGGTTTCGGTCTGGGCTATAATGTATATAATGTGCCCGAGGGCCAGGCCATGATCGGTACCAACGGTAAGCTGAACCCCAACTCAACGCTGGGTAACATCGTAACCGGTGCTGACGGCAATCCCTACTACCTCATCCCCGATGACTGGACCAAGGAGACCTACCACAATGGTCTGCGCCAGGAGTACAACGTAAGTGCTTCGGGTGCCAGCGACAAGGGTAACTACTATGCCAGCGTCAACTACCTGGACAACGAGGGTATCACCAAGAACTCACACTTCAAGCGCATGACGGCCCGTCTGAAGGCTGACTACAAGCTGAAGAGCTGGTTGAAGCTGGGTGCCAACGTGTCTTACTCGCACGTGAACAACCAGTACGTTGACCGTAGCAGCAACGGTGAGGGTTCTTCTTCAACCGGCAACATGTTTGCACTGCAGTACCTGGCTCCCATCTATCCCGTCTATATGCGCGACGGCCAGGGCAATATCCTCATGCACCAGGCTTCTGGCATCCAGATGTACGATTACGGTGATGCTACCTCAGGCCTCGGTATCGCACGTCCTTACCTGGGTCAGAGCAACCCCTTGAGCGATGTGCTCGTGGACACTCGCAAGGGCGGCGGTAACAACCTGAACGGTACGGGTACCATCGAGCTGTTCCTCCCCTATGGCTTCACTCTCACCAGCATCAACAACATCTATGTCGACGAGTCTCGCTGGAATGATACTACGAACCCCTACTTCGGTCAGTACAAGAGCCAGAACGGTACAACCACCGTGAAGCAGGACCGTGCCTTCAACCAGAACTATCAGCAGCGTCTGAACTGGCACCAGACCTACGGCAGCCACGACATCGAGGTAATGCTCGGTCATGAGTACTACCGTGCCAACAGCCAGTATGTGTACGGTCGGAAGCACAACATGTTCTCACAGGGCAACATCGAGTTGGGTGGTGCCGTTGTGGTTGACAATACCGGTTCTGAAAACAATACCTACAACACCGAGTCATGGCTGGGTCGTATCATGTACAGCTTCGGCGATCGTTACTACGTACATGTATCTGGCATGCGTCAGGCTTCTTCTGCCTTCCACAAGGATCACTGGTGGGGCAACTTCTACAGTGCAAGTGCCGGCTGGATGATCTCGAAGGAGAAGTGGTTCAAGGCCGACTGGGTTGACCAGTTGAAGATCAAGGCTTCGTTCGGTCAGAACGGTAACGACTTCGGTCTGAACGGCTACTACTACACCAACCGCTATTCTATCGTCAACTCTAACAACGAGGTGTCTCTGGTACCCTCTACCATGGGTAAGAACGAGAAGTTCTCTTGGGAGACCAACACCAAGTTCAACGCTGGTATCGACTTCGCCCTGTTCAAGAACCGCCTGACCGGTACCATCGAGTACTACAACAACCACACCAGCGGTCTGGTGAGCAGCATCCCCTACGCTCCCTCATACGGTTACACCAGCTTCTACGACAACGTGGGTAACATGCGCAACCACGGTATCGAGGTCGACCTGCACGGCGTAATCATCGACACCAAGGACTTCCAGTGGACCATCTACGCCAACGTGACCTCAAACAGCAACAAGATCACCGAGCTGGCTCCCGAGCGCAAGAACCAGTACAAGGACGGCAGCATGGGTTACAGCTCAGGCAGCTACTGGTTCAGCGAGGGTATGTCACGTTACACCTACTTCACCAAGAAGTATGCGGGTCTCTACAACGAGAATACCTATAAGTCAACCTACGAACCCGGTACAGAGGAGGCAAAGATGGTCTACGATCCCTCTAAGGAGGGTATGGCTCTCTACTACAAGGATGCCTACATGTACCTGCCCGAGAAGAACGCAGATGGTTCGGTGAAGGTGGATGAAAACGGCAATACCGTATACTCAACCGATCTCGACAAGAACCCCGACGGTACCTACAAGGTTAAGGGCACCTACACTACTGTGAGCGGTGGTGAGGCTACCGACTATCTGATGGGCGACATGCTGCCCGATGTGTATGGTGGTTTCGGTACTTCATTCTCGTTCAAGGGCTTCGACCTGGGTGTTGACTTCCAGTACCAGATTGGTGGTCAGGTGTACGACTCTGGCTACGCTGGCCTGATGGGTCTCACTGCGGGTTATGCGTTCCACAAGGATCTGCTGAACTCATGGTCGGCTACCAACACCAGCAGCAACCTGCCCCGTCTGAACGTGGGTGACAGCTACAACAACTACGGTTGCGACCGCTGGCTGACGGACGCAAGCTACCTGACCCTGAGCAACGTGAGCGTAGGTTACAGCCTGCCCAAGAACCTGCTGAGAAAGATCGGCATCGAGAAGCTTCGCTTCTATGTTGTGGGCGACAACCTCTTCACTTGGTCAAAGCGTAAGGGTCTGGATCCCCGCCAGAGCTTAACCGGTGGCAGCAGCACTTTGTATTACAGCCCTGTCCGTGCTATCAGCGGTGGTGTTCAGCTGTCATTCTAATAAGAGGTACACGTACATATATAATTTAAGAAGATACAAAATATGAAAAAGATAAATAAGATATTTTTCTTTGCCAGCATGGTAGCGGGGGCATCAACCCTGACCGGTTGTATCGAGGAGACATTCCCCATGTCTTCCACCGCCACCGAGGAGCAGGTGCAGACTTCGCCTGCTGCTACTGAGGCATTGGTGCTGGGTATGCCTGCCAAGTCAATCAGCGTCTGGAACGAGGACAACTATCACAGTTTCTTTGGTCTGCCCGCTATGATGGTCAACCGCGACTTGATGACCGGTGACTATCATCAGAATGGTGACGGTATCGGTTATGGATGGCACTTCTACGATTGGTGCCGCAACAAGTCGATGGACGAGAACAAGCTGAAGACCCAGTTCCCCTGGAACTTCCACTATGGTCTGCTGCTCTCTATCAACCAGGTTGTGGGTGCGGTAAATCCCGCAAGTGCTACCGATGCTCAGAAGGGTTACTATGCATCGGCTCTGGCATATCGTGCCATGGTTTATCTCGACCTGGCTCGTATGTATGAGTTCCTGCCCAACGAAAAGTTCACTACCAATACCGAAGGCAAAGACGTGACGGGCCTTACTGTACCCTGGGTTACCGACAAGACCACACCCGAGGAGGCTGCCAACAATCCCCGTCTGCCCCATGCTGAGATGGCAGAGAAGATCCTGGCCGACCTCAACGAGGCCGAGAAGTACATCGACCTGCTGCCCACTACGGCTGGCCAGACACTGCCCGACAAGGCTTGTGTGCTGGGTCTTAAGGCTCGCCTCTATATGTGGAACGAGGAGTATGACAAGGCTAAGACGGCTGCCGACGATGCTATCAAGGCTGCCAAGTGCATGCCCTACACAGAGGCACGTGCACTGAGCGTGACCAATGGTTACAACACCGCCAGCGATTTCATGTGGGCTGCACAGCAGACTCCCGAAAGCCGTTCCGTAACCTCTGGTATCATCAACTTTATTTCCTGGGTCAGCAACCAAACCACCTTTGGTTACTCAGGTCCCGGCGCTGACATGTATATCGTTATCGACAAGAAGATGTACGAGCGTATCAGCGACACTGACTGGCGTAAGAAGCAGTGGCTGGCTCCTGCCGGCAGTCCCCTGGCTGGTCAGCAGAATGTGCCCGCTATCTCTGGCGACGACCTGATGAAATACCTGCCCGAGTATGCTTCGCTGAAGTTCCGTCCTGCTGAGGGTAATGGTGACGACTACAAGACCGGTGCTTCCAGTGCTATTCCCTACATGCGTGTAGAGGAGATGTACCTCATTCGTGCTGAGGCTGCGGCTCATCTGAATCCCGCTGACGGTGTCGATCTCATCAACAAGTTCATGAGAGAATTCCGTGATTCCAACTATAGCTGCAAGCCTAGCGATAAGGACGGCGTTGTCGAGGAGATCGTCTTCCAGAAGCGCGTTGAGCTCTGGGGCGAGGGTCAGAGCTTCTTCGACATCAAGCGTCTGAACTACTCTGTAACCCGTGGTTACGAGGGTACCAACTGCCAGGATATCCAGGCTCGTCTGAACACCAATGGTCGTCCTGCATGGATGAACCTCGTTCTGGTGGTTACCGAGGCCAACAACAACAAGGCACTGGCTGGCATGAACAACCCCGATCCCACCGATTGCTATGATCCCTGGGCAGAATAATCTCCAATCCTGTTATAAAAATAGACAAATATGAAGAAAATTAAATATAGCTTGATTGCACTTCTCGCTGTCTTCGGATTGGCATCGTGCGACAAGAATGACTACGAGTATTCAGCTCCCGAGGCTGTGGCTGGTGCACAGGTGTACTTTCCTATGAATAATCCCACGAGCTATGAGATGAACGGACTCGCTGGAGGCTTCACTGTCCCCGTGACTCGAATTGATGATAGCGAGACTATCACCGCAAAGCTTTCTTACAAGTGTACTTCCGATAAGTATGTCGTCGAGGATGGTGTCACCTTCGAGGCTGGACAGAAGTCTTCTACTATTTCGGTTAAGTACGATGGCCTGGAGTATGATGTGTATGACACGCTGACCATTACTATCGATGCTGCTGTCACTACGCCTTATGGCGGTAACGAGTGTGTGCTGGTAGTTGGTACGCCCGCTCCCTGGACTCCCTGGTGCAGCACCAAGGCTGACTGGGTGGCTGCTGGCATGGATGCCGAATCTTGGCCCTTCGCTGGCTGTGACGGTACCTGTACCTATACCTACACGCAGATTTTCGATGGCGACGATCCCGGTCTTCCCTTCTCTTATCGTCAGTCTACCATCGATGAGACTCAGGGTGAGATTCGCATTGATAAGTGGGCTTACAACGTAAGCTTGATCCTGAACTTCAATCCTAAGACCAACAACATTCAGATTCTGCCCCAGTTCACGGGTTACACCGACGGCGGTGTGGGTGACTTCTACATCACCGACGTGACCCACTGGCAGAACAAGGATTACTACGCAAGCTATCCTTGCAAGTACGATCCCGAGACAGGTCAGATTTATCTCTCTACGGCCTGGATGGCTGGCGACAACCATTCTGATTGCTACGGCTATGGTGCAGAGCTTGTTCAGCTGGGTGGTTTCTATATCCCCGACTACTCTGTTGCCGTACAGTACCAGGGTGTGCTGATCGATAGGAGCCAGAACGTGTACGCTCAGGTAATGGTTGACTTTGGTGAGGATGCTAATACCGTGAAGGCTTACATTGCCGAGAAGAGTGATGATGCCTCTGCTGTGGCTGATGCTCTTGCTGCCGGCGACGTGGAAGGCTTTGACGTGGTTAGGGGTATCAACAACCTCCCCTTGGGCGACCTTACCGGTGAGCTGAAGGTTGTCATTGCTTCCATCGCTGATGGTGCAGCTCAGGCTGTTACCGAAGCTGGCTTCGAGTACTATGGCAGTGGAAGTTCTTCACCCTGGAAGAGCCTGGGCAAGGGTCTCTACACCGATGACATCCTCACTCCTGTATTCTACAGAGACGATGAGGGTAATCTGTATGCTCCCCAGCCTACCTACGAGGTGGAGATTCTGGAAAGCACGGAGACCCCCGGCATGTTCCGCATCATGAACCCCTACAGCAACAGCGTATATCCCTATGCTGAAGATGACTGTGCCAGCGATGGTCTCTATCTCGAGGTTAACGCAACGGATCCCACGTATGTGTACATCAGCCAGCAGAGCCTTGGTGTCGACTGGGGCTATGGTGATATGTCATTCGCTACCGAGGCAGGCCGCTTCATTGATGCCGGCTATGACAAGGAGACGCTTATCGCCAACAATGTCCTTGGTGGTACGCTGAGCAAGGGTGTTATCACCTTCCCCTTGTATGCTGCTCAGAGCGGTGTTGAGTATCAGGGCATCCTCTTCATGGGTGACCGTGGCTACTATACTGGTACTGGTAACCTTAAGATTGTGCTGCCCTCGGCTGTTCCCGCTGAAGCAAAGGCTAAGGTTGCTGCCAGAAAGTTCAGCGCTACACGCTCGTTCCACGCTGTGCAGTGGCAGATGAACAAGAATGTGAACAAGAAGATGGTTCGCGTAGGCAAGGCTCTCAGCCTCTAACCGGAACCTCGGAAACTAAATCTTATGGCTTACAACTTCAGGTACCGGAATTGCTGATACCGCATGCCATTAAGATTCTGCTCTCAGAGCACTTATCCTGTCAAAAGGGTAGGTGCTCTGCTTTTTTCTGACGTTTCTTTTGTTTATTCGTGCAAAATGATGTATCTTTGCAAAATGTAAACATTAAATAGTACGTACGTATGATAAAGAGATTTTTTGCGCTGGTTCTTGTGGCCCTGTCGTGTAATCTTGTCACGATGGCTGTACCGGCCTATCCTGTCAGGAAGATGGTCCGACTGAGCGACGGAACGCAGGTGCTGGCCACGTTGCGTGGCGATGAGTTCTGCCATTACTATGAGACGGACAACGGAGTGTGCCTGCGACAGTTGCCGGACGGGCGCTTCACCCGTATTTACGAGGATCAGCTCAGTGTGATGAAGGAGGAAGCCATGTCGATGCGAAATGAGGCTAATATGCGCAGGTCGAGAACCGTGGCTCAGAAGAAGGCTACGATGACTGGCAAGAAAAAGGGACTTGTCATCCTGGTGCATTTCCAGGATAATGAGTTTTCTATCGAGAATCCTCGGACGGAATTTCTGGATTTCTTCAATCAGAAGGGTTACCGCAAGTTTGGGATGCAAGGCAGTGTGTCTGATTATTTCCGCGAGCAGAGCTACGGTGCGTTTGATCTGGAGTTCGATGTGGTCGGGCCTTACAAGTTGAGTCAGAACATGGCATACTATGGTCAGCAGAAGGGTGACAAGCATGATGAAAAGCCCCAGGATATGATCAAGGAGGCTGTTATCCATGCCAATGCGGATGTTGACTACGGGAAATATGACTGGGATGGTGACGGTGAGGTGGATCAGGTGTTCGTCATCTATGCCGGCTATGGTCAGAATTATGGTGGAGATCCCAATGCGATCTGGCCGCATGAATGGGTCATAGATCTGGATATGAAGTTCGATGGCAAGACAATCCGTACGTATGCCTGTGCCAATGAGCTTAAAGGTACACAGGGAACAGTACTCGAGGGTATCGGTTCGGCTTGTCATGAGTTCAGTCACTGTCTGGGCATTCATGACCATTATGATACGAAGGGTGATAACTTCGGTATGGGGTCGTGGGACGTGATGTGCTCGGGCAATTACAATGACAGCAATTGTACGCCTGCGGCTTATACTGCCTACGAACGCTGGATTTGTGGATGGCTCGAGCCTGTGGAGATAAAGGATGTGACCGAAATAAAGGGAATGAAACCCTTGGTTGATGCGCCCGAAGCGTATATCCTTTACAATGAGGGTAACCGCAACGAATACTATCTGCTGGAGAACAGGCAGCTGAAGAGCTTTGATGCAGGATTGCCGGGGCATGGCCTGCTGGTGGTTCATGTGGATTATGATGAAGCCAGTTGGGGCGGCAATACTGTCAATGTAGGTGATAAGCAGCGCATGACGATTGTTGCGGCGGATGATGTGTATTCATACAGTGCGAGGTCATTGTCTGCAGATACGTATCCTGGTACGGGGAGGGTGACCTCGTTGACGGACTACAGTTCGCCTGCGGCTGTCGTGTATGAAAAGAATAAGGATAGGTCATACTTGATGCACAAGCCTATCGAGTGCATTGAGGAGGACGGGGATGGACTCATCTCGATGCTCGTCTGTGCGGAACCTATGAGTACTCCGGTGGTTGACAAGGCATCGGACTTTACGCCTAATTCGTTCTGCCTGTCATGGAATGCTGTGGAGGGGGCTGTGGCCTACGAACTGCAGCTGGACGAGCGCGGAAGGCGAGGTTCGCTGGAGGATGCGATCTTGCTGAATGAGGATTTCGGTCGTTGCTACAGCAAGACGGTTGGGTTCACTGACATCTCAAAGAATATGTCGAATTATCTTACTGGATTCAGAGGGGCGAAGCTGTTCACTACGCCCGACGGACTGCGTATCGGAACGGGTACGGCTGCGGGTTCGCTGTGGTCGCCTGTCTTCCGTGCTTTGAATACGGGTGATTTGACTATCGTCATGAAGGTGAAGCCTTTCAGGGACGGCACGCCTGTGAAGGGGGAGGTGCGCATCACGGCCAGTACGGAAGAGAGCGGACAGTCCTTCCCGTTCACGCTGGAGAAGGAGTCGACGCTTGTGTTCCGATCGTATGCTAATTTCCAGGAGGTCTTCCGTGTGGACATCGAACCTACCTCGGCTATGTACATCAGCGGACTTCAAATTTATGACGGACATTTCAGTGACGAAGAACTGGGTCTTGCGGCTCAGGTGAAGGGTGACGTGGAGGAACTGGCATCAACATCCAGGGCCATGGCACCGAATCGTGCTCAGGTGGGTGACTTCCGTACTGTGGAGAACAACTACGAGTTCACGGATTTGAAGAGCAACTGCATCTATTCGGTAAGGTTGCGCGCATGTGACCAGCGTGGTCGTGTGTCAGATTGGTCGGACTGGTTTGAGGTGGATAATCCTGCGGATGTCCTGGCACCCATGGCTGATGCGTATCAGCAGGGACAGGGGCATGGTCAGCTTGGAGAGACTTTCTTCGATCTGCAAGGTCGCAGGGTAGGGAAGCCTACACACGGTCTTTACATACGGGCTGGCAAGAAGGTAATGGTAAAGTAGGGTGGTGTGTTTTCCCTTGGTGGGTTGCACATTGTGAAACTTAAGTGATGATTAAATAAGGAGATAATATACAATTAGGCATTGAACAGTAATGTCATCCCGACGCACTTTTGGCGACGGCCAAAAGTCGACGCAGAGGCGCAAAGTTTTTAATAGGTCAAGAGACAAAATAAAGTGATAATCTTTGCGTCGACTTTAGGCCGTCGCCAAAAGTGCGTCGACTTTAGGCCGTTGCCAAAAGTGCGTTCGATTATCAGTTCGTGCCAAATAGTATATCATCGACTTTTTTAATCATCACTTAAATCAACTTTTCGGCTTCTTTCTTGTTTGCTATCAAAAAAAGTCGTATCTTTGCAATCGCTATTCTGGAATGATGACGGCGGTTTCCGTTTCACGAGGTCTGTTGTCACATTCAGGCGGATTTTTAAACAATAACTAAAAAAAATATATAAAAAATGGCAAACGAACAGAACAAGGGTGGTCAGTTGCAGATTGAGCTGACTCCAGAGGTGGCAGGTGGTTCCTATGCTAACCTCGCTATGATTGCTCATGGCAATACTGAATTTATTATCGACTTCATCAGCATGCTCCCCGGTATGCAGAAGGCTAAGGTGAACAGCCGTATCGTGATGGTGCCCGAGCACGCAAAGCGTCTGCTTTTTGCGCTTCAGGAGAACGTCTCTCGCTATGAGCAGGCTTTCGGTCCTATCGTGCTCCCCGAGCAGAAGGCTCAGCAGCAGGGTGGACGTACCATCGCTCCTTTCGGAAATCCCGGTGAGGCTTAAGCCTGAAGGAGTACGTCAGAAGAGGCAAGCATGATGTCGCGCCAGTTCATCCCGATGGGGTGGGCTGGCGCGATATACATTATTATATATATACGTGCGCGTGTGCGTAGCAATCGTTCTGCTGATGGATCGATTGGCGGAACAAAACGGGGCTTATCGTCACTTGGGAAGGATAAAAGTTTGTTAATCTGTGTTAATTCGTGCCCTAATTGGCCTTTTTTTGCCACAAAAATGAAAATAGTTGGTGCCGAAGTGGTGTTTTTTCGAAAAAAATCCGTACCTTTGCACCCCGAATAGGCAGATTATGCCCTTTCTCGAACAACTTAGATACAATATAATACAATATAATAACTAAAAACAAAACAAAATGCCTACAATTCAACAATTGGTAAGAAAAGGCCGTACCGTGTTGGTAGACAAGAGCAAGAGCCCCGCACTCGACAGCTGTCCTCAGCGTCGCGGCGTTTGCGTTCGTGTGTACACCACCACGCCTAAGAAGCCTAATTCGGCTATGCGTAAGGTAGCCCGTGTTCGTCTGACCAACTCTAAGGAGGTCAACAGTTACATCCCCGGAGAGGGTCACAACCTGCAGGAGCACAGCATCGTATTGGTGCGCGGTGGTCGTGTAAAGGACCTTCCTGGTGTTCGTTACCACATCGTTCGTGGTACACTGGATACCGCTGGTGTGGCTAATCGTACTCAGCGTCGTTCTAAGTACGGTGCTAAGCGTCCCAAGGCCGCTAAGAAGTAATCTTCGTTAGACGAAAGACAAGAAATTATTAACCGTTTTGGTATGTTAGGTTGAGTAAGTGCTCCGTGGAGCGCTGAAGAACAAAGACGAAAACAACCCAAAACACAAAACATTCAAAACAATGCGTAAGGCAAAACCAAAAAAGCGTATCATCCTTCCCGATCCCGTGTTCGGTGACGTGAAGGTGTCTAAGTTCGTTAACCATCTGATGTATGATGGTAAGAAGAGCATCTCTTACGAGATTTTCTACAACTCTCTGAAGATCGTTGAGACCAAGATGGCCAGCGAGGAGAAGGCTGCTCTCGAGATCTGGAAGGAGGCTCTGGACAAGATCACTCCCCAGGTTGAGGTTAAGAGCCGCCGTATCGGTGGTGCTACCTTCCAGGTTCCTACCGAAATCCGTCCCGACCGTAAGGAGTCTGTTTCTATGAAGAACATGATTCTCTTCGCTCGCAAGCGTGGTGGTAAGACCATGGCTGACAAGCTGGCTGCCGAGATTATTGATGCTTACAACGAGCAGGGTGGCGCTTATAAGCGTAAGGAGGACATGCACCGCATGGCTGAGGCTAACCGTGCATTCGCACATTTCCGCTTTTAATTCATAATTCATTTATCTTTTAAATTTTAATTCTTAACTTTTAATTCTTAACTGAATTATGGCAAAGCAAGATTTACATTTGACGCGTAACTTCGGTATCATGGCTCACATCGATGCCGGTAAGACGACTACTTCTGAGCGTATCCTTTTCTACACCGGTAAGACGCACAAGATCGGTGAGGTTCACGAAGGTGGCGCCACCATGGACTGGATGGAGCAGGAGCAGGAGCGTGGTATTACCATTACCTCTGCTGCTACTACCGCTTACTGGAACTTCAATGGTAACAAGTATAAGTTCAACTTGATTGATACTCCGGGACACGTTGACTTCACCGCTGAGGTTGAGCGTTCACTCCGTGTACTGGACGGTGCTGTGGCTACCTACTGTGCTGTAGGTGGTGTGGAGCCCCAGTCTGAGACTGTATGGCGTCAGGCTGACAAGTACAACGTTCCCCGTATGGGTTACGTGAACAAGATGGACCGTTCTGGTGCTGACTTCTTCGAGGTTGTTCGCCAGATGAAGGACATCCTGGGTGCTACTCCCGTTGTACTCGCTGTGCCCATCGGTGCAGAGGAGAACTTCAAGGGTATCGTTGACCTGCTCAAGATGAAGGCTATCCTGTGGCACGATGAGACCATGGGTGCTGAGTATGATGAGGAGGAGATCCCCGCTGATATGAAGGACGAGTGCGACGAGTGGCGCGCTAA
>JAZLFZ010000001.1:0-18870 GCA_045616065.1 Bacteroidaceae bacterium | reverse complement strand
GCACATTTTGCTGATTTGCTTACAATCTGTAATTTGGTTGAACGCACTTTTGAAGACGTTCAAAAGTCGACGCAAAGACGCAAAGTTTTTAATGGATTTAGAGGCAAAAAAAGAAATAATCTTTGCGTCGACTTTAGGCCGGCGCCAAAAGTGCGTCTTTGCGTTATAAATTGAAAGCACGTTGACTTTTTATAGTGGACTCATAACTTGGTACAAAAGAATTTATCGAAAAGTCCTTCACCCTTCAGCCAATCCACACAACGCACTTATTATCTGCTTGTTACAAAACTTTTTACTTTCAGTTTACTTTCAGCCTCCTTCATTTTTACCTTCAGCGAAGAGGAGGAGGGAGAAAAAAAGGCAAAAAAAGGGAATTATAGCTTTTTGGCATTGAGCAGTAATGTCATCCCGACGTCAGGACTTCGTCGGAATGACAGCCATTTGTGCCTAATTGTATATTATCACCAAAAAATCATTCCTGAACGTTATACTGAAAGTAACTGAAAGTAAAAGCACTTTACTTTCAGTACCATATCAACCTAACATTCTGCAAGTTAAAGTACAAAACTGAAGGCTGAAAGTAAAAATTGCAAGCGCATTGTTTCCGCGCACATCCGCCACTCCCCGTCCACGCGGAAAGGCCGTGGCATTTCTGTTCAGACGGCCATGGCCACACCCTCCCCCACGCCTCCAGCGACAAAACAAACCATACGGATGGAGCGAGAGTTTTTCTTGCTACGAGAAAAAAAATCTAATGCTGCGAGAAAAAAGTTTTCTTGCTGCGAGAAAAAAATTTTCTTGCTACGAGAAAAAAGTTTTTTTGCTGCGAGAAAAAAGTTCTAACGCTGCGAGAAAGGTTATCATCCCTTCGTCGGGATGACATTACTGCTCAATGACAAACATATACGACGTTCTCCTTTTTGGCACAAGAGCACCAGTCATCATTATAAAAATCTCTTTGCACAGCAACTTACCTATCTACCCCCAACCACGTTGCGGACTTCATCAGAACGGATAGCCGATGGCGAGGTGATAGCCAAGGGACTTGCCGAAGCTGGTCATGTTGTAGTAGCCGGAGCGCCCGGTGTCGTAGGGAGCATGGATGCCGACGCCGAGGTCGAAGCGGACGACGAGGAAATCGAGGTCGTAGCGGAGGCCAAGACCGGTGCCGAGGGCCAGTTCGCGTCCGAGGGTCTTCCAGTTGAAGGAGCCCCCGGGATGGTCTTCGTTGTTGCTGAGCAGCCACACATTGCCACAGTCCAGGAAGACGGCACCGTTGAGGTGGCCGATGATGGGGAAGCGGGCTTCGAGGTTGGCCTCGAACTTGAGGTCGCCAACCTGGTTGACATAGCTGTAGCGACTGTTGGCAGGATGGTAGGAACCAGGACCGATGGTGCGTATGCCGAAGGCGCGAAGACTGTTGGCACCACCGATGGTGAAGAGGTCGCTGTAGGGAGCGACGGTGGCATTGCCGTAGCTGTGGACGGCACCAAGGAAGAGGCGTCCGGCCAGACAGACACCGGTGCTGCCCAGGGGGTACTTCTGTGTTAGGACAGCCGTTGTCTTGAGGAACTGGGCAAAGGGCACGCCAAAGAGGTTCTTGTTCTTCTGGTTGAAGCCCTGTCCGAAGCAGGCGTAGATACCACTGAGGACATTGCCGGCCTCCTTGACGGTAAGGGTGAAGGTACGCTGGTTGCGTGCCTGCTTGCGGTTGGTCATATTGAGGACGTACTGCATGGAGGGCACGAACTGGTTGCGCATGGAGACTGCCAGGGCACTGTTCTCGCGCATGAGGCTGTCGAAGGCGACTGTGGAGCGGAGCTGCAACTCGTAGTCGAGACGGAAGGGAGTCAGTTCGTGCTTCGTGTAGCGTGTGTTCTGGTAGTTGAGCACTACGCGTGTGCCGAGGGTGACGCGCCCGAAGTAGTTGGCACGGTTCATCCAATTGGCCTCGAGCTTGAAGGAAGTGTTGGCCACGCCATTGCGAGTCAGCTTGCTGTCGAGACGTCCCCAGCGGATGTAGGGATAGTCGAGGCTGAGCGAGGTGCCGTACTCGTAGCTGTTGAGCAGGCTGGACCGCCCCTTCAGGTTGGCTCCTGTCTGCCACTCGTAGCTGCCATAGAGCTGGAAGGTCAGGGCCTCGGCTCCGTGGAAGGCATTGCGCTTGGTCATACCGAAGGAGAGGCCGGGACCGACGAGTCCGTTGCTCTTGCTGGTGACGCTGGCCTTGAACTCGGCATCGTAGGGCTTGTCAAGAATGGCATAGACATTGACATCGAGCGAGTCGCACGTACGGGTGGTATCGGTGGGAGTATAGTTGACGGTCACCTGCGAGAAGATGCCCAATCCGCTCATCTTCTCCTGCACAAGGTCGGCCACGCGCTGGCGGTAGAGGTCGCCCTTGCGATGAAAGACATACTGGCGCAGAACATCGAACTCGACGGAGGGCTTGCGTCGACGCGGGCTGCCGGCAAAGACCATGCTGACACCAGGCTGCGTCTTGTCGCGCTTGAAGCGTCGGTTGCTGCCCTGTCCGGCCCGGCCATTGCCTTGAACAGGAGTGGGAAGAAGGTCGTAGCCGGGACTGTAGAGCGTGTCGGTCTGGAGGGAGCCACGAAGGGGGTCGAGGAGGTGGATGGTGGTGTTGCGAAGCCGGAACTGGCGACCGGCCGCCTGCACAAACTCGGGGGCAGGACGCACCTGCAGCTGTACCCAACCGGGACGCTGAAGGGTGTCGGCACGGTAGGTGATGGAGGTGGGCTGGCTGTAGTAGTAGCCGTTGTTGCGGAAGAGCGTATTGAGACGCTTGCGCTCGGCATCGAGCGTGGCGGCTGTAAAGGGTGCCCCGGAGCGGAGCAGCGTGGCATCGGCATGGGTACGGATGAGGGAATCTGCACTGGCGGGGAAGAGCTGATAGGCAATGCTGTCGAAACGGTATACCTGACCGGGCAGGACGCCGTAGCTGACCTTGGCCTTGCGCGGATCCTTCTGCGGGAGGATGTCGTAGGTTACCTGACCATGAAAATAGCCATAGTTGCGCAACACGTTCTTGGCAATACTGGTGCGCAGGTTGGGGTTGACGGTGGAGAGCGTGACGGGTGTGGAGGAGAAGGTATTGAAGATCCACTTGCCCAAGCCCGTCCGGCTGTTGACGAAACCGTTGTAGAACCACAGTCCAATAGGCAGCGGGAAGCGCACACGCGCACTGCCCAGCAACGAGTTGTTGGGGGCTATGCTGAGCACGGCCTCCACCTCCTCGCGCACAGTGGCCTCGGCGGCTTCCTGGACGGCCTGCTCGGCCTTGAGGGAGTCGCGCTGGAAATCGGTGAGCTCGTCGATATTGAGCGCGTCGGCGTCCGTCTTCGGCCCCTCGCCTCTGAGGAGCCGCTCGACGTTGGTGTAGGCCTCGTCGATGGCGGTGATGACGCCACCATCCTGCTGCCTGCGACGCTGCTTCTCCTCCTGTTGCTTGCGGTGCTTCTCTCCGTCTTTCTGACTTTGTTTCAGTTCCTTCTGTCCAAAATAGATGTTACCGATTCCGGTATACAACACCTCTCCCTCGGGCAGATGCGCCGTGGTGGAACAGGCTTGCAGGACAGCGGCAAGGAGCATCAGCAGCCCGGCAAGCTGTATGGTTGCTTTATGTTTCAATTTACTATTCACTTTGCACTTCCTCCTTTCTCCTGAACAGGAACAGCTCGCCCAGATGGTTGGTCTTGCGACGCAGCACAAGGCCGGCTCCCATCTCTATGATGCGGCCCTCCAGGACAGACTCGTTGTTGGCATTGTAGAAGAGGTTGACGTAGCGTGTGGCCGACTTGTCAAGGCGATACTCGATGCTGACGTTGTCGATGATGCTCTCACCGGTGTTCTGGGCATCGGCGCCCGAGCTGACCTTGCCGCCGATGATGAGACTGATGCGGTTGCCCCAGAAGCGCTTGGCAAAGCGGAAGCTGTAGTCGGTGGTCATCGAACCGCTGCGGCTGGCTCCGTTCTGCACGCCGAGCGAGATGTCGAAGGAGCTGAGCGCCTTGCCCGTGATGCTGCTTATCTGGCTCTGCAGGAAGGTGTTGAGGGCGTTCGTCGTATCGAACTCACCGGGATTCTGGCCCTCTATGAGATAGATACCCGTGGCCATCAGCATCACGGCCACGCGGCTGCGCTGCTCATCGGACATCTGGGCTATCTGGTTCTGCACGTTCATATCCTCGGGGGCCTTGAGCGTGAAGGCAAGACCCATATTACTGAGTGTCTGACTGATGTCGACACCCACGTCGAAGGCCACGGTGCGGGGCGAACCGTTCTCGGTGATGGTGCTGTTGACACGCTCAGAGGCGGCAAGACTGAGACGCGGATTCGTCACGTCGCCCGAGAACTCCACGTAACTGCCGTCCTTGATCTCGCAGTCCTTGAGCGAAACGACCATCATGGTGTAGGTCATCTTGCCCTGGAGGATGGTGTAGCGACCATGCAGCTGCAGTCCCTTGGTGCCATCATAGGTCATGGTGAGGTCGCCACCGCCCTCAAGTTTGACGTAGTTCACACCGTCCTGACAGAGAAGGCAATTGACGACGCTGGCCTGGTCGATGCTGATGCGCAGGTTCATACGCAGGTTGCTGGGCGGGGTTATGACGGGCTCGGCCACATCGAGGGTGTCGCTGAAGTCGACAAAGGTGACGAGGTCGGACATCTCATCCTCGACCGTGATGGGTGAGTCGAGCAGGACGTAGGTGACGTTGGTATTGCCCAGAACGTTGAGGTTACCCGTCACGGAGAGGTCCTGCAACGTACCGCGGGCACGGGCATCAAGGTCGACGTACACCTTGCCGTAGGCGGCAGCCTTGCGGTTCTTGGGAGCATTGATGAGCTCGAAGTCCCTGGCCTTGACACGCATGTCGAGCGTGATGCGATCGAGCTGGGAGAAGTCGAGGCTTCCGTCGAGCGTCAGGGGTGTCGTGCCGGTGGTATAGCCTTTTATCTGGTTGAGATTCATTCGGCTGTCGGCCAACTGTATCTTGTCGTCCTCCACTCTCAGGTCGATACTGTAGAGGGAACTGAGGAGGTGCATGGACTGGGTCTGCAACGCACCGCTGACACGGGGCACTGACGTGCTGCCGTGCACGGACAACTCGCCCTGCAGATGACCGGAGAGCTGCATCGTCTCGCCCAGGAATCCATTGGCGAGCGTGAGGGGGAAGTGCTCCAGAACGACATTGGCATCGAGGGCATCGGTGGTGCCCTTGTCGGCATAGGTGCCGGCGAAACTCAGCACCTGCTCGTCGTTCTGCGTCATGAGCCCGTCGACATAGTGCGACCCGTCGGAGTTGGGCATGTAGGCGGCGTTGACACCGATGCGCCCCATGCGACAGCCTTCGTAGGCCATGTCGAGGGCGGTGAGGTCGGCCATGACGCTAGGCACGCCATCCTGCTGCAGGTAGTGGAGGTCGCCTTGCAGAAGTCCCGTAATATTGGGCATGTAGGGCATGACGGAGCACAGTTCGCCAAGGTTCAGACGATTGAGGGACAGTGTGATGTCCTGCTCAGCCTCCTCATTGAGGGAGGAGAAGAGCTTGAGGCCGGTGCCATCGTCGGCCAGCATGTCGAAGTCGGCCTCGAGGCGACCGTCGGAATGCAGCTGGAGGTAGTTGTCCTCGTTGAGCTTGAAGGTACGATAGGCCAGAATGGGACGCAGGGGGGTAAGGTGCAAGCGACGCTCACCGTCATGGAAACTAAGCTCGGCTCCGAGGTCGATGCCCTTGCGATGCTGGGAGTCGAAGAACAGCAGGCTGAAGTCTGTCCGCCCGGGAGAGAGGTTGGCTCGAAGGCGCGAGTCGAAGGTGACGTCCTTATTCTTCTTGCCGTTGCTGACGCGGGCATCAAGGTGGGTTCCACCATCGGCCTGCTGCAGATTGAAGTGGATGGTATCAAGGACAATAGCCCCGGTATTGAACGTATGGACAAGTCCTTCGCCACGGATGCCGGACAAGGGGTCGGCATGCAGGTCGACGTCCATGTCCTTGAAGCTGTAGCCCGTCAGGGAATGCATCACGTTGACCACGGGATTCTTCTCGTTGGACTGGATGCAGAGGTCGGCTGTGGGCAGGAGGGCAATGAGGCTGGACTGGTCATAGCGGTGTTCCTCCATCTGACGGCTGACGCTGTCGGCAAAGAGGGTCGTCTTGTCCATCAGCGTGCGGAGGCCGTCGGTGGAATTGAGACGGAAGAGGAGGTCACCGGCCGAGAGGAAGGCGTAGGTGGTGTCGGGAGTGAGGAAGGCCTCGATGCTGATGTCACGAGGATAGAAGAGGCTGTCGCGCATGGCCAGCTGCATGGCGGTCACATTACCCTTCATACGATGGGTTTCGGCCAGGTCGGTGCTGCCCTGCATGTGCATCGTCATGGAGGCCTTGAAGGGTTTCTTTGTCACGCCAAGGGCATAGAGGTCAAGCCCACGCATATCGAATGAGAAGGAGGCACTGTCTATCCGGTTGCGGTCGAGTTGCAGCTCGATGCAGCCATCGGCATTGAGCACGTCACCGCCGCTGTAGAAGTTTACCCAACAAGCACTTCGGGCCAGATGACCATCGAGATGGAGCTTGCCCAGATCGAGCGAGCCATAGTGGCCGGACGGAATGTCGAGGACTGCCTGCAAACGGGTGGAACGGGAGAAGAGGTCGTAGCCGCGCCCCTCCAGCTGGGCCTGTGCGGTAAGGACAAGGGTGGAGTCGAGCGGCAGGAAGTTGGTGACGACGAAGCGACGGGCATCGAGGTCGGCACGGTAGACATCGGTACGGCTGTTGTAGCTGCCATCGAGGGAGAGCGAGCCACCGCCCTGCTGCAGGAGGAGCTTGGCTTGATAAAGACCGTCGGCTATATGGGTGGTGCCACTGAGGGTCATGGCAGGCAACTTGATGCCTTGCAACCCGAAGAGCTGACGCAAAGGACTGAGGTCCTGGGTCTGTATGTCAAGTTCGAGGTTGGCTGACAACTGATCCATATCCAACAGGTTATGGGCTCCACCAGCCACATGGGCATCAATCATGCCGGGCACGGCGAGACGGAAGGCACTGACATCGAGATGATGGAGATTGCCCTCCACGTCCACCTCGGCCGTCAGGGTACGATCGGGGTACTGAGCAAGCACCTCGGCTGGCAAGTAGGGACGTGCCAGTAGCAGCACGTCGTGGCGGCTGAAGTCGGCTGAAATCTGAGCAGAAAGTGTGCCGTCGGACGCTCCCGAGTCCCCCGCCCCACCCTGGGTATTCAGCGCGGCCCACTCCACATCGGCTTCGGCACGCAGGTGGCTGGTGGGGGTGGACAACCTGGCATGCCCGATGCGGACACGGGTGGTATCGAGGTAGACATCGGCCGAGAGTTCATCGACCTGCAAGCCGCTCTTCTCGCGGAAACTGAGGCTGGGCAGGGAGAGGTTGAGGCGCGTGTCGTTAAGGTCAAAGTCAAGATGGTCCAGACGGGTGGACAGGTCGTAGAAAAGAAGGTGGTTGACGTCCAGCCCATCAGCCTTGGGGTGGTAGGTAAAATCGGCAAAGAGGGAATCGGCCTGCATCTTGAGTGCCTCAAGGTGCAACTTATTGTTTTCAAGGTCGAAATGGCCTTCGTCAAGTGTCATATCCCGGAAAAAGCCGCCGGCAACAAGGGTGTCGCTAACGGTATGGAAGGCTAGTCGCGTGTCGCGCAGCTCGACGAGACCGAAGTCGAGAAGCCAGGGCAGCGGCTCACTGGTGGTGGTGTCGATGACGGTGGTGTCGCGCAAGGCAATGTCGAGGTCGCAACCCTCCATCGTGGCTGCCGTGATGCGGACGCGCTTGTCCCGGAACTCCAGGTCGTGGACATCGAGGTGGAAAGCATCGAGGCGCCCCTTGAGGACAAGGGTGGGCAACAATTCGTGGGTGTCGGTCACCACGCGCTCCAAGTCGAAGGCATCAACGGCAACCTTACCGGAGAAAAGGCTGCAGAGATCCAGATCCACAAGGCAGCTATTGACCGACAGCACGGTATCCTGACGTGCGGTGAGCGACTTTCCATCCCGGGGACCTTCTGCAAGCGGGTCGTTCAACGTTCCCTTGGGGTCGGTGATGCAGAGCTGCTGCAAGTCGACATCGAGCGGAAAGGAGATACGAAGGCGTTCCACCTTGACATCAAGTCCGGTGGCTTCGCTGAGTCTTTCGCAAGCAATTCCCACGGCCCAATCCTGGACAAAGGGAATATAAAGCAACAGGGTTAAAACAAGAAAAAGGATAACGGGACTGAACAGCAACCAGCACACTCCACGCAAGAAACGCTCCACCGGGCTGCGCTTCCTCTTCGTCCCTGCTGGCTGCTGGCCGTCAGGAACGGGCTGCTGAGCTTTCAATTCCATAATCCTAATGAATCGCTTCGCTAGTGAATAGCGAATAGTGAAGAATCGGCAGATTCGCTAACCTCCCCAAACGACTAAACCACTAATCTCCCAAACGACTAAAATGCATCCACAGTTTGTCGTCGGGGACGGGTGCCTTGATGTCGATCGGTAACTTTGAAACGGGGTGTTCGAACCGCAAGCGCCTGGCATGCAGCGAGATGCTGCCATCGGGATTACTGCGAGCGGCTCCATATTTCAGGTCACCCTTGATGGGACACCCCATCTTGCTCAACTGGCAGCGTATCTGGTGGTGGCGTCCCGTGTGCAGCTCCACCTCCAGGAGCCAGTAGCGGTCGGACGAGGCTATGAGGCGATAGTCCAGGATGGCCTGCTTGCTGCCGGGCACCTCCCGGTCGTAGGCCCGAGCCTTGTTGGTCTTCTCGTCGCGTGTCATCCAGTGGGTCAGCGTGCCCTCGGTAGCCTTGGGCGGAGCGGTGACGATGGCCCAGTAGGTCTTGTGTACCGCGCGCGTACGAAACATCTCGCTCAGGCGGCTCAAAGCCTTGCTGGTACGCGCAAACAGGACCACCCCACTGACGGGACGGTCCAGTCTGTGCACCACACCGAGGAAGACGTTGCCGGGTTTGCCGCACGTCTCCTTGATGTAATCCTTCACCGTGTCCGAGAGGGGCGTGTCGCCGGTCTTGTCGCCCTGCACGATTTCGCCCGAACTCTTGGATACGATGATTACATGATTGTCTTCGTAAAGAACTTTCAATTCCTAACTATGAACTAAATCACATGTTCATACCACCATCAACCTGGATCACCTGACCGCTGACATAGCTTGAGAGGTCGCTGGCCAGATACAGGGCCGTGTTGGCAATGTCCTCCACCTGACCGCCACGGCGCAGGGGAATCTTCTTCTTCCACTCCTCACGTACCTCGTCGGGCAGCGCTGCCGTCATGGCCGTCTCGATGAAGCCGGGAGCAATAGCGTTGGCACGGATGCCCTTGGGGCCCATCTCCTGTGCGATGCTCTTGGCCAGAGCAATCATACCGGCCTTTGACGCGGCATAGTTAGCCTGACCGGCATTGCCATGAACACCCACTACGCTGGCCATGTTGATGATAGAACCGCCCTTCTGACGCATCATCACGGGCACACAAGCATGGGTGAAGTTGAAGGTACTCTTCAGGTTGACGTTGATGACAGCGTCCCACTGAGCCTCGGTCATACGCAACATCAGACCATCCTTGGTGATACCAGCGTTATTAACCAGGATATCGATGCTACCGAAGTCCTCCTTAACCTTCTTCACGGTCTCCTCGGTCTGCGCAAAGTCTGCAGCGTTGCCAGCATAGGCCAGGCACTTTACGCCCACTGCCTCAATCTCCTGACGGGTAGCCTCCAGGCCTGCTGCCATCTCATCGTTCAGAACCAGGTCGGTAAAGGCGATGTTAGCACCTTCCTGAGCAAACTTCAAGGCTATGGCCTTACCGATACCACGTGCCGCACCCGTAATCAGCGCGGTCTTTCCATTCAAAAGTCCCATAATTTCTTTATATTTATTGTTTATTCTAAGTTGCTGTACAGAATGTTCTTTATAATGGTAGACAAAAAACTAAGCACCCTGACGACTAAGCACCCGCCAACGCCCTTCGGACGATATGCATGACGATAGGCTTACTCACCTCGTCCTCGATACCCTCGCCCAATCGTCCGTGGATGTAGGGAACCTCAAGTCCCTTGGCACTATAGTGTATGATATCTACCACCAATGGCACGTTTGCCACCACTACCTGACCACGCAGCACGGCCTCGTTTAGTGTCTGGCGAACCAGCGCCACCTCCGTCTGGTCAAAGTGACGACGAACCTTCTCCACCAGCCAGATGTTGCGGAAGAACTCGGCACGAAGGTTGCCGTTACGAAGCACGGCCTCTTTGATAAGACGAAGATGCGTGTAGATAATCTCCACGATTTTCTCCACAGGGTCACGGTCTACCTCAGCTGCCTCTCGAAGCGTATCCGTCAGACGCTCCATTTCGGCCTCGATGACGGCATAGTATATCTCCTCCTTATTTTTAAAATAGGTATAGAGCGTGCGACGGCCTTTCTCGGATGCCTGCGCTATGTCGTTCATCGTGGTATCGTCGAATCCCTTCCGGGCAAACAACTGACGGGCCACGTCTACCAGCTTTGTTCTTGTCTTTGATTGTACCATAACGAGTGCAAAATTACACAAAAAGGCCGAAATGTGCAAAAAATACCACAAAAAACTTGCACAATCTACGTCACAATGTGCCATTTCGCTATTTTTATAGTGTTTTTCAACATATTTTTCGCAAAATATTTGGCCGTTCCGTATTTTTGTCGTAACTTTGCAATCGCAAACGGGAAACAACACCCCGAATGCTTACAACAACATCGCGAAGTGGAGCAGTTGGCAGCTCGCCAGGCTCATAACCTGGAGGTCGCACGTTCGAGTCGTGCCTTCGCAACTAAAAAGGTTTCAGCAAAAATGCTGAAACCTTTTTTTCGTCTTACACCACCCCCATACAGCCCACACATCGGTGTCGCATCTGTCAAAAACGAAACAATTGCTTACAAAATGATGTCTTCAAACCCTCATTTCACAAATTTATCTTGTACACCTTATTTATTTATAGTACCTTTGTAATCGCTTTGCAACCAAGCATAGCATTTATACCATACATACCAAAACTAAGGCATAAAAATGAACACTTTCAAGAAAGTCATCCTTAGCGTTTTTACAGCCACAGGACTCACAATGACTGCGCACGCTGGCAACGTTTGGGTTGACGTAACAGGAACCATCATTCAGAATCCACTATATTTTGGCGACAGCAATCAGGGATGGAACATCACCAACCAGGGTGAGGCGAAATGCGAATTTGGCATTCAGTCGTTCGCCAAGGGTACATGGAACATCAGCCAGGACATCACGAACGCACCCAAGGGAAAATACCGACTTTCGGTGAACGGGTTCCACCGGCTGAACGCCCATTCGGAGGACAAATACAACAGCGACAAGTCGAAGACGACTACATCGAAGCTCTTTGTGGACAGCAAGACGGTGGCGCTCAAGAACATCTACTCGGAATACCTCGACCAGAACTACAACAACGGCTGCTGGAAGCACACCGAACAGCAAGGCGGTGGTGGCTGGGGCTGGGGTTGGGGCTGGGGCGGATGGAGCACCGACTACTGGTACCCAAACAACAGCGAGAGCGCAGCCTACATGCTTACCACAGGGCACTATCCCAACAAGATTGAGTTCGAAACGACAACGGGCAACTTCAAGATCGGCATCTCCAACACGACATCGGGCACGGGAAACTGGGCAGCCTTCACCAACTGGCGATTGGAATACTATGCCGAGACAACAACCGAAGGATGCAGCGAACTCCTCATCAACGAGCTGCAGGCAATGAACATCGACCAGTACATGGACCCATCATGGAACTATGGTGGATGGATGGAGATCTATAACCCCACTGAAAACTTCATCGACCTGAAGGGATGCAGCGTGTCCAATGGCAAGAAGCAGAGCCGACTCGACAAGGAATGTGTCGTCGGCCCCAAGGGTACGGTTTGTATCTGGTTTGACCATCGCGACCCGAACTATGCTCCTTCGCAGATGGACATGAAGCTCGACGTGGACGGGGGAACGATCTCCCTGCTGAATGCCGACGGCTCGACTATCGACAGCATCACCTACCCCGAAGCCATCGGACGAACCAGCTACGCTCGTACCACGGACGGAGGAGACGAATGGGGCATTTCGGGCACGCCTACTCCAGGCATGAACAATGCCAACATGACGTTTGCCACCGAACGCTGGCAGGCTCCCGAACCCAAGGAGGTGAATCGTCTCTACAAGACCGCCTTCAAACTCACGGTCGACATTCCCGACGGAGCCACGCTACGCTACACAACGGACGGTTCCACACCCTCGCTCAACAACGGGAAGACCAGCACAACGGGACGCATCGACATCGCTAACTCCACACAGGTACTCCGCTTATGCTTTGTGGGAGGCGACAAGCTGCCCAGCAAGGTTGTCACAAGCAGTTACATCTACAAGGACAAGACATTTGCGCTGCCCATCCTCTCGCTGGCAACCAAGGAGGAGAACCTCTACAGCGACACCTACGGATTCTTCGTGGAGGGCACTAACGGACGACCGGGACGTAGCGGAGACGACAGAAGCTACAACTGGAACATGGATTGGGAACGTCCCGTCAACATGGAGCTTATCAACAAGGAGGGAAAGATGCTCATCAGTCAGGAGACGGCCATGGAGCGATGTGGTGGTTGGAGCCGTGCGTACACGCCCTTCTCCTTCAAGCTGATTGCCAAGAAACAATACGAGTTGCAGAGCTATCTGCCATACGACTTCTTCTCGGAAAAGCCCTTCCTCAAGCACAAGGTGCTGCAGATGCGAAACGGTGGCAATAATGCCGAGACGTGGAGCGATGGTGGCGGACGCATCAAGGATGCACTCCTGCAGGAGATCATCATGCGAAGCGGACTCTACGTCGACTGTCAGGCCTACCAGCCTATGCTGCACTACATCAACGGCCAGTTCATGGGTGTCATCAACGCCCGCGAGCCGAACAACAAGCAGTATGTCTATGCCAACTATGGACTGGAAGAGGAGGAAATCGACCTCTTCGAGATGGATGCCGATTCGGGCTATGTGCAGAAGTGCGGCACGAAGGACAGCTTCAAGGAGTGGTACGAGCTGGCCAAGACTTGCTACAACGAGGAGACATACGGCCGTATCAAGGAAATGGTCGACATCGATGCGTACATCAACTACATGGCCGTTCAGTTCTTCCTGGGTGGCGACGACTGGCCACACAACAACGTGAAGGGTTGGAAGCCCATCGAGGAGAACGGCAAATGGAAGTTCGTCATCTTCGACCTCGATTTTGCCTTCAACCGCTCGGCGCCATTTACGGATTTCGCCAAGGAGAAGACCTATAAGTTCCACGAGCTGAAGGGGCTGCGGCCGGATGGAACGCCCTGGAACAACTATGCATATACCAAGGAGATTGAATTTGTCACCATCTTCATCAACATGCTCCAGAGTGCAGAATTCCGCAAGCAGTTCACCGACTCCTACTGTCTGGTGGCGGGCAGCGTATTCGAACCGAAACGTAGCGAGAGTATCATCAACGAACTGGTCAGCAAGGTCAAGGCCATGCAGGTACTGCCGAATGGCTACAACAAGACAACTTCGCCCGACCAGACGGCCAGTAGCGTGAAGAACGCCATCAACAACCGGGCCAGTGCGATGATCACGCAGCTCAAGAACTACTCGCCCATGAAGCTCTCAACCATCACGGCTCGCAAGATTAAACTTTCGAGCAACATCGACGAGGCACAGCTGTTCCTCAACGAATTGCCCATCCCCACGGCCAAGTTCAACGGACAGCTCTTCCCGCCCTACACGGTGCGGGCATGTGCTCCCGCCGGCTACAAGTTCACGGGATGGAAGGATGCAAGTGGCAATCTTGAGTGTGAGACCGAGGAGTACGAGATGCCTGAGAACAAGGCACTCACGCTGGTGGCTACCTACGAGAAGATGACCGAGGAGGAAATGGAACTGGCTGGATGCACACAGGCCCCCATCGTCATCAACGAGGTCAGTGCGGCCAACAGCATCAATATCAATGAATACGGCAAGAAGGATGACTGGATAGAGCTTTACAACACCACCGACCAGGATATCGACCTGGCGGGCATGTACCTTTCCGACAAGAGCGACAAGCCCCAGAAGTGGCAGTTCCCCACCGAAGGCAAGGCCAGCACCGTCATTCCGGCTCACGGATATAAGATCATCTGGTGCAGCAAGCGTGAGAGTGACACGCAGCTTCATGCCGACTTCAAACTTGACAACGAGGATGGGGCACTGGTACGCATAGAGGCAGAGGATGGATCGTGGGCCGACTCGCTCGTGTACTGCAAGCATGAGGGCTACCAGACATTTGGACGCTATCCCGACGGAGGCTCGCAAACGTTCCTGATGGACAAGTCCACCATCCTGGCAGCCAACCTGATGACGACGTACGCATCACAGTGGCAATACGCCCCCAGCACGGGCGAGGATGAGGATGCCATCGAGCATCTCATCAGCCACGATGGAGCCTTGGCACTCACCTACTCTACCAGCGCCCTGCAGGTTCGCAGCGAGGAAGACGCGCGCGTAACTCTCCGCATCTACACGCTTCAGGGCATGGAGGTGGCCTCCTACCCCATCACACTCGACGAGGGGCTCACCACGACGCAGATCTCACTTGCTCAGCTGGCCCGCAACATCTACATTGCACGCCTCAACGACAGCCAGGGCAACCAGGTTTCCATTAAATTTAAGAAATAAGTAGCAGTACAAAAAGATTTTGTCGATTATATACTATTTAATACAGTATATCAATACACTATAAACTATGAAAGTACTATATCTACATGGCTTCGCCTCTGCCGGGAGCAGTGGCACGGCCTTGCACCTGCGCAATGCGCTCTACGAGCATGGCATACCGGTCATCGCACCCGACATACCCGTTTCGCCCGCACAGGCGCTCCCCTTCCTCCAAAAACTCGTAGAGGAAGAGCAGCCCGACCTCATCGTGGCCACGTCCATGGGAGCCTTGTATGCGGAACTGCTGCATGGCATTCCACGCATCCTCGTCAATCCTTCCTTCTGCATGGCACGCCTCCTCACGTTCCGAGGACTGGGCAAGCGACAGGAATTCCGCAATAAGCGCGAGGATGGAGCCAAGGACTTCAAGGTCGACAAACAGATGGTAGCAGAATTCAAGGAGATAGAGAAAGGACTCTTCAAAACTGCAAAGACCGAGAAACCACTCGTCTGGGGACTCTTTGGCACACAGGATCGCAACGTCAACTGCCAACCCGAGTTCAAGAAACATTACGGCACCGACCACTTCCGGCTCTTCGAGGGTGAGCACTTCCTCAACGATGCCATCCTCAAACGCCACGTGTGGCCACTGATAGTTGATATTCTGGGGATAGGTTAGGAAAACAAATCAGTGAGCAAAAACACTTTGGAGATAATACACAATGGAGATAATGTACAATTAGGCACAAATGGCTGTCATCCCGACGAAGGACTTTTGACTTGATCAAAATGTAGATTCCAGTCCAACCCTACGTATAATGGGGGCTCGTTGGGCAGAGAATCCTCACATTCGTTCGGAATGACAAACTTATGCCCAAAAGTATATCATCACAAATAATATTTTGGGAACGATATACGATTAGGCACAGAATGTTTTTTTGAAACGCAAAGACGCAGAGGCGCAAAGATTATTTCTTTTTTGCCTCTAAATCCATTAAAAACTTTGCGTCGACTTTAGGCCGTCGCCAAAAGTGCGTCTTTGCGTTCGATTATCAGTTCGTGCCAAATAGTATATCATTGCCAATATTTTTGCCTAATTGTACATAATCACTAAAGATATATTGTGCTCATAAAAAGTAAGGCTACAACCTTCCGGTTGTAGCCTTACTTATTTATTACAGATTAGTGTTAGTTGGCAATAATTACCAATCCTCCTCTTCTGACCACAGGTCATCAATCTTTACGTCAGTTACATCGCCATCGATACCTTCACCAGTAGGAAGGCTCTCGGCCAACATAGAAGCTGCAACAGTCTCAGCAATCTCCACTGCGGGAGTCATATAAAACTTCTTCATATCGATTATTCTGTTTTAGTATTATTTATTACTTAACGTACAGCTTCTTGCCGTTTACGATGTTAACACCCTTCTGAACCTTAGCCTGCTTGATACCAGCTACGCTGTAGATATCCTGAGCACCCTCAGCGTCGATAGCGTTGATAGCGGTCTCCTCACCATCAATAACGAAGCCCTTAACACCTGAGATGCTCTTCCAGTTACCACGCATTGCGGGAATAACTGCAGAACCGTTTACAGAGAGGAACTTGTCATTCTTCAGATAGTAACCAGTAGTGATGGTCTCACCAGCAACAGCAGCCAAATCAACAGTAGCAGTTACATCAATATCACCCTTTACAATAGCGCTGGTACCAGCAGTCAGAGTAGCAGCCTCAACGAACTTAGCAGCACCATCCTCGATCTTGTCGTAGGTGAAAGCGTTAGCTACAGTTGCATCGAAAGGCAGACATACTGAGCAATAGCTGTTTGAACCTGCACTGTGCTTGTAAGCAACCTCAGCACTTACAGCTGCAGAAGGAGCGACAACATCACGACCATCAACATAGGTGAAAACGCCATTACTTTTTTTAAGATTAGTCAAATCAAGAGATGTGATACCCTTCTGATTTGCAAGAGCAGAATTCACAAATGAAGGAATGACACCTTCGATAGACAATGAAGCATCAGCAACATCACCTACGGTAATATAAGAAGTGGCAACAGGGATATAATACTCCATACCTTCAACACCCTTCATAGAAATATTGCGAAGGATAACGGGGTAAACACCTTTTGCATCCGAAGGAACCTTTACCTGGAATCGAGCAATCTGTCCCTCAGTACCGCTGAAATTATAACCATCAGTTGACAAGAAAGCAAAACGGACACAAGTACCACCATTTTCATACTCGCCAGTAGCATTATAATCATTGGTCTTTGACATAGTCATAGCGGTCAAATAAACGCCACCATCTGAATCATAGAAGGCATTACGAGAACCATTGGTAGGAGCCTGATAATCTGAAGCTTCATCATTGTAAGAAGGATAAATAGCAGAAATAGCTCCCATAGAAAAACCAGTAGGAAGATAAAGGTCAAAAGCACAACCAGCAATCAACTCCTCATTGTTCATTTCTACACTGAAATAAACAGTCTTACCTGCTTCATAATTGGCAGGTGTAACCTGAATCACATTCTCTGCGAAAGCAGAAGAAGTAAGTGCCATTGAAATGGCAAACAAAAACTTTTTCATATCTTTTAAATTATAATGTTTTCTTACCTAAGAAATAATCAATCAGGTCGGTTACATCAAAGAAATTGAAGCCATCCTTACCATTAACATCAGCAGCAGCAGTGGGTGCCTTCTTACCAAGGTACATTTCGATGATATCAGTTACATCAAAGAAATTAAAGCCATCCTTACCGTTAACATCACCAGTAACACGACCTTCTTCACCAATTACATTATCAAGTGCTGACTCTGTCAAATCGCTAGATTTTACAAACAAAATGGTGTTAAGCTTAACTTCAGAAGGATCAGCAACAGCATCACTCAATGCAATATTCAAAAGATCACCAGTTGCATCCTCAATTATGTTATTACCCAAGTTATAAGCAATAACACGAAGTACATTGCCTTCGAGTACATTAGATGCAATAACAAAAGGAGTCTCAGTTGAAACACCTTCGATAGTTACATTCGCTCCCTGCTTCAGACGACCGGTCTTGTCGACCTTAGAAGCAGTAACTCCAGCGGGCAACTGAATGTCCATCTGGAAAGCCACAAATGAAGTTGAGTTCTCGAGACCGATGTTCAAGTTAGTGCCAGAAACCTTGGCAGTAACCTTGTCCTCAGCCTGCATGCCAAGAGTACTGAGTACCATGGCAGCCATTAAAAGAAGCTTTTTCATATAAATAATGTATTAGTTGTAAATAATTCAAGATGTTAATTTCACATAATTAGTCAATACACAATGCAAAAGTACAAAAAAAACATATACTAACAAAGAAAGAAAGAAAAAAATTACAAAAAAAATATTTTTTTTCGCTTCACCACACAATATACAGAAAAAAACATCAATAAAAGGAATTAAAAGCATCATGAGAGTAGTTACACACAAAAGTAACAAACGTAAAATGCAGGATAAAAAACAACTTCCCAAAAACAAAAAATGATCATCCACAATATTGCATGACAGATCCAGCCCTTCCAACAATACTTATAGAAGAAAATGTTCGGAGATACATCTAACAAATCGTACTGAAGGCACACTGAAAGAGGCTGAAAGTAAACTGAAAGTAGAAATTTCCGCAACACACTATCCTTCTGCACTTTACGAAGAAAGGCTGAAGGGTGAAGGTAAAAACGATAAATTCTTGCGTCTTCACCAACTTAGATACTATATTGTCATTCCGAACAAAGTGAGGCCAGGCTGAGATTCCTCACATCCGTTCGGAATGACAATCCTGTGCAAATTCTATAGTTACTTATAGTTACAAAAAAGAAAAGCCCTCCAGTCGGTTGACTGAAGGGCTTCTTCATTAAAAACGGCGGCTTCCTACTGCATTTCGGCCGTCGCCGCAAGCCCCACCGCGTGGGAGGGCAGGAAGTCTGCCTATTACGAAAAAAGCCCCGAGCTCTCGGCTCGGGGCTTCTTCATTAAAAACGGCGGCTACCTACTCTCCCACGGGTGTGCAGTACCATCGGCGCGGGCGGGCTTAACTTCTCTGTTCGGAATGGGAAGAGGTGGAACCCCGCCACAATAACCACCTGAAATAGGG